>NZ_AKXJ01000018.1:0-109002 GCF_000276645.1 Pseudoalteromonas sp. NJ631
GTGATTGAACGTCCTAAGAAAGCTTAATTTTAGTTTTTAACTAAATTAGACTTTTGTGTTTTAAAGAGAATAAATAATAGCACTCTCTCGGTCATAGCGAACTTTTGTCGTGTAATAAGCTCTATCCCGTTCTAATTAATATTAACCATTAACAAATCTTCGCTCCTTTTAAATGCAATAAGCGCAATATATCGACATCCCCAAAGTTGTTTTTTAATCGGTACATACCTTTACTAAATGGTGAACAACGTCAATTATTATTGTATTAAACACAAGTAGCACCTGCTCGTGCGTCTCGTGCAATAGCTACTAGACTATCCGTGAAGACGATGTTTAGGGTTTTTATATGCTTACAAAGTTAAAGTTAGGTCAGCAATTATCGGTTTCATTTGGAATTATGATTGTACTTATGATCATGCTGTCTGGTGTGGCTTATGTTGGGTTAAGTGGTGGCTTTGGTAACTTTGTCGAATATCGCAGCTTGGCCAGGGCAAGTAACCTAGCGAGTAGTTTAGAAGCAAACTTATTGTCAACCAGAGTCAACGTCTTAAATTTTCTCAAGCAGCAGTCTCAAGAAGATATACGCCAATTTGAACAAAAGACTGAGCAATTACATAAAGATTTCCTCGAAGCGAGAAAGGTCCTAACCACACCAGAGTTAGTAGCGCTAGTAGAGAAAAGTGAGGAGGCTTTAGTCGAATATGAAACGACCTTTAAACAGATCCTAACGCTTTACCGTCGCAGAGATACAGTTGTTAACGACACATTGGATCAAATAGGTCCTCAAATGCGAAAAAATGTCACTCAGTTAATGGAGTTAAGTGTCGAACGTAATGACTTTCAAGGATTAAATGTTGCTGCTCATATGCAAGAAAAGTTGCTACTAGGGCGATTATTTGTCAGCAAGTTTTTAGTGAGTAACCAGCCTGAAGACTATGAAAGAGCAATGAAAGAACTTAAGCAAGAAAAGGACTTACTAAACCAATCTAGATCGGAATTTACCGATGACACAGCCAAGCAACTACTAGCAGATACTGAGTCACTTGGAGATCGTTACTCTCGGGGGGTAAACGAAGTTCAGCGAATTATCACAGAGAGGAATCAGTTAATAGCCGAATCACTAAATAAAAATGGTCAAACTATTGCGGATTATTTAGCACGTATTAAAGAATCGATAAAAGATAAGCAAGACGAATTGGGGCCAGTTGCTCAAGCGCAAAGTGAAAACACCGTGAATACAATTATTGTTGTTGCACTTGCGGTGATCTTTTTAGGCTGCTTTCTGAGTTGGTATATCACTCGTTTAATCAAAACCCCAATTGGTGGGGAGCCAAAAGAAATCGCGGAAGTGGCATCAAGGATTGCCAGTGGCGACCTCACTATACAATTTGACAGAGGGGAATCAGTCAGCGGTATTTATTTGGCAATGCGTGATATGGCTGACAAACTAAAAGCCATCATTGCAGAAATTCAAAGCTCTACACATGCACTATCTTCCTCGTCAGAAACGCTTAGTGCTATCACCGCCCAGTCCAAACAAGGGGCGGACAACCAAATGGAGCAACTCAGTCATAGTGCTGTTTCGATGAATGAAATGGCTGCCACGATTGCTGAAATAACCCAAAGTGCTCAACTCGCAGCGGATGCTGCGACCGATGCGGATTCTCAATCTAATTCAGGTGTTCAAGTTGTCGTTGCAACACAGCAAGCAATGGAAGGTCTAGTGGGTAAAATAGAAAATGTGAGCCAGACCATTGAGAATCTTGAACAAGAAACAGAGTCGGTAGGTTCTATTTTGGATGTCATCAGGGGTATAGCGGAGCAAACTAATCTGTTAGCGCTCAACGCAGCAATTGAAGCCGCAAGAGCTGGCGAACAAGGAAGAGGCTTTGCCGTAGTGGCCGACGAGGTGAGAAGCCTTGCGAGTCGCACCCAAAAGAGTACAGACGAAATTCAAGAGATGATCTCTAAGTTGCAAAATGAAGCGAAGCGCTCCGTTGGCATGATGCGAGAGAACGTTAAAGATGCTAAAGATACAGCGGACAAGTCGGCGAAAACGGATGAAGTGTTACAAGCGATTTCTTCATCTGTGAGTACGATTAAAGATATGAATCTGCAAATAGCCAGTGCTTCTGAGGAGCAAAACACGGTTACACAGCAACTTTCGCAAAGTGTGACAGAAATCAGCGAAACCGCGCAAGAGACAGCAACGGGAGCCGAACGCGCGTCAGATGAAGCATTGTCGCTGCTGTCTTTATCCCGTGCACTGGATAAATCGGTGAGCAGTTTTAGGTTATAAGTAGTGATAGGCTGTAGCACTAAAGTGTGCTGTCTTTTTACAGTACAGCCGTTATGCTAGAGCAAACAATAAAAAATCATCACAGTTATGTTTTCTATCGAGCTGATCAGTCTTATTGCGCTGCTTTATTTAGCGCTTTTATTTACCATTGCATGGGGCGCAGATAGGGCGAGTACTAAATTTAGGTCTTACCGTGCCAAGCAAGTTACCTATGCCTTGTCACTTGGGGTGTATTGCACCTCTTGGGCGTTTTTTGGTACTACTGCACAAGCTGCAAATAACGGCTGGTGGCTTGCCCCAACTTATGTTGGCACGATTTTACTGTTTATATTTGGTTGGCAAGTCTACACACGAATTGCTGAAATATGCCGCCAGCAGCAACTTACTTCCATGGCGGACTTTATTGCCACTCGTTACGGTAATTCTTCTAGTCTGTCTGGACTCATTTCTCTGATCTCTGTCATTGCGGTTGTGCCCTATATTGCCCTTCAGCTTAATGCTACCAGTGCCAGTATCGGTATGCTAACAAGCGACACCCAGCGGGTGAGTGTCGCGTTTTGGCAGGATAGTACTTTTTATATCACCTTGCTGTTAGCCCTTTTTGCTATTTTGTTCGGCACTCGTAGGCTGAGACCCAGTGAGCATAACCCAGGGTTGATGACTGCAATCGCCTTTGAGTCATTAGTTAAGTTACTGGCGTTTATTGCCGTTGGTGTCTATGTCTGTTTTGTGCTTTTTGAATCGCCCTCTCACTTATTTAACCAAGCGGAGCAGCAGGGAATTACTAAGCAAATAGAGGCATCGGCTAGCCCAACCTATGTTTATTTAGTCCATGTTCTTTTAGGGGTATTGGCAACGCTTTGTTTACCGAGGCAGTTTCATACCTCTTTTATTGAATATGATGAACAAAACCAGTTTAAGACCGCACGCTGGTTATTTCCCTTTTATTTATTGCTAATTAATTTGTTTATTTTGCCAATCGCCTACGCCGGGCTGGTATATTTTAATGGTCAAGATGTTGGCTACGATACGTTTGTGCTTGCCTTACCACTGGGATCTGATGCGCCTGTAGTCGCTTTGATAGCCTTTTTAGGAGGGTTCTCTGCGGCGACGAGCATGGTGATAGTCTCAGCCATCGTGCTATCTATCATGATCACCAATGACTTTATCAATCAATTTTTGTTGCGCCGCTCGCAGTTAAATTCCAGCCATAGAGGTTTATCTAAGTTTAATCTGCTCAATGCTCGACGGGTGGTTATTGTTGGCATTTTATTACTGAGTTATGCCAGTCATCGCGTGCTTGCTGAGGGCAACACGCTAGCCAATATGGGACTCATGTCATTTGCTTTGGTTGCGCAGTTTGCACCTGCGATGGTGGTTGGTTTATGGTGGCGTGGGGCTTCATGCTTAGGTGCGCAATTGGGGATTGTGACGGGTTTTGCTATTTGGTTTTACACGCTATTGTTACCGAGTCTCATTAGTGGCTTTAACTTCGAAAGTCACTGGTTGAGCGCGGGACCTTTGAATATCACATGGTTAGCACCTTTAGACTTTTTGGGTCTGGGGTTAGACAGTACGAGTCAGTCCGTGCTGATCTCTTTAAGTGCAAATTTGTTGGTTTATCTGCTGGTGCCGTTTATTTCATCCGCACGTCTTGCTGAGCGCTTACAAAGCAACAAGTTTGTAATGCCGTCCAAGTCTTCACAGTCCACTAACACGGTATTGAGTTACCAAGACTTAGCAACATTACTGCAGCGCTTTAGCGAGCAAGCGCGTGCGCAGCAGCTTGTCGAGCTTCATTTTCCTAAGGAGCCTGCCAACTGGAAACAGCCAGCGCCATTGCAAGTGGAAAATATGATCGAGCGGGAGATGTCGACGCTCGTTGGAGGGGCATCTGCGAAACTGATTTTAGATGTCGCCAAAGATGAAAAACGCCAGCCTTTAGAGCAAGTTGCGGAATTTGTTGATGAAGCGTCACAGGTGCTACGTTTTAATCGCGACTTACTGCAGTCGACGATAGAAAACGTCAGTCAGGGGATAAGTGTAGTAGATAGCCAACTGCAATTGGTCGCTTGGAACCAGCGCTACGCAGAAATGTTTAATTATCCAGACAATGCGCTGTTTATCGGGCGTCCTGTGGCTGAGCTTATTCGTTACAATGCGCAGCGCGGACTATTTGGTGATGCTGATGTCGAGCAGCAAGTAGAGAAGCGTCTATCACATTTACGACGAGGTAATGCGTATCGCTACCGTCGAGAGCACCATGATGGCCGAGTGTTTGAAATGCAAGGAAACCCATTACCAGGTGGTGGATTTGTAACGACCTATACGGATATCACCGAGTTTGTAAAACAACAATCCTTACTAGAGCAAGTTAATGTAAACCTAGAAGAAACGGTCGCGGCAAGGACCAAAGAGTTGATAGACGCCAACCGTGCTTTATCTTCTGCGAAACGCCAAGCGGAGCATGCAACGGAGAGTAAGACCCGCTTTTTCGCCGCAGCGAGTCATGATCTGTTACAGCCATTCAACGCAGCGAGCCTGTTTTGCTCATTGATGAGTGAAAAGGCCCAAGGGACCGACTTAGCTGAGCTTTCGCAAAGCATCAAAAGTTCATTGGCAAGTGCTGAAGAACTGTTGTCGAGCATTCTTGAGCTCACAAAGTTAGAGGCTGGGGCATTTAAGGTTAATCGCTCGCGCTTTGCGTTGTCGTCACTGCTGGAACCATTGGAAAATGAATATGGGGCAGTAGCAAAAGACAAAGGATTAGCGTTTGCAGTGCGGGTTTGTGATGTCGTGCTCTACACCGATAAAGCACTGCTAAAAAGGGTATTGGGAAACTTACTGAGCAACGCTATCCGTTATACTGAGTCTGGTGCGGTAAGACTTATCGCTGAATGTCAGGGGGAGAGTGTTTCTATCATTGTTGAAGACACTGGAGTGGGCATTGCAAAGCAAGATCAGGACGCCATATTTCAAGAGTTCAAACAGCTCCACAGTAAAGAACTGGCGCAGGGGTTAGGGCTCGGGCTTGCTATCAGTAAACGGATATGCGAAGTGTTGGAAATTCCCATCACCCTTGGCTCACAACTTAATAAAGGCACCCAATTTACCTTAACACTACCAAGTTATGGAAAGCAGACGGATCAAAAGGCCGAAGTAACCGCTGATAAACTCAGCGGTGATTCGCAACTATCGGGTCTGTCTATTTGGTTGCTCGATAATGATGCCAATGCACTTAATGCATTATCTCAAGTATTACTGAGTTGGGGATGCCAAGTAGCTGTGGCGCGAGATGAAGCTGAGCTTAGTGCGCTGCAAGCAACGAGTCGGGCAGATATGCTGATCGCGGATTATCAGCTTGATCATGGTGTCACTGGACTTGAGGTAATAGCAGCGCTTGAGCTTGATGATATGCCAATCATTATTAATACGGCTAACCATGACGAGGCCATCCGCGAGCGAGTGAGTGATGCAGGGATCCCATTACTCTATAAACCACTTAAAACGCCAGCTCTAAAGCGCATGATTAAGCGATTGCTCTAGTCTTCCAAGGTTTAAGCACTCGCTTCATCGTCGAGATGTACATCCGTAGCTAGTTGATTAAAGAGGATCCCAGCTTGGGTGCGGTTATACACATTGAGCTTTTTTAAAATAGCTGAAACATGCTGTTTGATGGTGGTCTCTTGAATCGACATTGCATACGCAATCTGCTTATTCAAAAGGCCATCGGCAATCATCGTTAATACTCGATATTGCTGGGGAGTTAGTTTTTCTAAATTACGTGCAAATTGTGCTTGTTCGCTGTCATTTTCAGGCGCGATATCTACGATTTCGGGTAACCAAGTTTCTCCTTCTATAACGAGCTTGATGGCATCACTGATCAACTCTAGAGAGGACGATTTGGGAATATAAGCGCTTGCCCCGAGGGCAATGCATTGGCTAATAATGGCTGCCGATTCGTTGGCTGAAACCATGATCACTAATATGTCAGGGTATTGATTTCTTAACCGGGCAAGACCTTCGAGACCTTTCGCACCAGGAATAGATAAGTCCAAAAATACTAGCTCTGTCTCAGGATGCGCGAGCAACATCTCGAATAAGCTGTCTAAGGTACTGGCTTCTTTGATGGGATCATGACCAATCGCTTGTGCAGCGGCTTGTTTGAGTGCGCTGCGAAATAATGGGTGGTCATCAGCGATGATTGCTTGCACCTGAGACATCCTTAACTAACTCCTAGTATCCGTTGTTATAGGGTATTTCCGAAACTACATCAAGTGATTGAGATAGCGAGGCTCCCTTACAGCCTCGCTTGCGGTGCTAAAAACGATAACCCACGGTAAGCGAAACGGTTCTTGGGTCGCCAAAGTAGCCTATTAAGGTATTATCACCACCAAGCCCCGGCGTATATTTACTCACATTACTCGGATCGCTTGGGTCTGGTGTCACGAACTGATAGCCTCCTATCATATATTCTTCATCGGTCAGGTTTTTCCCATGAAGACCAACACGCCAATTGCCATCTGTGCTATACCAATTAATACTCAGATTAACTAAACCATAGCTATCCTGCGTCAGTAGGCTATCTTCCTCAAATAAAACATAATCACCACGATGGTAGTAGCTGGCATTGAACACCCAGTCGCCAATATCACTGTAGAGTTTGTATGTCGCCCCAAGGTTAAAAGTTAAATCAGGGGTGTTAGAAATACTAAAGCGCTCAGATTTGTCAAATGTCGCCCCCGTGTCTGGGTTAGTATCGAGTACCTCTTCGAAGTCGCTGTCTATATATCCTATCGCGGCGTCAAAACTCAGCGCTTCGGTAGCGACATAGCTCAGCTCGGCTTCAATACCATTTGCAGTCGACTTACCAATGTTGCCAAGTCGTTGGTTTAGATCGGCAGAAGTTGCACCGGGCAATACGGAAATATATTGGCGGTCTTTGTGATCTAATGTGAATAGCGTGATATTGGCTCTTAGATTATCGTTCCACTCGCTTTTCATACCGATTTCGAATGAATCTACGATTTCAGGGTCTGCAGCAGGCTCCGCGGTGCTGGCTCTGGGGTTAAAGGTACCAGATTTAAACCCTTGAGCGTAGCTGGCGAAGAACATGATATCGCGGTTGTATTGATATTCCACTCCCACTCTTGGCGTAAACCGTGACCAATCTTCTTCATCATCAAGCACTGACGGTACGAGCTCACCTGCAGGGCGTGTATAACCTGGGATCCAATTTGATTCGGGATACACGACATCAAAGACCAAACCATTGCTGACTTGTGCTTCTTTGCTGTCTTTAGTGTAACGAGCGCCCAATGTGAGTGACCACTGCTCTGCTAAATCAATAGTGCCTTGAATATACGCGGCTTTACTATTTGAGTTGTTACAACCACTCACTTCTCGCGTAAGACCGGGAGCGCCTAAGCTTTGTCCTAACACTTCTAAAATTGCTTGGAATTGGCCGCATGACTCGCCATCGTAATAATATAGACCTGAGACAAATTTATAGCCATTACCTGCATGGCTTAGTTGTATCTCATGCGTGGTTTGTTCGTCATCATAAATGGCGGGTACATCAAAGATCCGCAGTGGCGTATTATCAAAGTCGATATTAGTCGGGGAGTAACTATCTCGGCTAGCACCGATGTATTTTATTGTGGTGGCGTCAGAAAGATCCCAGCGAGCGGTCAAACTATATCCCTCAAGTTCGACTTTATTCCAGGTTGGCATACTGGTGTAAGAATCAAATACGCTGTCAGGCACGGGGGCGTCAGTCAGTAAGCTCGGCAACAAGCGATAACCTCCTTTAGAGTTGGAGTCATCGTCGGTTTTATCCCATGCTAAACGGAAGAACAAATCATCGCTTGGACGATATTCCAAGGTTAACCGTGCAGCTTGAATTTCTTTATTGTAGTTTTCCTTATCTTGGCCGGGTAGCGTTGAAACCTTGAATTCACCAAAGCCATCTCGATTCAAAGTGGCAAAGCCATAACCTAAGTAGAGTGTGTCTTCTACGAGCGGCAGTTGACCTGTGATCTTAAGATCGCGTTGATTATGACTACCAACCGTCCCCTCCACGTTAAATGTCGCATCGCCAGACATTTCTTTAGTGACATATTTGATTGCGCCACCAATGGTGTTTTTGCCGTATAGCGTTCCTTGCGGTCCTCGTAGTACTTCAATCTGTTGTACATCAAGCAGATCGAGTACAGCCCCTTGCGGCCTTGCCAAATAAATGTCATCGACGTAAATGCCGACACCGGGTTCATAACCCCATAATGGGTCTTGTTGCCCGACACCACGAATAAAAGCAGTGAGGGTAGAGTTAGTGCCACGGCTAGCTTGAAGCGTGGTATTGGGTGAAAACTGCTGGACTTCAGAGAGGACCGAAATGCCATTTTCGAGTAGATCGGTTTCACCGATAGAAGTCACTGTAACTGGAACGGTTTGAAGGTTTTCTACCGTCTTACGCGCCGTGACTTCAATGCGTTCTAGCTTGCCTTCTGATTGTGTTGTTTGTTCTGCTGCCGCTGGGCTGACTTGAGTTGCGAGTGTAATAGCCAACGCGATAGCTGAATATCTAGGTTGGTAAATGTTCATCCTGTGGTCCCTATTATTGTCATTTTGGGTGCTTGTTGTCACACCAAAGCATAGGGGAGTTGTAAAGTTTTTCTATTAGTACCTTAGTACTAATGCCTTGATACGCTAGGATTAACACGGGGTGTAGAGCTTCTATAACCTTAGTACTATGGTTTTTATTGCGTCTGCACGCCACACTGATATTCATCAACAGTATGCCCAACACATCAACTTATAACGGGCATTAATAACAATAAAAGGATGCCCTTATGCTCAGTATGCTTGGACTGGCAGGAGGACTTGGCCTGCTTATTTGGCTAACTCTCCGTGGCGTAAACTTGTTTATCGCAGCTCCTCTGTGCGCTTTATTGGTCGCATTAACGAGTGGCGTTGCGCTATTTCCCACAGAAGCTGTAGAAAGCAGCTTTCTTACACTCTATATGGATGGCTTTGCTGGCTTTTTGAGTGCTTGGTTTTTCATGTTTTTGCTTGGCTCTTTGTTCGGTAAGTTCATGGAAGACAGCGGTGCTGCCGACAGCGTGGCACGCTATATTGTCGACAAGTTAGGTATGAGACATGCGGTATTAGCGGTGGTGATTGCCTGTGCGGTACTAACGTATGGCGGCGTTAGTGTTTTTATTGTGGCTTTTTCTGTCTATCCTATGGCGCTCAGCTTATTTAAAGACGCCAATTTACCAAGGCGTTTTATTCCCGCAACTCTGGCCTTCGGCTCAGTCACCTTTACCATGACTTCGGCAGGCTCCCCTGAAATCCAAAACTGGATCCCAATAAAATATTTAGGCACTTCGCCTTATGCGGCTTGGGAAGTCAGTCTAGTGGTCGCCACATTTATGGCCATTACGGGTTATTGGTGGTTGAAAAAGATGATAGCCAAAGCGGTGGCAAATGGTGAGCACTTTGAGGCGAAAGAAGACGACCCTGAAATCCATGAACGTAACTATCCTCATCCAATCACTGGTGTACTGCCTTTAATCGTGGTGTTAATTTTATCTTTTACACTTCATGATGTGCTGCAGCAAAGTGCACTCATTGTAGCGTTGCTAGGCGGTGTACTCAGTATTGTCGCGATTAACTTTAAGCATTTTCACAACATGGGAGCCGCGATTAACCTAGGTACAACAGGTGCGCTAGTTGCTATCGGTAATACCAGTGCGGTAGTGGGTTTTGGTGCGGTAGCAAAAAACACCGAGGCATTTCAATTAGCGGTCGAGATGATGACACAGATGCCGGGTAATGAGTTACTTGGCGCCGCGGTGGCGGTAAGTGTAATAGCCGGTTTAACCGGTTCGGCATCCGGTGGGCAAGCCATTGCGTTACCTTTAGTGGCGCCGCACTACATCGATGCAGGTGTCAACCCAGAACAATTACATCGTGTTGTCGCTATTAGCTCAGGCGCTTTGGATACCTTACCGCACAACGGTTATGTGGTCACAACCATTCGCGCTATCTGTAAAGAAACACATCAACGAGCATATTGGTCCATGGCTGCGTTGACTGCGGTTGTACCGCTGGTGGGGGTTGCCCTCGCATTAACCCTATTCATCTTATTTTAACGGAGAGATACAGCAATGAAGCGGATTTTCCTGTTACTTTTGTTCGTTGCCAGCAATATTGTCTATGGCAGTGAGACAAACAAACCTATGCTGGTTGAAAAGCGGGCATTTACACTCGCGCATTTTACTACAGAGTCTGGAGTCAGCATTCCTGACGTTAAGGTCGGCTGGGAAAGCTATGGCAAGTTAAATGCCGACAAAAGCAATGCAATTTTGATCACGCATTTCTTTTCTGGCACATCTCACGCCGCGGGCAAGTATCGAGAGTCTGACGTATTGGCAGGTTACTGGGATGCCATTATCGGCCCGGGTAAAGCGATAGATACTAATAAATACTTTGTGATAAGCACAGATACTTTGGTCAATGCAAACTGGCATAGTAGAGATGTGATCACGACGGGCCCAGCTTCCATTAATCCGAAGACGGGCAAGCCTTACGGCTTGGACTTTCCCGTGGTGACCATCGGTGATTTTGTTGAAGTACAAAAGCAACTATTGGATAGCTTAGGTATCGACAAACTACATGCAGTGATGGGCGCGTCTATGGGATCTTTCCAAGCGTTAGAATGGTCGGTGCGTTATCCCGAAAAAGTGTCACGTTTAATTCATGTGATTGGCGCGGCAAAGATGGATGCTTGGACCGTTGCGGCGTTAGAGAAATGGGCTTTACCTATTCGACTTGATCCAAATTGGCAGGGCGGGGACTACTACGACGGGGAAAGGCCGCTTGCTGGACTGACTGCCACGATGCTTAATATTACTCAAGACGCGATGCACCCCGCTATTTACAACGCCAGTTTTCCAGACTTTATTGTGCTTGATCCCAAAGCAAAACAAGATATTCGTCAGCTTCCTAAACTCAGCCAAACGCTAGCCACGCGCGCACGAGCGAGGGCTGAAACGCAAGATGCGAATTCAATCTTGTATTTAGTCCGCGCCTCGCAACTATATACCGCAGGCATGCAAGGTAATTTTGATAGCGCTATCGATAAAATCACAGCAAAGGTTTTGTTGATGCCTGCAAGCAATGACTTGTTATTAAGGCCTGAGCCCATTCGTAAGTTAGCAGAAACCCTTAAAGCCAAGAATAAAGACGTGCAAATTACAGAGATAGAAGGCGTTTGGGGACATTTAGACGGTATTTTTTCAATTCAATCACAGGCTGACACCATTGCTCAGTTCTTAGCAAAATAATCAAGGAGTGACGATGAAGACGGCGTTGATCACAGGGGCTGCAAGTGGCATTGGTCGCTATATCGCGATGGCCCTGAGCAAACAAGGTTACAGCTTAGTGCTCGTAGACTTGAACTTAGCGCAAGCACAGACGGTGGCCGAGTCTATCGTCAGTGACGGAGGAAATGCACAAGCGTTTGCGCTCAATATCGCTAATAAGCAAGACATCGCTGACTTTGTCCGTCAGCACGATAACATTGATGTGCTTATCAATAACGCAGGCGTGCAACATGTTGAAGCACTGGAGCATTATCCAGAAGATAAATGGCAATTGCTGCAAGATGTGATGCTAACAGGCCCCGCCATGTTGTGTAAGGCGGTATTGCCGCATATGCGCAAAGGAGGCTTTGGCCGCATCGTCAATATTGGTTCTATTCACGCTTTAGTCGCTTCTAAATATAAGTCTGCTTATGTCGCTGCAAAACATGGGTTAATGGGATTTGGCAAAGTATTGGCGCTGGAAACCGCGGACTGCGATATCACCGTAAACACCATTTGCCCAGCTTATGTAAAAACCCCATTGGTAGAACAGCAAATTACCGCGCAAGCGAAACAGCATGGGATCAGCGAAGATGAAGTGATAAACAATATCATGTTGGCACCAATGCCGAAAAAGGCCTTTATAGGGTTGGATGAGATTGCCCATGCTGTCAATTTTTTACTCGCAAATGAGTCACGCAACATTACTGGCCAAGCCATTGTATTGGACGGCGGCTGGACAGTGCAATAGGAGGAACGATGGCTGGATTTGATAAGGTAGTCGTAAGCTACGAAGAGGCAATGGCAGGACTGTGTGATGGCATGACCGTGATTGCGGGGGGCTTTGGTTTGTGCGGGATCCCAGAAGGTTTGATAAGCCAAATACGCCACATGGGCACAAAGGACTTAACCGTGGTTTCTAATAACTGCGGAGTAGACGGGTTTGGTTTAGGGATTTTGCTTGAGGATAAGCAGATCCGCAAAATGGTGGCTTCCTATGTGGGAGAAAACGCCTTGTTTGAGCAGCAGTTATTGAGCGGTGTATTGGAAGTTGAATTAACTCCACAAGGGACACTTGCAGAAAAGATGCGCGCAGGTGGAGCTGGGATCCCCGCTTTTTATACCGCAACAGGCGTTGGTACACCCGTCGCTGAGGGCAAAGAGGTAAAAACGTTTGGTGATAGAGAATATATTTTAGAGCCGAGTATTACGGGAGACTTTGCCATTGTAAAAGCGTGGAAAGCAGACCGTTTTGGCAATTGTGTTTATCGCCACACCGCCATGAACTTTAATCCAATGGCTGCAACGGCTGGAAAAATTACCGTCGTTGAAGTGGAAGAAATTGTAGAGCCCGGCGAAATCGAACCGAGCCAAATTCATACCCCCGGAATTTATATCGACAGAGTGATTCTAGGACAGTTTGAAAAACGCATCGAAAAACGTACTGTGAAGGAGCAAGCATAATGGCATTAACCAGAGAGCAAATGGCCATGCGAGTGGCGCAGGAATTAAGAGATGGGTTTTATGTCAACCTTGGCATTGGGATCCCCACGCTGGTGGCCAATTATGTACCACAGGGCATGGATGTTATGCTGCAATCGGAAAACGGCTTATTAGGCATGGGCGCTTATCCGACCGAGCAGGAAGTGGATGCGGATATGATCAATGCGGGTAAGGAAACCGTTACAGCCCGTACGGGCGCTGCCATTTTTAGTTCTGCAGAAAGTTTTGCAATGATCCGTGGCGGTCATGTGGACCTCACGGTGCTCGGCGCTTTTGAAGTCGACCAGTACGGCAATCTTGCCAGCTGGATGATCCCAGGTAAGCTTATCAAGGGCATGGGTGGCGCGATGGACCTTGTCGCTGGGGCTAAAAATATAATTTGCACTATGACGCATGCGAATAAACAAGGCGAGTCCAAGCTGCTACAGCGCTGCAGTTTACCGCTCACCGGCGTAAACTGTATCAATAAGATAGTAACCGATCTTGCGCTGCTTGAAGTCAAAGAGGGTGCATTTCATTTACTTGAGCGAGCTCCAGGTGTTAGCGCCTCGGAAATTCAAGCCAAAACCGCAGGCATGTTGATTTGCCCAGATGACGTACCGGAGATGGTGTTTAGTTAGGATTGAGTTAAAGCTGAGTTACCACGCTATGCACGCAGCTGGCTGTAACGCGAGCTGCGCTACATTTGTCATTCTGCGCTGCTGTCACAAGGTGGCTTGTAATCAACATATCTTCTCAGTTATCTAAAAGTCCTATTTTTCCCTTAATTATCCTTCCCCTGCTATAGCTTCTCATAGTAGTCATAAAATTGTAAAAATTAGTAAACACTTACCTGTAAAAGCTCCCATATAAACCTGAAATTGGTACAATTGTTTATTACAATTTGCAAAGGAAATTCAATGCAAGCTTCTTTTGGCGCACCAAAGGTGGGGCGGTGGTACCTTTTTATTACTGAGAGTTGGAAGATACTTTTATTGTGGCTGGGTGGAGTATTTCTACTTATGTCATTTAGGCTATTTTATCTCTTTCATTTCAGCGAGAACATTTCGTTAAATATCACGGTTAAGCAAATACTTGATGCCTTAGCCACCGGTTTTAAATTTGACTCCTCTGCTGCTGGAGTTTGTCTCGCTATTCCTTTTTTGCTGAATTGTTTCCTACAGCCTTTGCGATTAGATAATTGGGTTAGACGAGCACGCAATATGATAGGGCTAATTTATCTGAGTGTTTTCGTATTATTAGGAATCTGCGGGATAACTTATATCAGTGAGTATGGAACTCAATATAATTATCTCATGCTGGAAGGGTTATATGATGATCAGCAGGCCATACTGAGCACCGTGATTCAGCAGTATAAACCTTGGGGGAGTTTGTTGAGCATAGGTATACTACTATCTTGCGTGGTCGTATGGACTCGTTTTGTGGATAAGAGAAGTTATCGCTTACTAATAAATATTTGTCCGAAGAGCAGAATCAAACAAGCGGTTATTTCGATATTGGTGTTCGTTATGTTCGTTTGCGCTGCTAGAGGTTCATTTGACTCCCGTCCTGCATCGAGAAAGTGGTCAGCCGTCACCACGGATCCATTTGTAAACAACTTAGTTATTAACCCATTTCGCAGTTTCTTCTACGCGATACAAGACTACGGTGAATTAAATCAGCTCACCACGTCAAGTACTAACCCTTATTTAGCCGATAAGCATGAGGTTGATGATGCGCTGCTAAATAATGAGACTCGTAGTATGGGGCCCTTAATTCAAAAACCTTCTCGCATTTTTTACATTGTGATGGAAAGCTTTGATTCTTGGCCTCTGCAGGATAAATATAGGGATTTGGCGCTAACAGAAAATTTTCATCGACTAAAAGCAAAGGGTATTTATGTTGAACAAGCATTGCCTGCTGCTTCAAGCACAATGAACTCATTATCCAGTCTAGTTACAGGGATTCCATTTAGTGGTATTAACATGAGCAGCCTCACGAGTAAGGCTCATACTTACTCGCTAATCCATTTGATGGAGGGACAAGGTTATACATCACAATTTTTTTATGGTGGCTTATTGTCTTGGCAAACAGTAGGTGATTTTATGAGTAGACATGGCGTCGATCATATTTATTCGGCGGCAAATGCAGGAGGTAAGGGCAGTGCCGGTGTATGGGGGGTTGATGATGGGCAGCTATTTGATCTCGTTAGCCAGTCAGTGCCAGAAAATAGCTTTAACTTGATTATGACTACTAGCTATCACGGTCCATTTAATTTGGATTTATCAGCTAGTGATTATCCTTGGAAAAATGGAGACTACCCAGCCCAGTTTCAGCTAATGGGTGATGAGGTGCTATCTGCCAACACTCTTGGGCACTTGTGGTATTCAGATCAAATGATGGGACAGTTTGTTGATAATATGCAACGCAAATATCCTGATGCGCTATTTATCATTACTGGAGATCACTACAGCCGCCGCTATTTTCATGCTAAGCCTAACTTGTACGAACTTACCCATGTCCCAATTCTTTTACTGGGGCAAGGGGTTTCACCTAAATTGAGTAACCGAACAATTGCTTCACATATGGATATCACAGCTACAATTATGGACTTGATAGCGAGGCCCAACACATCATTTTCTAGTTTTGGCCATTCACTTGTTGGTTCTGAAGCACCAGAAAATGTTTTTGGTTATAAAACAATTCGAGATACGGAGCGAGTTTGGAAACAAGGTGATGGTGAGCAGTTTTATAGCTATCAGGTTAACCCAAAACTGGGTGCTCAAAATGTTGAGCAGCAAGTACCAATCCTTGAATATCAAACTTATATGGCTGCTGCATGGCAATTACTTATGGGGAGTCCTACTCCTCATTAAATTACGACACGGGTCAATATTGACTGTTTAATTCGAAGGCCATACTAGTCTCCTGATTAGTATGGCCTTTAATCGTATTCGCATAAGTGCAAGTCAATATAGCGGTGAGACATGCCCTTTTGGATTACGCTATTTAGTCTTATTTTTAACCCGTAATGACTAAGATACTCAAGCTCTACGTGCGTTCATCTCAGCAATAAACTTGTTCGAATCTTCAATAGAACGGTTCATATCTGCGATTAGGGCGCTAATATCACGCTTTAACCCCGTAAACTCACCTTTAATAGCGCTTACCGCTTGTGCATTTAAGTTGTGTTTAAGGTACAGCACATTATCTTGTAGTGAGTCGAGCACGGGCTGCATTTTGGCTTCACTGCTGCGCATTGAGCGAAGTAAGCGTTCAAATTGGCGTTGTGTTTGGCTTAATTGCTTAGCACTCTCGCGTTTTAAGTTTGCACTCGAATATTGCTCAAGTTCATCTTGCCATTCGTCAAATAGCGCATTAGCCACGTCTTCCACTTTGTCTATATTGCTACTTACTTCAGCTGCGGCGGCAAGGGATGATTGGTAGTCATCGTTAAGCAGGTTATAGGCTTCTTGTAATTCACCACCGTTAAAATTAATTAAGGTGGTGAGTCTTTCCAATGCCGATTGAAACTCTTTTTGTGATTCCTCTTGGGACTCCTTGGTTTCTTCGACACGATCAACCAATATCTCGCGTTTATGCACACCAAACTTTTCCATGGTGGCGTAATAGGCACTTTGGCAGCCAGTAACGAGTAAAAGTAACACTGCGCTTAAGGTGAGTTTCTTCATTTGCACTCCCGGGCTCTAGAAGGTCAATAATCAGTAAGTGGCCACGTGACCATTTAGCACTATAAATTATGGCGGGGATTGTTATGATGTGTAAAGTGATCCATGAATATTAACTTGATTATGATGCAAAGAATAACCGAAATGAAGGTCGTAGCACTGCGATTCTTACATTCTCAGCCTAGCTGGTGGCGCCGCTATAGTAAGCGGTGTATTGAGGACCAGATCACGGTCAACGCGGGCTATTTAGCGTATGTCACACTGTTATCGTTAGTCCCCTTAGTTGCGGTTGGTGTAGCCATTTTTTCGGCGTTTCCTGGATTTGAAGATACGCGTTTTGCAATTGAAAACTTTGTGTTCAATAACTTTGTGCCAACATCGACGGACACTATTAAAGAGCACATCAGTGCGTTTACTGGCAACGCGAATAAGATGACAGCTGTAGGGGTTAGCTTCTTGGCCGTCGTGGCTTTGTTACTTATTCGTAATGTTGACACCACACTCAACCGAATTTGGCGAGTGAAGCAAAAGCGCCCATTGATGATTTCGTTTGCAATTTATTGGATGGTGCTCACGCTTGGCCCTGTGCTATTGGGCGCGAGTATTGGTATGACATCTTATATCGTTTCTTTAGTGACATTTGCCGATCAAGGGATCCCAGGATTTAGTGGTGCACTAATTAAGATGTTGCCCTATTTAATTTCTATGGTTGGCTTCATCATGCTCTATACTTTAGTACCAAATACCAGTGTGTCATTTCGAGCCGCGGTTCCTGGCGCTTTGTTTGCAGCTTTGTTATTCGAGCTAACGAAAAAAGGCTTTGCATTATACATTAGCCATTTTCCCTCATACGAAGTTATCTATGGGGCGCTCGCAACAGTACCTATTCTTTTTGTTTGGGTATATTTATCTTGGATAGTGGTGTTGTTAGGTGCGGAGTTTACTGTGTGCTTAACCCAAGATATGGAAGCCGCAGGACTAGATACAAGCTCGGAGTTTGACCCACCAGACGCGCAGGGACTTTAGCTTTTACCGATAGCGGTTAGCTTAAGCCCCCAAGGGGGAATTATGAGCTTATTGTATCAACATGGCGATGCATTGCGTCGCTTTCATCTCGCGGTAGGTGAAGGACATCAATTGGGCATAGAGGAATATGGCTGCAGTGATGGCACACCACTTATCATGCTGCATGGTGGCCCAGGTCAGGGCCATTGTCGTAATGTACTTGGTTATTTCAATCCGCAAAAATACCGCATCATCCTGTTTAGTCAGCGAGGCTGTGGCAACTCAACCCCAACTGACTTTAACAATATAAATACCGCGAATCTGCTGAAAGACATTCACACCATTCGTGCGCATTTAGGACTGCAAAAGGTTGTACTCGCCGGAGAGTCTTTCGGTGCCATGTTGGCACTTCTTTATGCTGAGCAACATCGTGAAGATGTCTTGGGGATGGTGTTGTGGTCGAGTTTTTTGGGTAATGAGGCGGATCTTCATTGGCTTTATGGTAGCCAAGGTGCCCCCGCACAAATTTATCCAGAGCAGTATCTTGCCTTTGCACAAGGTGCACAAACTGTGGAATCCTTGCTAGACCATTACCATTCGGCACTTTTTGGCGAGGATGAGTTACTCAAAAGAAAAGCAGCACAGCGCTGGTGTGAGTGGGATAACCTGATCACAACGGATAGCGATACGCAAGGTATTAGGCTCTGCAAAGCAGACAAACAGCTCAGTAAAGCACAGCATATGGTGCATTTTTTTAGTCACCAGTGCTTTATCAAAACACAGCAAATTACAGCCGATGCACATCAGCTCAATCACTTACCTATCTGGTTTATTCACAGTCGGCATGATTTAATGTGTCGATACGCACCGGTTCATCAGTTAGCACAAAGCATTAAGGCGCAGTTGTTGATTTTGAATGGGGTTGGGCATTGTAGTGCTAACCCCGTTTATGCAGAAGCAATAAGGCGAGCGGCTGATCTATTACTGTGCAAAATTCAGCATCATTAGCAGTCACAAGAGGTAGGTAGTGCAAGGACTAATTCAAAGGGTCAGCGAAGCAAAGGTAGAAGTAGAAGGTGAGGTTGTAGGCCAAATTGCTCAGGGGATATTGTTACTATTAGGCGTTGAAAAGTCGGATACGGAGCAAACGGCGGATAAGTTACTGCACAAGGTAAGTAACTACCGTATTTTTACTGACGACAAAGGAAAAATGAATTTAAGTTTAAAAGACATTGAAGGCGAACTATTAGTTGTATCGCAATTCACCTTGGCGGCAGACACCAAAAAAGGCATGAGGCCAAGTTTTTCGAGCGCAGGAACGCCTGAGCAAGCGAATACACTCTACGAATACTTTGTGACCCAAGCTAAGGCAGCAGGGTTGAAAGTCGCGACGGGACAATTTGCTGCGGATATGAAGGTGAGTTTACTGAATGATGGCCCAGTGACTTTTAACTTTAATGTTGAATAGTGATTTAACGTAAAAGTCTAAGATCAACAAATGCTAGGGCCTGTTGACCTTTGCTGTTTGATTTTTGTTCTTCTGAGTGTGTTTTGGTCGCGACGCTCGACTTGCCGCCTAGTAATCTAGGCAAAAGTTGAGCAACAATGAACAAAGCGTACTCAGATGAACCCAAAGGGCAGCGCTTGATTTGCATTTTCTCTGTGTTGCCCCACAAGGATGTGGGGTAAGGTGACTTTGCAGGAGCACAAAGTCTTTATCGCCAGACTTACATAGAATGACTATGCAACGCTGGCTCTGCCTTGTATAAATACCAATCAAACTGCTGCAAAAACAAACTTGAAAGATCAACAGGCCCTAGCGTTTAACCTCGATAATCATATTGGCGTAGTCCGGCACTTTTTCGATAAAGGGCTTTTTACCAAAGTTGGTAATTAATAAGTGTTGAAGTTGCTTGAGCTGCGACTCATGCTCAGTTAAAAAGTTGATATACAGTCGACCCCCATCATTAATAGCAGCTCTGAGTAGGCGATAAAACTGGTGCTGAAACAAGAAGATGGGAGGCTCAAGTTCGCTAAATAAATCGAGCACAATCCAATCGTAGCGTTTGCCTTGTTGCAACGCTTTAAATACATCAACACAATTAACATCGCACAAAGGGTCGCCACCAAAGTAGCGTTTGTAACAATGGATCACATCTGGGTTGTTATCTATGGTGGTAATGTGACAATTTGGATAAGTGGCATTGAGGTAATCACGGATGGCACCTGCGCCAAGACCCAGCTCCAGTACGCTAGTTGGCGGGGCGACTTGCTGCCAGCGACTCGCGAATGTTTTTAAATGAGGAAATAACAAGTGCTCCGGGTGGTTTAACTCCACAACGGATTGTAATGTGTTGTTTATCAGAAGCCATCTTAACGATTTCTCTTGGCGCACTTGGATGCTATTTCTGCCTTGTTTATGCCAATATAGCAAGTGTCCTAGCTGGTGGCTCCGGTCCACAAAATCGTTGCTGATAGTGCCTGAATGCGTAATAAATTCTCCCATGATAACATCATCATAGACGAGGATTTTGTGAATGCCAGCTTGTCCACCAGTTTTTACACTAAAGGATAAGTGTTTTGGCGCATTTTATTCCCTACACTGAGCTTATCTTGTAGGGTGTATCCGTACGAGATTCAAAGTCGTTTAACAGGCTAATAACAAAACAGGAGTCAGTGATGTTTGAGGTAACTTCACCACAAAGCAGCGAAGATTGGCAAGCCTATTACCAGTTACGCTGGCAGGTGTTAAGAGCGCCATGGGATCAACCTCGTGGCAGCGAACAGGATGATTTAGAACAAGAAGCTGAACATCGCTACATTAAAAATAATGATGGTGAAGTGCTAGGCGTAGCTAGGCTCCATTTTAACAATCATAAGCAAGCACAAGTACGTTATATGGCCGTTGCAGAAGGGCATCGAGGTCATCACTTAGGTAGCCGTTTGCTACATGAGCTTGAGGTTATTGCTTGGACGCAAAAAGCAGAAGAGCTGGTTTTGTATGCTCGAGAGCGCGCGTTATCATTTTACGAGCGTCATGGCTACGAAGTGGTTGAAAAGGCACACTTAGCCTATGGCGATGTACAGCACTGGAAAATGGTAAAACAACGACCTACAGAGCCGGGCTGGTTTAGGCAGCCAGATTGGACCCATGTATTACAAAATACTTGGCGCGAGTCTATTCCAATCAGTGATGCGATGGGGATTAAAGTCGAAAGCTATACCGACTGGCAGTTTTCCACTAAGGCTGATTTAAAAGCGAACCTCAATTTACACAACTCGATGTTTGCAGGCTCTATATATAGCATGGCGACGCTAACGGGCTGGGGGGCGACTTATTTAGCACTTAAAGAGCTTGGCTTAGAGGGAGATATTGTGTTGGCTGACGCCAATATTAAATACCTAAAACCTTTAACCACGGCACCAGCGGCAACGGTTACCATTGCGGACTGTGAAGGTGAATTAAAAGCGCTAGAGACGGCTGGCAAAGCAAAATATGTGGTGCCAGTGAGTGTCTATGATGGTGACATGCTAGTTGCTAAATTTGAGGGACAATTTGTGGTGATTAAACCGCAATAAGCAGAGAATTATTCTCAGCTTTCCAAACGAAAAAGCTCTGAGTGTTCAGAGCTTTTTTGTATTCGAATGTGCTTAAAGAATATCAGTGAGCAATACGCCAATACCAAGCCTTTGGGTATGCGTGTTGTAGTCTATTAAGCTTTCGCCGTAGCCATTAAAGTACTGTGCGTAGCCACGCAACCTTCCCCAAATCGGGAATGACCAGTCTAGCTGAATTGCACCGCGATTATCGCTGTTTAAGTTATTGCGCCACATAAAGCCAAACTCATGCTCTTCGTGGCGATATACCCCACTAAACTCAAAGTGACCTAAGTACTCATCGATATTTGGATTGTCGTCTCCACGCGGATCTAATGCATCGTCCTTATCATTTTCCGGTAAGCGGTACCAGGGTTTAAAGCTGAATACAAAGCCTCGGTTTTCCCAAATAAAATTCGCGTAGATACGATTCCAAGAGCGGGAGTTTGGTTGACTGCGACCGTTAGATTGATGAGAAATCCCAAGTACAAAGGCCATCTCATCGCCCCACAGCACGTTTTCATCATCTAAAAAGTTAATCCAAAAGATTTCTGGCTCATAGTTGGTTTCACGAAACGGCGAAGACACATCTTTGTTATACAGCTGCCAATATGACTGCAGTGTAAAAGCAAAATAGATTGCCTGATCTTTATCCGAAAAGTTTTTATAAATAGGCGCTTTTAACGAGATTTGGTATTTGGCTTCAAAGTTGTCGATTGGCTCGCCGTCTTCATCATCAATGGCTTTTAGACCATCGAATGGTCTGCTGTTGACATTGGTCATATAGGACACAGGCAAAATATAATTGCGCTTATGTGGTGTTAAGACATTACGGTTTTTTTCCGTTACACGTTCACGGGCCATGCGTTTATCTAATTGGCTTAAGGTTTTATCTGCATCAGCCTCGGCACATTCGGTACGGACCTGCTCTATGGTTTTATCTTTTTCTCCAGTTAATACCGCGTTTAGCACGCACTGTTTGACTAAATCTATTTCATCTTCCTGTTGGGCTTCTTGAGCGTAAAGTGGCAAGGTAAGCAAGGCTAAAGCCGGTATTGATAAGTATGTAAGTTTCATCCTGTGTGCGCCGAGAGTAAGTACAATTGATTACATTATTAACCAATGATAATGAAAGGGAAATGAATCTCGAAGGTCAAAAATGTCAGAAAGCGAAATACGTACGAATAAGAAAAAGGTGGCGGCTATCGCCGCCATACCTTAGTAAGCGTTAAGCTAAACAAGCAGAGCTTGTTTGCTTTGACTTACTCTCACGCAATAAAAGTACTCGAGTTAAAGCGTTTCAACTTGAGTAAAGAAATTATAAAGCTCAGTGCCTTGATTCACACTAGCAGAGGCAAAGTGCAAAATGGCGATGGCATCTTCGTCCAACTTGATCTCATTTAAGGACGTTTCTGATAAATAGCGCTCCATTCTGAGAATTTTGGCGATGGTTTGACCTGCCTTGATATGCTCTCCAAGCTTTGCCGTATATTCCACCATGCCACTCATTGGTGCATAAAAGGTGCGATAATTCTCTAGTCGACAGACGTAACGGGTGATGCTTTGTGGCATAAAGTGCGCGTCTTGAAAGGCCTGTTTATGGTTCAGGTAGCTCAAAATGCTATTAGCGTCATCCAATGCTTCCGCTAAATCAATTTTTTCTTGAGAGCCAAGTTCAACCGTAAACGCTTCGGTTAACACTGGGATCTCTCGGCCTACAGCCTGGTAGGCTTGCTGCAAGTTCCACCATGGACAAAAACTAGCTTCATCCATTGCTCCACCAAAGTCACTTGGAATAAGTAACACATGCGGAATATCAAAATATCGAGCGCTGTCTTTTGCATACTCAGGACAATACAGGTGTTTTGCTGAAATTGGCCCCGTGTGAAGGTCTAAGACAATGTCAGCTTCATGAGCTAGGCGTTGCAAATTCAAGGCGATGCGCTTACCCGTTGTCAACCTATCTAAGGGCCCATCAAGTAGCGCTTGGGTGTGCTCAACTAATTGTTGGCGAAATTGCTGAGTGATTTCTGTAATTGAAAGCGTTGGATTTTGCTCCACAAACTCGGCAACCAACCCGGAATGGTTGATGTACATCCGATTCCAATTCGTGCCTGTAATTGGATCGAATCGACCTAAGGTAAACTCACCAGATTTCTGATTACAACCAATCGGGTTTGCGTAAGGCACTAAGGTGATGTCCGCTTTTAATGACAATTGCTTCAACTGTTCTAGTAGCTGATAAATCACTGCATTACCTTGCACTTCGGCGCCATGCATATTCGCTTGAATATACACCTTAGGCCCACTGCCATCGCCTTTAATGCGATAGACCGGAATAGTCAAAGGCAAGCCGTTGGCAATTTCACCAACCTGAATATGTTGTTGTGTAATGGTATTCATGTTTACCTCAAATAACTTGAAGCGGGCTCTGCTTCACGGACACAGCTGATTTCTCCACCTGAGATGATGTACTCTGCTGGGAGCTCATGACATAAAAAGAACGGCATACTTTCGGTGTAGCCGTAAGCGCCACACTGACTGAAAACAAGCCAATCGCCATCGGCACTGTCGCTTGGTAAGACTAGGGTGCCTAATTTATCCAATGCAGTGCAAAGTGGGCCATGAATATGAAAGTCTGTGGCCTCAGCTTGAGACTGGCGTAACAATTCAGCGGGGAAAGCTTGTCCGGTAACGGCTGGGCGCAGCAGGTGATTGACACCGCCTGCGACAATCAGTTGTTGTTCTCCGTAGTTTTGCTTTTGTTCCACCACAGGGTTGAGATAAAAACCACATTCGCCAACCGCATAGCGGCCTAACTCCATCCATAATTCTTGCACTTGCGTGGCGGTTTTTATTAATGCGAGCGTGTCTAATAATTTCTGCCAATCGAGAGAAGGGCTTTGCCTATCATAGGGAATGCCAAGGCCGCCACCTAAGTCGAGCACCTTTAGAGTAATCCCTAAATCAGCAGCGAGCTGAACTAAAGGTGCAACCATTGCCTGCCAAAGTTCAGCGAGCGTATCGCTGCAGAGCATATTGCCCCACTGGAAAATATGCAGTCCGACAAAGTCTAGGTAGGTGTAGTCACTTAAAGTTAGGGCTTGCCACTGCTCTGCGCCAAGACCAAAAGGAGTCAGCGTATTGCCACCAAGTGGATTGTGCTCTGCTTTATCAAAGCGTAACTGCACCCGCAGTAAAACTTCAAATTGAAGCTCAAACTCTTCGGCCACTTGATTTAACCAGCGTACTTGATTGTGACTTTCAGCCACGAAAATACGTACGCCTTGTGTGGCAAAATGACGGATCTGCTTTAGCGATTTGGCAGGACCTGTGTTGAGCACGCGTTCAGGTGCGATCCCTTGAGATAACACCTGATCAAGCTCGCCGCTAGATGCCACATCAAAGTTAAACCCTGCGTTATCTAGGGTTTTAATGATATGTGATAACGGATTCGCTTTTACGGCATACCAAAGCTTAACGATTTGCTGATCAACTAAGGGCTTAACATGCGCACTTAGCTTATCTAAATCGTAGCAAAAGAATGGCGTATCTTGTTGCTGGATCAATGCCTCAGCTGCAATTCGCTGTGACGTGCTCAACCAAGTCATTAGCGTAGAACCTCTTCCAGCGCCAGTGATGCATCACTTTGTTCATCACGGTATTTTACTATAAGTGCGCATGACATACTTAATCCTTGCGCGCGTGCCCACTCACTTGAAGCTGGACGAGAGCCTGGGATCACTATCGCGTTTTCAGGGATGGCTTCACCTTTGTCAAGCAAGCGCTCGTTCACGCAATCATAGACTGGAATACTTGCTGAAAGGCGCACGCCCGGTGCTAATACGGCACCGCGTTTAACAACAACCCCTTCAACCAATACACAGCCTGCACCAATAAAGGCATCGTCTTCAACAACAACAGGACTTGCTCCAACTGGTTCTAATACGCCACCCACTTGCACTGCTGCACTAAGGTGCACATTTTTACCAATTTGCGCGCAAGAACCAACCAACGCATGACTATCTACCATAGTACCTGAATCAATATAGGCACCAATGTTGACATAAGCCGGTGGCATAATGATTGTGCCCGCTGCGACGTAAGCGCCACGTCTCACACTGCTTCCGCCAGGAACCATACGAACGCCATCTTGGGCAGCAAATCCGCGTGGTGCTAAGTTGTCTTTATCAACAAATCCACCCGGGAATTCCGTATTTACGCCATTTCTAAATGCTTCAAGGATCCCTTGTTTTACTTCTACATTAGCATGCCAATGGCCTTGCTCATCCTGTGTTGCAGCACGTACTGTGCCATTTTCTAAATCGTTTAGTAGGGTTAACCAGCTCATGTTTACTGCCTTAATTCCAAGATAAAATCGTTTCGTTCGCGCGAGTGATCGCATCGGTATGGGTGAGTTCCAAATGTGTCAGTGGCGGGCGCAAGTTTGGACTTGTGAGCTTCCCTTGCAAGTGCATTAACACTTTGACTGGTATGGGATTTGCCACTGCAAATAAGCTATTTGCAGCTTCTGACCAGGTGGTAAATAAATTAGGAGAGGTGCCGCTTAACGAGCGCCTTACAAATTCTGCGGTTTGCTGCGGCCATGCGTTTGCTGCAACAGACACCAGACCCGTTGCACCTGCTTGTGCAAAGTAGGGCATTAAGCCATCGTCGCCGCTATAGATTGCGACATCAGGCGCTGCCTGACGAAATGCTTCAAAGGTGGCAATATCACCACTGGCTTCTTTTAGTGCCCACAGATTAGGGTGGCAAGCTAGTTCGCCGAGTAGTTCAGGGGCGATGGCAACGGCACTGCGACCGGGTACATTGTAGAGCATGCAAGGGTTGTGGCTCTCATCGAGTAGTGTGCTAAACCAATGCGCCAGACCAACTTTGCCGGGCTTTGCGTAGATTGGTGAGCCAAGTAAGAGTGCATGAATGGGCTGCGTATTACAAAAGCGCACCCATTGTGTTTGCTGCTCAAGATTACTACCGCCAACGGCAACCATTAGTGGTACGCTTGGGGCGAGCTGGCAAACAAACTCAACGATTTGTTGCTGCTCTTGTTGGGTAAGCGCAAGGCCTTCGCCGGTACTGCCTAGTAAAAGAATACCGTTACGAGCCTGCTCTTGATCGCGTACAAGCGTCGTTAATGCGCTAAAATCAACCTGATTTTCAGCATCAAAAGGCGTTACTAAAGCCGTCCACAACGGATAGTCAGATAAGTTGAATTGTGATTTCATCTCTACCGAACTTAAATCATGTTCGGAGTTAGGAGGGTGTCCAAACTTCGAACCGTTAAAATTCGAAGAGCAATGGACTTAAAAAGGATAAGGCAGCCAATGGCCTTATTTTTCTAAGACCAGAAGCTCTCCACCAAGTATGTTGGTGACAGTCGCTGGGATTCAGCCCAGTCGCCCGAAATGAGTATTAGCAAACAATAACTCAATTTCTCGGCGTATATTCCCCTCACTAAGCTGCAACGGAGTTTGCTCTCCTTCACTTAGTTACCTGAATAACGCACCTCTTCCAGCCCTTAATTTGACGCCGTGGCATCAAACTATCTAAATAGGGTGAACACGCATTGAAACATTTTGGCCGTCTAGGTGTCAAGCATCGGACTGTAAATAATACGATTGTTAACTACACTTAACATTGCAGCTGAGACAATGCTATGAGATGAAAAACAAAAATATGTCGTTAATAAATAAAGTTAAAAATCGTTATATCGGGGCATTACTTGCTATGGCTATATTGCTGTCGATGGCGATGGGGATTATGCAGTATTTACTGTATCAGCAGAGCCAAGACGCGCACGTAATTAATATTGCGGGTATGCAGCGGATGTTGTCCCAGCGCATCGCGCTTTTCAGTGCACAAGAGGATAAAAGAGACAGTGAGGAGCTGCGTCAAACCATTGATAAATTTGAAAGTAATCATGAGTTTTTAACTAAAACAGAGGGAGGAGAGGCTATTTATTTGAATGAGGCGCTTGCAGCGCTTTACTACCAAGAGCCAGTGCAATTGGATTTACAAAGTAATACTTTTATCACTTTATCAAGGTCTCAGTTACAGCAATCCACTCCTCAACTGGTGGAACAAATCTTTACTGCATCTCAGCATTTACTCCCAAAACTGAATGAGGCAGTTTCACTATTCGAGCAGCAAGCGCGAAGTAAGACAGAGATGGTGAGGAAAATTGAATTGTTAATTTGGCTGCTCGGACTGTTGCTGCTGTTTATAGAAGCGAAATTTGTATTTCGCCCAATGGCGCGAGAAATTGCTGAAGCAATTAATAAATTAGAGGCGGCAAGAAAGCTTGCCGACGATGCACTACACTCAAAATCACGATTTTTAGCACGTGTTAGTCACGAGCTAAGAACGCCGTTGCAGGCCATTCATGGGTATTTAGATGAATATCTGAGTAACAAAGAAATCCAACACTTACAGCATGTGAAAAGCGCGGTAAATCAATTGGATGTATTACTTTATTCGGTTCAAGATTTTAATAACCTTTCCGAGCAAGAAGTGGTAATTGAGCGTCATCAAGTCGCGTTGCGAGAAGTAATAAAGTCAGCCTGTATTGCCTTTCAACTAACCGCACACAAGAAATCTCTCGCTTTTAATTTGGCATTGAGTAATGAGTTAGATGTGACTTGTTATTGTGATTGTAAGCGTGTTGGTTGGTTGATCGGTGAATTGGTTAATAATGCCATTAAATTTACAGAGCGTGGCAGCATTCAAGTATTTGCGGATTTGGTTGTAGATGAAGATACGCCATATTTAGAATTTGTTGTTGAAGATACAGGGCCCGGGTTCGACTATCAGCAGTTACGAGAAACTGTGCATAGCGAGCATTTTCAAGGCACGCAGTTAGGACTTAAACGTTGCCAATTACTCACCTCAGCGCTTGGGGGACGATTAGATTTTATTGCGAGGGAGCCAACGGGTATAAGAGCAACCTTGAGAGTTCCCATTGAAATTGACAACCAACAGACGCAGGCTCGTAAAGTGGAGCTGGTGTCAGCTCGCATTTTACTAGTGGAAGATAACTTACTAAATGCGCGCGTGATTGAAAAAATGCTCCAGCCCGTAGCCAAACAAGTAACGCATGTTGAACATGGTGAAGGTGCCCTTGAAGTATATGAGGTGGGTAAGTTCGATATCGTGCTAATGGATTTAAATATGCCTGTGATGGATGGCTTTGAAGCCACTGAGCGTTTGAGAGTGCTAGATCCGGCCGTGCCTATTTTGGTCGTGACCGCAAATACTAATGCGGAGGATTTAGATAAGGTCTACGCACTTGGCGCAACGGCTCATTTGTATAAGCCGTTGCACCCGGATGTGCTGCATAGCAAAGTGGCGCTATTACTGAATGAGTGTGGAGACTTAGTCTCGTCTTAAACGAATATTTCCAACCCCGACTTCTGCATCGATGGAATACTGGCCTTGACCACGATAGTCTGTTGTTGAGCCAACCATACTCTTTTCAGAAGTTTCTACGTTGCCAAAACCTGACATTGCCGTTTTACCAACACCTGAATCTAAAGACACCTTTTTGAAATCGGTGGTGGTAGTCTCAATTTTAATTTTTCCTACGCCTACCTCTAAATCAGCAGAGTTATTAAGATCTTGAATATCAATTTTGCCAACACCAACCTCAACATCTAAGGCCAAATTAACAGGCACCTTAACTTGCCAAGATAGTTCATAATCATCCGAATTGATTTCAAGTGAAAGCTTATCCCCCGATGTGTTGCTGTTTAGGGTAGCTTCACTTACATCTGGTTTACCAAACCAACTGTCTGACTCTTTCGGTTCAACCAAAATTTCGACCTCTATGGTGTTGCCGTTGTAAGTTTGTAGATCGATTTTACCTACGGAAATATCCACTTCTAACTCGGCTAGGCTATTGCTTGGGAATGATGCTGTAATGGTTTTTGAATCTTTTGCTTGTGCAGTCATTGCCGCTGCACTTAATGCTAAAACTAACGCTAACTTTTTCATTATTTTTTACCTTTAACGAGAGTGTTTGAAAGGTAAGTCGCAAATAAAAATGAAAAGGTTTAAAAAGATTTTTATTTTTTTAGGGCATGTTGATGGAAGTACTTGTTTAACACGCCCACAAAGTAAACTACTTACCTCTTAGCAAGATAACGCTGAGCGTCATAGTCGGGTGACTGAATAGCCGTTATTTTTAAGTTGCTCAACAAGGCCATATTTTTCAACAAGATGTAATGCACCAACGGCAATAAACGTTGATTCATTAGGGAGTTGCTTTTTAAGCATTTGCACCCAGTTATTATTGCGTTCAATGATCATCAGTTGCTCGGCTAATTTGCCGTATTTGTCATCCGAAAAACTTACCTGGTAGTAATGCGATAACTTCTCCAAATCGCCGCTTCGCCATGCGGAAACTAAATCCAAGAAGTAGGTATTCAAATCAGACATCTGTGCAAATGTTTCCTTGAGCATAGCGTCACTATGAATACTCAGCTGACTGAACATTTCAAGCTGATACTCTAAGGTTTCAAATTCACCAATTGGGATCTTCTTTTCGTTTGCATAGGCTATTACTTGTTTATCGATGCCGTTGGTATCGGTAAATCCAAGCTTTTGATATTCCAGTTGTAGCATAGTTACCATCACGGCCCATGGCGCATAGCGTTCAAATAAGGCGATATCTATTTGTTTTTTCGAAAAGTAGTCTTGTAGCTTCTGATAGACTTCTGCAGAGAGTTGGTCTTTTAGAGTTTGGTTGTTTTTTAACAGCATAAATGGCATGGAGCGCTGTTGGATCGCAAATGGAGAGAGCGCCTCTAAGTTCACTTCAACCATGACTCTATCACTGCTCGCAATGGCGCTTTTTACCTTGGCAGGTAAACCATGCATTTGTTCGTCACCGACGTGGACGGTACCAAATAAGTACGACGTTTTGTTGTCCTTTTCTATTTTCCACAGGCCAACTTCTGCGTTGGCGAGATTGCTGAAAAGGCTTAAGCAAAGATAAATAAATAACAATGGTGAAAATACTTTAACCATAGTAATGATCCCTGTTGGTTTTAAAGGGTCAGTCTGCGATATCGAAATGTGAATGTCACTAAAAAATGAAGTGCGCTTAGGCGGTAGAAAAAATTTCATATAGGGAAATCGAGAAAGTAAATTTTTCGTTATATCGAAACTGAACCAATAGAAAATTCGAATTTTAAAATTTGTGGTTGTTTTAATTCTTTAGTTTTTGGTTTTTTGGTTTTTTTATGCGTTAAGTTCAGGTTTTTAATTTTAAATAGCATAGTTTTTTGTGTTGACTTCAGTGTGTAAGGCGCGGTATTAATAGAAAAAGAGGCAGCACAGTGCTTACACTGAATGATTGCCAAGTTTAAATTTACGGAATTCAAGCAATGTTACTAACAGCAACTCTACTAGTCGTGATTATCAACGTGGTGATTATTATTACCGCGGGGGCTAGTTAGTGCTGTAAGAAAAGTATCAGCATAAACGCCCCCCGCACCAAAAGGTTCGGGGGGCGTTTTCGTTTTAGGGTATAAAAAAGGCAACTGAGAGCAGATCATGAGCAATCCAACAACCGGCGCACAACTTGTTATCAAGGTGCTAGAAGAGCAAGGCGTTAAACACGTATTTGGTTATCCAGGTGGTGCCATCATGCCCATTTATGACGCTTTGTATGGCGCGCCAGTTAAGCACTACTTGACTCGCCATGAGCAAGGTGCTGGTTTTGCTGCTGTTGGGTATGCTCGCAGTACAGGTAAGCTTGGGGTTTGTTTCGCCACTTCTGGACCCGGCGCAACGAACCTTATCACCGCACTTGCTGATGCCATGATGGATTCAGTTCCGCTACTGGCTATCACTGGGCAAGTGCCGACCGCTGCTATCGGTTCGGATGCTTTTCAAGAGGTGGATGTACTGGGCATGTCTTTGTCATGTACTAAGCACAGCTACATGGTTGAGCGAGCGGAAGACTTGGCTGAAGTATTACAAGAAGCCATGTACTTAGCGCAGTCTGGGCGACCTGGTCCGGTGTTGGTCGATATTCCCAAAGATATCCAGTTAGCTCAAGTACCTTTTCATCCTTTTGCTGCGCCACAAGACGAACAGCCGAGGGTTTCGCAAACTGAAGTAGCAAAAGCCAATCAATTATTATGTGATGCTAAACGACCTGTTGCCTACATTGGCGGCGGTGTGCAAAGCGCCGATGCGCAGTCACAGCTGATGCAATTTTTAGAAAAGACCCATATGCCGGCCGTATCGACGCTAAAAGCTTTGGGTAGCGTAACGCCGGATTATGATTATGACTTAGGAATGCTAGGTATGCACGGTACTCAAGCGGCGAACCTGGCGGTTCAGCAATGCGACTTGTTGGTATGTATCGGGGCGCGATTTGATGACCGTGTAACGGGGAATTTGGCAAAGTTTGCTGCAGGGGCAAGGGTGATCCATTTAGATATCGACCCTGCAGAAGTGGGCAAACGTAAACCCGCAGCCGCTTCGCTTATTGCAGATTTAAAACAGTCATTGCCGCAACTTGAATGTGTGGTTACGAATGCCGAATGGCTAGAGATCATCGAAGCACTGCAACGTCAACATGCGTGGCGTTATGACTATCCTGGCGAAAAAGTATTTGCACCGTATTTGTTAAATCAACTGAGCCAAAAGCTACCCAATACAGCGGTAGTGTGCTGCGATGTAGGCCAACATCAAATGTGGGTGGCACAGCACATGAAATTCAGTCATCCAAGCAATCATTTAAGTAGTGGCGGTGCAGGCACGATGGGATTTGGCTTACCAGCTGCAATTGGTGCACAGATAGCACGTCCAGATAACACAGTGATCACGGTATCTGGCGACGGCTCCATCATGATGAATATTCAAGAGTTGGCAACTATCCGCCGTAATAACCTGCCAGTTAAAATATTGATATTAGACAACCAAAGGCTGGGTATGGTGAGACAGTGGCAGCAACTCTTTTTTGACGGTCGTTACAGTGAAACCGACCTGTCAGACAATCCAGACTTTGTCTCATTGGCTGCCGTATTCGGTATTCCTGGGCAGACAATTACTCATGCAAACCAAGTAGATGATGCCGTTGACGCCATAGTAAATGCGCAAGGGCCCTATATTTTACATGCTTGTATCGACGATAAAGAAAACGTATGGCCGCTTGTTCCACCTGGTGCTGCCAATGATGAAATGATGACGGAGAGCCTTTCATGAAACACCATTTAACCGTTGCAGTAAAACAACAGAGCATCGCAGTGGAGCGCTTTTTACGCGTAGCCAGACATCGCGGATTTCGCTTAACGAATTTGGAATTACAAGGTCAAGATGATTTATTCCACGTCAAAATGACCGTAGATAGTGACAAACCTATCTATTTATTAACCTCACAACTGAGTAAGCTAGTAGAAGTGCAAGCGGTTGACTTGCATACACTACAGAAACAGGCAATTTAGAAGAATTAAGGTAGTTAATAATGACACAAACATCAGAAGTAATTTGGCATAACGGTGAAATGGTTCCTTATTTTCAAGCGACCACCCATGTGCTTAGCCATGCTTTACATTATGGCAGCTCAGTTTTTGAAGGGATCCGTGCTTACGATACGCCAAATGGTCCAGCTGTTTTCCGCTTAACCGATCATATTCAACGCCTCTTTGATTCCGCGAAGATCTACCGTATGGAAATTCCTTTTACCAAAGAGGAAGTAATCGCAGCGTGTAAAGAGACAATCCGCGCAAATGACTTTACCAATGCTTACCTTCGTCCATTTGCATTTTTGGGTCATGTAGGTCTTGGTTTAAACCCGAAATCTCACCGTGCAGACATGACAGTCGCTGCGATGGAATGGGGTGCATACCTTGGTGAAGAAGGCTTAGCGCAAGGTGTTGATGTGTGTGTTTCTTCTTGGAGCCGCCTTGCACCAAATACCATGCCTACCGCGGCTAAAGCGGGTGGGAACTACTTATCTTCACAGCTTATTTCAGGTGAGGCGAAGCGTAATGGTTATGTTGAAGGGATCGCGCTTGATGTTAATGGTTACCTGAGCGAAGGTGCTGGTGAGAACTTATTTGTTGTGAAAAAAGGCGTGCTTTATACCCCGCCAACCACAGCTTGTATTCTACCTGGTCTTACGCGCGACACTATCATTCATTTGGCAAAAAAACGCGGTTATGAAGTACGTGAAGAGCCAATTGCTCGCGAAGCGCTTTATCTTGCTGATGAGTTCTTTATGGTTGGTACCGCAGCGGAAGTAGTACCTGTTCGCAGCGTAGACAAGATTACCGTGGGTAATGGTGGTAGAGGTCCAATTACGGAGGAGTTACAGCAGGCCTATTTCGCTTTGGTTAAAGGTCAAGCTGATGACGAAAATGGCTGGTTAGAATACGTAAACGAATAATTTTATTGGAATCGGGGCCAAGCGTCCCGAACAAAAGCGCATTGTAAATTGTGGGAATGAGGAGCTCGGCAAAGCCGAGAAAAAGGTGAAGCATGGCTAAATTACGGAGCAAGACAACTACAGAGGGCAGACAACGCGCGGGTGCTCGTGCATTGTGGCGAGCAACGGGAATGACGGACAGTGATTTCCATAAACCGATCGTTGCGGTCGTGAATTCATATACCCAATTTGTTCCGGGTCATGTTCACCTCAATCAACTTAGCGCATTAATGGCTGATGCGATAACAGAGGCAGGCGGCGTACCTCGCGAATTTAATACCATTGCTATTGATGATGGTATCGCTATGGGTCACGGCGGCATGCTTTACTCGCTTCCGTCTCGAGACTTAATTGCAGATTCGGTAGAGTACATGGTTAACGCTCATTGTGCTGATGCCATGGTCTGCATTTCTAACTGCGACAAAATCACCCCAGGCATGTTACTTGCGGCACTGCGGTTGAATATTCCGGTGATCTTTGTTTCCGGCGGCCCGATGGAAGCGGGTAAAACTCGCTTAGCGGATATCGATTTAAAATTGGATCTCGTCGACGCTATGGTGAAAGGCGCAGATCCTACCGTGAGTGATGAAGACTCTGAGCAAGTAGAGCGCTCAGCTTGTCCTACTTGCGGTTCGTGTTCAGGCATGTTTACTGCCAACTCCATGAACTGTCTATTAGAAGCGCTGGGCTTAGCGTTGCCTGGTAATGGTACGACACTAGCTACACACAAAGACCGCCAACAGCTTTATTTGGGCGCAGCAAAGCGCATCATGGCTTTATGTGATGAGTACTATGGTAAAGACAATGAGCAAGTGCTGCCACGCAACATTGCGAACCAAGCCGCATTTATGAACGCCATGACATTAGATATCGCGATGGGCGGTTCATCTAATACCGTGCTGCATTTATTGGCGGCAGCGCAAGAAGGCTTTGTCGATTTTGATATGAATGACATAGACCGCTTATCTCGTAGCACACCGTTTTTGTGTAAAGTTGCTCCGGCAACGCAGCAATATCACATTGAAGACGTTCACCGTGCTGGCGGCATTATGGCCATTCTCAACGAGCTGGCCAGAGGCGATAAGTTGGACCTTTCAGTGGGACATGTTGCTGGCGGAAATCTAGGTGAAGTTATTGCGCGTTGGAATGCTGCAGACCGTGATAACGAACGGGCACAAACTTTCTATCGCGCGGGGCCTGCTGGGATCCGCACCACCCAAGCTATGAGCCAAGAGTATCGCTGGGATGAGCTTGATTTAGACCGTGAAGGCGGCTGTATTCGCTCCATCGAGCATGCCTTTAGGCAAGATGGCGGCCTTGCAGTATTGAAAGGTAACTTAGCGCCTGATGGTTGTATCGTGAAAAGTGCCGGGGTGGCCGATGAAATGCTGCGCTTTACGGGGCCGGCTGTAGTATTTGAATCTCAAGACGATGCCGTTGAGGGGATACTGGGTGGCCAAGTTAAGAAAGGTGATGTAGTGATCATTCGCTACGAAGGACCTAAAGGTGGTCCGGGTATGCAAGAAATGCTGTACCCAACTAGCTATCTTAAATCGATGGGGCTAGATAAAGACTGCGCTTTACTTACCGATGGTCGTTTTTCTGGCGGTACTTCTGGACTTTCTATTGGCCATGCGTCTCCAGAGGCTGCCAGTGGTGGCAATCTGGCGCTGGTTGAAAACGGCGATGTTGTCGCTATCGACATCTATAACCGCAGTATTGACGTTAAACTGGACGACACCGAGTTGGCGCTGCGCCATGAAAAGCAACTCGCTCGTGGTAAAGAAGCGTACAAACCAGTTAACAGAGAACGTTATGTGAGTCCCGCGCTAAAAGCCTATGCACTGTTAGCAACGAGTGCAGACAAAGGCGCGGTACGTGACTTACAAAAACTAGAGGAGTTAGGCTAGCGATGGTTTCCCAAGAGCTTGATTACTTTAGAGCCATAATTCAGGCGAATGTGGCACCGCTCGTTGAGGTAACGCAAGTGAATCAACTAGAGCAAATGTCAGCCCAGCTTAGTAACCAAATTTGGCTGAAAAGAGAGGACCAACAGCCGGTCTATTCTTTCAAATTGCGTGGTGCGTATAACAAGCTACGTCAGTTACCGAAAGGATCGCGGGTGTATACCGCTTCTGCGGGTAATCATGCTCAAGGGGTTGCACTCAGTGCAACGCATCTAGGTCAGCACGCTACCATTGTAATGCCTGTGACTACGCCAGAGATCAAGGTCAACGCGGTTCGTAAGCTCGGTGGTGAAGTGATCTTACACGGCCATCACTTTGATGCAGCAAAACAATACGCGCTAGATCTTTGTGAAGCGCAAAATGGTGTTTTTGTCCCGCCGTTTGATGATAAAGATGTGATCATCGGCCAAGGTACGGTGGCGCGAGAGTTAATTCAGCAACTTGATGAACTAGATGTCGTATTTATTCCCGTAGGAGGTGGTGGTTTGCTTGCGGGAATGGCTGTGTATTTGAAGTCACTTCGCCCTGATATCCGTATTATTGGGGTAGAAGCTGAGGACAGTGCATGCCTTAAAGCCGCGTTAGAAGCGGGAAAACCCGTGGAGCTTGAGCGAGTCGGTGGTTTTGCGGATGGCGTGGCGGTAAAGCTTATTGGCACTGAAACTTTTCGATTAGCACAAAAGTTTTGTGATGAAGTCGTGACGGTTAATGCCGATGAAATTTGTGCGGCGGTTCAAGATATTTTTGTGGAGACGAGAGCAACTGCAGAGCCTTCTGGCGCGTTATCAACCGCGGGTTTGAAGAAATGGCTTACGCAAACGGGTGAAAAGGGGCTGAGTGTTGCGGCTATCTTGTCAGGCGCTAATTTAAACTTCGATCGGTTGAGGTATATCGCCGAAAGAACGGCGTTAGGTGCTAAACATGAAGCATTGCTCGGGGTGACTATCCCTGAAGAAAAAGGCAGCTTTAAGCGTTTTTGTCACTCTCTTGGTGGCCGAGCGATCACTGAGTTTAACTATCGCTATGCAGGTTGTGGCGAAGCGCAAATTTTTGTTGGTGTCGGGCTTAGAAATGGCCAGCAAGAGCTAACTGAGTTAACCGCCTCGTTGCATCAAAATGGCTACCTGTTTGATGACTTATCAGATAACGAACTGGCAAAGTTACATGTGCGATATATGGTAGGCGGCAAACCGCCGAGCGTCATGAATGAACGTTTATTACGGTTTGAATTTCCTGAATATCCAGGCGCATTAGCGCGCTTTTTAGACATGCTCGGCTGTAATTGGAATATTACTTTATTTCATTATCGCAATCACGGTGCGGCACAGGGGAATGTATTAGCCGCTTTTGAAGTAGAGCCCAGTGATTATGAGCGCTTTGATGAACATCTTGCTAAGTTAGCGTATCAGTTTCAAGAAGAAACAGATAACCCGTGTTTTACACGTTTTTTGCATGGCGAGCAGTTAGCAAAGCAAAAGGCTGGATAATAAGTACTGAATTAGGTACGCTGGTCATGAAAGTATCTAATTTTATCAGTGGATTACATGATTAGAAAAAGAAAAAACAAGGACATCTTCATAACGTTAGTTACAAGGTTTGCACTGCTTGCGGGTTTATATTTTGGTGCGAGTGCGCTTTGGCCAGATCTGATCGAACACACACTTTTCTTGCCAATTGCGTTTGCAATTACAGTGATATCGGTCGTACTCCAAGGTGATATCGGTACCAACAGACGCCCAGAGCAAATGTTATTAAAAGAGGGCGAGAAGTTAATGCTCATCTACGGGGCAAATAAAATTATGATGCCAATAGCGCAAGTTGAGTCTGTTACTATTGATGATAATTACCTTGGGATCATCGAGAAGAATAATGGTAATGGCTATGACATTATGTGCAAAGGCAGTCAAGAGCAGATCTATCATCACCTAAAGAACATGCTAGGTACACATATAGAGAATTGCAAAGTACAACTGCTTTGAACCTTAGTCAGTTAAAGTAGTACTTAACTCACTGACACATTCAATACTTATCCAAACTTAATGGCAGCCTGAGCACCGTAAACTATAGTTAGCTATTATCAGTTGAAAAACGCAAGGATACGATGTTTCATTACTATGCTGCGTTATTACTATTCTTGTTTAGCATGCAGGTTGCCGCTCTTGAAAAAGTCACGCTACAGTTAAAGTGGACGCATCAATTTCAGTTTGCTGGCTACTATATGGCAAAAGAAAAGGGGTTCTATCAAGAAGAAGGATTAGACGTTCATATTCTTCCTGCCGATCCCAATAATCCTAACGTTGATTTTCGCGTGCTATACGGGCAAGCACAGTTCGGTGTGTTTCACTCTGGTCTACTGAAACAAAGGCTCAACGGTAAGCCATTCGTGGCGCTTGCTGCGATACTACAGTCTTCTCCTTATTGTTGGATGGTAAGAGCCGACAGTGATATTTATGTTCCCCGTGATTTTCAGGGGAAACGCCTCAGTCATTTAGGACACACAGAAAACGGTGAGTTGCTCATGATGTTGCAACGTGCAGGCGTCAATACACAAAATATGCGCTTGTATTCAGGCAGTGAGCCACTGAAAGACTTTATCGCGGGTAAATTTGATGCGATGCAAGTTTATAGCACCAATGAGCCCTATACCGTGCAGCAAAGCGGTCTATCAACCCGTGAAATTTGCCCTAAGCAGTTTGGTTTAAACGTTTATGCTGACGTGCTCTTTACTACTGAAAGCGTACTAGAAAACCGTCCTGAGCTTGTTAAACGTTTTCGTCGTGCGTGCCTTAAAGGTTGGCGGTACGCTATGTTACATCTAGAAGAAACCTTAGCGATAACTAAACAGCAATACGCTACCCAAAAACCCCTAGAACAGCTCGCATTTGAGGCAGAGAAGTTAAGGGAGTTCATAAAGGTGGCTAATATTCCAATTGGAACAATGTCGACGGCAAAATGGCAATGGATAGCACAGCTATATCACTTAGATGTGAGTCAATTTCATGAACACAAATCGCGCTTTATTTATTCAGAAGTGAAGAATGAACAACCTAAGCTATCTTGGGTGTTGATTATTGCAGCGATTTTGACATTGGTTTGTATCCCAATGTATATCCACTTAATTTTTTCTCGTAAATATCATCAACAATTACGCTAGAATAAGGGTATTGTTTCCCTGACAACCGTGGCCATTGTGGAACCGAGCAAACGCTTTCAACTTCTAGATAAATTATTATTCGATACCCGACAATATTGGCAAGTCGTTGCTTTTGAGCATCTCACTATTCCCTGGCCACAACTGCAATCTGAATTACTGCGGTTAAGCGACGATGCAGTATCAACATTAGACAGTGACACTGATGCCCTTTTTACTTTTTTTAGTCGCTATATTCCCGAACTTGAACAACTTACGGTCTTAAGTGCTTTACCGCAAAAAGTGGGCCGTAGAGATGAGTTACCATTTTGGCTGAGTAATGGCATAAAAGGGCGTAAATTAGAGCAACTTCAAGACTTTGTTGCCGCAGTAAATGAAACCAAGGCATCGGTACTAGAGTGGTGCGCAGGTAAAGGTCATTTAGGTCGATTGCTTTCTTATCATGGCGCGCCTGAAGTGAACAGTATTGAGCTTCAAGCGGATCTGTGTCGACAAGGAGAGGAAAGCGCGAAGCGGCAAAATCTAAACTTGCATTTTCATTGTGCCGACGTGCTGAAAGATGACATACATCACCACTTCGTTGAAAATCGCCATGGTATTGCACTGCATGCATGTGGTGAATTACATCGTGTATTTATGCACCAAGCGGTGGCGAATGGTATGAAAAAGCTATCGCTCTCCCCGTGCTGCTATCACTTATTTACACCACCTGATTATCAAGCCATGAGTGTTGAAGCACAGCAGAGTCAGCTCAATTTGTCTCATCACGATATGAAGTTAGCGCTGCAAGAGACAGTTACAGCACCCGGGAGAGTGGCACAAGTACGTAAAAAAGAGGTGAGTTGGCGCTTAGGGTTTGATGCGCTGCGCAGAGAACTTACCGCAGATAAATATTACGTGAGTGTGCCTTCGGTCAATAAGGCTATTTTTTCTGGGTCGTTTAGTGAATTCTGTTATTGGGCAGCTGAGCAGAAGCAGCTTGCCCTGCCTGATGGAATTGATTTTGACCAATATGAACGTATTGGGCGTGAACGAAAACAAGTAACGGACAGAATCGAGCTAGTACGACACGTGTTTCGTCGTGCGATTGAGATCTGGTTGGTCCTGGATAGGGTTTTATATCTGCAAGCAGCTGGGTATGATGTCACCCTTAGTACTTTTTGCGAAAAGTCACTCACCCCAAGGAATATTTTGATACAGGCTGAACGTCAGTCGGAGAACCATTAATGTGTAAAACGAGCCCAAGTCCGCTGAGTCACTTACTCGATAATAATAAACAGTGGGCAGATCGCACCAATGCCAGTGATCCTGAGTTTTTCAAAAAACTGTCGCAACAACAGAATCCAGATTATTTATGGATTGGCTGCTCTGACTCTCGTGTGCCTGCCAACGAGATTGTTGATTTAATGCCTGGAGAATTGTTTGTTCACCGCAATGTTGCCAATGTCGTGGTGCATACCGATCACAACTGTTTGTCGGTCATGCAGTATGCGGTTGAGGTGCTCAAAGTGGATCACATTATGGTGGTTGGTCACTACGGTTGCGGTGGAGTGCAAGCGGTGCTCGATAATGCTAAGTTTGGCCTTATTGATAACTGGCTGCGTCATGTCGCTGATGTGAAAGAGAAACACCAAGCGATTATTGAACAAGTGAGCAAAGAAAAGCAGTGTGCGGCGCTTTGTGAGCTAAATGTGGTTGAACAGGTGCGCAACGTGTGTCAGAGCAATATTGTTCAAGATGCTTGGCAGCGAGGTCAAACTTTGACGGTACACGGGTGGGTCTATGGTCTAGCTGATGGTCTCTTGAATGAGGTGGTGAACGCCGTAGAAGATATGGAGCAACTGTCGCTTTGCTATGAAAAGTCTCTGCTTGGCGTGAACCAGCGCTATTGCTAGGGTCAACATAGTTTAGAGATTGCGTGCGCCACAAGCGCACGCTTTACTTTCCAAAGCTTTGGTTGCTTATTCCTGCGAGTCGGATGCTTGGCTGGCAAGTTGTGCTTCTAACTGCGCCACTTTTTCTTCAAGTTCAACCAATTTTTCACGTGTACGGATCAGCACTTTGCTTTGAATATCAAACTCTTCTCTGCTAACAAAATCCATTTCTGATAATTTGCTCTGGATCGCCTGTTTCGTTCTTGCTTCAAATGTTTCAGCAAGATTCTTTACGCCCTGTGGCATGTTACTGGAAATTTGCTTAGCAATTTCTTCAATTTTGGCTGGATTAATCATCTTCTTACCTTAGCTTGCGAGTCAGTATACACAGTCCATCTTACCTTATGCGCCGCAGACGGAAAAGGTTCGCTTCATAGTTTTACATGGATACGGTAAACTAGCGAGCTTAGTTTATAAGAATTCCTCAACCCCTCAGCACTGACAGTTGTTGCCAACATTGTGCCAAGCGAGAAGATAACCGGATTAGTTGCATGAAGCTCAACCCAAAACAAGACGAAGCGGTAAAATATATCAGTGGTCCATGCCTTGTATTGGCAGGGGCGGGCTCAGGTAAAACCCGGGTTATTACCAATAAAATTGCCTACCTAGTGCAGCAGTGTGAATACAAAGCCAAAAATATCGCAGCGGTCACCTTTACCAACAAAGCGGCGAAAGAAATGCGTGAACGGGTGGCACAAACTTTGGGCAAGCAAGAAGCTAAGGGTTTATGGGTGTCGACATTCCATACATTAGGGCTGGAAATCATCAAAAAAGAGGTCAAGACCTTGGGTTATAAACCCGGCTTTTCTTTGTTTGATGATCAAGACACCAATCAGTTGTTAAGTGAACTCACTGAAAAAGAGCTTGAGCGTGATAAAGACTTACTCAACTTGCTAAAAATGCAGATTGGTAACTGGAAGAATGAGCTTATTTTGCCAGAGCGTGCTATTCGAGAGGCGCGAGAGCCACAAAAAGCGCTATTCGCTCAGCTTTATGCGCGTTATCAAACACAGCTGCGTGCTTACAATGCTTTAGACTTTGATGATCTTATTATGATCCCAACTTTGCTTTTGAATCAGTCGGTTGATGTGAGAGAGCGCTGGCAGCAACGATTCCGCTATTTGCTGGTGGATGAGTATCAAGATACCAATACCAGCCAGTATCAGTTAGTGAAACTGCTCGTTGGTGAGCGCGCACGTTTTACTGTGGTTGGTGACGATGATCAGTCTATCTATTCATGGCGTGGCGCTAAACCGCAAAACTTAGTGCTGTTGAGCAAAGACTTTCCGGGCCTAAGACTTATCAAGTTGGAACAAAACTACCGTAGTGCAGGTCGGATCCTAAAAGCCGCGAATATTCTTATCGCCAACAATCCCCATGAATTTGATAAACAACTGTTCAGTGAGCTGGGGTATGGCGACCCGATCCGTGTGATAGCGACTCGTGACGAAGAGCATGAAGCGGAGCGTGTGGTCGCGGAGATCATTTCACACAAGTTTATGAAACGTACCAGCTATCGCGACTATGCATTGCTCTATCGCGGTAATCATCAAGCTCGAGTGTTTGAAAAGGCACTCATGACCAACCGTATTCCATACAAAATCAGTGGCGGTATGTCGTTCTTTGCACGTAGTGAAATCAAAGACATCATGGCTTATTTACGATTCTTAGTGAACCAAGATGATGACAACGCATTTTTACGTATCGTCAATACCCCACGACGCGAGATTGGCCCGGTGACACTAGAAAAGCTAGGTAGCTTTGCCAACGAGCGCCATATCAGTCTATTTGCGGCGTGTTTTGAGTCAGAGCTCTCAGATCGCTTGGCGGGTCGTGGCTTAAATGCATTGATGGGATTTGCGCGCTGGGTGGTTGAGCTTTCCGACCGAGCAACCCGCGGAGATACCTTGGAAGCGGTAAAAGATATGATCCGTGAAATTAATTACGAAGCGTATCTGTACGAGTCATCTCCCAGTGCAAAAGCTGCGGAAATGCGGATGAAAAACGTATCAGAATTATACCGTTGGATAAGTGATATGCTCACGGGAGATGCTGATAACCCCGCCATGACACTGCCAGAAGTGGTAAGCAAACTCACATTAAGAGATATGCTTGAGCGCAATGAAGAGGAAGATGACTCAGATGCAGTACAGTTATTAACGCTGCATGCGTCCAAAGGTTTGGAATATCCACACGTATTTATGGTGGGGATGGAAGAAGGCTTACTACCTCACCAAACGAGTATTGATGAAGATAATGTCGAAGAGGAAAGGCGTTTGGCCTACGTTGGTATAACTCGAGCTCAGCAAACCTTAACATTGACTTATACCAAAAGTCGTCGTCAATTTGGTGAGCAGATCACCCCAGAGCTGAGTCGCTTTGTACAAGAATTGCCGCAAGATGATTTACAAATTGAAGGGAAAAAGCCTGTGGCGACACAGGCAGAACGAATGGAAAAAGGTAAGTCTAACGTTGCGAATTTACGGGCAATGCTAAGACGGGACTGATTCGTTATCAAAACTCTGGATAAAGGCTACACGTTCGTCGCCCTTATCCAGCATTTGCTGTTTGCCAAAAAACAGCTGCAAACCATGCTTTTCCAGCAAGCTTCTAAAGTTTAAAATCGCAGGACCCCGGGCGATGACCTTAATATTCTTCACCTTAGTAACGGCTAAAATACCTTGTAATTGAACCTCATAGCTCGTTTGCTGTAAGACGCGTTTACTAAACGTCGAGCTTAATAAGACATAGGTAAAGTCAACTTGGCTAATTAGGGTTAGATCGCAGCGATCTTTACCAAAATTATTCAAGCCAATAGGGATCCCCATATCGGCCAAGGCTCTGAGATTTAATACTTGCTGACTAGAAGCAAAGCGAATTTCGCTTTCTTCGAAGAGCAAACAAAGTGGTTTGTCTTGCCGCTTAAGCTGCTGCTTTAGCGCGTCAAAATGTGCGCTTTCTAGTAACATTGCTGAACAACCAAATAGCATATCTTCATCGCGACTAAGGGCTATTTCTTGCGCTTTGTTAAGCAGATGCAATTCAATTTCAAGCAGTTGAGATTTTTCTGCGGCAAACTTTTTCAGAATATCAAAACTGGTGCTGCCTAACACTGGATGCTCGCCAAAGGCTTCCAAAAAGCCAATTGGCTGGGCGTTATCAGACCAGTTGACGATTTCCGTGCAGCGGAAGTGGGTAGGGAGCTTATCTAAGTGATGCTGTTCTTGCTGCTTTTGAGCATTTGAGCTTGCGGTTAGCAGTGGATGATAAAATTCATAGCGACCACGGCCAGCGTTTTTAGCATAGTACATTGCCGCATCGGCATCTCTGATAATTTCATCGGTGTTACGGTATAGCTTATTACTGTAGGTGATCCCTATGCTGGCACCGCTTTGCATGCATACCCCCTTCAAACAGAAAGGTTGCTGCATGACTTTGATAATGCGCTTGGCGACATCTTCCGCTTGCTGACGATCGGTTAGGTGATCAAGTAAGATCACGAATTCATCACCAGCAAGTCGAGCTAATAAATCGTGTTCACGAATACACTCTAAGAATGACTGTGCCACCCACACCAAAAACTGATCACCAGCTTGGTGACCTAATTCATCATTAATGTCTTTAAACTTATCTAAGTCGATAAACAAAACGGCAAAATTATCTTCGGGATAACGATGATGTTTCTTTAGCGTCTTTTCGAGCTGAGTTAAAAACAAACTACGGTTTGGAAGACCCGTGAGTGAATCATGATGAGCATCATGATAAAGCTGTTGTTCAATCTTTTTGCGTTCTTCCATCTGCATTTGCAGGTGTAAATTGGCTTGCTGTAACTCTTTGGTTTTTTCCGCAACTCGATGTTCTAGCTGCTGGTGACTGATCTTAAGTGCTTGGTTCGCTAGATGCGTTTGTAGTACAGAGGCAATCTGATTAGATACAAAAGAGATCAGCTCTACATCATCATAATTAAACTCGTGTTTGTGCTCATAAGCCTGACATGCGATCAGGCCGATGACGCCAGTAGCGGTTTTTAATGGTGCACCAAGCCAGCTGGTTGCTGCAAGCTTGTGGTTATAGCCTGCTGGGCGCTCTACTGTTCCCTCTAGTGCTAAGGATTTGGCGCGGGTACTGTCTATTAACTGGCTTTGCTCAGTACGAATAACCAGCTCACTATACCCTTTTGCAAATGGGCGAGGGTTATAATTGGTTTTTTCATCAACGCTATACGGGAAGGTAAGCCAATTCGTCTCTTTATCGTAAAGCGCTATGTAGAGGTTGTCGGCAAAAGTAATAGAACGAATAATGTCGTGAACTTGTTGGTAAACATCGTCAATATCGGAGAACTGGGTTGCTAATTCAGAAATCTTGAATAAGATTTGCTGTCTTTCTAGCGCACGCTTGCGGTTTTCTATCTCTTTATTAAGTGCTTCATTACTTTGCATTAGTGCCCGCGTGCGAATTTTCACTTCAGACTCTAGTAACTCACGCTTTTTAACGCGTTCAATTGCTGTGGCCAGATACAGTGACATGACTTCAAGCAACTCAACTTGATGATCGCTGTAGGATTGCTCTGCTTCGTAGCTTTGCGATACCATCACGCCAATAATTGCGCCGTCGCGATAGATAGGCACACCCACCCAATGCTCTGCTTGACTGCCCATTATCTTAAACTCGCCAGCATTGGCTCGCGATAGCATGTCATCTTTGGTGAGATAAACGGTTTCGCCGGTTTTAAATACAAAGCCAGTCACACCATCTTTAAAGTGATGTGCTTCATGAAGTGGGACAGAAATACCGTCTTTTTCATCAACAAAATACGATAGCTCAAGCGCTTGAGTAAAGCGATTTTGCAGGACAACATAAAAGCTTTTGCTGGGTAAATATTGAGATAGAATATTGTGGATTGCGGGATACAACAGGGTAAGCTCAGCAACAGTACTAGCCTGTTCTGATAACTGAATTAATGTGTATTGAAGTTGAGACTTTCTTTTATACTTTTTGAGTAAAGACTCTAATCTGGCGGTTCGCCGAGATAGTCTCCTAACCTGCTGTTGTGGCTCTTCCAATGACGAAACCAGTTCTTATTGTTGTTTAATTATTGAGCTTAATAGTTTCACTTTTAGCCGAGACGGTCAAGTGTAAATTTCTCATTCCTGTTCGCTTTATAAAGCGATATCAAACCAGTGTTAATCACGGCTTTGATGACACTATATTGAGACGAAAATGCAGCGATAAACGCTGCACTGTCCAATAAGTCTTTCTACCCTAAATACAGAAGTTGAAATACTTATTTACTTGTCATGAAATCGATTGCTGCTGCAATCTCATCATCCGAGCAGTTCATACAAGTACCGCGAGGAGGCATTGCATTGAAGCCATTGATCGCATGATCTAGTAATACATCTTTACCTTTCGCTAGGCGCGGTGCCCAATCGTCGGCTGTTTTTGGTGCACCTAATGCGCCGGTGCCGTGACAAGCGAAACATGCCGCTTGATAAACCTGCTCACCTGAACGAGGTCCTGATGGCTCGGCTTCTGCTGCACTTTCAGCACCAGCTAAATATACTGAGCCGATAGGCTGAAGACGTTTCTTAATCGCTTCTTCAGTTAAAGAATTGTCGTATGGTTGCGCAACTGCGGCTGTTGATAGCAATAAAAGTGCTGCTGAAAGTTTTTTCATTTACCTTGCTCACTTCGTTTGAACGTGTTCAATCACGATAATGGATGACGGAATTATTGGGATTATAACGTCACCTGTTCATTTATAAAACGTAAACTTGAGTATAAATGGTTAAAACCATTAATTTATTGCGTTAGGGCAAGCTTTTCTGCCTAAATTTGCAATCGTTCAAGGCCGAAATGCGAATTGCTCGGCCTTGACGTTTTTCTTTACTAATACGAATGGATGGGGGAAGCGATCGCTTCTATGCCATTTCGATGAGTTTAATAACCGCCTTTTCGATGCCTGTCGCGGCTTCAAGGATGGATGATGCTAGCATATATGCCGGTGTACTGATCACTTTTTCATTGTCATCAACGACGATCTCGGTCACTTCACAATCCACATGCTTTGCACCAAGCGTATTAATTGCCGCTGCGGTATTAACATCATTACCTATGGTTGCGAGTGTACCCGGTGTATGGATATGGGCGATGAGTGCTGGCGCAATACATAAATAAGCAATAGGCTTTTGCTGGTGATTGAACTCACGGCATACGCGCTTTACGCTTTCAAGGATCGTAGAGTCTGCGCCTTTAAAAGCAAAATCGGAAAGGTTCTTTGCGACACCAAAACCTCCAGGTAATACCAATGCATCGAATTCGTCAGCACTTAATGTTTCCAAATCTGCAATTTCTCCGCGTGCAATGCGGGCGGCTTCAATAAGAACATTACGACGTTCATCTTGTTCTTCACCGGTGATGTGATTGATCACATGGAATTGATCAATATTAGGTGCAAAGCACTGATAGCTTGCCCCTGCTTTTTCAAGATTGAGTAGTGTTAATACTGACTCGTGGATCTCGGCACCGTCGAATACTCCACAGCCACTTAAAATTACCGCTACTTTTTTCATTCATTTCTCCCTTCAATGTCACATCATGCGCGCTATATGCATAAAAAGAATTATGCACGAATTAAAAAATTATAAAGGATCTTCTATGATCTTTGATCAATTGTGTTAGTATACTCCTCCGCTTGAGAAAATCAGGCTATTTTTTACTCACCCAGTTTGTTAAGCGTGACTAAAAAAATTCTTTATCCACAAAGCGGTAAAGATAATAACAATAAAAAAGGCACAAAAAGCGCAAGTAAATCAAAGTTTTAATTTACACTCTGACTTTTAAAACAAAGTTTCGGAGCGATTTTTCGTGTTTGTCTACAAAGTTATCCACAGGTGCAGCACGATTTATCTAAATGATGAGATAACGCGAAACTCGTTTTATCTTGTGCCTTGTGGCATCCTTACATTCTACTCCACAAAAGACTAATTTAGGATCCAATATTTATGTCTCAGATCCCTCAAAATCCGTTGATCTTGGTTGATGGTTCTTCCTATTTATTTCGTGCTTATCATGCGCCACCACATTTAACAAATTCAAAAGGTGAAGCAACTGGTGCGATCTACGGTGTGATCAATATGCTTAAGAGTTTGCTTAAGCAATATCAACCAAGTCATATGGTAGTAGTCTTTGACGCTAAAGGGCCAACTTTCCGCAACGAAATGTATAGCGAGTATAAAGCACATCGCCCGCCTATGCCGGATGATCTGAGAACGCAAATTGAGCCGATCCACGAAATAATTAAAGCAATGGGCCTACCACTGGTAAGTATAAGTGGTGTTGAGGCTGATGACGTGATCGGTACATTCTCTAAAATAGCGTCAGAGCAAAGTCGCCATGTGCTAATCAGCACTGGTGATAAGGATATGGCGCAATTGGTCAACGAACATGTCACGTTGATCAACACAATGACGAATACGATCTTAGACCCTGAAGGGGTAGTGGATAAATTTGGTATTGGTCCTGACTTGATCATCGACTATCTCGCGTTAATGGGAGATAAGGTCGATAATATTCCGGGCGTACCTGGCGTTGGTGAAAAAACGGCATTGGCGATGCTTCAGGGGTTAGGCTCTATTGATTCGCTCTACGAAAACTTAGACAAAATTGCTGATTTAGGTTTTCGTGGCTCAAAAACCATGGCGAAAAAACTAGAGGAACACCAAGAGCAGCTAAAACTGTCGTATGAATTAGCCACTATTAAGCTGGATTGTGAAGTAGAGCAAGACTTAGAGCAATTTAAGATAGCTGAGATGGACAAAGATCGCTTAATCGAGCTATATGGTCAGTGTGAATTTAAGCGTTGGTTAGCTGAATTGTTGGATGGTCAGTCACAAGCTGATATCGTTGATGTAGAGGCTGAAGGGTCGGCGCCTGCAGCGGCGCAGGTCGGCACCCAATACGAGACTATTTTGACAAAAGCACAGCTTGATGACTGGGTAACTAAGTTAAAAGCAGCCCAACTCATCGCTTTTGATACTGAAACCACCAGTGTTAACTATATGCAGGCGGATCTAGTTGGAATGAGCTTTGCGGTTGCACCGGGCGAAGCGGCTTACTTACCAATCAATCACGATTATGTGGGAGCGCCCGAGCAGCTTTCTCAAGATATGGTGTTTGAGATCATGGCACCACTGCTTGCAGATCCTCAGATCAAAAAAGTGGGTCAAAATTTAAAATATGATCAAAGTGTACTTGCTCGTGCTGGGCTTGAACTGCAGGGGATCGCTTTTGATACCATGTTGGAGTCTTACGTATTTAACAGTGTTGGAACTCGTCACGATATGGACTCCTTGGCGCTAAAATATTTAGGCCATAAAACCATTAGCTTTGAAGACATCGCTGGTAAAGGTAAGAACCAACTGACCTTTAACCAAATTGAGCTAGAAAAGGCGGCACCTTATGCCGCGGAAGACGCTGATATTACGCTGAGGTTACATCAACACCTTTGGCCGCTAATTGAAAAAGAAAATCGCCTTAAGCAAGTATTTACAGAAATTGAATTACCGCTGCTGAGTGTACTTTCTCGCATTGAACGTACTGGTGTGCACATCGATGGTGATATGCTCGCGAAGCAAAGTATTGAGATTGAAAAACGCTTAGGTGAGCTTGAACAACAGGCCTTTGAAATTGCAGGTGAGGAGTTCAACCTGAGTTCAACAAAGCAATTGCAAGCGATATTGTTCGACAAACTTGAGCTGCCAGTGATTAAGAAAACGCCAAAAGGCGCGCCTTCAACGGCTGAAGAAGTGCTACAAGAGTTGGCGCATGATTATCCACTGCCAAAACTTATTATTGAGCATCGTGGCTTAGCTAAGCTGAAATCAACCTATACCGATAAACTACCAAAATTGGTTAATGCGGATACTGGTCGTGTGCACACCTCTTATCATCAAGCCGTTACCGCAACGGGCCGTCTAAGCTCAAGCGATCCTAACTTGCAAAATATTCCAATCCGTAATGAAGCCGGACGTCGTATTCGTCAGGCATTTGTTGCCGACAATAATAAACAAATCGTTGCGGCGGATTACAGCCAAATCGAGCTTAGGATCATGGCACATTTGTCACAAGACAAAGGGTTGTTGAGTGCCTTTGCTGAAGGTAAAGATGTACACAGTGCAACAGCGTCTGAAGTGTTTTCCGTGCCGCTTGAGGAAGTGACTTCTGATATGCGCCGAAAAGCCAAAGCGGTTAACTTTGGTCTGATCTATGGCATGAGTGCGTTTGGTCTGTCACGTCAGTTAGATATTCCAAGAAATGAAGCGCAACATTATATGGATATGTACTTTGAACGCTTCCCTGGTGTATTAGAGTATATGGAGCGTACGCGTGAAGAGGCTGCTGATAAAGGGTATGTAGAAACCTTATTCGGTCGCCGCTTGTATCTACCGGATATCAATGCGCGTAATGGCGCTCGCAGAAAAGCAGCAGAGCGTGCAGCCATCAATGCACCGATGCAGGGCACTGCGGCGGACATCATCAAAAAAGCGATGATTAAAGTGGATGAATGGCTACAAAGCTGTGATAGCAATGATATCCAGTTGCTCATGCAAGTGCACGATGAATTAGTGTTTGAAGTACACAGCGATAAAGTTGCTGAATACAGTGAAAAGATCTGCGAGTTGATGAGCGCAGCGGCAACACTTGATGTACCGTTATTAGTTGAAGCCGACAGTGGTGACAACTGGGAACAAGCGCACTAGTCAATATTATACCAATTAGTCTTAATACTTGCTCAATTTGAAGGAGTAAATCTGACGCTAACTGCGTTAAAAATTTCTTATTTAGAACAACTAAATAGCAAAATTTTTGCCTTGTTATCGACAAGATTTTCTCGCCTCAAAATAGATCACTTAATTAAGATAATTGGTATTAAAACCTACCCGAGTTGCACTAGTCGATTAGACTAGTGCAACTTCATTCATCTTTGTTTGCAAGTATACACTAGCAGCATAGCGTCTTAATTTTGTAGCTCCTGTTAATCTCCAGTAACAAAAAACAAATTAACGTTGAAAGTTTATCAAATTGGCTCAAGTTTTGCTTTTTGGTGTTTATTTCTGGACGTCTATTTGTTATTGTTCGCGCCGTCCTCATCCTGTAGGACATCCTGTTGATGATGTATCTCTCGAAAGAGGATACAGTGTATTGATAGCTTCTCCCCAGATTGCTATAGCGGCTCGTAATTTTTACGGGCCGTCTTTTTCTTCTCTTGAACAAATCAATTTCTAGCCTTAGCTCAAGAATAATATCTAGTCTTAGCCATCAGTTTTAGATTAAAGGTTTATTTAATTTGCACTGCGTTTTACACTGAGCGCTCAAATGCAATTCACTCTCATTTCATAAGGAAGTCGTCATGCTAAAGTACCTTCTTTTAGGTAGTGCACTTATTTCTTCTCAGGCGTTCGCAGCTTGGCAATTTAATCAACAACAAAGCGATGTTAGTTTTGTGTCTGTGAAACAGACTAGCGTTGCAGAAGTACATCATTTTAAAACGATAGATGGTACATTATCTGCTAAAGGTGAGCTTGAGGTTAATATTGATCTGGCAAGCGTTGAAACGATGATCCCGATCCGTAATGAACGCATGCAAAAGATGCTGTTCAATGTAGCGCAACACCCAAAGGCTAAAGTTAACGCTGATGTTTCTGAAGTGCTTGCTAAACTTAAAGCTGGTACACAAAAAATCAATGATGTGACAGCAACATTGACACTGCATGGTCAGATCCAAAAGATCAGCCTAGACTTACTGATAACGAAAAGTGCTAATGGCTTGGTGGTTACACCGGTACATGCATTTATTCTAGATTCTAAGCAGTTTGGGTTAGATAAAGGGATTGAAGCGCTACGAGAAATTGCGGGTCTGAAGACTATCGCGACTAGCGTGCCTGTTAGCTTCAACTTGGTTTTTGATGAACAAAATTGATGCGTTAATCAAACAGTATGTTACGACTCATGCGCCGACCGAAAATTGGTCGGCGCCGTCGTGTGGTTTTTCTGACATCAAAATTGCGGCGGACGGTCGTTGGTTTCATCAAGGGCGTGAAATTAAACGGCAATCGCTAGTTGCCTTGTTTGCTAGTGTTTTAACCTTTGATGGTCAGCAGTATTGGTTAAAAACACCAGCAGAAAGTTGTGAGATAGAGGTGCTTGCTCATCCTTTTATTATCGAGCAATGGCGTTATTGTGATGATGCATCGGCTTTGGAGTTATCACCTTGTATTATCGCGATAGATAATTTAGGCCGTGAATGGCCCATTTGTGATGTGTTTCCACTAGCCCTTGAGCATGTTAATGGGGGAGATATTCCATTTCTCACACTCAATTATGGTTTAACCGCTAGAATTTCACGAAATGTCTATTATCAGTGGGCTGAATTGCTCGAGGAAGATGAAAAAGGCTTTTATCTGATGTCGGCAAAGACGCGCTTTTATCTTAGCTAAGCGCGCCCTACGGTTTGATTATTCGCTCGCTTCTTCTTGAGCTTCTTTAACAAACGGACCTAAGTACCAATCATCCAGTTTCCACGCTAATTCGTTCAACCCGATGCCTTTCAAAGAAGAAAATGCGTGAACGGTGATATCACCGTCTATTTCAGATAGCGCACGACGTACTTGAAGTACTTCTGCTTTGCGCTTACCTTGTTTTAGCTTATCGGCTTTAGTCAACAACGCCAATACCGGTATATTGCTGCCAGTCGCCCAGTTGATGAGATCCATATCGAGGTCTTTAAGAGGGTGACGAATATCCATTAATACCACAATTCCTTTAAGACATTTGCGGCGTTGTAAATATTCACCTAATGCTTTTTGCCATTTCTTTTTCATCTCTAATGGGACTTTTGCAAAGCCATAGCCAGGTAAATCAATCAAACGCTGATCTTCACCTAGAGAAAAAGTATTAATAAGCTGAGTCCGGCCAGGTGTTTTACTGGTGCGTGCCAGCTTTTGGTCTGTAAGCGTATTGAGTGCGCTCGACTTACCAGCGTTAGAGCGACCCGCAAAAGCAACTTCAATTCCAGTGTCTGGTGGCAGTTTACTGATATCTGGTGCACTTGTGATAAATTGTGCCTGATTGTATTTAACGCGAGATTTTAGCACGCTGACTCCTAACTGATTAAACTTTCGCGGATGGAATTGCGTATTTTATAACAGTATGACGGAAACCAAAAGCATTGTGAGGTTTGTTCTAAATGCCGCTTTTGTTGCTAATTGGCCGAAGCGTCGTGCCAATATTAATTAATCTAGGTCAAGTCCCTATAAATTATAAGCTTAATATGGGCAGAAAACGTGCCAGAGAAAGTAATATCGTGTAGAATGTAGAAATTGCAATGTCAATCTAAAGTGTATACCTATCAGTAGTCACTACTGAGCAAGGCGTATTTAGATGGATCGGTGCTGTTTGGCGTTATATTTGCTAAGTTTGCATGTATGATTCATCTGATTAACATAACAACCTAATTAGTACTGATTGGTATTATTTGCCCGAGCAATAAAGAGAGCGACTTTGTTCGCGAGGGTACAAATTACAGGGTCGGAAACAGAGAATTTACCATGAAAAAAATAGCATTAACTTTAACAATGTTGCTTGGTACGTTGTCAGCAAGCAACGCATCGGCATTCGATGGTGACGCGGAAGCAGGTAAAGCAAAGTCTGCAACGTGTGCAGCATGTCACGGTCCAGATGGCAATGCCCCTGTGACTATGTATCCTAAAATCGCAGGTCAGCATGCAGATTATATCTATAAGCAGCTACAAGAGTTCAAGCTAGGTATGACGTCTGGTGGTAATGAAGGGCGTATGGATCCTGTGATGAGTGGTATGGCAATGCCGCTGTCAGATCAAGATATGAAAGATTTAGCCGCATACTTCTCTTCTTTATCTATGTCTTCTGGTTCAACGCCGGAAGATGTTGTAGCTGTAGGTCAGAAGCTATATAAAGCTGGTGATGCTGAGCGTGGTATTCCAGCTTGCGCTGCGTGTCACGGTCCTCGTGGTAACGGTACTTCTTTAGCTAAGTTCCCTAAAGTGTCATTCCAGCACCCTGAGTACATCAAATCACAGCTTGAGAAGTTCCGTGATGGCACTCGTAACAACGACATGAATGGTATGATGCGTGATATCGCGCAGAAGCTTACAGACAAAGACATCGAAGTATTATCTAAGTACTTAGGTGGTCTACACTAAAGTCGTATAGTGAGTTTACCTCTCTCAGTGTAAACTCTTACTATTGAAAAAAGGGCAGCATAGGCTGCCTTTTTTTGTTGTTGAGGTTGTGAGATATATCTCACTTTTAATGTAAGATATTTACTTGTGCAACATGTGAGTTTTAGCTTATTTTTAAGCTCTTGTTCAGTGTAAGTTTATGTAATTCATCTTTTTTCTGTTTAATTAAAAAAATTAAGGTAAGAAATTTGTTATTAAACAGTTGTAACTCAAGCTCAGGAGCGTAGATTATTCGTTGTCGCCAAGCAATACAAAAAAAGGGACAATTCGATACGGAAGCGTAGGTGGCAAAGTTGTGTATCTAGTTGGATACGAAGGACTATCAAGAAAGCGTCAGGAAGACCGAGAATAAGAAAATCACGGAAGTCTCATAATAAAAACAATATGGAAAGTGTCACGGAAGTCTAAAATAAAAACAATACGGACGACAATAAAATAAAAAGAATAATAATAAGACTTAAAAGTCGAAGGGAGAAGTGTCCAGTTGTGACGCTCAGATTAGTAGGCGGTAGAGAGTGATCTCTGCCGCCTTTTTATTTGGTTGCCTCTATTATACCTGATACAATAGCCGCCTTATTAAGCAATCACTGTTGACCATTGCAAGATTCAACTCTATTCAGTTGTGGCCTGTGCCAAGGTAATCAGCTTGAAACCTACCATCAAGACAAGTATCGACTGTACTGGCAATGTCAAACCTGCCAGTTGGTGATGGTTGATCCCAAGTCGAGATTAACACCAGTTCAAGAAAAGGCCATTTATGATAGCCATGAAAACGATCTGGCCGATGAAGGCTATCGTCGCTTTCTAGCACGAGTGGCGGATCCACTGTTGGCGCGTTTGGCGATGCCAAGCCAAGGTTTAGACTTTGGCTGTGGGCCAGGCCCGCTGCTTGCGAAAATGCTTGAAGAAGCTGGGCATCAGGTGGCTTTGTTTGACCTGTACTATGCTAATGATGCCAGTGTACTGACTCGTCAGTATGACTTTATCGTCAGTACAGAAGTGGTGGAACATTTAGCAGAACCTGCAAAAGTATTAACGCAATTGTTAGCCTGCTTAAAAGTGGGAAAGCCACTGGCATTGATGACCAAGCTCGTCATTGATAAAGCACGCTTTGCGAATTGGCACTATAAAAATGACCTAACGCATATTTCATTTTTTAGCCAAGAAAGCTTTGCGTATTTTGCCGCGCAGCAGGATTGTGAATTAGAATTTATTGGGAATGATGTCATCATTCTCACCAAGCGTAGTTAACGCGAGAATTTTGGATAACCAATTATGACCAGAAAGAAAAAGACACGTAAAGTTGCAGCCAATGGAACACCAAGGCTGAGTAAAGAAAAGCTCCAAGCGTTACGTGCGCTTAAAGAGCAGCGTAGCAAAAAAACCAAGGGTAAAAAGCCGGGTTCTAGAAATGCACCAGAGATCCTAGTGAAAGAGCAATCAAACACGACGACCAATAAAGATCCGCGTGTTGGTAGTAAAAAGCCCATTTCTTTGGTTGCAGAGCCACAATCGGCTGAGTCGAATACACAGCCTGAGATGAAGCGCCATCTACAGCCACAAGTTAAGTTAACTACAGCGGTAGAGACGTTAACTCCAGAGCAAGAGCTTGAGCAGTTAGAAAATGACGAACGCTTGATGGCGCTACTTGAACGTCATGAACGCGGTGAACTGCTAACAGGTAAAGATGCGAAATACTTCAATCGCGGCATTGCACGTCATCAGGAACTATGTGAGATCTTAGGAATTGATGATGAGTTTGAAGAAGGCGATATGCTAGATGATGATCCAATGGATCAGTTTATGAGTAATGATCTAGCAAATGAATGGTTAGACGACGACTTTGAGGAAGATGATAAGTAATGAATACTGCATGGATCATCGCAATCATTATTGGTGCCCTGATTATTGCTGGACTGGCGTTTTACGCGGGTAAATTACTATGGCAGCTGAAGGTACAAAAAGAGCAGATTGCCAAACATCGCGAGCAAAAGGCTGCTGAGCTTGAAAAGTCACGACAGCAGCGCAATGGAAAAATTGCGGATAGCGTTAACTTGATCGCGCGTGCGATGAAGGAAAAACAATGTGAATATTCTGAAGGGTGTTTACGAGTTTGGGTACTCATCTCGCAATATAGCTTTGACGAGGAAGTTGACTTACAACAGAGTTATCCTGGTGTTTACCAGATGTATGATGAAGTCAAAGAAATGCCAACTCATGACGCGCGTAAAAAGTATTCTAAAAAAGAAATTTTCAAAATGGATAGCCAGCGTTGGCGTGCTGAAGAGCGCCTAGAAGCGGAGATCTTACAGGACTGTGAAAAGCTGATAGTGCGCTTTAAAGCGGCTGCTGGCAGTGAAAATGTCGTGTTTCAGTAAGTTTCCTTTTGAAAATGGGTAAGTGAATCCTTATCCAAACTTCAGATTAAACGCCCCAAGTGGGCGTTTTTAATTATAAATAAGAAACTTTTAACGCAGCTAGCGTCAGATTTATTCCTTCAAACTGAGCAAGAGTTAAGACTAATTGCTATAAGTATTAAGTCAAACAGGTATGATTTTACTCTGCAATGTATTCACACTCGGTCAGCACTAAGGCGTCTTTGCATTGGTAATATACTTCCACTTGTTGTCCTTCGCCTAAATCCTTGTGTAGCGTTTCCACCAAAGTGAAAATAAGTTTCTTGTCATCAAACTGAGTCAGCTTGACGGCATCAAAGCCAAAGAATTTTTGCACCGTGCTATAAAGTGCCTTAAATATGCTTTCTTTGGCCGAGAAAATAACAGTCAATGGGCAGTGCACTTGCTCGCCGAACAGCGCAAAAATTTCAGCTTCTTCAGAATGTAGAATTTGTCGTTGTAGTTCGACTTCTTGCTTCGGTTTCATATCTCTTTCGATATCAATGCCTAAGCCTTTCACTGCGATATCATCCGTAGCAATCGCAGCCGCGATCCCTCGAGTATGCGTAATACTGGCAACAATATTAGCAGGCCAGATAGGCGCCCGATCGGAGCCGTTAAGCAGCGTAAAGTCACCTTGTCCAAATTGCGCTAGGCAAGTCTTGGCACATATTCGTCCCGCTAAAAACTCAGCTCGCCTTTTCGCTACCGCTTTATCAAGTGAAGCGGGCAGGAGTATATTTTGTTGTTCAAAGGAAAGCGCGTCAAAGCTGTCAGGATCAAACTGAATGCAATGAAAATGGTGTGAGAGATAGGGGGTAAATAGGTGACTCTGAGTGCTTTGCAAAGCTGACTCCCGTTATTCGTATCCATTATTACAAGGCTGATATTGCGCCTCTAATTCGCTTTGGACGCTTAGTGTGCATGAGCTAAGCGTCCATAGCAAGATATGAACGAGAGATTAAAAGTTATTTTAACTTACTTGCAACTGACACCAGTTGCAGAGCGAGGCTTGATACTTTCTCAGCAAGTTCTGGGTCTTTAATTTTACCTTGGTCATCAAATACATTAAATGCGCTAGGCACAGCCAATTGGTCTGCGAGTACTAAACTGCCAATGCCAGATAACACATCGCGGACATGGTTTAGACCGCGTAATCCACCTAAGCCGCCTGGTGAGGCCGCATAGAGTGCCACTACTTTGTTTCTAAATGCTGGCACTGCACCTTGTTCTGTTCTAGAGGCCCAGTCTATTGCGTTCTTGAGCACCGCAGTGAAAGAACCATTGTATTCTGGGCTTGCTAATAGAATACCATCGGCATCGCGCAGCTTGTCTTTTAAAAGTTGAGCACCTTTTGGTGTGCCTTGGGCTTCAAGATCTTCATCGAACATTGGAATATCTAAATCTTGTAACTTGATCACTTCTACTTCTGCGCCACTTTCTAGTGCAAAGTTTGCCGCGGCTTGGATGAGTAATTGGTTGTAGCTGTCTTTTCTTAAACTGCCTGCTAGTGCGATAATTTTTGCTGTAGTCATCTTGCTGATACCTTATTTTGTTTCGTTAAAGTGATAGTAGCAAAATTTTACTTGCACAAAACCGAAATAAACGCAAAGCTTGTGTGCATATATGCACAGAGGTGGTTATGGATAAATTCACAGATTGGCAGGATCTTAAGGTCGCTTATACGGTTGCCAAGCTTGGCACCTTATCAGCGGCGGCTGAACATTTAGAGATCCACCACAGTACGGTACTGAGGCGAATAAATAGCTTAGAAGAAGCATTGGGAACGCGGTTATTTCACCGTCATGCCCGAGGTTATCAGGTAACACAGGCTGGAGAAAAGCTACTTGCGACGGCGAGTCAAATAGACGAGCGCTTGATGGAGTTGAGTACTTCTATTGTTGCTTCGGACAGCCAGCTTAGAGGCAAGCTTTTGGTGACAACGGTCAGTGGTTTTATGGATATGCTGTCGGAGCCTTGTCTGACTTTTCAGCAATTACACCCACAGGTCCAACTTGAAGTCATTCTCGACCAAAAGCGTTTACGTTTAGATCATGGACAGGCGCATGTTGCGGTGAGGGCAGGACCAAAGCCCGATGAGCCCGACTACATAGTGCAGCATCTAAATACTTTAGAAGCAGGCTTGTATGCGTCTTCAAGCTATATCAAGCGTATGGGGATCCCTAAAACACTAGAAGCGTTACAGGCGCATTACTTTGTCTCTGGTGTGGCCGGATTTAATGCAAGAGTGCCATATTTCGCTTGGGTAGATGAACATATCCCTGAGACACAAGTGACGCTTAGGGTATCTGAAACGTCAGATGCGTCGCGTGCCATTGTTAATGGCTTAGGTATTGGTGGGCTACAGCACGATGTAGCAAAACGTTACCCAGATTTACAGCCGGTGTTGCGTGATGAGTTAAAATGGCTAAGCCAAGTTTGGCTAGTTACCCATGTACTGGTTCATCGAACGGCCAAAGTACAGGCATTATGTGACGTGTTAAAGCGCCATTTTGCTAACCTGAACTGAGGTTAAGAGAATTACGGCTGGCGTTATTTTTCCAGCTTTTTGCAGCTAACTTTACTGAGCACGACATAAGTATCCTTTTTCGGATAGTAGAGCACACACTGGGTGTCACGAAGCTGCAAGATGAAACTCTCATAAGCGAGATTATGGGCGCCTAAAATTGGACTGCCATTACCATCTAGGCTTTGGCCATGCTCAAGCAGTAGTGTTGGACTACGTTGAAAAACGGTGCTTGCGAGAGTCGGTGGTACGCCGCCTTTGAGTTTTACTATAGCTTGCTTGAGTTGTGATAACACTTCGGGCGAAGATGTCGAGAGTACAGCTTCATTAACCGAAGTTGCAGCAGGCGCGCTATTGCACGCCTGCATCAATAAAGCCAAAGCGGTGATTTTCACCGCTTTTAGCAGCGCCATTATTGCGGCTCCTTAGGCTTCATTAAAATTGCATTTTCCCGCAGTGGATAGACTGGGATCGTAACCGCATGCTCCTTATTTTGATACTGTGGCTGAGCATTAGGCGCAAATTGCGCTACATCTGGGCAACGACCGGTATCTATATGCGTCAGTGCTGCGGCGAAAAGATCTTCTTCTTGACTGCCTAGCGATGCTGAGAAGTCATCTGCGACAATACAACCTGGCACTTGTGCGCTCAGACCAATTTCACCGCTGCTTGACGCTCCTGAAGGGGTAAAGCCATCAGCATAAGCATCAAAGCCCTTGGCATTTTCTGAACCAAACTGAATGGTATAGTAAACCGTGCCGCAGTTTTGCGCGGGCACAAAGCCATAGGGCTTACCTCGAGTGGTACCACCGATCAAAAAGACTTCAACATCAATGCCGCGCAGGCCATTAATTACATTTTCACTGGCAGAGGCCGTGCCTCGTGTCGAGAGGATATAAACTCTAGGTAAGGTTACGGTGGGCAAAGTGGTGGATGTAAACTTGTTTTCAGCCCAGTTAATAGCTCTAGACTCAAATTCTGTTCGTTCTTCTTCAGCAGTACGCTTGTCATTTAAGGTGCTATAAGTGAAGGTTTTATTTAGGCTGCTGTTGCCTGCAACCATATAGCCTAGTTGTGCTGCCATAATGACGCGACCACCGCCGTTGTAACGCATGTCGAGTACTAAATCGTCTATTTGTTGTGTTTTAAATAGAGTAAAGGCTTCAACCAACCCTTCTTGGGCTGTTGGGATAAATTGATTGAACTGCACATAACCAACCTGCTTGCCGCCATAACTAATGACTTTAGCGTTTTGCACCGGTGAGGTTTCAATATCGACTGAAGTCAGGGTAACCGATTTTTCGTTGCCTGATTTATCTTCAAATACAAAGTTATGTGGCTCGCTTTGCTCTGGTGATAGGCCAGCATTTAGCGCAGCGGTATTATCACTTGAAATAAAGTCGACGCCATCTATCGAGAGGATCTTATCTCCACGTACGATCCCTGCATTCGCGGCTGGTGAATTAGGCTCTACTGCGGCGACAGTAAAATTACGTGGTGGTGATGTGGATATGGCCGCCCAACGAATGCCATAACCGGTTGCAACACCCGATTGCGCTTCTTTTTGGAAGCTTTCATAAGATTCGTAGAAATGAAATTGATCTTTGGCATTACCCGACGCCGTTGTTTGGTTTGTTTTTAATTGCTCGAAGTAATCAATAACGGTATCGAATTGTGTTGGGTCGTTATCTAGTACTTCGTCGTACCAAAGGTAGGTTTCGTTGGTAAAAGAGCGGAGCCACATTTTTTCATGCATCGCCGTACCACCCTTATCAGGATAAGGTTGGTTGTTGTTATATTTGTCTGTACCCGTTCTTGGGGAGGCACAATAGTTAATAAACTGACTTGACGCAGGAAATTGATTAAACGTCCAAGTTGGCGGCTCGGTTTGTCCCGTGTTATTACCTGGATTATCGGTGCCTAATGAATCGCTGCCACCGCCACCACAAGCGGCTAATAACAAGCTCATTGCTGTTGATGCGAAAACTAGAGTAATACGTTGCATCGTATTCACGTTCCTGTTTTAGTTGTATGACTAAAAACTAGCACTGCTTGGGTTATCTCGCAATCACTGTTTCTGCCAAGCCGTGAATAATTTCCGCTGTTGTGGGGAGATTTTTAGCCCGTAGGTTTTTTCCATATAAAAATACGCCTCAGCGATGCGTTTTCTTGCATATTCTGGAGGTTCAATTCGGCGTAATTTAAAATCTATCTTGACTGGACACGCACCATAATTTGCTTCAGTACTAGGTAACATACCAAAACGGAAATTAGATCGATCCCCATTGATTTCGCCAATCGCTGGAGCAAGATTGTGAATATCAGCTTCCATCCTCCTAAATTGCTCACTGACTTTACGGCAGTGCTTTCTTCCGCCATCTTGCCAGCACTGCAACTGATGTCCAAATTCCCACGCAGGCACGATATGCTCCCACTCAATGCGCTGAGCACGGGCGTTTTCTTTGCCATTGCGAGTGTAAGGTAACCTCGGGGTATAACCACAACTTGCGGGATCCGGTACCAGCTTTTTGCCTTGCTTTTTGATATTACAATTACAATAAAGCGTGCGGGTATTGTCGGTAACTTGTTGTGATAAATGTTTCTTTGCTTTTGAGAAAGACGTGAATTCTTGAGCGTTGGCTGTTAATACAAATAAGCTAAGCGCTAAGATATAGCAATATCGTGACATAACCTCTCACCAAATGGTGGAATACAGGGAATGTCACTATATCAAAAAAATCATCAATACTAACAAGCGTATACGGTAAACCCCTTTATTTATTAAGAGCAGGGCGACGTTTTCGCCAAGGTGGAGATTGCAATAATAACAATATCCCTGTTAGACAAAAGAGCACACTCGTAGCGGCGAAGGAAATGAGCAAGGGGTTATTAAAATCCTCACGTTCGTCGTAATCCATAATGTGTAACATCCAAAAAAAATCAAAGATGCGCCACAACGTACTACGAACCGTCACAACTTCACCGCTGGCTGCACTTAGATACAGCGTAGTGGAGAGGGTATCGTTATACTCGACTCGCCAAACATCCTCCTTGTAACCTGCTTCTCTGGGAGCTGTGGCAAGTCGTTCAATATGACTCACATCCGCTGCAATTAATAGGTGTTGATTGGCCTGTTGTATTATTTTCTGTTGATTTGGTGTGGTAAAAGGTGCGCCTGTTATCCCGTTGAAAATGAGCTTTTCATCTTGGTTGAGTTTGATGATGGGAGTATCGAGAAAATGGCCGAACTGGATTTGACGTACTTGCACTGTGTTTTGTACTAACTGATTGAGATCAGCTTGGTACGCAGCATTGGGAAAGGGGTTGTCTAAGCTTCTATGCGCTAAGTGTTTACCATGGATCTTTTCCAATGGGAGCGCGCTCATGACCAGCCCGCCTAATAGCCAAGCAAAGATCTGTAAAAACAGTAAATAGCCAAGGTATTTGTGGAGTTTACGTGCGGGTTTTAGCAGTTTTTTAATCATCACAATATGTTATTCTAGTTGTTCGTGAGTATGATAACTATAACGCACGGTGCGTAGAATGTGACAAATTGTCGCATTGTCCAATAAGTAATGTCCTTATCACTCTGATAAATAAGTCATTACTAGATTTAGCTTTACAAGGTAGCTTTTAATACATGTCTGAAATTCAATTTTTAAATGTCGATTTGGAACTGGAGTCAAAGCAGGATATCAGTGCGCTAGTTTCGGATTTAAAGAAAAATGCTATCGTGCTGCATTACGATCAAGATGACTATCGTCAATTGGCTCGCATCGAAGCAAATACCAATGAATTAACCCCTGACAAAGCGATTAATCAACTGTGTGAGTTAATTGAGTCTTGCTCTAAAGCGGCACTTAAGCAATGGCTAGGTTGTACCAAGCGAACTTTTGATATTGGCTTTAACTCAGGCAAGTCACCCAAGTGCTTTTCGCAAGCACTACAGGCAGATACGTTGCTTAGGATCTCTGCAATAGGTGCCGGTATAGAAATTACTATCTATCCAGTAGAAGAATAAAAACTCTAAAAGCTAGATTAAATTGTTTTATATGTTAACCATGTTAATGTGTTGATAATTTATTTTTGTTGTTTTATCTTGTTTATTCCATAACACGGATTATTTCTAGGAACGCAAGATGAAACAACATGTAACCCTTTCTACCCTAATGATAGCCATGCTCGGCGGAATGTCTTTCGCAAGTTTTGCGGCAGACAAGGCTAACCTTAATACCTACAGTTCACTTAAGCAGCTTGATAAATTTAACGCTGCACCAGTTCAAGTTGCTGATATAAAGAAGCAAATTGCGAAAAAATTAGCGCTATCACTTAATCACGTAGGTCCCCAAGTTCAAACTCAACTTAGCAAGTATCAGGATGCCGTTTCACTGGAGCAGCTACAAGTTCAGGGGGCGACTAAGCAGCTCATGACAGAAGCGAACCTGTATACTCGTTCATTAAAAGGTCTGACTGACTATAGCTCTAATCTGTATCAGCTGCGTATTGCTTCTAGCGAAATGCTAACAAAGTGGCAACAAGGTGAAGCGCCATTAATTGCTTTTGCGCCTAAAGGTGATGATAAGCACTGGCAATATGTAGAGGCCTTTGATGAGCATGGCCAATTGCATTTACTTGACGCACATACAATGCCAGAGCGACCTGTGCTAATCGTTGAACTTGATAGTGACAAGGTAAAACAAGAAGGCATTCAGGTAATGAAGCAAGTGTTTGCCAAGCAAGGCTTAGCAATGCCAGCAACAGCTGTGCAGAGCAACGATGATGCTGAGCCGATTTCAACCAGTGTATTGAAGAAAATCAGACTAAATGACGATGAAGAGCCTTGGGTATCTGGGGCTGCGGAAGTTTACGGCATTGTAACAGGCGTCAACCCATCCCGAGATGAGCCCGTTCTAGATATTGTGGACATGCCATATTTGGACCACGATGGTACGGACTATACGCCTAATCAAATTATCATTCATTGGGAGCGATATCGTTGGCAAGCGGCAGATCTATTGCTGATGGAGCAAGACGACAATACTAACTATCAAGACTTAGCAACAACACTTTTGGATATTGTGACGCAAGTGATGCGCGCTATTCCTGATCCTAATGTTCAAGGTTATGCGATTATCCCGCAACTGACGAATCAATTGATCAAAGCGATGCCAAGCCATTGGTTTACTAACGATGATGACTACGTTGATGTGTTTTACACCTTGTTTGAAGGACAAACTTACAACGGGCATATGGGTGCAAGTGGTAATGCGAAAGTGACGATTGAGCCACTTACAATTAACCCTCGCTAAATATTAGCCAAAATGATGTTATTGAAAAAGGCCAGTTACTGGCCTTTTTTATTTATAGTTACCAAATTGCTTCGACGAACTCTGGATGGTCTACAAATGGATTTCGGTTACCCTGAAATTCATGAGCCGCTTGGTTGCGCGCTTGCTCAAGGGCATCGACAGGATCTTCGTTATGCCATCTTTTTAGCATGTTGACGACCCAAGTTTCGAAGACTTGCTGCTGGGTGCCATTGAGTACCGCATTACTGTAGCTGGTATTATTTTGCCAATTTGCAATCACATCTTGATAACGCGTTGCCATATAGAAGTAGGCACGAGCAAAATCTCCTTTGAAACTATCAATAGGCTCAAATACGGTACCGCTGTAATTAATACCAGATGCAGAACCTAAGCGACTACCATTACTTGAGGTATAAGAAGCGCTTCCTACTTCACCAAATGGATAGTTACTGCGCTTTGAATTTACATAGCCATCGGAAGCAAAAATATGATGGATATCTGAATTCATCGGTTCTACTTGACCACCAAACCAAGATTTAGGGAATGAGTGTTCACGATTATAGCAATCGCCCTCGCCGCTGTAACTGCCGCATTGTGAGCCGGTAGAGACATAAGTAACACTATCATTTGCCGTTGGCTTTTCAGAGTAGCGATCTAATATACTGTTATCTTTTTCAAAATAGCGGTCGCGCTCGTTCTGATCGATAAAGCTCCAAATAGCAGAATAACCTTGTGATTGGTGGTTACGAATAATCTGGTGTAACTCTGTTTTCAGTGCATAACCGCTAAGTCCAGCAGCTGAGGCATAGTAACCATCGCCTGAAGGGGGCGGTGTGGCTGTGCCAAGCGTAAAGGCATGATCTTGACGATTGCTGAACTGGCCGCCGGAAGCGAGCGTTGTACCAGCGTGCGTTAAGGTATACTGGCCATTACCATTGGTGCAACAAATTCCGTCGCCATAGCTGTCTAAAATCGTAAACGTATAACTACCGTCGTTAAGGCATAGATTTTCGTTTACCGATTGATTATTGCTATAGCCACTACCACTAGCCATTATTGTGTTTGCTGTATTAGTGATTTGCCAGCTTGTTTCGCTACCATAATTATCGGTCATCAAAGCGAGAGTGACACTATTATTTTGACAGCTCTGAGGCGGCTCTGGTGTGGTAGAAGTTGGACCAAAGCCGTCAACGTAGACAGTTTCATTACCGTCAAAACCACTGCCATCGTAAAAACGTAAGCCAACGTTAATTGCTGTGGTTGCAGTTGCGGTGTAGGTATAGCTAAGTTGTTGCCACTGCCCGACATTGAACTGATCTGAATAGCCATGATAGCCGTCCACCACTAATCGTGCTTTGACGCCACCTTCCGTGTGATAGACCCAAGTGCTAAATTGATAGCTTTTACCAGCTTCAACGTTTACTTGCTGTTGTAAGTCTGTACTACTTTGTGTTGCAGTAGTTACCTGCACTGCTGCGGCAAGATGACCGTCTTTTATTGGTGTCGTAACCGAGCTAAGTGTGATGCCCGAGTCTATCGTCGTCCATCCACTAGGGACTTGACCGCTCCAGCTCTCGAAACTGCCATTTGTAACTTCTGCAACAGCGCTTAAGCTGAGTATTGAGCAATAAGAACTGAGTATTAGGTTTATATATTTCCCGTGTTTCATTTTTAGTCTCATTATTATGATTATCTGTATTATTGATTTGTCTGTGTATGACAGTTTGATTTTGCATCAAAACTGTTACGGCAATGTTAAACTTTTTGGCGGTTAAATATCGAACTTCTTTTAATCTGTTTTCTTTGGACTTTTTAATCTTCAATAACTAAAAGGAATATAAAAGCAGATTCTATTCTTTTTGATCTCTCAATTTGCCACGTATGCTTCACGCTAATAAAAGTAGGCTCCGCTCTGTGCGAGCCAGTTATGCAATGAGCAAGCAAAACCTTTTGGGTACGGGGATCCATGATGTTGTTAAGTCAACTTAATGCTGCAGCAAGTCCGCTGACACATGAACAACTGCAAAAACTACAAGGCTTAGTTGGAGAGTTAAATCCAATCCAACAGGCATGGGTGAGTGGCTATTTAGCTGCAACCGCAAATTCAGCTGCATTATCAGGTATTGCTGGACAAGCAACAGCGGGCGCTGACGAGTCTGCACCTCTGACTATTTTATTTGGTTCACAAACCGGTAACGCAAAAGGGGTTGCAAACCAAATTAAAGCTCAGGCGGAAGCACGTGGCTTGACGACTAAGTTGGTCAATATGGCTGACTACAAACCAGCCAACCTGAAGAAAGAGAAGTTCTTAGTGATTGCTGTCTCTACTTACGGTGAGGGGGAACCACCAGAAGATGCAGAAGCATTGCATGAATTCTTAGCTGGTAAGAAGGCGCCTAAACTGGAAGGTGTAAAGCAAGCAGTGATTGGCCTTGGTGATTCAAGTTATGAATTCTTCTGCCAGACAGCAAAGGATTTTGAAGCGCGCTTGGCTGCCCTTGGTGCTGAAATTGTTGTGCCGCGTGCTGACTTAGATGTGGATTATGAAGCTGAAGCCGAGGCGTGGATCGCACAGGCGCTAGATGCGTTAGAGCCTGCGCTTAAAGCTCAGCAGCAAGCGGGTGGTGGTAACGTTATCAGCATGCCGTTTGGTGCGCCTCAGGCCGCAGCGAGCCAATATACAAAGCAAAACCCATTCGCGGCCGAGCTTAGTGTGGTACAAAAGATCACTGGCAGAAACTCAAGCAAAGATGTGCGTCACATTGAAATTTCGCTTGAAGGTTCCGATATCACTTATCAGCCGGGTGATTCACTTGGCGTGTATTTCTTAAATGATCCACAAGAAGTGGCGGCGGTGATCGACGTCTTAAAACTCGACAAAACACAAACCGTAAAAATAGGTGAACTCATCGTTTCATTAGAAACGGCGTTAATTGAACATCTTGAGCTAACACAGTCGTATCCTGGCTTTGTTGAGAAGTATGCGATTGCGACTGGGAATGAGGAACTAAGCGCACTTGCAAACGATAAAGCGGCATTGCGTGCTTATATTGAAGAACGTCAAATCTTCGATGTGATTAAGCAAAATCCTGCCAACATTGAGGCGCAAGCGCTAGTTGATTGTTGTCGCAAATTACAAGCGCGCCTGTACTCTATCGCGTCAAGCCAAGCTGAGGTGGAAGAAGAGGTGCATTTAACCGTAGGTTTAGTTGAATTTGATACCTTTGGTGAAAAGCATTTTGGCGGCTGCTCAGGTTATTTGGCGAATCGTGCTGAAGAAGGTACGAAAGTGAAAGTATTCAGTGAGCATAACGACAACTTTAGGTTACCTGTCGACAATGCTACACCTGTGATCATGGTTGGCCCAGGTACAGGTATCGCACCGTTTAGAGCCTTCTTGCAAGAGCGTGAGGCGCGTGACGCTGAGGGTGAAAACTGGCTGTTCTTTGGTAATCCACACTTTACAGAAGATTTCCTTTATCAAGTAGAAATTCAAAATTACGTAAAGTCGGGTTTATTAACACATGTAGATTTGGCATTTAGCCGTGATCAGGCAGAAAAGATTTACGTGCAAGATAGACTGCGCGAGAAGGGCGAAGCTGTATTTGCATGGCTTGAAAAGGGCGCCCATTTTTATGTCTGTGGTGACGCTAGCAGAATGGCCAAAGATGTACACCAAGCACTTATCGACATCATTAAAACCCATGGAGGGAAAGATGATGAACAAGCTGAGCAATACCTTAAAGCATTGCGTAGCGCAAACCGTTATCAGAAAGACGTTTACTAACGCGTCTTGTTATACCGTCAGCCAATTTTAATGTAGGAAAGACAATGAGCAATTCTGAAATCAAACCGAATAGTAAGCTCGATGCAAACGCAAAGTTTTCTGATAATGAGCGTTTGAAGTCACAAAGTGCCCACTTACGTGGCACAATTTCAACGGATCTGACAGATCAACTAACCGGCGGCTTTACTGCGGATAACTTCCAATTGATCCGTTTCCACGGTATGTATCAGCAAGACGACCGCGATATCCGCCCAGAGCGTACTAAGCAACGCCTTGAGCCACTGCATAACGTGATGCTTCGTGCTCGTATGCCAGGCGGTATCATAAAACCACATCAGTGGTTGGCGATTGATGAGTTTGCAGCGGATAAAACCATGTATGGCAGCATTCGTCTGACAACACGTCAAACTTTCCAGTTCCACGGTGTATTGAAGCCAAACATCAAAGGGATGCACCAACTGCTGAATAGCGTAGGTATCGATTCTATTGCGACGGCGGGGGATGTAAACCGCAACGTATTATGTACAACTAACCCGGTCGAGTCTGAGTTACACCAAGAAGCATACGAGTGGGCGGCTAAAATTTCAGAGCACTTACTACCTAAAACCAAAGCTTACGCTGAAATCTGGTTGAACGGTGAAAAAACCGAGACAACGGCAGAGCCGATTCTGGGTGATACGTATTTACCACGTAAATTCAAAACCACCGTTACTATTCCTCCGAATAATGAAGTCGATGTGCATGCCAATGACCTCAACTTTGTTGCTATCGCAGATGAAGGCAAGCTAGTTGGCTTTAATGTGCTTGTGGGTGGTGGTTTGGCGATGACCCATGGTGACGTCAATACCTATCCACGTAAAGCAGATGACCTTGGCTTTATTCCTCTTGAACATACACTTGCCGTTGCTGAGCATGTGGTTTCTGTGCAACGTGACTGGGGTAACCGAGTAAACCGTAAAAATGCAAAAACCAAATATACGCTAGATACATTTGGTACAGAGGCGTTTAAAGCGGAAGTTGAAAACCGTGCCGGTATGACGTTTGAGCCAAGCCGTCCTTATGAATTCACTCATCGTGGCGACCGCTTTGGTTGGGTTGAAGGTATTGATGGTAAGCATCACTTAACGGTGTTTATCGAAAATGGCCGTATTTTAGATTTCCCAGATAAACCACTTAAAACAGGTTGTCGCAAAATTGCAGAAATCCACAAAGGGGATTTCCGCATGACTGCAAACCAAAACTTAATTATTGCTGGAGTTGCAGCTGAGGATAAAGCGCAAATCGAACAAATTGCCCGCGAGCATGGTTTGATAGATAGCGAGCATTCAGAACAGCGCAAAAACTCGATGGCGTGTGTATCGCTACCGACGTGTCCACTTGCGATGGCAGAGGCGGAGCGTTATTTACCTGAGCTTGTGACAAAGGTAGAAGGGTTGCTCGCCAAGCATGAGGTTGCTGAAGAGAATATTATCCTACGTGTAGTTGGATGCCCTAACGGCTGTGGTCGAGCGATGCTAGCCGAAGTTGGATTTGTGGGTAAAGGACCTGGTAAATACAATATGTATTTAGGTGGTAACCGCGCTGGTACTCGCATTCCTAAGCTGTACTTGGAGAATGTCGGCGAAGACGTATTCCTGCCAGCGCTAGATGAGTTGATTGGTCAGTGGGTCAGTGAGCGCAGCGAAGATGAATGTTTTGGTGACTATGTCATCCGCAAAGAAATCGTTGCGGAAGTAAAAGTGTCAAAAACTGATTTCCACGCTTGATTTAGAACGGGCAGCTAGGCTGCCCATTGGATGAGAAAATGAGTGATTTTAAGCAAATATTGACTCTGGACAGCGCAACTCAGCAGATGCTACTCGCGGATGCTAATGCCCTAATGAGTGATAAAACTGCCGAGCAGAGAGTAGCTTGGGCACTGGAAAACTTACCGGATACTCACTTTTTGTCTTCTAGTTTCGGTATTCAAGCTGCGGTTATGTTACACCTTTTGACTCAGCAGCAGCCTGATATTCCCGTGGTACTTACTGATACGGGTTATTTGTTTCCTGAGACGTATCAATTTATAGAATCACTGTCAGAGCGTTTGGCGCTCAATCTTAAGATATACCGTGCTAAGCAGAGTCCTGCTTGGCAAGAGGCGGTGTATGGTAAGTTATGGGAGCAAGGCGAAGAAGGGATTAAAAAATACAATACCCTAAACAAAGTTGAGCCGATGACTCAAGCGTTACGTGAACTTAGCGCAGGTACTTGGTTCAGTGGTTTACGTCGCCAACAGTCTTCAACGCGTGCGGATAAGCCAATCGTTGAGCTCAGTCGCGGCACGGTCAAGTTTTACCCTATTATTGACTGGCATAATCGTGATGTGTATCAATATCTTACAAAGTTTGATTTGCCTTATCACCCACTCTGGGAACAAGGTTATGTTTCTATGGGGGATGTTCACACCACCCGTAAGCTTGAACCTGGTATGACAGAGGAAGAAACACGCTTCTTCGGTCTAAATCGTGAGTGTGGGTTGCATATTGATGGTGATGGTATTTAGATCCGCAATGTTCATTTAGTAGATTTGAGTGTGGCTGGTTTTTTGACTTGGAAAATCCCTGCGATCGGTCATACTTAGTCTATTATTTGTTCAAGGTCTTGGAGGTGGCTTTGATCTACTTTCCAAAGACGATGTTATTATTGCTACTTAGTTGTACCTTGTCTTTTGCTGGCCACGCTAAAACCGCGGAAGAAAGCAAAACGTTTATTAACTTTGCAGTGCAGTATTATCCTCCCTTTATTATCGAACATGCCCAAGAGCAGGGTGTGCTTATTGATATTTTCGAGCTGTTTGCAGCACAATATCATTACCAACCAAATTACCCTGTTTATCCAGAAAAGCGTTCGTCTGTAGAAATCGAGCGAGGGAATGTTGATGTGCGGATGGAGTCTGAACATTGGTATCGTGGCACAATGCAAATGTGTTGGAGCGCGCCAATTTACACAATTGAAGATGTCTTTGTTACACACAAGCAGGCTGAACACTTTGATGTAAACGGCTTAAATGAGCATCTATTTTTAGGTCGATTTGGCTATACCTACCCTCAGTTAGAGCCGTATTTTGACAGTAATTTGCTGCAGCGCAAAGACTACTACTCAGAATTTGATATCTTGTCCGTGCTTGCGGGCGGAAGTGACAAAAGTCTTGCTTTTTCTATTGTTGGCGCACCAACACTGCGTTGGTTACAGCTGAAATATCCAGTATTAAAAAGTACCATCAGCGTGCGCGGCGTTTCGGATGTGGCACCGTTACAATTGCAGTTTGGTCGCACTCAAAGAGCGAAAAAATTGTGTGATGACTTCAATCGCTTTTATGCTGACTTTAAAAAAACGGAGCAATTTAAGCTGATACTGTTAAAGTATGGGCTCTAAGGAAAGTCAGAGTATGAAGATGAAAGCCGCAAGTTACTTGATGATTATGATAATGCTGGTGGCGTTAGCCAGTTTGTTTGTATTGAAGCGCCCTGATGGAAAACCATGGTTAAATGTAAATTCGTTGACCAACAAGGTTGAGCAGCAGGTAACAGAATTAACGTATCAAGGTGTGACAGCGCTTGATAAAGTGAAAACACACACGAAGGAGCTTGTGAGTGACGATACTCAACAACCTACATCAGGGGTACAAGTGTATCGTTGGCAGGACGCCAAAGGACAATGGCACTACTCTGATAAACCCAATCCAAACGGCGAGTCGCAGCACTATCAATTAGACGAGCGCAAAATTACCGTGATAGCAGCCGAAGACACGAGCATTCTGAATAAACAGCCAGAGCAAGCCGTAAGTAAAGAAGCTGCTTCGGCATTACCAACGGCATTAAATCCAAAAGCGGTAAAACAGGTGATGGAAGATGCGAAAAACATCCAACAGCTGATGGATGATAGAACGAAACAGCTTGAAAAGGCGCTGGAGGAAAACCAGCGTTAAAGTCGTTGTTCAATATATTCTGCAATGGCGAGGCTTGCGGTCAATCCCGGTGACTCAATCGCCATTAAGTTAACAAAGCCTGATATTCCATGGGTTGCCTCGAACTGAATTACAAAGTCGCTTTGCTTTTCTTTGCTTAATTTAGGTCTTATCCCAGTGTAATCCGCTGTGAGCCTACTCTCATCCAAAGTTGGCCAGTATCGCTTTATTGCCGCGACAAAGCGCGCTTTTTGGGAGTCATCAAACTGATAATCAATGTTTTCAATATAGTCGGTATCAGGGCCAAACTTGAGTTGCCCAGCTAAATCTAATGTCGCGTGTACGCCCAATCCATGCGTGTTAGGTAGAGGGTAGATGAGCTGTTGAAAAGGGTGCTTACCTTGATAGCGATAGTAACGGCCACGACAATAATAGGCGATGGCTTTGTTGCTATCACCGGTAATTTTATTGAGCACATCGGGGGCGTTCAGCCCAGCGCTGTTTATCAGCTGGCTACAGCCCATTTCGAACTGCTCGCCATTGCAGCGCAACGCAACAATAAAATCACTGCCTAATTGCTGTGCGTGCATAAACTCACTTTGCGTCGCAACAATCCCCCCATTACTTTCAATCTCAGCGATGAGTGACAGCATAAATTGGTGACTGTCTAAAATACCGGTGGAGGGAGAGAATAGTGCGCTATGTATTTTCAAATGGCTGAGCTGTTGATCGATGGTCTTGGATGAAGCAAAGTCAATATCCGTGACAGAGTTAGCATGGGCACGAGTCTTTATTTGTTCTAGGCTTTGCGCTTCCTCTGCGTTTGTCGCAACAATGAATTTACCGAGTCGATGAAAGGGGATGTTTAGCTGTTCACAGTGTGTGTAAAGGAGTGCTTTTCCTCGAACGCAGAGCTGGTGCTTTAAGCTACCATAAGGGTAGTAAATGCCCGCATGGATCACTTCACTATTACGGCTACTTGTATGCTCACCAACACGAGATTCTTTATCGATAACAATAACGCTGCGGCTATGGCTGAGTTTTGCTGCTATTGCTAAGCCTACAACGCCAGCGCCAATAATTAGAGTGTCGACCTTTTCCACAAACTGAGTACCTTCATAAACCTAGACGCTCAGGGTGCAGTAAAACCAACCCAATATCAAGCTGGTATACGCTAATCTCGGTGCTCTCGACGCATTAGTAAAATGGTCAGATATATTTTAGTCGGTAAAGAACAAATGAGACCGAGCGCGACACAGCTCGCACCAATTATAAAACCGCTCGGACCGAGATCATTCAACCAGTCGCTCGTTAACATGGTGTGGCCCGTAAAAATTAAAATCAATCCCGCTACGATGAGCATATGCAGAGGCCAAAGCTTTTGAGTTGACACAGTACCACCTCACTATTTTGTGTGTTGCAATAATGATGAGGTGGTTTTGCGTTTTTGTAGTTGTGATAGATCAAGTTTTAGCGTGATACTACGGCGGCGGTCATTCGGGAAATACAGCATAGTTCATTGCGACTGTTAGTGATGCGGATCTCCCATACAGATGAACGTTTACCGAGATGTACAGGTTTAGCAATAGCTGTGAGTATGCCTGTTCTTGATGCTTTTAAGTGATTAGCATTGATCTCCTGCCCTACACAGTAGAATTGTTCGGTATCTACAACAAAGTTTGCTGCGTAACTTGCAACGGTTTCCGCTAAAGCAACGTTTGCGCCGCCATGGACCATACCCATAGGGTTATGGTGTTCAGGAATGGCTGGCATAGTAGCAACTAAGTAGTCGTCACCCACCTCGCTGATTTCTATCCCTAGCGTTTTCATGAGCGTACCTTTACCCGTCATGCCATCTTCCAGCTTTTTGCACAACTCTACACTTACGGGTTTGAACCAGATTGCCATGCTTGTCTCTCTTTTGAATACATATGCTTACATTTTTTTACTATGGCGATTTTTTTTCATAGTTACAATCGTTTCATTAACATAAAGGGGAAAGTATGAAAGCATTATCGCTGATAGGACTGTTATTTTATTCAGGCTTCAGTATAGCCAACTCTCATGAAGTAAGTGTTGGCTTCGGAGAGTTTTTAGAGATTGAGGATGGATTCTTAGGTGTTCAGTATCGACACTATCTTACTGAGTTAAAGAATGATGGCACACCCTATGGTTTACAGGGGTACCTGCAAAAGAGTAACAACTTCTCTGTAGGTGGTTTTAAAAATGATGATTGGCACCTTTACCAAGCCGATGCTGAATTCTTTATTGGGCGAGACTGGCGAGTTGCTGTAGATGTAACCCAATTTAGAGATGACTCTGCACTTTTTACTGCGACGCGAGATACGATAGCGCTGGTCCAAGTGGGACGTTTTGTTAGTGATAATATGCAGCTTGGGGTTACGCTCATCGGTGAGCGCTCAGAATTTGATAACTACGGAGTGGATGAACGAGATACAGAAACGGCAATTGCGCCATTTTTTCGTTATACAGAGATTGATAATGGCGTTGGATGGGATGTAAAAATGCAAAAAGTCGCAGCAGACATCGACTTTTGGCAGATCCATGCTGGCTATTATTTGGCTAAGAATTGGCAGATATCTGCATCAGCTCGATTACGAGAAGATGATTTTGATCAATCGGTAGTGGAGTTGCAGACTGATTATTGGTTTAGTTCACAATCGGCGCTGAAGTTTGGAATTGGCAGTGCGTTTGATGATGGTGGCATCAATACCATTACGCTGATTTACACTCGCAGGTTTTAAAAAAGACGGCCGGTGCCGTCTTTTCCATTAAAGTATTGCCAAAAGAGGCCTATAGCATTTGTCTTAAGACGTACTGTAAAATTCCCCCATGTTGGTAGTACTCCCACTCTTTAGGGGTATCGATCCGGATATCCGCCGAAAACTTGATTTCTTTGCCATCTGCATTTGTTGCCGTGACTATCACTTCGGTTGATGTGTCGTATATCCCTTCAATTTCAAACTCTTCTTCGCCAGTTAATCCCAGCTCTTCGTGGCCATCATCCGGTTTAAATTGTAGCGGCAACACTCCCATACCAATGAGGTTCGAACGGTGAATACGTTCGTAGCTTTTAGCAAGTACGGCCTTAATCCCAAGTAGTAGAGACCCTTTAGCAGCCCAGTCTCGTGATGAACCCGTGCCGTACTCACTGCCCGCGAGTACAACGAGTGGCGTATTCCGCTGCTGATATTGCTCTGCCGCATCGAAAATACTCATAAGTTCGCCCTCAGGTAACAGGCGAGTAATACCACCCTCGGTACCTGGAGCCAATTGATTGCGTAAGCGTACGTTTGCAAACGTACCTCGCATCATGACTTCGTGGTTACCACGACGCGAACCATAAGAGTTAAAATCAGCTTGCTTCACTCCTTGCGCTTGTAAATACTCCCCAGCTGGTGCCGAAGCTTTAATATTACCTGCTGGAGAAATGTGGTCAGTCGTCACTGAGTCGCCCAGTTTAGCGAGACAGCGTGCGCCTTTGATACTTGGGATCCCTGGTGGCTCTTTACTCATATCATCAAAAAAAGGGGCTTTTCGAATATAAGTAGAGCTATCTTGCCAATCATAGCGCTCACTCTGATTTACCGCGATTTGTTGCCAATGTTGGTCGCCTTGGTAAACGTCTGCATAGTTCTTCTCAAACATGGCTTGTGTGACTGTCTGAGACACAAGTTCACTGACTTCAGAGACCGATGGCCAAATGTCTTTTAAGAACACATCTTGGCCATCATCGGTTTGGCACAATGGCTCATTGTAGACATCGATATCAGTGCGACCTGCAAGTGCATAGGCAACGACCAGTGGCGGTGAGGCGAGGAAGTTCATTTTTACATCTTGGTGGATCCGCCCCTCAAAGTTGCGGTTTCCTGATAAGATGGAACTGACAACCAGCTGATGTTTAACGATGGCTTCGTTAATTTCTTTTGGTAAGGGGCCTGAATTGCCGATACAAGTCGTACAGCCATAGCCCACTAAATCAAAACCTAGTTCAGCAAGTGGTTCCAATAGGTCAGCTTGTTTTAGATAATCGGTAACTACTTTTGAGCCAGGAGCCAATGAGGTTTTCACCCAAGGCTTAGGTTTTAAGCCAAGTGCCTTTGCTTTTTGTGCAACAAGGCCTGCGGCAAGAATAACACTTGGATTAGAGGTGTTTGTACAACTTGTGATAGCGGCAATTACACAGGCGCCATCGACCAATTCAAACTCTTGATCTTTAAATTTAACCTTACCGACGCCAAGTGTTGCGGGCTCATCTTGATCGACTCGAGAAGTCCCGCCTTCACCAACAGTGCGGGCTTCATCTTGATCTGACACGGCATTTTTTTCACTGCGCTCATGTTGGAATTCACCCAAATGGGCTTGAATTGTTTTGCCTGCGTCATTGAGAGGAATTCTATCTTGTGGGCGCTTAGGGCCTGCAAGACTGGGAACCACTGTCGCTAAGTCTAGTGTTAATACGTCGGTGTAAAGTGGTTCATCTCCAGGTTCTCGCCACATGCCTTGATGTTTGGCATAACCTTCGATTAATGCAATTTTTTCTTCATCACGATTGGTTAGTCGTAGATACTCTAAGGTTTCGTTATCAATGGGGAAGATACCGCAGGTTGCCCCGTATTCAGGTGCCATGTTGGCGATAGTGGCACGATCGGCAAGTGGTAAGTCTGCTAAACCATCCCCAAAGAATTCGACAAACTTACCCACTACGCCGTGTTCACGTAGCATTTGTGTTACGGTGAGTACCAGATCGGTTGCAGTTGTGCCTTCAGGCAACTGTCCTTCAAGTTTAAAACCAACGACCTGAGGAATGAGCAGTGAAATTGGCTGACCAAGCATAGCGGCTTCGGCCTCAATGCCGCCTACGCCCCAACCTAAAATGCCAAGGCCGTTGATCATTGTAGTATGAGAGTCGGTTCCCACTAACGTATCTGGGTAGGCGAATGGCATACCGTCGATTTCTTTCTCGAATATCACACGGGCTAAATACTCTAGGTTAACTTGGTGTACGATCCCGGTTGCGGGTGGCACCACTTTTAGATTGTCAAACGCGCCTTGCCCCCAGCGCAAAAATTCATAGCGCTCCTTGTTGCGTTGGTACTCTAACTTAGCATTAAGATCAAAGGCGCCATCGTGGCCATATTCGTCTACTTGTACTGAGTGGTCTATGACCATTTCAGCGGGTGATAAGGGGTTGATTTTATTTGGATCGCCGCCGAGTTTTGCCATAGCATCACGCATTGCTGCAAGGTCCACGATGGCTGGTACGCCTGTAAAGTCTTGCATCACGACGCGCGCGGGCGTGAAAGCAACTTCTTTACTTGGTTTATCTTCCGGCTTCCAGTTGAGTAAGGCATCGATGTCTTGTGCAGTCACGTTTTTGCCATCTTCATGACGCAGTAAATTTTCTAATAAAATTTTAAGCGAAAACGGTAATCTTCTTGCTCTATCGCTTAAAGCTGGAAGTGAGTGAATATGGACCTGACGCTTGCCGACGGTAAGCTGAGTCAGGGTGTTATATGAATTATTCATGCTTGACCCTTTCCTTATACCAATTGCACTTAAGATTTGCTCTATATAAGAGGGAACTAGAGCATCCAATTAAATGAATTGGTTTTGTTCTAAAAATGCAAAACAAGGTGCATAGAATGTACCAGTTGCAGGTTTGCCGTTTTTTTGTACTGCTATAGTCCTAGTGTTGATTGGGGACTTTTTCAAGGGGGAAGTGCACTTTCGCGAGGCATCGGTGCACTAAAAAGGTGAGCATTTTTGTAATTAAATACGTCAGCGTGTGGGGTTGCTAGCCAAAGGAAATGGGTTTTCGGCCTGTATTTTTGTCCACTTGTGTGTAAGATTTTCCTGACTTTTGTCGTTTTTTCTTACTCGGCGTTGGTGCCGTTTCGGCGCGTGGAGTGGCGACTGCTCGCGGTTGCGGCGTTGCATCAGGTGCTAAGGTTAAATGAAATTCATCACCATCAAAATGTAGAATATCGCCTGAATAAATCTTTTTACGTTTTTGCGTACATATTTCATTGTTGACTGCGACATAACCTTCAGTGATCAATAACTTAGCATGTCCGCCAGTTTCTGCTAAGTCGAGCACTTTCAAAAGGTTACACAATTCTATCGGCTCTTCTTCGAGCTCAATTTCAATAAACCCATCTTGCATTTTAATAACCTCAACGTGCCGTATTTACCTAACACAGCCAGTGTCTTATTGCCTTATACGACAGTATATAAAATTACTGCGGTGAATGACGAAACTTTTTCGTTAAATCCGAGGTCTTTAACATTACTGAAGCATTTGGTGTGTATCTTGCACGCCGACCACGCGATTTGTTTTTATCAGTATTTTATGGAGGCAACGATGGGTATTCGCACAGCATTAAGAAAAGAGCTTATGAATGTAGATAAGACTGATCTAATGACCGCGGATGATGTACGTCACTATGTTAATGCGTCTCTCACGCAAACCATGGATAAGCTTTCTGTCATCTCTCGATTTAATGAGCATCATAGTCAGGTGCAGGCCGGGCTGCCAAGTCAGGAGCGGCATCTACGTCACCAACAGCATCGATTGTTTAAAGATATTCTCTACCCAAAAGCGTCTGTTGAAAATTGGTTGTCTAGGTGCTAACTTGAAGTATTAATAAGACTGAGGTTGAAGTGTACTTCCCAGGTTAGGTGCATTTCAAACCGAGGCGTAACACCAAGGATGACAATGCAACGTATTTTTGCAATTGCTACTTTATTATTGAGTGGCTGTAGCACCCAAACCTTACATATCTTTGAATCCGGCCTCGATGAAGGTACTAGAGCTAACTTAGTTCAAGCGTTAGAAAAGCGAGATATTCATTATCGTTTTACCGAGCTTCCTGTACCGCAACAATATGAGAGCGCACAATTAAATATTCCACCGATGACTTCAGGCGACAATTGGCTTAGGGATATAGAGTATGTGGTGAAAAAGATTGGTTTTGATACCCTGACGATTTCAGAGTTTAATATGGAAGGGCACCGTTATACGCCGAATAACGCGGGCTTATATTTGGTGAAAAACAGAGCTGTTCAAGCATTGCCAGATCTATTGTTTGCTCACCAATGCAAAGACGATTCTATCCAATTGCAGCTGAAACCCAATGGTCATTGGCTGCAGGTTGGCACTGAGTATCGGGGGCGTTGGACTTATAAAAGTAAACATCTCACGCTCACATGGCGTGAGAAACCCGAACAGCACCCCTACCAACAAGTGTATGCCGAGCGCGAACATACAGTGCAGACATTACAGGGGCCCAAGCCTGCAAAAACATTTACCCGCCAGCAGCTTTTCGATGGACTAGTACCAGTATTTAACTGTGACTTACAAGTGATCTTTGCTGAGTGAGTTAATAACTCGCTGGGCTCGTGACACATGCTGCAGACCGAGCTTCACTTGTTTCGTGGCGGGGACAAACGGAGCCGGAGCAGTTTGCGAGCTCTGGATCACAGGATATTCATGAAGCAAATTAGCATACATGGACTGAGTGCTTGGTTTCAGCAAGAAATCAATAAATAACTCGGCATTGAGTGCATTGGGTGAGTGCTTTGCTATCGCAACCGTGGTGGTAGAAATAGGTGTTTTTCCCGAGTGCATTTTCAGAAAGTGGATCTCTAGTTGTTCGGCAAGTGCCTTATCGCGCTTATTTTCGGAGTGCTGCATCATGCTCCAGTAATAGTGATTCGCCAGCGCAAATTCACATTGACCTTGTGCAAGCGCTCGTAGTTGATCTCTATCTCCTCCCACAGGGCGTTTTGCTAATAGCGTATTAGCGTGATTGAGCCATGAGGAGTCATTGCTATTTGAAGAAGCATAGAGGCTCGATGCTAACGTCAAGTTATAACTATGAGACCACTGGCGAATGCAAAACTTACCCTTGTAAAGCGCTTTATCTAAATCCGAAAAGTGCTCCGGCAACGGTGTTGAAACGCCTTTTTTACGGAATAATGCGCGTGTCCTTATCGAAACACTGATCCACCGCTTATCATCATCCTTCAGTTCATGATTTACTGCTTGCCAATTTGTGATCTTGTCGATAGGACGCAGTAGTGGTTTGTAATCATGCAACTGAATTAGATCTGAGGTGAGCAACACATCGGCCTTTGAGTCGGCGCCATCGCTTTTGAGACGCTCAAGCAGTTGTGCTGATTTGCCATTTACTAAGTTTACGGTGATCCCAGTCTCTTTTTCAAATGCTTGGAGGACAGGTTGAATTAATTCATATTTTCTAAATGAATAGACGTTTACTTGCGAGGTGTGGGGCTGCTTCGCGACCGCTTGACCAAAATGTACCCAAAAGAGCAAAAAAAGGAAAAGTTTACTTTTATTCATTGCAAATAAGAATTATTATCGAATGGGTGTAGCATACAATGTTCGATGAAGATGTCCAGAATTAAACGACGCGTTTTTACAAATGCCATTCTCCAGAGTGCTCAACAGGTTTTTAAGCGAAGACTTCCCGTGTTGGGGTTCACATTGTTGTTCGTCTGTTTGATATATGTTGGCTTGATAGCGAATGTTTACTACCAAAACCAATCAGAAAGCAAAAGTGCGCAGGAGTTGACACGATTAGAATACTTACTGGATAGTAAGTTGCAACACGTTGCTCACCTTCTGTATTCGATAGATGCCTACCTCAACACCCATCAAGATGCAGACTTTTATGAGATAGCGCAATCACAACTTACCACGGTGAATTTAGGGTTGAGTATGGAAACATACGCAGTGGTTTCACCTGAACAATTCTCCATATTAGAGAAAGTGCAGCGAGAAAGAGGCTATTTTGACTTTAAAGTTAGAGGCAATCTAGATAAGCAGGCTAACCAATGGTTGGTGGTTACCCGTGCAGCACCTGTGTCTGAAGTTGGTCAGACCGTCGGGCAGGCGGAGGTATTTGAGAGAGATATTTTTGCAGAGCGGGATGAGAATGACTTAACGACCTATGTCTGGCCAAATAGGCAAAAACTCAGTGTATTGATTGAACAACCGCGTTTTGGAGAGTTTAAAACGCTACTGGGATTAAGTTTTGAGTTACCTTTTTTATTGGATTCACTATTTGGCCAATTATATCAGCAGCGTAAGCAACACTTATTGGTCTCTTCAAAAAATGAAATTATTTATAGCTCCGATTGGCAAAAACGCTTCGACCTTCAGAATTTAACGCCAAGTGCGGTACACACCATTAATTTTTATGGTTTGCCCATTACCATGCAGTTGTATGACGAGGCGTGTTTACATCCAAGTTGGTTAAATAACCATAGCGTACTGATTGTACTGTTTTTAGGTATTTTGGCCACCTGTATTTTATTGGTGTGGCTCCAGCTAAGGCAACTGAAAAACCGCAATGACACCGTCAATAATTTAGTTGTTGAAAGAACAAAAAGCCTAGAGGTGTCTAATCACAGATTACAAGTCGAATCTAATAAGCGGTTAGGGGCTTTGCAGCAACAGGTCGCTGCAGAGCGTAAGTATAAAAGTTTATTCGTTAATAGCCATGAAGGTTTATTTGTACTAGACCGCCTAGGCTACATCATTGACTCCAACCCCGCTTTCAATGCGTTACTTTTTGGTGGGCGTATTCCTTCGCCAAATACAGACTTTAGTGCGCTTATGCAAGACGCTGAGTGTCATGAGCAGTGGAACCAGATTGTTGCCACGAAGCAAGCTCACCAAGAAATGGAGTGGTTAGCAAAAGCAGAATCTGGAGAACATATCTGGCTTAGGCATTCTGGGCATTGGTTGCATCAACCGGATAGTTGCCTGTATGAGGGAAGAGTGACGGACATTACTCAGGCTAAACTGTTCCAAGAGCAATTGCGATATAAAGCACAACATGACAGCCTGACCGATCTACTAAATCGTCAGAGTTTTGTGTCTTTGGTTGATAAGCTCCGTGAGCGTAAACACGCCAAGTTTACTTTGCTATATATCGACTTAGACCGCTTTAAGCTAATAAATGATACCTTAGGCCATCAAGCTGGCGATAAGCTACTTATCGAATTTGCAACAAGAATGCGTATGCTGCTTAGTAGCTATGCTGATATTGCCCGGCTTGGCGGTGATGAATTCGCCGTCCTTATTTACGATGAACATCTACATGAACCAATAGAGGGGGTGCTTGAAGATATTCTTGCGCGGATCCGAGCGCCATTTCTGTACCAAGGTAACAGTCATTGTGTTAGTGGTAGCGTTGGCGTACGTCATTTTACCGTTCCGTGTCTACATTGCGATGCTGAGAAGCTACTACATGATGCCGATATTGCAATGTATGAGGCAAAGAAGCGAGGTAAGAACACTTATCATATATTCACGAATGCTATCGCTTGCGAAGCAGGTCGAAAGATCCAGATTGAGCAGGCACTACAGGCAATAGTCATGTCTCACGAACTAAGCCTGAATTTACAACCTGTTTATTGTCAAAAAGGTCGGAATTTAAAAGGGTTCGAAGCGCTACTACGCTGGAATAGCCCAACGCTCGGAGAAGTAAGTCCCGCGGAATTTATTCCCATCGCAGAACAATGCGCAAAGATTTCAGAGCTTGGTCGTTGGGTATTTGATCAGGCGCTTAATTTTATCAATGCCGTAGGAGACAGTACCCTTTTTGTCGCGGTTAATGTTTCTCCGTTGCAACTCCAGTCGCAGGAATTTATCGATTGGTTAGTGTCTCGCTGTGAAGATGAAAATATTGCGATGAAACAAATTAAACTTGAGTTGACAGAATCCGCCATGATGGCGGAGGAAAACATGCTTATAGGGCCGTTGGAACAACTTCATCAAGCGGGATTTGGCATCTATATTGATGACTTCGGCACAGGTTATAGTAGCCTTGCGCGGCTCAATCATCTTCCTGTGGATGGCATTAAAATAGATAGAGCTTTTATGTCCGGCATTGAGCAGGGGGGTAAGGCGACGCAGCTCATTGAAGCGATTTGTGCGATTGCGCACAGCTTTAACCTTGTCGTGACAGCCGAGGGCATTGAAACGGCAGCGCAGCTTGATACGTTATCAAGGCTTTATTGTCATCAAACACAAGGTTATCTTATGTCGAAGCCGCTTGTTGTGGCTGAAGCCAAACACCTCGCTTTGCCGAACAAAAAAGTGCATCAGTTATTTGCCTAGTTAACCAGAGGTTTGGATAACAAAGTGACATCTTGTTATGTGATAGAAATAATGGCTGAAAAAGTAAAAATACCTATTGACCTTAACATGGGTTGAGGTTTTAACCTGCCTCCATCAACTTTAGGAGTCAGTCATGGAATTAGAAGCGAATATCAATCAATATCTTAGCAGCTTATCGTTACAGCACTTTGCTGGGATTGAGCTGGTCACCGAGTTACAACAAAAGCACCTTTCTCGCTACGCCTTCTCAAGTATTAATGCCATGTATGGTGAGCGTCTGTTGCTTGACCCATTACCACTATTTAACCGTTTAGTGACCAACAAACAAGGTGGCTACTGCTTTGAGCATAACAAGGTGGCATTTTTAGCGCTACAACAGCTTGGGTTTACAGTAAGGCCGGTTCTTGCGAGAGTAATGCTAAATGGTAGCTCCTCCAATCCTCGTTCTCACCGGATGACATTGCTTAATTTGGATGGTGAGCAGTACTTGGTTGATGTAGGATTTGGAGTGAAGTCGCCTCGTGTACCGATTAACATTAATCAGGCCTTAACTATCCAAGGTCGGCAGACTTATCAGGTGCAAAAAACAGCAGACACAGTCAAAGTGACTCTGTTAGAGGAAGGAGAAGCACCGCTTACTTTATATCATGTCGACCTTGCTGAAGTGTTCGAATCCGATTGTGAAGTGGCACACTTTTATTCCCATCAACATCCTGAAGCGGCGTTTGTGAATAACTTAGTGGTCTCTCGAATTACAGATTGCCACCGTTATTTACTGCGTAATCAGAGTTATTTCGAATGGCATGAATGCGATGGCAGTGTTACTGAAACTAAAGTGGAGAGCTTTGCTCAGCTAGAGCAGTTAGTAAAAGAGACATTTTTGCTTGAAACGCCAAGAGCAGTTTTAAAAAGCGTATACGATAAAGTCCTAACTCGCGCCGCAAATAAACCAGTCGAGCGTTAATTCGACTGGTTTTACGTGAATTAGTTTACGGTATTACCACCTTCTAGCTTAGTCTTCCAACCTAGAAACCACAAAATAGGGGTTAAGATACTCGGCTTTTTGATTATAGCGCAGAGGCTCGCCATTCACTTGGCTGACCTTTGCCCCTGCGATACTCGCCACCGCGTGTCCGGCCCCGGTATCCCACTCTGAAGTTGGGCCAAGACGAGGGTAAACATCGGCTTTACTTTCGGCCACTAAACATAACTTAAGTGAACTGCCTTTAGGCACCATGTCGACTTGCTCGAAGCGAGTAAGGTACTCGGCTAAATCTGGTGAAGGGTGTGATCGCGAGCCAACTACTTTGATTAAACCTTGATTGGGCTTGGTGGTGACTTTGAGCTCTATGCGAGCTTCACCCGTTTGCTTGAACGCGCCAATACTTTTTTCTGCAAGGTAGCTTTCATTAAGTGCTGGAGCATGAACAACACCAAGAATGGGTTCACCGTTATTGATAAGTGCAATATTTACCGTAAATTCGCCATTTTTTTTGATGAATTCCTTGGTGCCATCAATGGGGTCAACCAGCCAATACTCTTGCCATTGTTGGCGTTCTTGCCAATCTATTCCCGCGCTTTCCTCACTTAATATCGGCATTTCGGGAGTGAGGGTTTTAAGGCCTGCAACAATAATTTTATGTGCAGCGAGATCTGCCTCAGTGACGGGACTTTCATCTTCTTTATATTCAACATTAAAGTCCTTGGCATAAATCTCCATAATCGCTTCACCAGCGCGAATACTCAGATTTAATACTTCTTCCAGCAGATCCGTATGATTCATGACTTACCCTATTAAATTTTTTGACAGTAGATAGTGTATTAGCTGCTGGACAGATTTTTCCAGCGACTGCTCGGAAGTATTTAAACATATTTCTGGACTAATTGGGGGTTCATACGCCGAATCAATGCCAGTAAAGTGTTTTATTTCTCCTGCGCGCGCTTTTTTATACAAACCTTTAGGGTCTCGTTGCTCGCAAACTGCGAGCGGCGTATCTAGGTATACTTCGATAAACTCGCCGCTTGCGACTAAGTTACGCACCATGTCTCGTTCTGCTTGAAAAGGAGAGATAAAAGCGGTGAGTACCATTAGTCCCGCATCGACCATGAGTTTGCTGAGTTCACCCACTCGACGAATGTTTTCGACTCGATCTTCATCACTGAACCCTAAGTCTTTACACAGTCCATGCCTGACATTATCGCCATCAAGGAGGTAGGTATGTATGCCTTTAGCTTGCAGTGCATGCTCAAGTGCATTGGCCACGGTGCTTTTCCCTGAGCCTGAAAAGCCTGTAAACCAAAGCACGCAAGGCTTATGACCTTTTAATTCGCTACGTTTTGTTTTATCTACGGCATAGTTATGCCAAACAATATTTTCGTCCATACTTTGCTCTATTAAAATGGAAAGACAAATGGAATAACAGTCAGTACCGTCGCTGAATAAATCAATGACAAGGGCAGTCCCATAGTGACGTAATCACGAATTCGATAGTTGCCTGCGCTATACACCATGAGGTTAGTTTGATAGCCAAAAGGTGAGATAAAGCTCGCGGATGCGCCAAAGGCTACCGCCATTACAAATGGCAGTGGGTTTACACCAAAACCACTTGCCAGCGCATAAGCCACTGGGAATGAAAGTGCTGCCGCAGCATTGTTAGTGATGAGCTCGGTAAATATCACAGTCATCACAAAAATGGCGATAAATGCGCCGTAAGGACCAAAATCCCCTAACAACCACAATAAGCTCGAGGAAATCTCTGCCGCTAGTCCGGTTTCAATCATTAACTTAGCTAGTCCTATCGCACTGCCAACAATAGCGACAAGCTCAATAGGAAAACGACGTTTCATCTCTGGGACTTTGATTGTACCGAGCACTACAAGTGCGGCGAGTAACACAATTAACCCTTTTACCAGCGGTACAACCCCAAAGATGCTAAGGCCAACCACTGTCGCAAAACTCGCAAGTACCGTGTTGGACTTATTGCGAGATAGATGTGTTTGTAAATCTAGGCCCGAGATATATACAAATTCGCGTTTGAGATTGGGGAGTGCATAAAAATCGCTGCTTGGGGCAAGTATTAAAGAGTCGCCCGCTTGTAATTCGACCTGACCGATCCCACCTTGTAGGCGATCATGACCACGACGTATGGCAATAATAGCGGCATGAAACTGCTCCCTAAAGCGGATCTCTTTAATGGTTTTGCCAAGAAAGCGTGAAGACTGACTGACGACCACTTCCACCAAGTGCTCAACGTCTTTCTCGTGTTTATCATGGACTATCTTTAATCCATCGAAACGCTGTAACAGCGGCACTGAGTTGATGTCGCCCACAAATAGCAGAACATCACCAGCAAGAATTTCTTGTTGTGGCGTAACGGCACAGATCCGTCGTTCACCACGAATGATTTCAGCAAGAAATAAGTCTTTGAGGTCGCGCAGGCCGTTTTCTTCAACCGTGCGACCAACTAGCTTGGAGCTTGGCTCAACTTTTCCTTCTAAATAAAACGGCACGACCTCATCATTATTTTTGCCGTTGTCGGGCAAATATTTGAGCATAATCGTGATGGTCAATAAACCAACACTCAGTACGGCGAGACCAACTAAGGTAAAGTCAAAAAAGCCCAGCGGCGCCATCCCTGCTTCTACGGCAAAGCCATTAACAATAAGATTGGTAGAAGTACCTATCAGCGTTAACGTACCACCTAAAATAGCGGTATAAGAAAGCGGTAATAGCAGCTTAGAAGGCGCATGTGTTTTGCTCTCTTTAACGGTGGTGATAAGCGAAGCAACCACCGCCGTGTTATTGGTAAAAGATGACAAAAAGGCGGTGGATAAACCCAGTTTAATCACCGCTTTTGCGAGACTACCTTGTGCCATTGAGTGGGCGAGTTTTTTGACTAAGGTTGTTTTTTCAATCGCAATAGAAACTAGGATAAGTAGCACAAGCGTGATTAAAGACGGATTCGCATAATTCACCAACATCGATTCAAGATCGATGAGGCCAGTCAAATAACTGGTGGCGATTGCGCCTGTGAATAGCCATGCAGCGTTAATGCGTGTGGCAAAAAGACACACGACTAACGCTAGCATAATGCCTGTTAAAATGACTTGTTCCATAATGACGTCATACCTCGACTAACAGGCTAAATTGCATTATTTTAACTTCGAAATATCAAGCGCTTGCCAATGAGGGAAGTGCTTGCGAACTAATGCATTAAACTCAATCTCAAATTCACTAAACTGACTTGAGGACGTTGCTGTTGCTGCTTCAACCGTTTCCACCATACCCGCACCTATGGTTAGGTTTGATAGGCGATCAATTAAGATAAACGAGCCAGTTTCACGATTATTTAAATACTCATCCGCAACGACATTTTCTGTCAGCTCGATGGTTACGATAGCAATTTCATTTAATGACAATGAATCGGCTTGGCCGTGCTCAAGTGTATTCACATCGATAGTGTGCTCGATATTTTTCACGATTGCCGCGGTTTTCTTGCTACCCAATTTAAGGTTATAACTTTTACCCAACTGGAGTGGTGTTTCGTGCATCCATACCAGCTTAGCTGTGATTTGATTCGTCACCTGAGCAGTCGACTCTGCAGGCACAATCACATCGCCACGACTCACATCGACTTCATCTGCTAGGGTGATAGTGAATGCTTGTCCGGTTTCCACTTGGGTTAGATTGCCATCAAAAGTCACGAGTTCTTTAATGGTTGAAGTCTTACCTGATGGCAATACTTTAACCGCTTGGCCAACGCTTAAGCTACCAGAGGTTAATGTGCCTTGGAAACCACGAAAATCTAGGTTAGGACGCACTACATATTGCACCGGGAATCGCGCTTCAAAACCATGATTAGGCTCTGCTGCTGGAGAATCTTCCAGCAGTTCCAGCAATGGTTTGTCTTGATAATAAGGCGTTTTTTCTGAGCGGTTTACAACATTGTCGCCTTTAAGTGCTGACATTGGCACAAAGCGAATATCTCGTACGTTCAGTTGCTCAGCAAACTTCAAATAGTCGGCCTTTATGCGCTCAAATACGGCCTCATCAAAGTCAACAATATCCATCTTGTTTATCGCGACAACGAACTGTTTGATACCCAGTGAATCACAGATAAAGCTATGGCGTTTAGTCTGAACTTGGACACCATAACGGGCATCGACAAGAATAATGGCCAAATCACTGGTCGAAGCACCCGTAACCATATTACGTGTGTATTGCTCGTGTCCCGGCGTATCGGCAATAATAAATTTACGCTTCGCAGTTGAGAAATAGCGGTAAGCCACATCAATGGTAATACCTTGCTCACGCTCCGCTTGTAAGCCATCAACAAGTAACGCTAAATCTAGATCTTCACCCGCATTGCCGACTTTTTCATTGTCTTTGTGTAGCGCTGCCAATTGGTCTTCATAGATTTGATGGCTATCGTGCAGCAAACGGCCGATCAGTGTTGATTTACCGTCATCTACGCTGCCGCAGGTCATCATGCGCAACAAGCTCTTGTCTTGTTGACGTGCTAAGTAGGTTTCAATGCCTAATTCTTTCACTTCATTTGCTGTTGACATTAGAAATACCCCTCGCGCTTTTTCTTCTCCATTGACCCTGACGAATCATGATCAATCACTCGTCCTTCACGTTCTGACGACGTAGATAACAACATTTCTTCGATAATTCCGGTAAGTGTATCGGCTTCTGATTCAACGGCCCCCGTTAGTGGGTAACAGCCAAGTGTTCTGAAGCGTACAGATTTCATTTCTGGCACTTCACCTTCTGCAAGTGGCATACGGTCGTCATCGACCATAATTAACGTTCCGTTACGCTCGACAACCGGTCTTGGCTTCGAGAGATAAAGCGGCACTATCTCAATACCTTCTTGGTAGATATATTGCCAAATATCGAGCTCTGTCCAGTTTGATAATGGGAAAACTCGAATGCTTTCGCCTGGGTTCACTTGACCGTTATATGTATTCCATAACTCTGGACGTTGGTTTTTAGGATCCCAGCGATGGTGTTTATCTCTAAATGAATAAACCCGTTCTTTTGCGCGAGATTTTTCTTCATCACGGCGCGCACCACCAAAGGCAGCGTCAAAGCCATATTGATCTAGCGCTTGCTTCAGGCCTTGTGTTTTCATGATATCGGTATGCTTAGATGAACCATGAACAAATGGACTAATGTTCATCTCAAGTCCTTCGGGATTTTTGTGCACAAGCAGTTCAAATCCATACTCTTTTGCTAATCTATCACGAAACTCGATCATTTCTCTAAATTTCCAATTGGTATCAACGTGGAGTAGAGGAAAAGGAATTTTCGCAGGGTAGAAAGCCTTACGAGCAAGGTGAAGCAGTACCGACGAGTCTTTACCAATCGAATACAGCATTACCGGGTTTTCAAACTCTGCGGCAACCTCTCGGATGATCTTTATGCTCTCAGCTTCGAGTTGCTGGAGATGGGTTAAAGCCATGATTAATGTCCTACTTATAAATTTAACTATCTTGTACTTTAATTACGCGACTTGCGTAATGGGTTGAGCAAAGCTACTGATTTGATTGTTCTTATTAAACCAAGCTAATTGCTCGTGTAATGCTGCTACTTCACCAATGATCAATAGTGCTGGCGACTGAATATCATGCGCAGTAATAGTCTGTGCAAGTTGATCTAATTGTGTTCTTACGACACGCTGAGATTTGCGCGTGCCATTCTCAACAATTGCTACAGGTGTATTCGGCGAGCGACCATGAGCGAGTAATTGCGCCTGAATATGCGGCGATTTAATCACTCCCATGTATACAGCAAGCGTTTGATTCGCCTTAGCTAAGCCTTCCCAGTCGAGTTCTTGTCCATCTTGCTTGCAATGCCCAGTAACGAATTGAATAGCTTGAGCATGATCTCTATGAGTTAATGGAATACCAGCGTATGCGCTGCATCCTGCTGCTGCAGTAATGCCAGGAACAATTTGATATTTCACGTTATTTTCGGCCAATACTTGTACTTCTTCGCCACCGCGACCGTAAATAAATGGGTCGCCGCCTTTTATTCTACAAACCTTTTTACCTTGTTTGGCTAAATCAACCAAAATCTCGTTGGTGTGTTCTTGTTTAACACTATGATTACCGGCTTTTTTGCCCACGCAGATTAGATCAGCGTCACGACGTACAAGATCCATGATTTCGTCAGATACCAGATAATCATACACTACCACATCGGCTTGTTGCATTAGTTGTAATGCCTTAAGTGTCAGTAGCTCTGGGTCGCCAGGACCTGCACCGATGACATAAACTTCGCCTTCGGGTGAAGGAGTGCTTTCTAGCATGGCTTCAAGTTGAATTTGTGCATTTTCATTGTTACCAGCTTGTACTTCACTTACCACATTCGAATCAAAGACAGATTCCCAAAACTGTCGGCGGTCAGCAAAGTGTTTAAAGCGCGCTTTCACTTTATGTCTGAATTGACCAACAAGCGTTGCCAGCGGACCAATATGTTGTGGAATAAGAGTTTCTAATTTCTCTCGTAATCGTCTTGCAAGGACGGGCGCAGTTCCAGCACTAGATATGGCAATCGTTATAGGGTTTCTATCTACAATTGAAGGAAAAATAAAATTACACTTTGGTTGGTCATCGACTACGTTAACGAAAAGGTTGCGAGCTTCAGCAAGCTCTGCTACCTCTGCATTTACGGCTTCAATATCCGTTGCCGCAACGACTAACATGGTATTGTCTAGGTCTGATGCATCAAATAGCTTATATCGAAGTACAACGCTTGAATCTGCTGCTAGTGATAAAAGCTCAACGCAAAACTCAGGTGAAACCAAAGTGACTGCTGCATTGGCTTTTAAAAAGGCGCGGCACTTTCTCAGCGCAACCTCACCACCACCTACAATCAATACAGGTTTATTTTCTAGTTTGGTAAAAATTGGCAAGTATTGCACGATAACCTCTGCTAAACATCACGACGGTAGATATCAATATTGATTGATATCAGTAATAGAGCGCAGCTTATAGAGTTGCAAATGTGGGAAAAAATAATTTAAACCGACTCAATATAACCAAAAGTTATAAAGAAAGCGGTTAAATTTTACTTTCTTTATATTTCATTGGGTTAACTTAAGTTTTTGCTGTGATTTGACGATTATAGTGTTTGGTTATGAGATATTCATTTAATGAACAATAGTGAAAACCGTATCCGACAGCTAATTGTGAGCGGACATTTGTCCTATTGTTGGTGCTGCTGTATGCATTTAACTAGGCCTATTACATAGAGTGAAAAGGAACACGGTAATGACTTTACAATCTGATGCTCGGTTGTCGCTGAGTTTAATGGATTTGACCTCTTTGAAAGAGGACGATACGCCGGCAAGTATTCTCGCGTTATTGAATAGCATTAACCCTGATATTGGACTACCAGCGGCTATTTGTGTGTATCCGCAGTTTGTGACGTTAGTAAAAGAAGAATTGGAAAAGCGTGAGTGGTCGCAGATAAAAGTAGCAACGGTGACCAACTTCCCATCTGGAGAGCAAAAGCTCCAGCAGGTCATTGCACAAACTCATTCAGCAATCGCGGATGGTGCCGACGAAATTGATCTTGTGCTTCCTTATCAGCAGCTGATGGCGGGTGACCCAGATACACCTTGGCAATATGTGCATTCAAGCAAGCTTGCTTGCCAAGGTAAAGCAAAGCTCAAGGTCATCATCGAAAGTGGCGTATTGGCTAAGCCAAAGCTCATTGCGGAAGCCGCGCAGCTTGCCATTATGGCGGGCGCGGACTTTGTTAAAACAAGTACAGGGAAGGTTGCTGTCAATGCTACACCAGAAGCGGCTGAAGTTATCCTAAAGACAATCAAAAGCAGTGGTAAATCGGTTGGATTTAAAGCGGCCGGTGGAGTAAAGTCAGTCGTTGAAGCACAGCGATATTTACGATTGGCTGAAGAAATAATGGGGGCCGAGTGGCTCAATGCCAAGAACTTTAGATTCGGTGCTTCAAGCCTATTGAGTGATGTAGCAGTGGTTGTGAATGGACAGAGCGAGTGAAGCAGAAAAAATAAAACTTGAGCATGACGCGGCTAAACTGTTTTTACGCAGTTATGAAAAGCAGTTTGCAGTGCATATGCGCCATATTTGGCATAATGAGCCCAATAAACCGGACGTCAGTTGTTATCAGGGAAAAACACAGCTTGATATCGAAATAGCCCATTTTTATGCCAGTGAGAAAGAAGCGATGGCTGTGCTTGGGCGTCCGCTGTCGCTCTCCACGCAAAGAGAGCTGGCAGCAATGAGCCAAGCCGCTGACTCCGATCAACTGAGTATCGGTTTGCAGCGGCTGCTCAATCAAAAAGCCAAAAAACACTATGATTCACAACGTGTTTGGTTGTTAATTCGAAACGCCAGTCCCATTTATCATCTTGACGATTTTAAGCGCTTAAAAGCCACTTGGGAGATCCCTGATTGTCACCCATTTGAGCAAGTTTGGGTGCTTTGTGATTTTTATCACGGAGATTTATTGCGCCTTTTCTGAAGACGTCGCAAAACCAAGTTTAGATTAAATGTTACTTTGCATATCTTTTACACTTGTTTTCGTTTGCTTCGTCAGTATAATGGGCATCCACTTTGCAGGGGCGTAGTTCCAATTGGTAGAACAGCGGTCTCCAAAACCGATGGTTGCGGGTTCGAGTCCTGCCGCCCCTGCCAATTCAGCAACAAGTCCACATTTAAAATAACGTGACCCAAAACCACTTAAGTCGCTTATTTGTAAATTTGGATTGAATGGATTTACCCTGTTCTATGCAGGGTTGTTGTGTCTGTATTTAAGGTAAAATTGATTATGAGCACTAATGTTGAAAACTCGTCGAGCTCGATGGACACGGTAAAGTGGCTAGCTGCTATTGCACTTCTAACTGGTGCTGTAGTTGGTAATTATCTATATGCCGATTTATCTGTTTTAGTACGCGCTGTTGGCGTAGTTGCAGCTATCGCTGCGGCTTTGGGCATTTTGGTAACGACTGAAAAAGGCCGTACCTTTATCGCTTTTGCTAAAGAATCACGTATTGAAGTACGTAAAGTTATCTGGCCAACGCGTCAGGAAGCGACTCACACTACTTTCATCGTGATCATTGCAACGGTGATTATGGCATTAATCCTATGGGGATTAGATGGTATACTTTTCCGTGCAGTAGGCTTTTTAACTGGATTGGAGATCTGATCCCATGTCGGATGAGAACAAAGAAAAGAAATTACGTTGGTACGTGATCCAAGCGTTTTCAGGTTTTGAAAAACGCGTAGCACAAACCATTATCGAGCATATTAAAATCGAAGGGTTAGAAGACCTATTCGGTGAGATCCTTGTGCCGACTGAAGAAGTGGTTGAAATGCGTGCAGGTCAGAAACGTAAATCTGAGCGTAAATTCTTCCCTGGCTATGTATTAGTTCAAATGGTAATGGACGATGCGTCTTGGCACTTGGTGAATAGTACACCGCGTGTAATGGGCTTTGTTGGTGGTACGTCAGACCGTCCTGCACCAATCAGTCAAAAAGAAGCGGATCGTATTCTTAACCGTCTGCAAGAAAATGCTGAAGCACCGAAACCTGCTACTCTATTCGAGCCGGGTGAAGTGGTTCGTGTTACAGATGGTCCATTTGCTGACTTCAACGGTGTGGTTGAAGAAGTGGATTACGAAAAGAGTCGCCTGAAAGTATCGGTACTTATTTTCGGTCGTTCAACGCCTGTAGACCTAGAATTTGGTCAGGTTGAGAAAGACAAATAAATTCTAACTTGAAAAAGTTGTCAAAGGCCGCTGATTAATCTATAATCAGCGGCCTTTTTGTTGTACGCAAAAATATGCGGCAAAAAGACTGAATTTTTTAACTGGGAAGCCGTTTGAGTACGCGTCCTCGCGCGCACGAGGCAAAGACCCACAATTGAGGTATTATCATGGCTAAGAAAGTTGAAGCTCTAATCAAGCTACAAGTTGCTGCTGGTATGGCTAACCCTAGTCCTCCAGTAGGTCCTGCACTAGGTCAACACGGTGTAAACATCATGGAATTCTGTAAAGCGTTCAACGCACGTACAGAGTCTATCGAAAAAGGCGCACCTGTTCCTGTTGTTATTTCTGTTTATAGTGACCGTTCTTTCACTTTTGAAATGAAGACTCCACCTGCGGCATACCTTCTTAAAAAGGCTGCTGGTATCAAGTCTGGTTCTGGTCGTCCTAACACTGAAAAAGTTGGTACAGTTACTCGTGCTCAACTTGAAGAGATCGTTGAGACGAAACGTCCAGATCTTACTGCTGCTGATATGGACGCAGCTGTACGCACGATTGCAGGTTCTGCACGTGCAATGGGCTTGAACGTAGAGGAGTAATTGAGAATGGCTAAATTAACTAAGCGTATGCGTACTATCCGCGAAAAAGTGGATGCGACTAAAGAGTACGAAATCAACGAAGCTGTTGCTCTTCTAAAAGAACTTGCTACTGCTAAGTTCGTTGAAAGTGTTGACGTTGCTGTAAACCTAGGTATCGATGCTCGTAAATCTGACCAAAACGTACGTGGTGCAACTGTACTACCTCACGGTACTGGTCGTGATGTACGCGTAGCGGTATTCACTCAAGGTGCAAATGCTGAAGCTGCTAAAGAAGCTGGTGCTGATTTAGTAGGTATGGAAGACCTTGCAGAGCAAGTTAAAAAAGGCGAAATGAACTTTGACGTTGTTGTTGCTTCTCCAGATGCAATGCGCGTTGTTGGTCAACTAGGTCAAATCCTAGGTCCACGTGGTCTTATGCCTAACCCTAAGACAGGTACTGTAACGCCTAACGTTGCAGAAGCTGTTAAGAACGCTAAAGCTGGTCAGGTTCGTTACCGTAACGATAAGAACGGTATCATCCACACTACTATCGGTAAAGTAGACTTTGACGCTAACCAACTTCAAGAAAACCTTGAAGCGCTAATCATCGCGCTTAAGAAGGCTAAGCCTTCTACTGCAAAAGGTACTTTCGTGAAGAAAGTAAGCATCTCTACTACGATGGGTGCTGGTGTTGCTTTAGACCAAGCTACTCTAAATACTCAAGTAGTATAATTTAGAGTTTAGCGTTTACATGGCGTAAAAATTAGACTATAATTTTGCGCCATTTTGTAGAGAAGTGTACTTCTTTACAAAGCAAAGAATTCGGGTTGAAGCGCATAATTTCGAAAATTGTTTCCATCATGGTCTACAATGAAACGATAAATTGCGCTTCCGTCCAAGACCGTAGGTGGCTTCGGCCTTAATTGTCCTACGTAGACGGTGTGAATCCCAGCTAGATTTTCCTAATCTTCTGGCTCTCGCCGTAAAAAGCATCTCTGCTAAAGTTTTTAGCAGGGTAGAGTAGAACTGAAAAACATGTTTGTTTTTCTATAAACCAGGAGTAACACCCATGGCTTTAAATCTTCAAGACAAAAAAGCAATTGTTGCTGAAGTCAACGAAGCTGCCAAAGGTGCTCTTTCAGCAGTTGTTGCTGATTCTCGTGGTGTAACAGTAGGTGCAATCACTGCTCTTCGTAAAGAAGCTCGTGAAGCTGGTGTATGGATGAAAGTTGTTCGTAACACCCTAGCTAGACGTGCGGTTGAAGGCACTGATTACGAATGCCTTAATGAATCACTAGTTGGTCCAAGCCTAATCGCTTTCTCTTCAGAGCACCCTGGTGCTGCTGCGCGTATCTTTGCAGATTTCGCGAAAAAGAACGAAGCATTTGAGCTTAAAACTGCTGCATTCGAAGGCAAAATCGTTGACGTAGATATGCTTGCTAAGCTACCTACTTACGACGAAGCTGTTGCACGCTTAATGAGCGCTATGAAAGAAGCGTCTGCTGGCAAATTGTGTAAAACAATTGAAGCGGTACGTGTACAGAAAGCTGAGCAAGCTGCTTAATCTAAGCAACGCTCCTTTCTTTAATAAATTTTTTGAACCGCATGGGTTCGTAAATAATTAGGAAATTTGAAATGTCTGTAACTAAAGACCAAATCCTTGACGCTATTGCTGAAATGTCAGTAATGGAAGTTGTTGAACTAGTTGAAGCTATGGAAGAGAAGTTCGGTGTAACTGCAGCTGCTGCTGTTGTTGCTGCTGGTCCTGCTGAAGCTGCTGAAGAAAAGACTGAGTTCGACGTAATCCTAGCTGCTGCTGGCGGTAACAAAGTTGCTGCAATCAAAGCGGTACGTGGCGCAACAGGTCTAGGCCTTAAAGAAGCTAAAGCTCTAGTTGAGTCTGCTCCTGCACCTATCAAAGAAGGTGTATCTAAGGAAGAAGCTGAAGCTCTTAAGAAAGATCTTGAAGAAGCTGGTGCTCAAGTTGAGATCAAGTAATCTAGCTCCCGCTAGGTTCGCTGCCTGAGAAATCAGGCAAGGGCTGGTGATTATTTAATCACCGGCCCTTTTGCGCTATAGAGATATGCATTTCTATCGTGCATAAATCTTCGAATTTCACTGTAATTTTCAATAACTTAGAAGTTTTTGTTGAAAATCGCAATGGCATTTGAAGTAACACTGATTTGATGACATTAACGATTTGAATATAGCCTGAATTGTGCTCATTTAAGCCGTTAGTTAAGCAAGTTAGTGTGACAATTTAGATGTTGTTATCATGGCTTAGATGCCAGTGAAGTCTGTTCAATTTTGGACAGGTTGGGTCAAAGATCAGCAAGCTGAGGAACCCCATGGCTTACTCTTATTCTGAAAAGAAACGTATCCGTAAGGATTTTGGTAAACGTCCACAGGTTTTGGACATACCTTTCCTACTGCAAATGCAGTTGGAATCGTTCGATAAGTTCATTGCGCCTGATGCCGATGGCGATACTGGATTGGAAGCTGCTTTCCGTTCTGTATTCCCTATCAAGAGCTACTCGGGCAACTCTGAACTTCAATACGTCAGTTATCGTATTGGCGAGCCAGTATTTGACGTTAAAGAATGTCAAATTCGCGGTGTGACATATTCTGCTCCACTTCGCGTTAAACTACGTCTTGTGCTAATGGACAAAGATGCACCTGGCACAGTCAAAGACATAAAAGAGCAAGAAGTTTACATGGGCGAAATCCCGCTCATGACAGACACCGGTACTTTTGTAATCAATGGTACTGAGCGTGTTATCGTTTCTCAGCTACACCGTTCACCTGGTGTATTCTTTGATAACGACCGTGGTAAATCACACTCATCTGGTAAAGTGTTATATAACGCACGTGTGATCCCTTACCGTGGTTCATGGCTTGACTTTGAATTCGACGTTAAAGATAACCTTTACGTTCGTATTGACCGTCGCCGTAAACTACCAGCATCTATCATCTTACGTGCACTAGAGTTCACTTCAGAAGAAATCTTGGCACTATTCTTTGAAACGACAAGTTTCGAAGTAAAAGATGGCAAAGTGTTGATGGAACTTGTGCCTTCACGCCTACGTGGTGAAACCGCTGCATTTGATATTAAAGATGCAAACGGTGACGTATTGGTTGAAAAAGGCCGTCGTATTACTGCACGCCACATTAAGAGCATCGAAAAGCAAGGCATCGACACTCTTGAAGTACCGCATGAGTACATCATCGGTCGTGTTGTTGCTAAAAACTATATCGACGAATCAACAGGCGAAGTGATTGCAGAAGCGAACACTGAACTATCACTAGAGCTTATGGCTGAATTGGTGAAAGCGGGTCACTCAAAGATCGATACGCTTTACATCAACGAAGTAGACAGCGGTGCGTACATGTCAGAGACATTACGTGTTGATTCTACTAACAATCGCCTAGAAGCATTGGTAGAAATCTATCGCATGATGCGCCCTGGTGAGCCACCAACAAAAGAAGCTGCAGAAGCGTTATTTGATAACCTATTCTTCTCTGAAGAGCGCTACGACCTCTCAACGGTTGGTCGTATGAAGTTCAATAGCCGTGTTGGTTATGATTCAGATGAAGGTAACGGTACGCTATCTAAAGAAGATATCGTGAGCGTGATGAAGGTATTGATCGACATCCGTAACGGTAAAGGCGATGTTGATGACATCGACCACTTAGGTAACCGTCGTATCCGTTCTGTAGGTGAAATGGCTGAAAACCAATTCCGTGTAGGTCTTGTACGTGTTGAACGTGCAGTACGTGAGCGTCTAAGTCTTGGTGACCTAGATAACGTTATGCCACAGGATTTGATCAACGCTAAGCCAATCTCTGCAGCAGTAAAAGAATTCTTTGGTTCTTCACAGCTTTCACAATTTATGGACCAGAACAACCCGCTTTCAGAAGTAACGCACAAACGTCGTATTTCTGCATTAGGTCCGGGTGGTCTAACTCGTGAGCGTGCTGGCTTCGAAGTACGTGACGTACACGTAACGCACTACGGTCGTGTTTGTCCTATCGAAACGCCTGAAGGTCCAAACATCGGTCTAATCAACTCGCTATCTACTTACGCGCGTACAAACGACTATGGTTTCTTAGAGACTCCATACCGCAAAGTAGTAGACGGTATCGTTACTGACGATGTTGATTACCTATCAGCAATTGAAGAAGGTCAGTTCGTTATCGCACAGGCGAATACAACGCTAACTGATGACAACCAATTTGCTGAAGAATTGATTCCATGTCGTTTTAAAGGTGAATCAACCTTTATGCCAAGCGACAGCATCCAGTATATGGACGTATCTCCACAGCAGGTAATCTCTGTGGCTGCAGCGCTTATTCCATTCCTAGAACACGATGACGCGAACCGCGCATTGATGGGATCGAACATGCAACGTCAAGCTGTACCTACACTACGTGCTGATAAGCCGCTAGTTGGTACTGGTATTGAGCGTACACTAGCGAAAGACTCTGGTGTAACAATCGTTGCTAAACGTGGCGGTATCGTTAAGTATGCTGATGCGAGCCGTATTGTTGTTAACGTTAATGAAGATGAGCGCATCCAAGGTGAAGCGGGCATCGACATCTATAACTTAACTAAGTACACACGTTCAAACCAAAACACGTGTATCAACCAGAAACCAACTTGTATGGTTGGTGAGCCGGTGGTACGTGGTGACGTGCTTGCTGATGGTCCTTCAACAGACCTAGGTGACTTAGCACTTGGTCAGAACCTACGCGTTGCGTTCATGCCTTGGAATGGTTACAACTTCGAGGATTCAATCCTACTTTCAGAGAATGTTGTAAAAGAAGATCGTCTAACGACTATCCACATTCAAGAGCTTCAGTGTATTGCTCGTGATACTAAGCTTGGTCCAGAAGAAATCACTGCGGATATTCCAAACGTAGGTGAGTCTGCACTAGGTAAGCTTGACGAATCAGGCGTTGTATATATTGGTGCTGAAGTGAAAGGCGGCGACATCCTTGTAGGTAAAGTAACGCCTAAAGGTGAAACGCAGCTAACACCTGAAGAAAAGCTACTACGTGCTATCTTCGGTGAAAAAGCGTCTGACGTTAAAGACAGCTCACTACGTGTACCTAACTCTGTATCTGGTACGGTTATCGACGTACAAGTGTTTACGCGTGACGGTGTTGAAAAAGACAAACGTGCACTAGAAGTTGAAGATATGCAGCTTCGCGAAGCGAAGAAAGACTTCAACGAAGAGTTCAGAATCCTTGAAGGCGGTATCCTGACTCACGCTCGTAACCTACTGATTAAATCAGGTATGAGTGAAGAGCAGCTTGCTGGCTTTAACACTGAGAAGCTACTAACACAAAGCCTTGCTGATGAAGAGCATCAAGCAGAGCTTGAGCAACTAGCTGCACAGTATGACGAGCTTAAAGCTGACTACGATAAGCGTTTCGAGAACAAGCGTCGTAAGATCACTCAAGGTGATGACCTAGCGCCTGGCGTACTTAAGATTGTTAAAGTATACCTAGCTGTTAAACGTCGTATCCAACCTGGTGATAAAATGGCGGGTCGTCACGGTAACAAGGGTGTAATCTCAACTATCGTTCCTGTTGAAGACATGCCTTACGATGATAAAGGTCGTACTGTAGATATCGTACTTAACCCACTGGGTGTACCATCTCGTATGAACATCGGTCAGATCCTAGAAACTCACATGGGTCTAGCTGCTCGTGGTATCGGTGAACGTCTTGAAGAAATGATGAAAGAGCAACGTGAAATTCACGAGCTACGCGAATTCATCAAGAAAGCTTACGAAATCGGTGACTGCCGTCAGAAAGTAGATATTGCTAACTTCTCTGATGATGAAATCCGTCGCTTGGCAGATAACCTTAAAGGTGGTCTTCCAATCGCAACACCAGCATTTGATGGTGCACGTGAAGCTGAAATCAAAGACATGCTAGAGCTTGGTGGTTATCCAAGAAGTGGTCAGGTGACGTTATATGATGGTCGTACTGGTGATGCATTTGAGCGTCAAGTAACAGTCGGCTACATGTACATGCTGAAACTGAACCACCTTGTTGATGACAAGATGCACGCGCGTTCAACAGGTTCTTACAGCCTAGTTACTCAGCAGCCGCTGGGTGGTAAGGCACAGTTCGGTGGTCAGCGTTTCGGTGAGATGGAGGTATGGGCACTAGAAGCATACGGTGCTGCCTACACGCTACAAGAAATGTTGACAGTGAAGTCGGATGACGTTAACGGTCGTACTAAGATGTATAAGAACATCGTAGACGGTAACCACAAGATGGAACCGGGTATGCCTGAGTCGTTCAACGTACTGTTGAAAGAAATCCGCTCGCTAGGTATCAACATCGAGTTGGAAGAAATTTAATCCGACCGCCGCAGTGCGCTGCGGCGTTGCATAACTGCAACCGGACTGAAAAGAATGTAGGGGTGAGCGTGGCTTGCCCTCAAGATTAACCTCCGACAGGAGAGCTAAGGTGAAAGACTTACTTAAGTTTCTGAAGCAACAAAATAAGACCGAAGAATTCGATGCAATTCGCATTGGTCTTGCTTCGCCAGACATGGTGCGTTCATGGTCTTACGGTGAAGTAAAGAAACCTGAGACAATCAACTACCGTACTTTCAAGCCTGAGCGTGATGGCTTATTCTGTGCCCGTATCTTCGGCCCAGTAAAAGATTACGAGTGTTTGTGTGGTAAATACAAGCGCTTGAAGCACCGTGGTGTTATCTGTGAAAAGTGTGGCGTTGAAGTAACGCTAACAAAAGTACGTCGTGACCGTATGGGTCACATCGAGCTGGCTAGTCCAGTTGCGCATATTTGGTTCTTGAAATCACTTCCGTCACGTATCGGCCTAATGCTAGACATGACGCTTCGTGATATTGAGCGCGTACTTTATTTCGAATCATTCGTGGTTACTGAGCCAGGTATGACTACGCTTGAGCGCGGTCAGCTACTAGGTGAAGAAGAATACCTAGATGCACTTGAAGAGCACGGTGATGAGTTCGAAGCGAAGATGGGTGCAGAAGCTGTACTTGATCTACTTCGTGACCTAGACCTTGGTCAGTTAATCGCTGAAATGCGTGAAGAGTTGCCAACAATCAACTCTGAAACTAAGCGTAAGAAAATCACTAAGCGTCTTAAACTAATGGAAGCGTTCCACCAATCAGGTAACAACCCTGAGTGGATGGTAATGAGCGTGCTACCGGTTCTTCCACCAGATCTACGTCCTCTAGTACCACTAGACGGCGGTCGTTTTGCGACTTCAGATCTGAACGACCTTTACCGTCGTGTGATCAACCGTAACAACCGTTTGAAGCGTCTTCTAGACCTAGCTGCACCAGACATCATCGTACGTAACGAAAAGCGTATGCTTCAAGAAGCGGTTGATGCGCTACTTGATAATGGTCGTCGTGGCCGTGCAATTACAGGTTCTAACAAGCGTCCACTGAAGTCGCTTGCTGACATGATCAAAGGTAAGCAAGGTCGTTTCCGTCAAAACCTTCTAGGTAAGCGTGTTGACTACTCAGGCCGTTCTGTTATCACCGTTGGTCCTACACTGAAACTACATCAGTGTGGTCTACCTAAGAAGATGGCACTTGAGCTATTCAAGCCATTTATCTACGGTAAACTAGAGCGCCGTGGTATGGCGACAACCATCAAAGCTGCGAAGAAGATGGTTGAGCGTGAAGTACCAGAGGTTTGGGACGTACTAGACGAAGTTATCCGTGAGCACCCGGTTTTACTTAACCGTGCGCCAACACTTCACCGTCTAGGTATCCGAGCATTCGAACCTGTACTTATCGAAGGTAAAGCGATCCACCTTCACCCGCTAGTGTGTGCGGCGTATAACGCTGACTTCGATGGTGACCAAATGGCTGTTCACGTACCACTGACGCTTGAAGCGCAGTTGGAAGCGCGTGCATTGATGATGTCTACCAACAACATCCTAGCACCAGCTAACGGTGAGCCAATCATCGTTCCTTCACAGGACGTTGTACTAGGTCTTTACTACATGACTCGCGATCGCATCAACGGTAAAGGTGAAGGCACTGTATTTAAAGATGCTAAAGAAGCTGAAAAAGCATACCGTGTAGGTGCTGCTGAGCTTCACGCTCGTGTTAAAGTGCGTATCACAGAAGTGACTATCGACGAAGAAACACGTGAGCGCGGCACTTTAACTCACCTAGTAGATACGACAGTAGGTCGTGCAATCCTTTCATTGAATATCCCTGAAGGCTTGCCGTTTGAACTGATCAACAAACCACTAGGTAAGAAACAAATTTCTGGTCTTCTTAACGAGTGTTACCGTCGTCTAGGTCTTAAAGATACTGTTATCTTTGCTGACCAAGTGATGTATACCGGTTTCCACTACGCGATGAAGTCAGGTGTTTCTATCGGTATCAATGACATGGTAATCCCACCAACTAAAGGTGAGATCATCGATCGTGCGGAAGCTGAAGTTGCAGAAATCAACCAACAGTTCCAATCAGGTCTTGTAACTGCCGGTGAGAAATACAACAAAGTTATCGATATCTGGTCACGTGTAAACGAAAACCTTTCTCGCGAGATGATGGCTAACCTTTCAAAAGAAACGGTTATCAACGCTGAAGGTAACGAAGAAGAGCAACCGTCATTTAACTCAGTGTTTATGATAGCAGACTCAGGCGCTCGTGGTAGTGCAGCTCAGATCCGTCAGCTAGCGGGTATGCGTGGTCTAATGGCACGTCCAGATGGTTCAATCATCGAAACGCCGATTACAGCGAACTTCCGTGAAGGTCTAAACGTACTACAGTACTTTATCTCGACGCACGGTGCGCGTAAGGGTCTAGCGGATACGGCACTTAAGACAGCGAACTCGGGTTACCTAACTCGTCGTCTAGTAGACGTAGCACAAGATTTGGTTATCAATGAATCAGACTGTGGTACCGAAGAAGGTCTAGTAATGAAGCCGCTAATTGAAGGTGGTGACGTTGTAGAGCCGCTTCGTGAGCGTGTACTAGGTCGTGTTGTTGCTGAAGACGTGGTTAAGCCTGGTACAACAGAAGTACTGGTTGAACGTAACGTAATGATTGACGAAAAACTGTGTGACCTTCTAGAAGAGCACTCAGTAGACGAAGTTAAAGTACGTTCTGTAATCACCTGTCAAAACGACTTTGGTGTGTGTGCACACTGTTATGGTCGTGACTTGGCACGTGGCCACATCATCAACCCTGGTGAAGCAGTTGGTGTAATCGCGGCACAGTCAATCGGTGAGCCGGGTACACAGCTTACGATGCGTACATTCCACATCGGTGGTGCGGCATCACGAGCTTCTGCAGAGAACAGTGTTCAAGTTAAGAACAATGGTAATCTGAAACTTCACAATGCGAAGTTTGTAATCAATGCTGATGGCAAAATCGTTATCACGTCTCGTTCAACTGAGATCACGATAATCGATGAGCACGGTCGTGAGAAAGAGCGTTATAAAGTTCCTTACGGTGCAGTATTAACTGTACAAGATGGTGCTGACGTTAAAGGTAACGATATCGTTGCTACTTGGGATCCGCATAGCCACCCAATTATCATTGAACATGAGTCAAAAGTATCGTTCAGCGATATCGATGATTCAAACACTGAAGCACAGACTGATGAATTAACTGGTCTAACACGTGTGGTTGTTAAGGATCTTGCGAAAGTAAACGCGAAAGAGCCTAAACTAATCATTGAGAACGAAGAACGTGGTCTTCAAGAGATCCGTCTACCTTCATTCACAACGATTGAAATCACAGATGGTGCAACAGTACTACCTGGTTCGGTACTGGCTCGTATTCCACAAGAAGGTTCGAAGACTCGTGACATCACGGGTGGTCTACCTCGAGTTGCTGACCTATTCGAAGCGCGTAAGCCAAAAGATCCTGCAATTCTTGCAGAAATCACAGGTACCGTTAGCTTCGGTAAAGAGACTAAAGGTAAGAAACGTCTTGTGATCACACCGGAAGAGGGTGATGCATACGAAGAGATGATCCCGAAATGGCGTCAGCTTAACGTGTTCGAAGGTGAGCAAGTGGCTAAAGGTGAAGTAATCGCCGATGGTCCAGAGTCTCCGCACGACATCCTACGTCTACGTGGTGTTACTGATGTATCTAACTACATCACTAACGAAGTACAAGAAGTATACCGTCTACAGGGCGTAAAGATTAACGATAAGCACATTGAGACTATCGTTCGTCAGATGCTTCGTAAGTGTATCATCCTTGATGGTGGTGACAGTGAATTCCTAGTAGGCGAGCAAGCTGAAGTTGCACGTGTAAACATCGCTAACCGTGAACTAGAAATGCAAGGTAAGATCCCAGCTAAGTTTGAAATCCAACTAATGGGTATTACTAAAGCGTCACTTGCGACTGAATCGTTTATTTCTGCGGCATCGTTCCAGGAAACAACACGTGTTCTAACCGAAGCTGCGGTTAACGGTAAGAGCGATGAGCTACGTGGTCTGAAAGAAAACGTAATCGTGGGTCGTTTGATCCCAGCGGGTACAGGTTTCGCATACCATGAAGAGCGCATCAACCGTCGTAAGCAAGGTGAAGCAGCTGTTGAAGAGCAAACAGTAAGTGCTGAAGAGGCAACTCAAGCGCTAACAGACGCACTAAACGCTGATCTACTAGGTGGCAACGAGTAATCCTCGCCATTTAGCGAATTAATTGAAAAGCCGCTGTGTGAATACAGCGGTTTTTTTATGCCTTTTCAACTCGCCGGTCGAATTGCCATCAAAGCGTCACATCAATATGTATACTGCAACAAAGGCTTTTCAATGCAATCGCTAACTTTTGTTAACTTTCAATAGCTTCGCAGACAAAACCATCCGAATTGCATGCATTTACTTAGCGCTGATGACGACTTTTGGTTGACAGGTTAAACTTTGGTCATTAAAATTCGGCCACCCATTTTAGTCGTTCAAGAAAATTGGATTTGACCTAAATGGTAAGATTTTATTTTTCAGTAGTAATTTATTAATTCAGGAGCTATTTAATGGCAACTATTAACCAGCTAGTGCGTAAGCCACGTCGTAGCAAGGTTACAAAGAGCAACTCTGCTGCTCTTAAAGCTTGTCCACAAAAGCGTGGTGTATGTACTCGTGTATATACAACAACACCTAAGAAACCAAACTCTGCATTACGTAAAGTAGCGCGTGTACGTTTAACTAACGGTTTCGAAGTAACTTCATACATTGGTGGTGAAGGTCACAACCTACAAGAGCACAGTGTAATCCTAATCCGTGGTGGTCGTGTTAAAGACTTACCAGGTGTGCGTTTCCACACTGTTCGTGGTGCACTTGACTGTGCAGGCGTAAACGACCGTAGACAGGCTCGTTCTAAGTACGGTGCAAAACGTCCTAAGGGCTAATGGTTCTCCGTTAGTAAGGCCAAGCACTTAAGTTTTAAATTTTTATATATTGTTTTGGGAATCCGTGTTTAGCACGGACCTGAAGATACCGGAGAAAGAAAATGCCTAGAAGACGCGTAATAGGTCAACGTAAAATTCTTCCAGATCCGAAGTTCGGATCAGAGCTTCTTGCTAAATTCGTTAACGTAGTAATGCTTGACGGCAAGAAATCTACTGCTGAAAAAATCGTATATGGTGCGCTAGACGTGGCTGCTGAAAAATCAGGCAAGTCGCACCTAGAAATCTTTGAATCTGCACTTGATAACGTTCGCCCACAGGTAGAGGTTAAATCTCGCCGTGTTGGTGGTTCAACGTACCAAGTACCAGTTGAAGTACGTCCAGTGCGTCGTAACGCACTAGGTATGCGTTGGTTGGTTGAAGCTGCACGTAAGCGTGGCGAAAAATCAATGGGTCTTCGTCTTGCTCAAGAGATGATCGACGCTGCTGAAAACAAAGGCACTGCGGTTAAGAAACGTGAAGACGTTCACCGTATGGCTGAAGCGAACAAAGCATTCGCTCACTACCGTTGGTAATCTGCTAACACCCTTTAAGAGGATATTATGGCACGGACAACTCCGATTGAGCGCTACCGTAACATTGGTATATGTGCTCACGTAGATGCGGGTAAAACAACTACGACCGAGCGCGTACTTTTCTATACTGGTCTTTCTCATAAGATTGGTGAGGTACATGACGGTGCCGCAACTATGGACTGGATGGAGCAGGAGCAAGAGCGTGGTATCACGATCACTTCTGCTGCAACGACGTGTTTCTGGAAAGGGATGGATGCTCAGTTTGATGAGCATCGTGTAAACATCATCGATACTCCAGGACACGTAGATTTTACTATCGAAGTAGAGCGTTCATTGCGCGTACTTGATGGTGCTGTTGTTGTGTTATGTGCTTCATCAGGTGTGCAACCGCAAACTGAGACCGTTTGGCGTCAGGCAAATAAATACGAAGTACCACGTATGATTTTCGTCAATAAGATGGATCGTACGGGTGCTAATTTCTTGTCTGTTGTTGAACAAGTTAAAAAACGTCTCGGTGCTACACCTGTGCCTATTCAGCTACCAATTGGTGCTGAAGATGAATTTAAAGGTGTTATTGACCTTATCAAGATGAAAGCGATTAACTGGAATGAAGAAGACCAGGGGATGACTTTCAACTACGAAGAGGTCCCTGCAGATCTTCTTGAGCTTGCTGAAGAATGGCGTTCTCATCTAATTGAGAGCGCTGCAGAAGCTTCTGAAGAGCTAATGGAAAAATATCTTGAAGATGGTGAGTTGAGCGAAGAAGAGATTAAATCAGCCCTTCGCCAACGCACATTGGCCAATGAAATTGTGCCAATGACGACAGGTAGTGCATTCAAGAACAAAGGTGTTCAGGCTGTGCTTGACGCTGTGATTGAATTCATGCCTTCGCCTACTGAAGTAAAAGCTATCCAAGGTGTCTTAGAAGACGAATCCGAAGATACGCGTGAAGCTGACGATAATGCACCGTTTGCGGCGCTTGCATTTAAGATCGCAACCGATCCATTCGTTGGCACACTTACTTTCTTCCGAGTTTACTCTGGTAAAGTTAGCCAAGGTGATTCGGTACTAAATCCTGTTAAAGGTAAAAAAGAGCGTTTTGGACGTATTGTTCAAATGCACTCTAACTCACGTGAAGAGATTAAAGAAGTTCATGCGGGTGACATCGCGGCTGCTATCGGCCTAAAAGATGTGACTACTGGTGATACACTTTGTGCTCAAGATGCCCCAATTACGTTAGAACGTATGGAGTTCCCTGAGCCTGTAATCTCGGTCGCAGTAGAACCTAAAACAGTAGCTGACCAAGAAAAAATGGGCGTTGCGCTTGGTAAACTTGCAGCAGAAGATCCTTCATTCCGTGTAGAAACGGACGAAGAATCAGGTCAGACGATTATCTCTGGTATGGGTGAACTTCACTTAGATATCATTGTCGATCGTATGAAGCGTGAGTTTAACGTTGTCTGTAACGTTGGTAAGCCTCAGGTTGCATACCGTGAAACTATCCGAGCTTCTGTTGAAGCTGAAGGTAAGTTTGTGCGTCAATCTGGTGGTCGTGGTCAATATGGTCACGTTTGGTTGAAGCTAGAACCAATGGATGTCTCTGATGATGATGCGCCAATATACGAATTCGTTAACGAAATCGTAGGTGGTACAGTACCAAAAGAGTATATCCCAGCGGTTGATAAAGGTATTCAAGAGCAGATGAAGCAAGGTGTTCTTGCCGGTTATCCGCTATTGGGTGTTAAAGCTACCCTGTTTGATGGCTCGTTCCACGATGTTGACTCAAACGAGATGGCGTTTAAGATCGCAGGTTCGATGGGCTTTAGAAAGGGCGCGCTTGAAGCAAGTCCGGTTCTACTTGAGCCTGTCATGAAAGTAGAAGTAATCACCCCTGAAGAAAACATGGGTGATGTAGTAGGCGACTTAAACCGTCGTCGTGGCATAATTGAAGGCATGGAAGAAGCATTTGGTGGCTCGAAGCAAATTAATGCTCAGGTACCGCTTTCTGAAATGTTTGGTTATGCAACAGACTTACGCTCCGCTACACAAGGGCGCGCATCATACTCTATGGAATTCCTAAAGTATGCTGAAGCGGCTAAAAACGTAGCTGATGCAATAATTGCAGCTCGCGCTGTTAAGTAATTTTAGTTCGGTCCGGTCTTAGGGCTGGACTTTAATTTCTTTATAGGAAATTTGAAAATGGCAAAAGAAAAGTTTGAACGCGTAAAACCGCACGTAAACGTAGGTACTATCGGCCACGTTGACCACGGTAAAACTACACTAACTGCAGCAATCACTAACGTACTTGCAAAAGTATACGGTGGTACAGCAAAAG
>NZ_AKXJ01000019.1:0-108166 GCF_000276645.1 Pseudoalteromonas sp. NJ631
GCTCCTACTACCATATACACTGCATCGTAGGGGGTGGTTCACCCGCCGATGGTTTTGCAATGAAGTTCCGGCAAAAAACATGTACATCAAAGCTTGTTTCAACACTCGCTCCCACCAGATACACAGCGTTAATTCTCATTGAGGTTTTGTATTCTTTCTTTAATTTTAGTGCTTGAAATTCCTTGGGTATAAGGGATATAAACAACTCGAATATTTTGTGGTGCTAAAGCTATTTCCAATGCTTGCCAACGGGGCGTGTGTTGCCATTCATCACCGCAGATCACAAGGTTTACTCTTTGTTGTGCGATCCAGTGCGCTGCTCGCTCAGTATCGGCCATTGGTGCACCGACTAAAACCGCTTTATCTACGCATGCTAATGCCTTAATAATACTTAAGCGCTCGTCTTGATCCATTATTGGCGGTCGTCCCTTACTTTTTAACGCAAAAGCATCCGGTGCGACCCCAACAACTAAGTAGTCACCGTGTGATTTCGCTAACGACAAATACGTTAAGTGACCAGAGTGAAGCAGATCAAAAAAACCAAGCGCTAAAACACGGCACGGCTGTTGTGATTTCATCTGCTTTTGTACGAACTGCATAAGATTTTTTAAAAGACCGTCATGAGGTTTGAATTGTAATAGCACCTTAAGCATGGCATGCATTTCTTTGAAGTTGCCTTTTTTCCACTCAGTGTAGAGGTGAGAGTAGGCATAACAGTAATATAAGTAGGAATCTTGTATAATATTCGGGGCGCAGACGATGGTATCAAAATTTGCGTCAGGCATTTTCCAATCCAATCCATATAATGCTTGTAAGATTTGTTCTGGATACTGGGGATAACAAATTTCTCCGGCAGGTGAGCTGATGCTCACAACTTGAATAGCAGAGAAACGCGTCACTCTATTCCAAGTAAAAGGTACTTCTCGCATCCATAAACCTGATATGGTGTCTCCAGTGCTTTGCTCTGTGGCATAACCGCAAAGGTCGAGCACCAAGCCTGATTGGTGGCGAAAACACCGAGGGTTTATAAGCCCATAGGATTGCGCTTCTTCCTGCCAGCCAAGATGCTGTAAATGTTCGATTGCGCTTTCCATGTGAGACCAGTCGATACCAATATCAATATCTTTATCATTTTCTAAGAGTTGACCTTCACGCTCTAACCCAAGCAAACTACCAGCCGTAGGGAAAGCATAAAACCCCGCCCTTTTTAAGGATGACAACGTTTGTAGTAATAGGTGTAATGCGTTTTCAGGAGTTAGTTTAGTTGAGTTCGCGCTTTCATGTATTGGTACTTCGGATGATTGAACTTCTGCAATGTTTGTCAGTGCGTCATGCTGCAAGCGCCTTCCTAGCGCTTGATAAAAGGTTTGAGCGGCGAGTGGTAGTTGTCTGTTTTGTTGATAACTACGAGCGAGAATATAATAGCTATCTGGTACATCTGGGTGTTTATGTAGCAGTGCTTCAAGTTGTTCAATCCATTCACTCCCGGCTTGTCTTCGTTGTGCCAATTGTGCGAGATATAAAATGACCTGCTGGTTGGGCTGCTGTTGATATAGCTGCTGAAATGCTTGTTCTGCTGCTTGGTCTTGGCCCGAAGTAAAATACTCGATAGCCTGTGTCATCTTTTTATTAAGCTGTGACTGTTGAATTGCTGTATCTTTCTGCATCGATTAAATACCTAGTTGGCTGCTTTTAGTTTTTGTAGTCACAGAGTCCATATTTTGATGACCCACTTTAATGGATTTGATGTGTTTAATGTGAAGTCGCTAGCAGTTTTATGCTTCTGCACGCTCGGGCATTTTGCCAACCAGTGGAAGCTCCACTATGATTACTTTAAATCAGGAAATCGGAGAGCGAAAGTGCTACCAGTTTTAATTATTGTTTCTTCTCTGACAGTACTCGCCCCTGATGAATTGTTTAAGACATTACAGGTTATTCAAGATTTAAACACCTCTAATCCAACACAAGCAACTCGGGTATATGAAGCAGCGCTGCCCAAACTGCCAACACAACCCTCTAAAGGCATCTATGAGTTACATCGTGCCGGTTTAGAAGCTGCAATTAAAACAAACGATACGGTCAGAATACATGAAATAGTAGCGCTATTTTCTGAAAATGCTGAGTGGCTTGCGTATTTGCAGTCCGAAAAGGGGCAAATTGCAAATTACCTCGCAATTTACTATCGCCGAATAGGTAAGCCTGCGCTTGCGCAAAAAAACTATGAATGTGCACTTAAGTACTCAACTCACGAGCAAAGGCCACTTATCGTTAATAATCTTGCCGTTTTATATCGAACAACAGGGCAGTTAGAAGAAGCAGTCGATATTTTAGCGCCGACATTGTCTGAGGTGAAGGATGAACAACTGGAAGCGGCACTTAACAATAACTTAGCTAATGTTTATTTCGATATGAGTAAATATCAGCATGCTGCGAGACTATATAGGCAAGCTTTTCTCTATCATCAAAAAGCAGAGCAAGCTTACGAAGCGAGCTATACGGGGTTAAATTTATTAAATGTTTATTTGCTTGCCAATCAGTGGAAAAATTATAGACGCTATATGAATACAGTGAAAACTCAGCTAAGTGCGGTAGAGGATAAAGAATTATCTATTGTGTTTACTTGGCAGGAGCTAATTTTTCAAAAAAGTAGAAATGGCATACAGCCAAATGCAGATCAAGTTGAGTTTCTTATTTCGACTTTACCCAAATTGCTCCAAAGTGATTACGGCAGCAATATGGAGAAATATGTTTATACATTGCAGCTCCCAGAGTTGATAGCATTTTATAATACGTTGTTGTCTGAGCAGCAACAAGTGGCAGCCAGTGTATCGACGAATGCTTCGCTACTGGAAGTGGCGCTATCTTGGTGTGAGCACTAATCCATCACAAAAAACTATTACCATAGTAGAGCACAGCACCGTTTTTTATACGTTGAATAGTAGATGTAGTCAGGTAGGGGCTGATAAATAATGAGTACCTTTGACTTAACCATCACAGAGTAATACCAATTTACTTAATTAAGTGGTCTATTTTGAGGCAAAAAAATCTTGTCGATAGCCCGGCAAAAATTTTGCTATTTAGTTGTTCTAAATGATAAATTTTTAACACTGCTAGCGTCAGATTTAATTCCTCAAATTGAGCAAGTATTAAGTCAAATCGGTATAAAATCAAAGGTCAAAAGCGAGTTCAGAGTTAGAAAGTCCACGCTAGATGTAGCTGGGGAACAGATTCATTGGTATCTGTGCCAAGTTTGTTACGCCAATATTGCCATTCAACACCTAACATTAACTGATTGTCAGGCATACCTACCGCGTTGCCTAGATCCCATTGTAGAATTGGCTGCGCGAGCAACCAGCCTTTTACGTCATTACCCAACTCGTTCTCTCGCTCGCCAATATACTCTACGTGACCTGTGAAATAGAACTTTTGCTCGCCTATTGTAAAGGGGTAACCCCAAGCGAGATCTACCATCCAGCTATCACTTTCTTTAGGCGCACCGCCATGACTAATACCTTGGCTATCGTCTTGATAAAGTGTGAAGGTAGAAGAGAAAAAATTGAACCCTTCAAAATTCCAATTTACTTTGACACCTGGCAAGTATTTCATCACCTTTGCGTCTGCGGCTGCATTGAAACCCATTGTTAAGCTAACGTCAGCTATGGCCTCGAAAGAAGACTTAAAGCCTGCAATCTTTGACATCGACAAGCTCGAATACCACTCCCCGTAAAAGTCTCCGTCTTGGTAACCATCACTAAGGTCATCTTTGCTGTAATCGATAAAGAAGAAATTATCGCCGTAGCGATATCCAGACGCATGTTGTAATGAGTAAACCGTTGCCGTTGCTTCGTTTCTGCTAAACGGGTTTTTGAAATCACCGTGGTTTATGTGTAGTTGCGTTGTACTCCAATCAGCAGCATAACCAAATGTGCTAAAAGCGAGTGAGGAGGAAATGATGAGTGTGTTGATTTTCATTTATTAATTCGGATAGCGTTAAAAGTGAAAGTATAACAAAAGCGCCCAAAGTTGGGCGCGTAATCCGAACAAATTATGCTTTATTTCTTCTTAGGCAGATAACGGTAATGGCGGTGAAAGCCAAAATGAAACAGTAATAAGAAGAACTAGATACGTCCCAAGGGCTGATTTTAAACGTGGCCCCGAGTAGCAGTGCTTGTGCACCATAGGGTAAAGAGCCTTGCATAACACAAGCAAAAATATCTAGTAAGCTTGCCGAACGCTTAGCTGAGATCTTTCCATCTTCAGCCAGTTTTTTAGCAACGGGGCCAGCAACTATGATACTTACCGTGTTATTTGCGATACACAAGTTACTTGTTAACACGAGTGCAGCAATACCCAGTTGATCAGCAACTTGACGGTGCCATTTCGCGATAATGCTGGTAATTTTTTGGATCTGTTTGGCTAAAAAATCTAGGCCGCCATTGATACGAATAAATTCAGATAAACCACCAATAAACATCGACAGCAAGAAAATCTCCTGCATATCACTAAAGCCTTTATAGATATCGTTTAAGAATGCAGCGCCTTGATAGTCACCGACAAAACCCATACAGCCGGCAAACACAATACCACTAAAGAGCACAACAAAGACATTGATACCAATCACCGCCAAGACCAAAATAAATGCGTATGGTAAAACTAATAACCAATCAAACGGCTTGGTTTCTACAACCTGCGGCTCTGGGGTTAAAAATATCAATAGCAAGACAGTCAACAACGCAGCAGGTAGGGCTATCTTTAGATTCTCTCTAAATTTATCTTTCATTTCACAGCCTTGCGTTCGCGTTGCTGCAATTGTGGTATCAGAAATAATAGATAAGTTATCGCCAAACATTGCGCCCGAAACGATGGTGCCAGCCATAAGTGCCGGATCAATTCCGGTTTTCATCGCGACGGCAACAGCAATAGGTCCAATTGCACCAATTGTGCCCATGGAGGTTCCCATTGCGGTAGAGACGACAGCAGAAATAAGGAACAAGCCGGGTAATAAAAATGCCGGAGGAATAAGTGATAAACCGGCGTTAACCACAGCGTCAACACCGCCAGTGGCACTTGCAACCGCAGAAAAAGCTCCTGCTAATAAATAGATGAGGCACATGGTGATGATATTGCTGTGTCCTGCGCCTTGAATAAAAGTTTCGACACTGCGGTTGATGGTATCTTTATTAAGTAAAAAAGCGAGAACGATGGCTGGTAGAATCGCGACAGGAGCTTTTAATTGATAAAACGCATAATCAACGCCTTGCGATTGCAAATACAATCCTGCGCCAAGAAAAATCCCTACAAAGGTCAACAGCGGCAATAATGATAATTTTGCCTTTGTTTGATTGTAATTTGGTTGCATAGCACTCCCCAACAATAAAGCACAGCCAATAGTCAGCTGTAAAACCGCACAACACACCTAATACCAATTGTATTAATTCTCCAACCAATTTGAACGGGGAATTAGCATATTAGCGTCGTTAAAAATTTCTCATTTAGAACAACTAAATAGCAAAATTTTTGCCTAGCTACTAAAGCTATTTCTCCGCTTCCAAATAGCCCATTTACTTAATGCAATTGGTATAAGATGAAAATCTCTCAACTTCAATAGGTGAGCGAGCGCGGCAGTTTATATGTTTAGACGTCTAAAGTCTAATGTTTTATTATTTTCAACTTAACTGACTATGACACACAGATACGGTAAACTCTACTCCCGCAAAAACACATTTCTATTATCCGGTTAGCCATCGTTGCTGCCTTTTGGATAATCAACATCGCAAATAAAAAGGGTAACGTATGACAAGAATAGGTATTTACGGTGCGAATGGCAGAATGGGGTTAGCATTGATTGAAGCCTGTTATTTGTCGCAACAAGTAGAGCTGGCCAACGCTTTTGTACGAGATAATTCACAATATCTTGATAAAGCAGTTAATCAATTGCAGCCTCAAGCAGGCGCAAATATCTGTTTTAGCTCCGAGCAAAGTAAGCTTGAAAATGTTGACGTATTAATAGACTTCACTTTGCCAGAGGGCATGAAGCAGCATTTATCAGCTGCAATTGCCGCTAAAAAACCGATGGTGATCGGTACTACTGGATTGACTGCAAACGAAATGGCGCTGTTGGTCGAAGCCGCAAAAGATATCCCAATTGTGTTTTCTCGCAACTATAGCGTTGGCATTAACCTGCTACTGAACCTAGTACAAACAGCCGCACAAAAGCTGGCTGACGACATGGATATTGAGATTTTCGAAGCACACCATCGCAACAAAATCGACGCGCCCTCAGGAACTGCGCTCGCTATCGGAGAGGCGATTGCAGAAGCAAAAGGCTGGCAACATGATGAGGTTGCGGTTTACGACCGAAGTCAAAGCCATGAAGCGAAATCTCAACAAGAAATCGGTTATTCAGTCCTCAGAGCGGGAGATATAGTAGGTGAACATACGGCTTACTTCTCGACAATGGGGGAAAGGCTTGAATTAACACATAAAGCAGCGTCGAGATTGACCTTTGCATCAGGTGCTGTAAGGGCTGCGCAGTGGCTAAAAGATAAACCAGCAGGCCTTTATGATATGCAAGATGTGCTAGATTTAAAGAAGTAAGTATAACATTTTGAGGCTTTAAAGCAAAAAAAGAGTTTAATGGCTTATTTTTATAATTTTTGTGATTTGTATTAGACGAAAAGGCATTCATGCTGTAGACTATAACGAATTTGCCAAAATTTTAATAACTGCGTGTTACCAAGCGCTTTGTAGACGGGATGTTGAGCGTTTTGCTTTCGCCCGTTTTTTACTATTAGGAGGTTAACTTGACTAAATCCGCTCTGTTAGTCCTTGAAGACGGCACGGTGTTTCGCGGTACTGCTATCGGTGCTGACGGTATGTCAGTCGGTGAGGTGGTATTCAATACGTCAATGACGGGGTATCAAGAGATCTTAACGGATCCTTCATACGCGGAACAAATCGTTACGCTTACTTACCCACATATCGGCAACACCGGTACTAACAGCGAAGATGAGGAAGCGGACAAGATCTGGGCAAAAGGCCTAGTGATCCGTGACTTACCACTGCTTGCGAGTAATTTCCGTAACGAACAATCATTGAGTGATTACTTGAAAGAACGCAATATCTTAGGGATCGCAGATATTGATACTCGTAAACTAACTCGCATTTTACGTGATAAAGGCGCCCAGAATGGCTGTATTATCGCAGGCGACGAAGTAGACGAGCAAAAAGCGCTAGAAGCGGCGCAAGCATTCCCTGGCTTGAAAGGGATGGATTTAGCAAAAGTAGTAACAACAGAATCTCAGTTTGAATGGCGTGAATCAAGCTGGACTCTAGGCGAGGGCTTTAAAACGCTTTCTGCTGAAGAAGAAAAATTCCATGTTGTTGCGTACGATTTTGGTGTGAAAAAGAACATTCTTAGAATGTTAGTTGATAGAGGCTGTAAGTTAACCGTTGTTCCAGCAGAAACCTCCGCTGCTGATGTACTTGCATTAAACCCTGATGGTATCTTCCTATCAAATGGCCCTGGCGACCCTGAGCCATGTACGTATGCCATTGAAGCAATCAAAGCATTTTTAGAAACAGATACACCTATTTTTGGTATTTGTTTAGGCCATCAGTTATTAGCACTCGCTTCTGGTGCGAAAACAGTAAAAATGAAGTTTGGTCACCATGGTGGTAACCACCCGGTTAAAGACTTAGATCGTGATGTCGTGATGATCACTGCACAAAACCACGGTTTTGCTGCTGATGAAGCAACGCTTCCTGATACCCTACGTGCAACGCACAAGTCACTGTTCGATGGCACACTGCAAGGTATTCACCGTACTGATAAGCCAGCGTTTAGCTTCCAAGGTCACCCTGAAGCAAGTCCTGGTCCACATGATGCGGCACCGCTATTCGACCATTTCATTGAATTAATGCAATCTCGCAACGCTTAATTAGACCGGAGTAATAATGCCAAAACGTACCGACATAAAAAGCATTCTGATTTTGGGCGCAGGCCCAATCGTTATCGGCCAAGCATGTGAATTCGATTACTCTGGTGCTCAGGCCTGTAAAGCGCTTAGAGAAGAAGGCTATAGAGTTATTCTTGTAAACTCTAACCCAGCGACTATCATGACTGACCCTGAAATGGCGGATGCAACTTACATCGAGCCTATTCACTGGGAAGTGGTAGAAAAGATCATCGAAAAAGAAAAGCCTGATGCGGTGCTGCCTACTATGGGTGGCCAAACAGCTCTTAACTGTGCGCTAGACCTAGATAAGCACGGTGTGCTTGCTAAACATGGCGTTGAGCTAATTGGTGCGACTGCAGATGCAATCGATAAAGCGGAAAACCGTGAGCGTTTTGACGCGGCGATGAAAAATATCGGCTTAGAATGTCCTCGTGCTGAAATTGCACACTCAATGGATGAAGCGCACGATATCTTAACTCGCATCGGGTTCCCATGTATTATTCGTCCTTCATTCACGATGGGCGGCACCGGTGGTGGTGTTGCGTATAACATGGAAGAGTTTGACGAGATCTGTACTCGTGGTCTTGACCTGTCACCAACAAATGAACTGCTTATCGATGAAAGCCTATTAGGCTGGAAAGAATATGAGATGGAAGTGGTTCGTGACAAAAACGACAACTGTATCATCGTATGTTCAATCGAAAACTTCGACCCAATGGGCGTACACACTGGTGATTCAATCACAGTTGCACCAGCACAAACGCTAACTGATAAAGAATATCAAATCATGCGTAACGCCTCGATGGCGGTACTTCGTGAAATTGGTGTTGAAACTGGTGGTTCAAACGTTCAGTTTGGTGTCAATCCTGTTGATGGCCGTATGGTTATCATCGAGATGAACCCGCGTGTATCGCGCTCTTCTGCGCTTGCGTCAAAAGCAACGGGCTTCCCGATCGCTAAAATCGCAGCCAAGCTTGCCGTAGGTTATACGCTTGATGAGCTTCAAAACGACATCACAGGTGGTGCAACTCCAGCATCATTTGAGCCGTCAATCGACTACGTAGTGACTAAGATCCCTCGTTTTAACTTCGAAAAATTCGCAGGTTCAAACGACCGTCTAACTACGCAAATGAAGTCGGTTGGTGAGGTAATGGCAATTGGTCGTAACCAACAAGAGTCATTACAAAAAGCACTTCGAGGCCTGGAAGTGGGTGCTACGGGTCTGAACCCAATCGTTGCACTTGACGCGCCAAACGCAAAAGAAACGATCATCCGCGAATTACGCGAGCCAGGTGCTGAGCGTATTTGGTATATTGCTGATGCGATGCGTCACGGAATGTCTGTTGAAGAGGTATTTGAACTCACTAAAGTTGACCCTTGGTACCTAGTGCAAATCGAAGACATCTTAAAAGATGAAGCGACAATCGCTGAAGTGGGCATGGCAGGTCTAAACAAAGACTTCCTACGCCGCTTGAAGCGTAAAGGTTTCTCAGATGCTCGCATTGCCGAAATTGCAGGCGTATCAGAAAAAGAAATTCGCAAGAAGCGTCACCAGCTTGAAATTCTACCAGTTTACAAGCGCGTAGACACATGTGCTGCAGAATTTAGCTCAGACACTGCTTACATGTACTCAACGTATGATGAAGAATGCGAAGCGAATCCTTCTGACAAAGACAAAATCATGGTTATCGGTGGCGGTCCTAACCGTATCGGTCAAGGTATCGAATTCGATTACTGCTGTGTACACGCTGCCCTTGCGATGCGTGAAGATGGCTATGAAACTATCATGGTTAACTGCAACCCAGAGACGGTTTCAACAGACTACGATACGTCTGATCGCTTATTCTTCGAGCCAATTACACTTGAAGACGTGCTAGAAATTGTCCGTGTTGAAAAGCCAAAAGGCGTAATTGTTCAGTACGGTGGTCAAACTCCACTTAAACTGGCACGAGATCTTGAAGCGAATGGTGTGCCAGTGATTGGTACTTCTCCTGACGCTATCGACCGCGCAGAAGACCGTGAGCGCTTCCAACAGCTTGTAGAGCGTCTAAACCTACTACAACCAGAAAATGCAACGGTAACCTCACTAGAAGAAGCAGTTGCTAAATCACAAGAAATTGGCTTCCCACTGGTTGTTCGTCCATCATACGTACTTGGTGGTCGTGCAATGGAAATCGTGTACGATGAAGACGACTTACGTCGCTACATGACAGAAGCGGTGTCTGTTTCTAATGAAGCACCAGTACTACTTGACCGTTTCTTAGACGATGCAATTGAAGTAGACGTAGATGCTATCTGTGACGGTGAGAATGTTATCATCGGCGGTATTATGGAGCACATCGAGCAAGCAGGTGTTCACTCGGGTGACTCGGCTTGTTCATTGCCTGCACACACGTTGCCACAAGATATTCAAGAAGTGATGCGTAAGCAAGTCCGTGATATGGCGCTGGAGCTGGGTGTTGTTGGCCTGATGAATACCCAGTTCGCGGTGAAAGACGGCCAAGTTTACTTGATTGAAGTTAACCCACGTGCTGCTCGTACAGTACCATTTGTTTCAAAAGCAACAGGCGTTGCACTTGCAAAGGTTGCTGCACGTTGTATGGTTGGCCAGTCTCTTGAAAGCCAAGGTGTAACGAAGGAAGTTATCCCTCCATATTACAGTGTAAAAGAAGTGGTATTGCCATTCGCTAAGTTCCCAGGTGTTGACCCAATGCGTGGTCCAGAGATGCGCTCGACGGGTGAAGTGATGGGTGTTGGTGAAAACTTCGCCGAAGCATTCGCAAAAGCCCAATTAGGTGCATCAAACACTTTACCACGTGGCGGCCGCGCGCTACTATCTGTGCGCAATGGTGATAAGGCACGCGTAGTTGAACTAGCTAAGACAATGAAAGCAATTGGTTTTGAGTTAGATGCAACGAATGGTACGGCGAAAGCGCTTGAAGAAGCGGGTATTGAAGTACGTCGCGTAAACAAAGTATTCGAAGGCCGTCCTCATATTCTTGACCGTATCAAGAATGGTGAGTACAGCTATATCGTTAATACTACCGAAGGTCGCCAAGCTATTGAGGACTCGAAGGTGTTACGTCGTGGTGCACTTCAGCATAAGACTAACTACACCACTACGCTAAATGCAGCGTTTGCAAACTGTACAGCGAATGAAGCTGACGATAGAAGTTCTGTAAACTCTGTTCAAGAACTACACCAGCGTTTGAACTAAAAAGAACAAGGCCAGAGCGTCAGCTCTGGCAATGAGTGAGATACTTATGCAATCAATTCCGATGACAGTACGAGGCGAAGAATTGCTTCGTGATGAACTGAATCATTTAAAAAAAGTTGTTCGCCCGAAAATCGTTGCAGATATTGCAGAAGCGCGTGAACACGGTGATTTGAAAGAAAATGCTGAATACCATGCTGCACGTGAGCAGCAAGGTTTTTGTGAAGGCCGAATTCAAGAAATTGAAGCTAAGCTTTCGACAGCACAAATCATCGACGTGACTAAAATGCAGAACAACGGCAAGGTTATTTTTGGTAGTACTGTGACTATTGTGAATGTAGATACAGACAAAGAAGTAACTTATCGTATCGTTGGTGACGACGAGGCAGATCTTAAGAACAACTTGATTTCTGTTAATTCACCGATTGCGCGTGGATTAATCGGAAAAGAACTAGATGATACGGTGAATATTCAAACGCCAAATGGTGCTGTTGAATATGAAATCATTGAAGTTGAATACAAGTAATCCTTTCTTTTAAAGCCCGCATCCGCGGGCTTTTTACTATAATAATCATTTCTACTTTTGCTGCTGTAATGCTGTGTAATTGCCATTTCTCTATATTCTTATAGCTTTGTTTGATGCCTATGTATTTTTGGAACAAACATTTTTAGGAGAAATGGATGTCATTTGAAGTCGATCAATTCAAAACACAAGGGTTTGAATTGTTTATGTCGAGTTGGAAATCTAGCTTGGTAGGTGCTGGCGCGCGGGATCTCTCCCAGAATCAACATTGTTTTTGGCGTACCATGCGTAGTCGATGTGCGATCGACCTTAGTAAGCAGAGTGAGCTTTTGCAAGGTGTGAGTTTAGCAAGATACGATACCTATCTTATTCTTACTGCTTTGTTGTATACCAATAGCTTGTATGCAAGCTCTGATTTAATCATTGGTTATAATCTACCAGATCACTTCTTTACCAGTAATAGTTCAGAAGCGCGACAAAGCTTCTCTCGTGAGTTACTTGATTCGCTTAAGCTCACTCAGCCCTTGTTCTTAGTTGATGAATATTTTGAAAATTTTGAGTTCAATACGATTGCTTATGACAAGCTCAATGAGGCTAATCCCGTTTGGCACGATATAAGCAGCGAATTAGGTACTTTACCCAGCTTAGTAAATACCACTCGCTCAGAGCATCAGCTTTCCTTGAATCTATTACACTTTGTACCGAAGCTATTCTCCGGTAAGCAACTTGCTGAGCAAGTAAACTATTTAGTTGAGATTGAATAGGATTATAGACATCTGACATAGTTTGAAACGAATTTGCTTTAGACTTTTAGTGCGAGCTTGTTACACTCGGATTGTTCCCAAAACCAATTAGGCACCGGTTCATAAGTGATATGTTAGTATGAATCGGTATCTTTATCAGGAGAATAACCATGAGTTTATTAAAAAGCGCATTGTTTAAGACGTTGAAAAATAAGTCTACTCAGCAAGTCGCTTCAGTGGTTTTGGATAAGGCACTGAAGCAGGGAAAAGAATACCTAGATTCAAGAAACACCAGCAGTGGTAACGATACAGATGAGTTGCTGTTAGGGCTACAGCATTTATTAGCACAAAAACCAAATGACGGTGTTTATTCAATCACGCTATCCACTTATCGAGTGAGAGTAAAAATCACTTCTGGCGCTATTTCCCATATTGATAAGATCTAATTTATTCCACTCACTATAAATTTTTATTCCTTCTTTTCGTCAATTGGTTGGATTTTTAATCATAAAGATCAACCAATTGGGTGTATGTATAAGCTACAACCTTCACCTTTGGATACCCGTTTTTAAGATTATGGTGGCTTTTCCGTCGAGCCACTATTCCATAAAGTTATATAAAATATATTGTATACATTGTAATTTTAGTGTTAAAAATCTATAACCCAATCGGGTTTGGATACACAACAGGAAAGGTAAATGATGAAAATTACAAAACTCACTTTGGCGCTATCTGCGCTTACAGCGATAAATTCAGCCAACGCACATCAAGAATCACAGCGACTCTTTAAGCCGCTCGATGCATCGGTTCAAGTGGAAACGAACATTTCCCATGGCCATGAGCACAAAAATTTGTATGATAGAGCACCCGTTGCACATACACCAACAAGGAGTATGCCGCTATTATCTGCTAAACACACGCCATTATTGCAAGCGATGGTAGTAAGCCAAAGTGAAGCGATTGCTGCATGTGATTTAAACAGCTTAGCAAATGCGAGCAGTAGCCAAATTGTTACTGAAATAAAGCAACAGGGTACGAGCTGTATCAATGCTTTGTTCTCCGCTGACAGCAGCATCCAGACACAAGTATTCACTTCAGATAAAATGTATGCTGCGGCGCAAAATGCCAAGTCGCTTTCGCAAAGCTATTCAGGCAACGGCAGTGCCGACCTCGAAGCGCTTTATCTATTTATTCGCGCTGGCTTTTACGTTGAGTTTTACAATGACCAGGTGACTTTTGCTACTTGGGTGAAGCCTGCTGTTAAAGATGCGTTGGATGCTTTTGTTAGCAATAGCCATTTCTACGACGACAATGATGCCCATGGTAAAGTACTTGGTGAGGCTATCACTACAATGGACTCATCGGAACTACAAGGGCACTATCTGCCAGTTGTAAAAGCATGGCTATCCAAATGGAATGAAAGCTACGCTCAAAAGTGGAATATGCGCAGTGCGGTAAACGGCATTTTCACTATCTTATATCGTGGTCAGTGGAATGATAACTTTGTCGCTTTGGTTAAAAACGATCAACAATTGGTGAGTTTACTAGGGAGCTTCACCGAACAAACTTGGATGGTAAATTCAGACTCTGAATATCTAATCATCAATGCTGCGAGCGAATTGGCTCGACTTAAATTATACAATGGTGCAGCTATTCAAGAGTCAGTCGACACGCAATTAACCGCTTTATTCTCGCGTTATAACAGTTATGGCTTTGGCGATGGTGTCTGGTTAGCTGCGGCTGATGTCGCGACCTATTATGCTGATTGTAGCCAGTTTGGCATTTGTAATTTTGATAAAGAACTTGAGACCAAAGTACTTTCTCAACAACATAGTTGTAGCGATACAATAAAGATTAGAGCACAAGCGCTCACCGCTCAGCAATTGACTTCAGCGTGTCAAACCATGGAAGCGGAAGAAGGGCGATTCCACACCATGCTGGAAACTGGCCGCTTACCGGTTGCCGATGATAACAATGATTTTCTGCAAGTGAATATCTTTAATAGCAGTGCAGACTATAAAAAATATGCCAAAGCCATTTTTAAAATCAGCACCGACAACGGTGGTATGTATTTAGAGGGTAATCCTAGCGATGTGAATAACGTTGCTAATTTTGTTGCATACGAGGCCAGTTATGCAAAGCCGGATCATTACATCTGGAACTTAGAGCATGAATACGTACATTATCTTGATGGGCGCTTTGATCTTTATGGTGACTTTAATGCACCGACTAAGCCTATCGTCTGGTGGAGTGAAGGGGTGGCTGAGTACATTGCAAACCTAAATGATAATCAAGCCGCAATAGATACAATCAAAGATGGCTCAGTATATACGCTAGCCGAAATATTCAGCACGACGTATGACGGTTTTGATCAAGATAGAATTTACCGTTGGGGTTATTTAGGGGTGAGATTCCTGTATGAAAAACACTTTGATGAAGTACTCGCAATGCGACAGGAAACGAGACAAGCAAATTGGAATGCGTACCAAGCCCGTATGGACCGCCTCGCATCACAGTATCAATCAGAGTTTGTTCAATGGTGCAACGAGCTTGCCGCTGGTGGTCAGAATAACGCACCCACTTCAGAGATTAATGGGCCATACTCTGGTGATGTTAATCAAGCGATACTATTTTCAAGCCAAGGTAGTGTCGACCCTGATGGTGATACACTCACTTATCTGTGGCGTTTTGGTGATGGTAGCCAAAGTAATGAAGCCAATCCCACGCACAGTTATGTGCAAGCAGGCGAGTATCAAATTAGCTTAACAGTGAGTGATCCTAGCGGTTTGAATCACACTAGTAATACAGTGGCTACTGTAAGCGCAACGACTTCAAACAAATTACATTCTGGCGTACCTGTCACGGTTGCGGGCGAGCAAGATGAACAAGTTGCGTTTTCAATCGATGTCGCTGCTGGCACTGATAAATTAGTCATCAGCACGTCTGGAGGTACAGGTGATGCCGATCTTTACGTTAAGTTAGGCACGGCGCCAACACTCAGCGAGTATGATTGCAGACCATACCAATCCGGTAACGAAGAGGTATGTGAAATCACTACACCTGCCGCTGGTACCTATCACATTATGCTGTATGGTTATAATCGCTTTGAAAATGTGCAGTTGTTAGGGGAAATCGTAACAAATTCAACAATAGAGGACGTATGTCAGTCGCAGGGTAGTGTCTCTAATGGTAGATTAGCAGCGGATGAAACAATTTGCCTTGGAAGCCAAGAGCCGATGTGGTTTAGCCTTGAGAATGTAAGTGGTCAACAATCGGTGGTGATCAAAACAGCCCATGGTAGTGGTGATCTTGGGCTTGAATACAGCAATGCAGGATGGCCAAACGGCACTAATGTGGACGCAAGCTCGTTCAATCAAGGTAACCAAGAGTGCATTGAGATAAGTGCGCAATCTGAATATTGGGGATACTTGAAAGTGTCAGGCTCACCAACGGGTGCAGCGCTGAAGGTGTCTTATAATAAAGATGGTTGTCAGTAATAGCGCGTTACTAAGGCAAAAATAATGAAAGTAATTAAACGGGTGATACAGATCACAGTTATTACTTGTTCATAATTTGTTTTTGTTATATTTTTGTAAAGTAAGGGGCCTTTGGTCCCTTTGTTCATTTAAAAACATGCAAAAGGAATTAACGGATGTGCCGAGAAGGAGCTAGGCTGTATTTTTAAACTGTATTAAAAGTTTAGGTTAGACACGAGGCTCTCAGTGTTAAAACAGTGTTAAAAAAGTACTTTATTGCCATTTCCATTTGGTTAATGGTGGCCTTTTCAGTGACAGCCGCTGAAACCCAAATTCTTTACGTATATCATCATAAGCCGCCCTATATTATTGATCTAGAAGCGCAAAAAGGTCTTTATTTTGATTTAGCAAAACTGATTAATGCCGTGCAAAAAGAGCTGCAGGTCGAAGTACGTTTCGTACCACGTAAACGCTTAGATAAGCAGCTCGAACAGCAAACGCTCAAAGGTTTTATTTTAGGAGTAAACCCGGCTTGGTTTGATGACCGCAAAAAACAAAAGTATTTGTGGAGCGGCCCGTTAATGTATGACACGGACGAATTCGTCTCGCATGTAGATCAACCGTTTGAGTATTATCACCCTAGCTCATTGTACGGTAATCAAGTTGGCGCCATTGCAGGGTACTACTATCGCCACTTGGATCAAGGAGTGGAGCAAGCCAATATCCAGCGAGTGAACGTAAATTCCGAAGAAGCACTATTGGAGATGATCCTCAAAAGGCGGGTGAGTATTGCCATTGTCAGTCGGTCTACGACAGAATATCTTGTTGCTAAAAATGGTTGGAAGCGAGTGTTTCACTTTTCTCAAAATCCCCATGAAACCTATTTTAGAGCAATATTGGCGCCTAAAAATTCAGCATCGGATTTTGAGGCGCTACAACAGGTGTTAGATTCCAAGCCTTTCAAAAAGCAATTGGTGAAATTGCTTAAAAGCTACCATCTTGCTTATTAAAGTAAGGGGAAAGGAGCAGTAGCTATTCTTATTTCAGGTTAGATACATCGCTCCGGTGCTTTCGTGATCACCAACTACCCGTGTTTTCCATTGACTGCCACGGCTCAGCTGGAGGCAACGCATCACCTTGTTGGAGTAACTCGATAGAAATGCCATCTGGAGACTTAACAAATGCCATGTGACCACAGCGGGGTGGTCGGTTGATCACCACACCTGCATCTTGCAGCTTTTGGCAAAGTGCATAAATGTTTTCTACGGCAAAGGCCAAGTGGCCAAAATTACGACCACCGCTATATTCTTCCGGATCCCAGTTATAGGTAAGTTCGATAGTAGGAGAAAAGCTTTGCTGCGCCTGCTCAACTTGATCAGGGGCGGCGAGATAAATTAAACTAAAACGGCCTTGTTCACTGTCATAACGTTTCACTTCAACGAGACCTAAGAGGTCGCAATAAAACTTCATTGATTCGTCAAGATCACGTACACGTACCATGGTATGTAAGTATTTCATTATGTATTCCGTTTAGACTCTAGTCAGCAAAGTTTAAAGTGTTACAGATCAGATTGAAAGGTCAACAGACCTCAGGCACCTAGATGACCGGATAAAAAAGTAATTGATTTCTGGTAATTTTTAGTACTGCTAGTTAAGCTTTTGTCAGATTGAGAATTAATGTATCACAAGGGCGCTCAATGATGGCAGAACTTCCTGAAGTAATAGATAGCATGACAGATATCGTTTCGTGCTTAAACACCAGCGAATCTTTGGAGCATTTCTTGTTGAATGTGCACTGTATTGTGCAAAAAATTACTTACGCGGACAATTTCTATGTGGTTTTGCAAAGACAAGATGGCGAGTTTGAATTTCCCTATTTCCATGATGTCAAAGACAGTATTTCGCTCGAGGAATTAAATAGTCTAACTAGCACAGAAATAGATAAAACGCTTACTAGTTATGCGCTGCGCTCTGACAGTGTAAAGAACTATTCTGAGCATGCTTTGATGGCATTGACCGAGAAAGGGGTTATTGAAATGTTAGGCAGTTTCCCCAAGCAATGGTTGTGCTTTCCGCTAATCAATCGCGACAAGCATTTAGGCGCGTTTGTGATCCAATCTTACCGTCGTAGCGATGAATATTCAGAAGCCATGGTGGATTTGTTGTATACCGTTAGTCATGTTATTGCCTCTGCGATGGATGCATTTGCAAACCAGCAAGCACTCATTGACGCGAATACAGCACTTAGAACACATGAGCTTGAATTGGAAGCAATGGTAGAAAAGCGCACCCGTGAACTTAGTGTGAGTTTAGAAGAATTAAGAACAGAAGTCGAAAAGCGCAAATCACTTCAAGAAAAGCTAGAGTTTGATGCCTACCACGATAATCTTACGCAATTGGCGAATCGAAAATACCTTTTTAACGAGCTGAATAAAATGTCTGCTCGCTCGATGCGACAGCCGGTAAATGTATATTTAGGGTATCTAGATTTAGATAACTTCAAGCCGATTAATGATAATCATGGCCATCATAGTGGTGACGAGGTTTTGGTACACGTAGCAAGACGTCTACAAGAAGCGTTACGAGAGTATGATTTTGTTTGTCGTATTGGTGGAGATGAGTTTGTCTTTGTGATTAATGAAAAAATTGCCAGAGACTTGCTTGAAAGCTTAGCAAATCGCCTTTTGAGTGTGATAAATGAAGATATCTTGCTTACCAATGGTGAGTTGGTCAATGTCGGGTGTAGCATCGGCATGGCGGTTTCTGAGGGCATGGAATTCAGTGCGGAATCGTTATTAAAAGTAGCGGATCAAGCGCTTTATGAGTCGAAAGGAAAGGGCAAGAATCAGGTTTCATTTAGCTTCAAATAACACTGAATATAAGATTAATATTTTGTTATTTATCATGTTTTTATAAAATTTCATGATATTGCTCGTTGCCCTTTGCTTTAAGCAGATGATTGATTTAGGATCAGGCTTTATAGTCAGAAAAACATGGACATTATGATCATCAGGCTGATCCTTATTGCACTGTTTTGTTTTGCTATGACGGCAAAAGCAGTAGAAGTTCAAAATTTATATGAAGCCTCGCTGAGTGTTAGCGACAAATCTCGCGCAACGCGAGCGCAAGCGAGCCAACAGGCATTATTAAAAGTGTTGCAAAAGCTCACAGGTAAAGCCGATGATTTTTCTCACCCTTCTATCCAAGCGAGCCTTAAGCGCATCTCAGATTACATGCTGAGATATGAATATTATGATCGACAAGGCGTAACCAAAATAAAGGTGGAGTTTGAGCCTGGTAAGGTCGAAGATCTAGTCAGAGAAGCTGGTCTACCGCTTTGGGGTAACCGCCGTCCTATGGTCGCGATTTGGATGGTGATTGAAGATAATTTCCGCCGAGAGTTTGTTACGCAAGAAAGCTACCCTCAACTCGAACGCCTGATTTATGACACCGCAGACGAATGGGGCGTGCCAGTGGTTGTTCCTTTGATGGATCTTGAAGATCGCAGCAATGTGAGTATCGCAGAGGTATGGGGAAACTTTTCTAACGAAGTAGAGGAAGCGTCATTGCGTTATGAGGCGGAGCGCGTTATCACCGCACGCTTGTTCCAGCCTCCCCATACAAATTCTTGGCAGCTAGATTGGCGCTACACTGATGCCGAATATTTTGAGCCTGAGCAATATGTCGGTGACAAGCAGCAAGTTATTATTGATATGGTGAACCAGCTATCTAGCACCTTAGCTCAGAAATATGTTATCGATCCTAATCTCACTTTAGAAGCCCATCGAACTGAAATCGTTGTTGAGCAATTACAGTCATTTACGGATGTAGAAATGGCGAAGCGTCGTTTGCTATCTATGAGTACTGTAGTGGATGTCGATGTGATCTACCGTGCGAAAACAGCTGTGAAGTTTGCGATTGAACATACCTCAAGCGTATCAGATTTGCGTAAAACCATTGCATTGGAGCAAAGTTTTAAGGCGTACGAAGACCCGAGAGCCTATTATCAAATCGCAGACGACAACAACCTTAAATATAATTGGGTGGGCAAATAGGATGGAATCGCCACGTCAAATGGCGTTGCCAGTGACGCTGCCTGATGACGAAACCTTTGCCTCTTATTTTGGCGGTGAAGCGTCATTAGAGGTAAGCCACTTAAAAAATGGTCTTTCCCGTCGTTTAACTGGTTTTCAGTACACTTATCTGTGTGGATTGGCAGACTCTGGCAAGTCGCACTTGCTTTATGCCACGTGCATTGAAGCGCAAGAGCTTGGACTCTCGACTATTTTATTGTCGATGCGAGAAGTCTTGGATTTTGGCCCCTTGGTATTAGATGGGCTCGATGCATTGGATGTAGTTTGTATAGACGATGTACATTTGGTTGCAGGAGATGAAGCTTGGGAAAAAGCCTTATTTAACTTTTTCAATCGTTTTAATGAAAAAGGCAAATGCCTAGTGGTTACTGCCGATCTGTTGCCCAACATGCTGAATTTGTCACTACCAGACTTAGAATCGCGTCTAACCTGGGGAACGACTTTTCAGATCCGCTCGATGAGTGATGATGATAAAGCCGAAGCCTTAGTAAAAAGAGCACACATGCGTGGCCTTGAACTCTCCGATGAATGTGCGCGATTTTTGCTCACGAGATTGAGTCGTGATATGCGCGCTTTACTTGATGTGTTGGATAAACTCGATCACGCATCCATGGCTGCGCAAAGAAAGTTAACAATTCCTTTTATAAAAGCCACTTTAAAGCTGTAACAGGGCTAGAATATCGCCTTGCAATTCAGTTATCATAAGAGATTAAATAACAGCAAATTACCTCAGCAAAGATCAGGTAGACAATGAATTTAGAAAATATTTTAGCGCAAGCGCTTGAAGCCGTTGAGCAGGCAAGCGAAATTGCGCACCTTGAGGAAGTTAGAGTTAACTACCTTGGTAAAAAAGGTGAGATCACAGGTCTTCTTAAAACGCTAGGCAAACTAGCACCAGAAGAGCGTAAAGATGCAGGTCAAGTGATTAACCAAGCTAAGACCCAAGTACAAGATGCGATTACGGTAAAACGTGAAGCGTTAGCCAATGCAGCACTTGAGCAGAAGCTAGCAGCTGAGACGATTGATGTGACGTTGCCGGGTCGTACAATGCCAGCTGGTGGCCTTCACCCAGTTACTCGCACCATTGAACGTATTGAGCAGTTTTTTGGTGAGCTAGGATTTGCTGTTAAATCTGGCCCTGAGGTTGAAGATGACTTTCATAACTTTGACGCGCTAAATATTCCAGAGCACCACCCAGCGCGTGCCGATCATGATACTTTCTATTTCAATCCTAAACTGGTACTACGTACACAAACCAGTGGCGTTCAGATCCGTACTATGGAAGCTGAGCAGCCGCCTTTGCGAATTATCTCGCCAGGTCGTGTATACCGTAACGATTACGATCAAACACATACGCCAATGTTCCACCAAGTTGAAGGCTTGATGGTCGACACTAACGTGAGCTTTACAGAACTTAAAGGAATTTTGCACGATTTCCTACGCAACTTCTTTGAAGAAGATATGGAAATTCGCTTCCGTCCTTCATACTTCCCGTTTACAGAACCTTCAGCTGAGGTGGACGTAAAAGGTAAAAATGGTAAATGGCTTGAAGTACTAGGCTGTGGCATGGTGCACCCGAACGTATTACGCTCGGTAGGCATTGACCCTGAAAAATACACTGGTTTCGCCTTTGGTATGGGGGTTGAGCGTTTGACGATGTTACGTTATGGCGTAACTGACTTAAGAGCTTTCTTCGAAAACGACTTAAAATTCCTAAACCAATTCAGATAAGAGCGACAAAAGTATGAAATTCAGTGAAAAGTGGTTACGCGAGTGGGTCAATCCAGCAATTGATACTGATGCGCTATCTGAGCAATTATCAATGGCGGGTTTAGAAGTTGATGGTGTAGACCCAGTTGCCGGTGACTTCCAAGGTGTGGTTATCGGTGAAGTGGTTGAATGTGGTCAACACCCAGACGCTGACAAACTTAGAGTAACAAAAGTAAATGTAGGCGAAGACGAACTACTAGATATTGTCTGTGGTGCCGCTAACTGCCGTGCCGGTTTAAAAGTGGCTGTTGCTAAAGTGGGCGCAACGCTTCCAGGCGATTTCAAAATTAAGAAAGCTAAACTTCGTGGTCAGCCGTCTCACGGTATGCTATGTGCGTTTGAAGAGCTTGGCATGGCGGAAAGTTCAGACGGTATTTTAGAACTCCCTCTGGATGCGCCAATCGGTCAAGATATTCGTGAATACTTCGGCTTGAACGATGTAACGATTGATGTCGATTTAACGGCTAACCGTAGCGACTGTTTGGGGATCAAAGGTCTGGCTCGTGAAGTCGGAGTACTAAACAGTATCGACGTAACAGAAGTTGTTATCACGCCAGTTACGCCAACGATTGATGATAAAATCTCTATTGAACTGGTAAACAGCGAAGCATGTCCACGCTACTTAGGTCGTGTGATCAAGGGCGTTAATGTTAAAGCAGAGACCCCGTTTTGGATGGTAGAGAAACTGCGCCGCTGCGGTGTACGCTCAATTGATCCAGTTGTTGATGTTACGAACTACGTATTGCTTGAGCTAGGTCACCCGATGCACGCGTTCGATTTAAGCCAAATCGAAGGTGGAATTAAAGTACGTAATGCCTCTGAGAATGAAGAGCTGGTATTGTTAGATGGCAACACGGCGAAGCTTAATCCATCAACACTACTGATTGCTGATGATAATAAAGCACTTGCGATGGCAGGTATCTTCGGTGGTGAACAGTCGGGTGTTAGTGACGAGACAAAAGACATCTTGTTAGAAAGCGCGTTCTTTGCACCGCTTGCGATTGCAGGTCAGGCACGTAGCTACGGTTTGCATACCGATGCATCGCACCGTTATGAGCGTGGTGTAGACCCAGTACTGCAGCGCGATGCGATGGAAAGAGCAACAGGCTTGCTACTTGAAATCGTTGGCGGTGAAGCCGGACCGATTGTTGAAGCTGTGTCAGAAGCGGATTTACCAAAAGAGCGTCAAGTGACTTTACGCCGTGAGCGTTTAGACCGCGTGATTGGTTATCATATCGAAGATGCTAAAGTATCAGACATCTTAACGCGCCTGGGCTTAGCGGTAACATTTGCTGGCGGCCAGTGGCAAGCTCAAGTGCCAAGCTATCGCTTCGACATTAGTATCGAAGAAGACTTAATTGAAGAAGTTGCGCGCGTATTTGGCTACAACAATATTCCAAATGTGGCACCAACCGCTGCGTTAAAGATGACAGATCATCAAGAAGCACGTTTGCCAGTAGCGCGTTTTAGAGATGAGTTAGTAAGCCGTGGTTATCAAGAAGCCATCACATATAGCTTCGTTGATCCAAAAGCACAACAGCAGCTACATCCAAAAGCCGATGCATTAATTCTTCCACACCCAATTTCGGTTGAAATGTCTGCAATGCGTGTAAGCCTGATGACAGGCCTGATCAATGCGGTTTCTTATAACCAAAATCGTCAACAGTCACGTATTCGTTTATTCGAAACGGGCCTTAAGTTTATCAAAGACGACAACGCGGAGAACGGTGTACGTCAAACCGCTGTGATCGGTGGCATCGCGTATGGTAATACGCACAATGAACACTGGTCTGTGCCTTCACGTAAAGTGGATTTCTTTGATGTGAAAGGCGATGTAGAAGCATTACTTGCGCTTTGTAACGATAAAGCGCGCTTTAGCTTTAAAGCAGAAGCGAGCGATGGTTTGCACCCTGGTCAATCAGCTGCAATTTATGCAGACGGTAAAAAGGTTGGTTTCATCGGTGCAGTTCACCCTCAGCTATTAAAGCCGTTAGAGCTTAAAGATACACCATATGTATTTGAAATCGACATGGCTGCTTTAGAAAATCGCTTGCTTCCAGAAGCAGTTAGTATCTCGAAATTCCCATCAAATAGAAGAGATATTGCTATTTTAGTTGCAGATGACGTAAAAATAGGCGATATTTTAGAGTGCATTGAGAAAGTTGGCGGAAATCAATTAGTTGACCTAAACTTATTCGATGTGTACAAAGGGCAAGGGGTTGAACCTGATCATAAGAGTTTAGCCATTGCTCTAACATTACAAGCGGTTGATAGAACGCTCGAAGAGAAAGACATCAACGCGGTTGTAGAAAACGTGGTGGCCGAACTGGCCAAACAATTCAATGCATCGTTGAGGGACTAGATATGGCGCTTACTAAAGCCGACATAGCTGAACACCTATTTGAAAAACTGGGGATCAATAAGAAAGATGCCAAAGACTTAGTTGAAGCGTTTTTTGAAGAAATCCGCTCAGCGCTAGAAAACGGCGAGCAAGTAAAGCTCTCTGGGTTTGGTAACTTTGACCTTCGCGACAAGAAGGAACGCCCAGGTAGGAACCCAAAAACTGGGGAAGATATTCCTATCTCTGCGCGACGCGTGGTAACTTTTAGGCCTGGCCAAAAGTTAAAAACCCGTGTTGAGGTCGGCACAAGCAAAAACTTGTAATATAAGAAAGCCTTGGTGGTGATACCAAGGCTTTTTTTATATTGAAATAGTTTTGTCACATATTCAAGCTACACTCTGCGCCTGTTTGCGTTCCGTGGAGTGAGGAGCTTATGCGAGGAGCACACTCCTTAAGCAAGTTGTTTAAGAATATCTTTATTGCTTGGTTGTCTTGCACCTTTGTATTTTCAATTGTGGCCGCCTTCACTTATGTGCATCAAAAAGAGACCGCTAAATCCAATCTTGTCACCGTAGCGAGTCGAATTGTATCTGACATCAACAAAGAGTTTGTCGTTGTAGACGATACCTTAAAACACGCCATCCACCTTTCTCCACATTGCGACCCTGACGGTCTACACTACATGCGTCGATTGGTTTTTGAAAACCCAGGCATGAGCGAAATAGGGATCGTAGATAGTAAAGGGAAATTGGTCTGCAATTCTTTTGGGCAACTCACTCCACCTGTGAATACCAGTGCTCCAATAAAGAAGCCTGGACTTAGATACTATGGCCCAATCATTACCGACTATTTAGAACTTCCAGCCTTTGTTTTAGCGCGCACGAGAGACGATGGTTATGAGGTAAATGTGTTGATGCCGGATCATTGGCTAAAGAGTATGCTTGATATCTCGGCTCATCATAATACCGATTTTGCTGCCTTGGTGGACAATAGCACGGGTGTGCCGGTTTTTTTAAATGGTAAATATGCTTTGCCAATCCGCCAAAAACTATTTCCGACTGCTAATAGCCGCGCAGTAGAAGGACTCTTTGATGATGCAAAGGTAAAGTTTGCGTACGTTGCAGCTATTCCGAGTTTGCCGCAGATGAGCTTAATCATTGCAAAAAATGATGAGCAACTAGTGAGTCTAGGGTGGTTGTGGCTAGTACTTTGGAGTGTGTTGTATTGCGCCTCTTGGGTTGGCCTCACGTTGTTATTGATCAGTTATGACAAGCGCCAGCTAAGCAGTAAAACACAAATATTAAGAGCATTGGCAAATGATGAGTTATTTAATGTGTATCAGCCTCTTGTTAATGCAGAGGTGCCATCGATAGTGGGCGTGGAAGTACTCATTCGTTGGCGTCATCCACTTGAAGGAGTGCTCGGTCCCGCTTACTTTGTGCCAGAAGCTGAGCGTGATGGTACAATTTTAGATATCTCGATAGCGCAAGTCGAAAACGCTGTGCGTGATTTGACGGACATCTTAGTTGCTCAGCCAGACTTTAAGGTGTCTTTTAACGTTAATGGTTTACTTCTGGGCTCTAAACGCTATATCGACGCCTTACTTGCTGCAAAAAACCAAATATCCTCGTTGACTATTGAATTAACTGAGCGTGATGTGCTGACGCAGGCTCAAACGAAAACGGTACTAACTGAGCTCAAACGGGCTGGAATAGAAATCGCGATTGATGACTTTGGCACGGGATATAGCGGTTTGCAGTACTTACAAAGTTTTCCGATCGACCTGCTGAAAATAGATCAGAGCTTTGTTGCATCAATTGGCCTAGATACTTTGCAAACCCCTGTTTTATCGGCAGTGATTGATATGGCGGAAAAGCTGGATAAAAAACTGATTGCTGAAGGGGTAGAAACTCAAGCTCAAGCTCGTTATCTCAAAAGCCGGGGGGTGAATGTTCATCAAGGTTGGCTTTATTTCAAAGCACTGGAACTACCGCAACTACAGTGTGAGATAGATAAAGTGTTAGATAACAAAAGAGCGGCTTAACCGCTCTTATTTAATGAAAAGGCCCAACTATTATAAAACTTCAGCGAAGTAGCAACCAAATGCACCAAGTGTTAGTACATTTGCGCTTGCCGTGCCACTTAGGTGCTTCAGCTCACACTGCCTTAATGCAACTTCAGGAAGTGTCGCGCTTTGCTGAGTAGCTGCTAAGTTGAATGCGCACAGCAATGTCTGGGTTTGTGTTTTACGGTAAAAAGCTAATACTGGCTCTGGGGTATCAATAAACTCAATGTCACCTGTTTTTAGTGCAGGTTGTGCATTTCGCCACTGTAGAAATGCTTGATAATAGCTGAGCGTTGAATTGCTATCTACAGCTTGTTCGTCTACTGCTCGTAGAGCATGTGCTTCAGAAACTGGTAACCAAGGCTTAGACTCTGAGAAGCCAGCATTAGTTTTTGCCTTCGTCCACGGAAGCGGCGTTCTACAGCCATCACGGCCTTTAAAGTTTGGCCAAAAGGTAATGCCATATGGGTCCTGCAGCTCTTCGAAGGCAACTGCGGCTTCGCCAAGTCCTAGTTCTTCGCCTTGATACATACAGACGCTACCGCGCAATGAACCGAGAAGGGCGGTGAGCATTTTGACCTGTGTATCGTTTACCTTGCCATCTACACTCCAGCGACTTGCTACCCGTTCTACATCGTGATTTGCAAATGCCCAACATGGCCAACCTTCGGTCATGACTGACTCCAGGCGAGAAACCGTTTCTCGGATGTACTTTGCACTATAGTCGTTAGTTAGGAGCTCAAAGCTATAACCCATGTGTAGCTTGTTACCATCGGCCGTATACTCTGCCATTGTTTGCAAAGAGTCTTCTGAGCTTATCTCACCTAAGCTAACTGTGCCTGGGTATCTATCTAATAGGGCACGGATCTCTTCCATGAACAGTAAGTTTTCAGGTTGCGTATTGTTGTAATAATGGTACTGAAAAGCATAAGGGTTGTCTTCGCTAAAGCCACGACCTTGACGGAGTTCAATAGGTTTAGCTGGATTATCCCTAAGCTGCTTGTCGTGAAAACAGAAGTTGATAGCATCTAGTCTAAATCCATCAACGCCTTTTTTAAGCCAAAATTCGACGTTGTCTAGTACGGCTTTACGTACTTCAGGGTGATGAAAGTTCAGATCCGGTTGCTCAGTTAGGAAGTTATGCAGGTAATATTGGCAACGTCTAGGCTCCCACTGCCAGGCAACACCACCAAAAATGGATAGCCAATTGTTTGGAGGACTGCCGTCTGGATTGGCATCGGCCCATACATACCAATCTGCTTTGTCGTTTGTTTTGTCTTCACGACTTTCGACAAACCACGGGTGTTGATTTGAGGTATGACTAAGTACCTGATCAATAATGATCTTAATATCACGATTATGTGCTTCGCTGATAAGCGTGTCAAAATCGTCGAGTGTACCAAACATAGGATCGATATCGCGATAGTCGCTAATGTCATAGCCAAAGTCTTTCATCGGTGACTTAAAAAATGGTGAAATCCATACAGCATCAACACCAAGCGATTTAATATAATCTAGTCGCTGAATAATACCCTGTAAGTCGCCAATACCATCTGCATTACTGTCCTGAAAGCTACGCGGATATATTTGATAGATAACCGCGCCTTTCCACCATTCATTATTTGCCATGCACTTTCTCCAGGCTATGTGCGTGTTTGTTCTTTGGCAGTGCTGAGTATCAAGTAAATACTATGCTAGGCACTTTCACCACTAATTTTGCAAAAGAATACGTCATGCACATGGGGCTGTAAAAAACCTGCATACGTATGCAGGTTTTTTTGGGTAATTTTATGATAAGTCATTTACATAAATTTATTTTATAAAATAAATTTACCAATAGTGGCCATTAAAAAGGAATAATCAGACAAATAAAGCTTTTCGAGAGCGAACTTTTGGTAAGACCAATTTAACTTGGGTATGACTAGTGATGACATGTTGAGGATATTTTGATGCTCAGTCGACAATAATAGCCCATGAAAGTTAAGATTTAGTGAAATTAAAGCAGGAAAATAAATGCGGTCGGTCTTATGACCTTAACTAATAAAAATATATATTTATCATAAGGTTGGGTTTTATTCCTGTAAAAAGCCTGTAAATTTCCTTGAAATGCACTAGCTTTGAATACGTATGCATAAAGTTGTTTACAAATTTAATCAGCCGCTAGTATTTGACTGACAACAACTGTGCTCGTTTGTTTTTTAATCAGTTTGCACGCCTGATGAACAAATCGCACAATATAATATGGTTAATTGGGATAAAACATTATGTCTAAGTTCAAACCGAGTATGCTAACGCTTGCGCTGATTGCTGCGGGTGTGAGCCATGCTGCTCCTGTTGAAGATAACACTGCTAATAATGAAGAAAATAACGTTGAGGTGATCGAAGTTCGAGGTATCTCGCGCAGTATCATCGCCTCAATCGATAAAAAAAGATTTAGCGACACCATTGCAGAAGTAGTTGATGCTGGAGACTTAGCTTCCTTACCTGACGTGTCAATCGCTGACTCGCTAAGCCGTCTACCAGGGATCACCGCGGTAAGAGCAAGTGGGCAATCTTCGCAACTTAATATTCGCGGGATGAACGGCGACTTTATTCAAACCACATTAAATGGACGTGAACAGGCGAGCACCAGTGGGTATACCGCAGGTAGTCGCTGGATTTCATTCGACCAATATCCGTCAGAATTAATTAATCAAGCCGCAGTGTATAAATCACCAAAGGCATCGCTGATTGAAGGCGGTGTTGCGGCTACGGTTGAGCTTAAAACAGCAAACCCTCTCGATGCTGAAAAAGAACATAATTTTAATTCTTCGGTAAGATATTCCTACAATGATGCAGCGTCAGATGTAGGCGCGGATTCAACAGGCGAACGTATTAGTTTTTCATACCGAGGTAAATTCCTAAATGAGACACTTGGATTTGCTATTGGTGGGGCGTATCTAAACCAACCAAATAACGCAATTGATATCTCAGCGCATGCTCCTACACGCTCTCAAGATTTTGATGGTGATGGTACTGAAGAGCGCTCAGTCAATGGCTTTCAATATCGCTCAGCCAAAGGCAGCGATGAAAGACTTGGCCTGTTAAGCACCTTGGTGTATCAGCCAACAGACGCATTCAAAGTCCAATTTGATTATTTCCATTCTAAGTTTGAATCGGAAGATAAAAAGAGCGGCTTAAATATTGAAGGGTTCTCAAAAGATATTAACTCGTTGTATACGGTTGACAATGCAGTTGTTAAAGATGGTTTTCTAGTCGCTGGGGATGTAACTATTACGGATCCCAATGGCCCATGGGTTGAGATGCGCTCTGAGGACCAATCAACGGACTCAACCACCGACAGCTTTGGCTTAAACTTGCAATATACGACAGATTCGTGGGAATTAAAGTTCGACTGGGCTCATAGTGAAGGGGAAAAAACGCGTAGAGATATGATTGCTTCAATGCATGCATACGAATACGGTACCTCTACACTGGAAGATGGAACATTAGTTAACACCTGGCAAGAATTAAGAAATCAAACGTTTTCTTTTGAACAAAGAGAGAAAGACTCACCACTGTTAACACTTGGTAACGGGTATACCGACCTATCTAATATGCGACTGGGTGACTGGGAACAATTCCCTCACAAGTACACAGATGAGTTAGATAGCGTTAAAGTTGATTTTAAATATTTTATTGAGAACAGCTTTATTTCTTCGATTGAAGTTGGTGCGCGTTGGTCTGATCGTGAATTTACTGATCAACGCTCGACATTTAGATGGGGCGCACGCGAAGGTCAAAACGGTTATCAATTACCGGATGGCACTATCGTCACGAACAAAGGCTGTGAATTTAATGATCAGAACCACCCGTGTATTCCTCACGATTTGACAGGATATGTTTCGGTTAGAGATACTCGAGGCTTCCAATACTTGGAATTAGACCTTGAAGGTATCGCTAACGAAGTATTTGGTCCGGGTAATTATGAGGCGCAACAAACTTGGGGCCACAATTGGACGCTCATTGAAAGTGGAGCTGTTCGAGAAGAAGTATTAGCCGGTTATATTATGGCAAATATAGATACTGAAATTGCCGACATACCAGTGACGGGTAATTTTGGCGTTCGTGTAGTAAGAACTGATACGAAATCAATAGGCATTCAACAGATCCAAGGCGATGAAGTTGGTGACTCAATCATCGATGACAATGGCGTTGAAAGAACCGATTATCGTCATGTTAATTATGGTCCTGAGTATACAGACACATTGCCTTCACTAAACCTCAATTTCAGAGTGAGTGACACAGACCAAATTAGGTTTGCAGCTGCAGAAGTTATTGGCCGTCCACCTGTCTACCAGCTTAGAGGTGGTGCAGGTTCTTGGGCTGACACCGCAAATGATGGTACTAGTCCTCGTTATAATGTGTGGTCAAAAGGTAACCCAAATTTAGACCCGTTTAGAGCGACTCAAATTGATTTATCTTATGAGCGTTACTTTGAAGATGGTGGTGCTTTTGTTGCCGCTATATTCTGGAAAGATATTGAATCTTTGATTGAAAGTATCACTTATCAAGAAGGTGAAGTTGACTGGGCTGATATTGGCCTAGAGGTTCCTGATGGGTTCGTTGCAGGTCAATACCAAACGACTCAGAACAATGATCAAGGTGGATACATTAGAGGTATCGAGCTTGCCTATACCACGATGTTTGATAATTTACCGGGCGTCTTTTCAGGCTTAGGTTTTAACGCTAACTATTCATATACCGAGAGCGAAACAACGGTAGATGGCGGTGGTAACTTCCCTGATCAGCAATTGCCACTCCCTGGTCTATCAAAAAATGTTTGGAGTGCGACGGTATTTTGGAACATAGACTCGTTCACAACACACCTGAATATCCGTTACCGTGATGAATATGTATATGAAGGGGCTTCACCAGGGGGCTCTTCTCTAGCTTGGGCTGATGAATATACTGTGGTTGATTGGCAGGCATCGTACAACTTTGAAAATGGTTTAGAAGCCGTCTTACAGGTTAATAACCTAACTGATGAGCCAAATACCACTAATTATGGTACTGCACTTGCCACTGGTGAGTACAAAGAGTTTGGTCGCCAGTATTATTTAGGGTTCAACTATAGCTTCTAATTAGTCGCAAGCATCCATGGCCACCAAAGTAACACCTGCTTTGGTGGCTTTTTTATAATCGCTCACAGTGTAATGAGTGGTTATCATCAATTATCTAAATTGATATGTTTGTTTCACTTTCAATACGTGGTTTTTAATAGAGTTAAGGTGCGAAGGCGATGAAAAATCAGAAAATAGTGATTTTAGGTGGTGGAACTGCTGGTTGGATGGCCGCAAATATGATGGCAAAAAGCTGGGCAGATAAAGCGATAGAAATCACTGTGGTTGAATCTTCTAGCATCGGAACTATTGGTGTTGGTGAAGGGTCTACTCCGCAGTTCAAAGGATTTATGGACTATTTAGGTATCTCGGAAGCCGAGTGGATGCCGGCTTGTAATGCGACCTATAAAAATGGTATTCGGTTTATAGATTGGTCGACAAAACCTGGGTTTTCTAGCTATTTTCACCCATTTCCTGCACAACCTGACGACTACAGTGCACCGGCTTTTTTTCATAACAGTTTTGTTCGGCGTAAGGCGATTGACGTAGAGGGCCACCCAGACCATTTTTTTTTAGCGACTCACTTGGCTGATTTAAATAAATCCCCAATTGCTGCAGAAAGCTTCCCGTTCGAAATTAATTATGGTTATCACTTTGACTCAGCTTTGCTTGGCCAGTTGTTGGCTCGCAAAGCGGCTGAGTTTAATGTAAAACACCTTGATGCAACAATTACCGACGTTCGAAAACACCTTGATGGTGATATTGCGGCACTGATAACGTCTGATGGTACAGAAATCGCGGGTGATATTTTTATTGACTGCTCGGGCTTCAAAAGTTTACTGCTACAACATACTTTAGGTGTGGGTTTTGAGTCATTCGAGTCCAATCTATTTAACGACGCTGCGGTCGTTATACCTACCAAGCAATTTGACACTATTCGCTCCGAAACACAGTCTGTTGCGCGTCAATTTGGGTGGTCTTGGCACATACCACTAACGAACCGTATCGGTAATGGTTATGTCTATAGTCAGCGTTACTGCGATGCGGATCAAGCCGAAACCGAGCTAAGGGCTGCTTTGGGTTTGTTGGACTCAGAAGTAGAAGCTCGACATATAAAAATGAAAGTAGGGCAAGTTAAAGCGCATTGGAGTAAAAACTGCATAGCGATTGGTTTATCTCAGGGCTTCATAGAGCCATTAGAAGCAACCGCTTTGCATATAGTCCAAGAAACCGTTCAAAGTTTCATTGACTGCTACCAAGATGCGGATTTTACCGATGGTAACAGAGATAAACACAACCGCGCTTTGAGCGAACGATATCAGGCTATTCGAGACTACATCGTCGCCCATTATCGTGTGAATAGTCGCACTGACACCAACTACTGGCTTGATAATGCCAACAATAACAACTTATCGCGGTCACTCTATCAAATTTTACAGACTTGGGTTTCTGGTAATAACTTATCGGATGAATTAGTTCGCCAAAACGTTGAGCGATATTACCCTTCAGTCAGCTGGCATTGTTTATTGGCAGGTTATGGTATCTACCCAGAACAAGCTCAGCTTAAGTCAGGCAATGCCCTAGCAAACCAACATAGCATCGAAAAAGTGAATGACTTCATTAGACGATGTGGATTGAATTTTAAAGATCATCGAATGGAGCTAGAAAGCTTTGTGGCAAATGTTCACAAGTAACTTGGTATTAATCGTTATTAAAATCTAATCAAGGGTCTTTCTGAATACATATGTAATGGGTTCAGTACGTTCGTTTACGCAAGTAGACTCTTTTAAAACAGCATTATGACAATACTATGAAAAATAAATCTCTACTATTGGCTGTGTCAGCGCTTTTGGGTGGTGCAGTAAGTTTAAGTGGCTGTGGCCCCAAGCCAGTTGATAAAAAAACCGAACAAATGACATTGCAATCGGAAGTTGCGCCAGTGAGCAAACCCGTTGTTTATCAAGTATTCACAAGGCTCTTTGGCAATACTAAAACAGAGAACAAACCTTGGGGAACGCTAGAGGAAAACGGCGTAGGCAAGTTTTCTGATTTTACTCCTACGGCATTACAACAAATTAAGGCGATGGGGGTGACCCATGTTTGGTATACCGGCGTGCTCCATCACGCAGTAGTGACGGATTATAGCAAGTATGGGATCAGCCAGGATGATCCTGATGTTGTAAAAGGCAGAGCGGGTTCGCCCTATGCAATAAAAAATTACTACAACGTTAACCCAGATCTTGCGAATGATCCTTCTGCACGACTGGCTGAGTTTGAAGCCTTAATCAAACGCACACATGACGCCGGCTTAAAAGTGATCATTGATATTGTGCCAAACCATGTCGCTCGTAACTATGAGTCACTCGGTGCGCCTAAAGGAACTGTTGATTTTGGCACCAATGACGACACGCAAGTTGCATATGCTCGGGACAATAATTTTTATTATGTGGTTGGTGAGGAGTTTACAGTACCAACGAGTGAAAGCTATCAGGTGTTAGGGGGGGGAACCCATCCATTAGCGGATGGCAAGTTTGCAGAAAATCCAGCAAAGTGGACCGGTAATGGGGCTCGTGCGGCAAAGCCTGATATTAATGATTGGTATGAAACCGTCAAAGTGAATTACGGTGTGAAGCCTGATGGTAGCTACGATTTTGACCGCTTGCCTGACGATTATGCGCAGCAAGATTACCGTGCGCACTTTGAATTTTGGCAACACAAGCAATTGCCAGATAGTTGGTACAAATTCCAAGCCATTACCCATTTTTGGTTAGAAAAGGGCGTAGACGGTTTCCGTTACGATATGGCGGAAATGGTGCCAGTAGAGTTTTGGAGCTTCCTAAACTCGTCGATTAAAACAAAAAATCCTGAAGCTTTCTTACTTGCAGAAGTCTATAACCCCACTTTATATCGCCCGTATATCAAGCAAGGGAAGATGGATTACCTCTACGACAAAGTGGGTTTCTACGACACCTTGAAGGCGTTAATGCAAGGCAAAGGTAGTGCCCAAGCCGTGTTGGATAGTCATCAATCGGTAGCCGATATTGCCGCCCATATGTTGCACTTTTTAGAAAATCATGATGAGCAGCGTATCGCAAGCCCTGAATTTGTAGGCGATCCGCTAAAAGGTAAACCCGCTATGGTGATCAGTCACCTGATAAGCACAGCACCATCAATGATCTATTTTGGACAAACATTAGGGGAAGACGGCTCTGAGCAGGCGGGGTTCGGCAGTCCAAGCAGAACCAGTATCTTTGACTATATTGGTGTACCCGAACATCAAAAATGGATGAATAACGGGAAGTTTGATGGCGCGCTTCTTTCGGATGAGCAAAAGGCGCTTCGTAATTACTACGTCAAATTACTCAATCTTGCAAAACAGCCAGCGATTGCGGCTGGTGAATACCAGCAAGTCACCCTGAGTGCTGAGATGCCAAGCAATGCTGAAACAGTTATGGCATTTGGCCGTAAATTAGGTCAACAAAAGGTGTTGGTCGTGAGCAACTTTAATGCGGAACAAGAACAAATAGTCACCGTAAATCTGCCTAAAGACTGGCATGGTGCTTACAACGATATTTTAGAGTCACACCCGACTTTACAATTACAACCAACAACTGATGGCGAGCATGTCAACGCAACGATTACACTAGCGCCGCTTGCCAGCGCGGTTTATCAATTAGAGAAGTAACCTATGCAACAAGAACAACAAAAACCACAGCTCAGTTTTTGGCAGATATGGAATATGTGCTTTGGGTTTCTTGGGATCCAATTTGGTTTTGCACTGCAAAACGGCAACGTGAGCCGTATTTTTCAAACCCTCGGTGCTAAGGTCGATGACATCCCTATATTGTGGGTTGCGGCGCCCTTAACGGGTTTAATCGTGCAGCCAATTATCGGCTACTGGAGTGATAGAACATGGGGAAAACTTGGGCGTAGAAGACCATTTTTCTTGTGGGGGGCTATTCTCACCACGCTATCGCTTTTCATTATGCCCAATTCTCCAACGCTTTGGATTGCGGCGGGTATGCTGTGGATCATGGATGCGTCGATCAACGTCACGATGGAGCCGTTTAGAGCATTAGTAGGTGATAATCTGAATGAAAAGCAACGTGCTACAGGTTATGCTATGCAAAGCTTTTTCATTGGTGTTGGTGCCGTGGTCGCGTCTGCGCTGCCTTGGATGATGACCAATTGGTTTGAGGTGAGTAACACAGCTCCTGCAGGACAAATCCCTGACTCGGTAAAATACGCATTTTACTGGGGGGGAGCTATCTTGTTCATCTCCGTATTGTGGACGATTCTAAAAACGAAAGAATATAGCCCTGAACAACTCGCAGCCTTTGAACAAGCGCAAACGAATACGCAAAGCGCAACACTGTCAGACTTACCTGTGAACTTTTTAAAAGGCAGTGCGGTGAGTGGTTTCATTGGCGTTATTGTGTTGCTTGCCGTTGCACTTCTTGGCCTTGAAAAAGAGCTTTATTTGCTCAGTGGGCTGCTTATCGCTTTTGCAATTGTATTTGTCATTGCGCATGTGATGCAGCAAAAACAGCGTGTAAGTAATGGTTTTTATCATGTTATTTTTGACTTGTTTACGATGCCAAAGACCATGCAGCAGCTTGCTGTGGTGCAGTTTTTTAGCTGGTTTTCGCTATTTTCCATGTGGATCTATACCACCTCAGCGGTGACGAGCTATCACTATGGCACGTCAGATGTAACGAGCAAGCTTTATAACGACGGTGCTGATTGGGTCGGGGTGTTATTTGCAGCCTACAATGGCTTTGCTGCTATTGCTGCGATGGTGATCCCATTTATGGTTAAGCGCATTGGTCTCAAAGGGGCACATGCAGCTAACTTGTTTTTTGGCGCCGTGTCTTTAATTAGCTTCAAATTTATCGCTGATCCCACATTACTTTGGTTGCCAATGGTGGGCATTGGCTTTGCTTGGGCATCTATTTTGTCATTACCTTACGCGATGTTAAGTAACGCTTTGCCAAGCAACAAAATGGGTGTATTTATGGGGATCTTTAACTTTTTTATCGTGATCCCACAATTACTCGCTGCCAGTATTCTAGGTCTAATTCTGCGTCATGGTTTTGATAACCAACCGATATTCGCACTCGTCATCGGAGGCGTGTCATTTTTACTCGCTGCATTAGCTGTTTCAAGAGTCACGATAAAGGCTCAATAAGGAGAACGAGATGATTAAACTATCAACAATCGCACTTGCCTTGGTAAGTGCTGGCCTCATGGGTTGCGGATCACAGCAATCTGGCAATGAAACCCTGACGGCACCAGGTGCACCTGGCGTTAAACCTTATTGGTCATACTCTGGAAAAACGGGGATTGGTACGTCGTACGAAGCGTACGAAGACGGCAAGTACAGCGATTCTACGGCTACTAAAGCAGTTTCAAAGGTATGGTTTTCTGTTGCAAAAGGGATGATCACAGAGACCATGTTTGGACTTATTCACCAAGCGCAGATCAAAGACATGCAATTTATCATCGTGGGTGACGGCTTTGCAGTGAAAGAATCTGATACTGACGCTCTAGATGTCACGATTGACTACCTTTATAAAGATGCCAGTGGGCGCCCGTTATCGCTGGCTTACAAAATTTTAAGCAAGGATAAGCAAGGCCGTTTTACTCTTGAAAAGCATATTTTTACCGACCCTGATGGACAAACCTTGTTTGTTCGAGCAAAAGTAGATACTGAATTCAAAAATGTACAGGCTTTTGTGAACGTTAATCCATACGTGAATAACAATGGCTTAAACGATTTTGCAAAAGTGACAGAGCAAGGTTTGTTAGCATGGGAAGGTAATAATTATCTCTCATTGCAGAGCAAAACCGGCTTTGTTGAAGCATCTGTCGGTTTTACTGGCATCAGCGATAATTTAGCGGCACTTGAGACTACAGGACATATAGCCCGGGCTTATGCGTCTACAGGCAAAGAGAGTGGCAACGTTAACTGGTTGGCAAACCTAGGACAAGTAAAGGGCAGCAGCACCTTTGACCTTACCTTGAGTTTTGGTCACTCTCAGCAGCAAAGCTTTGCTGAAGGGGCGGCTACATTAGCCAAAGGTTACGATAAGGTACTGGCTGACTATAATGGTCAAGGTGAAGCGACAGGCTGGCAAGATTATCTCGAAAGTTTAGCGCCACTAAAGTCCATGACGGCAAATACCGCAGACAACGGCAAGTTACTTTACACCAGTGCGCTTGTGCTTAAGGCGCAAGAAGATAAAACCCATGCCGGTGCGCTGATAGCATCGTTGTCAAATCCTTGGGGTGACACAGTGCCAGCAGAGCAAGGCCATACCGGTTATAAAGCAGTATGGGTGCGTGATTTTTATCAAGTAGCGATGGCATTTTTGGCGATGGGAGATACACAAACAGCACTTACTGCTTTTGAGTATCTAGAAAAAGTGCAAGTTACGGATAAAACACCGGGTAACCATGGCGATACTGGCTGGTTCTTACAAAAAACGCACGTAGATGGCGAGCTTGAGTGGGTTGGTGTCCAACTTGACCAAACGGCAATGCCGATTATGCTGGCATGGAAACTATGGCAAGCGGGTGTGCTAAGCGATGATAGATTGGTTTATTGGTACAACAAGATGTTAAAGCCTGCGGCTAACTTCTTAGTTGAAGGGGGACTGGCTAAAATATTGTGGAATGACACGCAAATCACACCGCCTGCGACGCAACAAGAGCGTTGGGAAGAGCAAAATGGCTATTCACCATCGACTACCGCGGCAATCATTGCAGGCCTTGTGACGGCGAGCGACATTGCTAAATTGGCCGGTGATAAAGCGGGACAAGAGAAATTCCTCGCGACGGCGCAGCAGTACAATCGTGATGTTGAGTCATTCATGTTCACAACCAAAGGGAATCTGCAAAGCAAACATAGTGATGGTCAATATTTCTTCCGTATTGGACAAGACGAAAACCCTAATTCCAGTACGACCTTAAATGCCAATAATGGCCGCAGCGGAATGGATAAGAAGCAGATCATCGACGGTGGCTTTTTAGAACTTGTGCGTTATGGAGTTAGAGGGGCTGATGCCCCGAGCATCGTGGCAACCATACCTGAATACGATGATGAGTCGATAGCTGAAAACTTAAGAGTAAAATATAGCTTTAAATTTGATGGCGATGTTAATAGTTATCCGGGGTACCGCCGTTACGGTAACGACGGCTATGGTGAAGACGAGAAACGCGGTATCAATTATGCTGAAAATGGTCAGAATACCGATGACCAACGCGGTCGAGTGTGGCCTTTCTTTACCGGAGAGCGTGGTCACTATGATATTGCGCTGGCGCTGCTTGATGGTGAGTTAAGTGCGGATGAACAGAGCAAAATACAAAATACTTATGTGAAGGGGATGGAGCACTTTGCTAATGAAGGCATGATGTTACCTGAGCAAGTATGGGATGGTGTGGGTAAAAATACCTTTGGCTATCAACTTGGCGAAGGAACCAACTCAGCGACGCCTTTGGCTTGGACACATGCTGAATACGTAAAGTTAGTACGCTCTCTTAATGAAAAACAAGTGTGGGATCACTACCCAATCGTAGAAAGTAAACTGAAATAACAAGCAGTAAGTAAACACATAAAAAATGCCGAAGATGAGTTCGGCATTTTTTATTCGATTATGCTGAAGATCTAGCTATCGCGAAGATTGTCTAATAATAAGTTTGGGCGGCAAGAGAGTAGAGGCTACCTCTTCACCTCGGATAAGTGTAAGTAGGTTATCGACCAGCATTTGTCCTGCCAATGTGGTGTTTTGCTGCACCGTAGTTAAAGAGGGAGAAACATAACCCGCAGCGGCAATGTTATCAAAGCCAACGACATGGACATCAAGAGGGACGCGAACGCCTGCTTCTTGAAGCGCCTTAATCGCGCCAATAGCAATAAGATCGCTAGCAGCGAAAAGCGCGTTAAATTTAACATTGTTGGCGATTAAGGAGCGAGTTGCATGATACCCTGAGTCTTCTGTGGAAATCGCATTTGCCATCTTACGGTCGCTCACCTCAATACCTTTTGCTTTAAGGGTGTCTCTAAAGCCTTTAAAGCGCGCAAAAAATTCTGGGCTGTGATCCGAGGCATCGCCAATAAACGCACAATCTGTTCTGACCATGTCGATTAAATGCTTAGCAGCCAATACACCTCCACCGTAATTATCGCAGCTCACCGTTAAGTCTGGACGGTTATCAACCGTTGCCCCCCAACAAACAAACTTTGTGTGGTTGTCGAGTAGAGTTTGTAACTTTGACTGGTAATCGATGTAATCACCATAGCCTAGTAAAATTAACCCGTCAGCACGATGGCTATCCTCGTAATCGGCATGCCAATCACTGCTCGTCGATTGGAACGATACTAAAAGGTCATAGCCTTCTTTCGCGCACGCTCGGGTAATACTGCCAAGCATACTTAAAAAGAAAGGGTTAATTTGTGACTCGTCTTCTGTGGGATCTTCAAATAACAGCAAAGCCAATGTACTGCTTTGCTGAGTGCGCAGATTACTCGCGTTTTTATCGACCTTATAGTTAAGCTTTTTAGCAATCTCATGAACGCGACGACGTGTTTCTTCGTTAACCAAAGGGCTATTTCTTAGGGCGCGCGACACCGTAGATTGCGAAACGCCAGCATAATGGGCGATATCAAATGAAGTTGCTTTACCTTTCATGTTCTTCTCAACGCTTAAGACAGTGACATTGTCAGCCATTCAATTTTTTTTTCAACCAATTTCACCGAATTTGCAAATTTTTATTGATACAGTCTGACACCGGTGTCATAATGTCGATGTTTTATCATTTTGTTGTCAAAACGTATTTGGCTGCCCTATGCCAAGGGCAGCATTTTTTACCAAATTAACAGAATAACAGGTAAGAGCAAAAGCCAAGGCGTGCAAATTTTGGCGAGTTGAGACAGTAAATTGCAGGACGTGTGCTGGCAGCCCTGATGTTAGCCCAAGCATAATCGCAGTGATAAAGAGATAATAATATGAGCCAGACAACAAGCCATTCATCCGTGCCGTTTGAGCCGATTGTCGTTGCCGACATCGGGGGAACAAACGCCAGATTTGCAATCGTGTCAGATTTTGATACGCGAACTAACCATTTTGTAATTACGCATCAAGCCACTTTTCCTAGTGCTGAATTCCAGTCTTTTGAATCCGCTATCCAAAAATATTTAACTGAGCTACCTGTTGCGCAGCCAAGCCGAGCCTGTCTCGCGGTTGCCGGTCCTATCAAATCTCAGCAAGTTCATTTAACTAATTTAGGTTGGCATTTTAATTCCGAAGACATCAAAGCCCAGTTCGATTTTACCGAACTTGCCGTGATCAACGACTTTGCTGCCTTTGCCTATGCGGCGCCCTACTTAGCACTAGAGAAAAACCTAGTAATTAAGCAAGGTCAGCCTGAGCTAGGTGCAAATATCGGCGTAATGGGTCCTGGCACTGGATTTGGTGCAGCTTGTCTTGCTAGAGATATTAACGGCAGCGCGGTGATGAGCTGTGAAGCGGGACATATCTCACTTGCACCGGTTACCGCCTTAGACAAAGAGCTGTTAACGGTACTGCGCGCGAGTATTCAACATGTCTCAGTCGAGACGGTGTTTTCGGGCCCAGGTATTGCGAGACTCTACAAAGCCATGGCAGAAGTGCGTGGTGAGCAAGCAAAAGATCTTAATGCGGCGCAGATCAGTGCGCTTGCGAAAGAATGTAAAGTGTGCGATGCAACATTGAGTCACTTCTGTGACTGGATGGGTAGTGTGGCTGGCGATTTAGCACTGACTTTTGGTGCCTTAGGTGGTGTTTATATAGGTGGTGGGATCTTGCCGCGGATGAAAGAGCGATTACAAGCAAGTAGCTTTGTTGAACGTTTTACCGAAAAAGGCATGATGTCACAGTACACGAGCCAAATTCCAGTTACTTTGGTGGTACAAGATAATATCCCACTGATTGGCGCAGCAGCATGTATTCATGAGCGACGCCGGGCTTAAGGGAAAATCGATGAAAAAAGTAACTATTAATAGCGTTGCCGAATATGCCGGAGTGTCTAAAAAGACAGTATCTCGGGTATTAAATAACGAGCCAAATGTTAGTCCAGCAACGCGGGAAAAAGTCCTGAAGGTCTTTGAAGAGCTGAATTATAAGCCTAACCCTATTGCACGCGGCTTGGCACAAAATCGTAGCTTTATCATCGGCTGTTTATACGACAACCCATCAAAAAGCTATATCACGCGAGTGCAAAGCGGTGCGCTGGAAGCGTGTCAGAAACATAGTTACAATTTATTGATACATCCTTGTGAGCTGCGCGGCCAAGACCTTATCGACAATGTTGATCAGCTGCTTACCACATCGAGACTTGACGGTATTGTACTTACTCCGCCGTTTTCAGACTCCAACGAGCTTATTGCTTTTTTAAAGCAGCGTAATATTCCCTATGCACGCGTTGCTTCAGCCATTGAAGGCGATGATTCGATTTCAATTCGCAGTAACGACGAGCAGGGTGCTTTTGAGTTAACTGAACACCTGATCAATTTAGGTCATACCGAAATCGCCTTTATTAAAGGTCACCCTGATCACAGTGCCACAGAAAATCGGTTTTCTGGTTACCAAAAAGCATTAGCAAAGCATGGTATTGAATATCGAGAGCGGTTAGTTGCAGAAGGTAACTTTAGTTATCACTCAGGTGCTGACAGTGCAAAAGCCATATTGGACTTAGAACCAAGACCAACGGCTGTATTTGCATCAAACGACTACATGGCTGCGGCCGTGTTAAAGCTTGCTACGCAGCGAGAGATCAAAGTGCCCGAGCAGCTATCTATTGCTGGGTTTGATAACGCACCTATCGCAAGGCATATTTGGCCGGGTCTGACGACGATAGCACAGCCTGTTGAAGAAATGACTCGGATAGCGGTAGAAGAGCTGATTAAGCATATATCTCAGCCGCAAGAAGCACCGTTTCAGCAAGTTTTAGAAGCTAAACTCATCACTCGAGAGTCGACGAAAGCACGCTCGAATTCATAACTTTTTCAATTTTTATACTTGCCCCAAAGCTCAACGCTTAGCCGTTGGGCTTTTTATTTTCTCTGCTACTAGGAAAAGCGTTGAGGACTAGATAAACGCGCAGATTTATGTCGTGATTATCAGGCTTGCTTGTCCATCGATTAAAGGTCATGTTGCCAAGTTTAGGTTCATTGATAACTTCACTATCAAATAATGACTGCGCTCAATCATTAATATTAATCTTTTTGTCATAATAATTACTAATAAAATCAGTTAGGTAATGATTTTAATACCGCAGATACCGGTAAAGTTTTAAGTGGTTATAATTTGGTCATTTTAAAAAGTTAGACTAAATTTATAAGAAGGGTTGACACCGGTGTCAGCTTTATGCGTAAATATAGTGACACCGGTGTCAGGTTGGGGTGAGAGACAACCTGATAGCGTACCTTTGAACGGGTAAATCAAAGCAGCTCTGTACAAGGATTACCACGAATGCTGGTAATCGTGCAGAGCCTTTTTCCTCTAACACTAGAGAGTCAGTAATATGTTGCATCCACGAATTCAGGAAGTCACCGAACGCGTCATTGAGCGAAGCAAAGCAACACGTCAAGCCTATTTAGCTCGAATCCAACAAGCAAAAAAACAAACGCGCGTACGAGCGGGACTGGGCTGTGGAAACCTAGCACACGTAATGGCTGCTTGCTCAAGCAGTGATAAAGCTCGCCTAAAAGAAGATGAGCAACCAAACCTAGCAATTATCAATTCGTACAATGACATGTTGTCTGCGCACGAACCGTATAAAGAATATCCAGATTTAATTAAAGCAGTGGCAAACAAGTTTGACGCGACTGCGCAAGTAGCGGGTGGTGTACCCGCTATGTGTGACGGGGTTACCCAAGGCCGCGATGGCATGGAACTGTCGTTGTTCTCTCGTGACGTAATTGCCATGTCAACAGCGGTGGCATTATCACACGATGTCTTCGATGGGGTTTTCTGTCTTGGTGTATGTGACAAAATCGTCCCAGGATTATTAATCGGTGCCTTATCTTTTGGCCATTTGCCCATTTTCTTTTTACCAGCAGGTCCAATGCAATCAGGGATCCCGAACAAAGAAAAGGCACGCATTCGTCAAAAGTTTGCACAGGGCTTAGTCAGCCGAGAAGAGTTACTGGAAGCTGAGAGTGCTTCATATCACAGTGCAGGTACTTGTACTTTCTACGGTACGGCGAACTCGAACCAGATGTTAATGGAGATCATGGGTCTTCATTTACCTGGTAGCTCATTTATCAATCCATACACAGAATTAAGAGATGGCTTAACGGCGAGTGCGGTTGAGACCATGCTAACTCAGCTACTTGACGGTAAAAGCGGCAATGCACTTGCGGATATCGTGAGTGAAAAAACCGTGATCAATGGCTTGGTCGGTCTGTTGTCTACTGGTGGTTCTACCAATCATGCCATTCACTTAGTCGCAATGGCAAAAGCAGCTGGCGTGCAAATCACTTGGAAAGACATGGCGGATTTGTCTGAAGTAGTGCCGTTGTTAACACGTATTTATCCAAATGGTCATGCCGATGTAAACCACTTCCAAGCAGCTGGTGGCATGGGCTTCTTAATGCGTGAATTAAGAGATGGCGGCTTCTTACACAATGACGTAAAAACGATTGTGGGTGAGGGGCTTGATGCTTACACGATGGAGCCACTACTGGATATCAACAGCAATGTGATTATCAGTGATAATCAAGGTCCTGCCAAAGTGAAGTGGGTACCAGTACCTGAGAATTCACTGGATGAAGAAGTGCTTCGCCCAGTAGCAAATCCATTTAACAAGCAAGGCGGCTTGCAACTACTTAATGGTAATTTGGGTAAAGCGGTGATTAAAGTGTCTGCGGTACAGGAGCAGCACCAAACGGTGACTGCACCGGCGAAAGTATTCAGCTCTCAAAGCGAATTACAAGAAGCCTTTACTGCTGGCAAGCTTAACCAAGACTTTATTGCCGTGATTAAAGAGCAAGGCCCTAAAGCGAAAGGTATGCCTGAGTTACATAAACTGACACCTGTCATGGCTACATTACAAGACCAAGGTTTTAAAGTGGCGATTGTGACTGATGGTCGTATGTCTGGTGCGTCGGGTAAAGTACCTGCGGCGATCCACCTTGCACCGGAAGCGGTTGAAGGTGGTGCAATTGCAAAAGTGCACGAAGGTGATTTGATCACCTTAAATGCACCAAAAGGCGAATTAGTGCTACATGTTTCTGATGAAGAAATGGCACAGCGCGAATTACAGCTTTCACCGCAATCTCAAACATTTGGTACGGGTCGAGAGCTATTCTCAGGATTTAGACACGTAGTGAGCAGTGCAGATCAAGGCGCATGCTCATTTGGCATCGAAGAATAATAACAGTGGGAATGAGGGTGAGCATGAGTATTAAAGAGATATTGTCAGCAGCACCAGTGGTTCCGGTTATCGTTATTGATAACCTAGAAGACGCGGTGCCGCTTGCTACGGCATTGTTTAATGGTGGCTTGAAAGCACTTGAAGTGACACTTCGGACACCGGTGGCAGCGCAAGCGGTAAAAGACATTAAAGCGGCTTTACCTGACGCCTATGTTGGTACTGGTACGGTAGTGGATAAGGCAACCTTTAATGCCTCTGTAGAAGCCGGCGCTGACTTCATGGTAAGTCCAGGTGTCAATGACGAATTATTGGCACTGGTAAAATCGTCAAGTATTCCATTTCTCCCAGGTGCTGCAACGCCAAGCGAAGTGATGAAGCTTGCAAGTCATGGTTTTGAATTCTTAAAGTTTTTCCCTGCAGAAGCCGCAGGTGGTGCACCAATGCTTAAGTCCATTGGCGGACCAATTCCACAAGTAAAATTCTGTCCAACGGGTGGTATTTCGTTGGCAACTGCACCTAAGTATCTTGCACTCGACAATGTGGTATGTGTGGGCGGTACTTGGATGCTTGATAAAGCACTTATCGCAAACAAAGACTGGCAAGCCATTGAAGCGCTTGCGAAACAAGCAAGTGAAGTAAAATAGATTAGGGGACAGTTATCATGATTAATATCGCAATTAATGGCTATGGACGTATCGGTCGTAACGTACTTCGTGCACTGTACGAGTCAGGTCAGAATAAAGACATCAAAGTCGTTGCCATCAACGATCTCGCACCTGCAAACGTAAACGCACATTTGACTCAATTTGACTCTGTACATGGTCGTTTTCAAGAGCAGGTTGTTCTTAACGACAACACACTCGTTATCGGTGGTGACGAAATCACGCTAACGCAAGAGCGTGATCCTGCAAATCTTCCTTGGAAAGCGCTAAACGTTGATATCGTGCTTGAATGTACTGGGTTGTTCACTTCTCGTGAAGCTGCGGCTAAACACATTGAAGCCGGTGCGAAAAAAGTGATTGTATCTGCGCCGGGCACAGATATGGATGCAACGGTTGTTCATGGCGTTAACAGCGAAGTACTAAATGCTGAATCAACCATTATCTCTAACGCATCTTGTACCACAAACTGTCTTGCGCCTATTGCAAAAGTATTGAATGATACGATTGGTATTGAGCAAGGTAGCATGACAACCATTCATGCCTACACCAACGATCAGAATCTATCAGACGTTTACCACCCGGATCTATATCGTGCGCGTAGTGCTACTCAGTCAATGATCCCGACGAAAACGGGTGCGGCAAAGGCGGTTGGCTTAGTGCTTCCTGAACTTGCTGGCAAACTAGACGGTATGGCGGTTCGTGTGCCAACCATCAACGTATCACTGGTTGATTTAACGTTTGTTGCCAAGCGTGACACTTCAAAAGAAGAAGTGAATGCAGCAATCAAAGCGGCTGCTGAGGGCGCGATGAGTGAAATCCTTGAGTACAATGAATTACCTTTGGTTTCTATTGATTTCAACCACAATCCAGCTTCTTCAGTGTTTGACTCAACACAAACCAAAGTAGATGGAAAGCTGGTAAAAGTGATGGCTTGGTATGATAACGAATGGGGCTTCTCTTGCCGCATGCTAGACCAAGTTAAAGCACTAGGTGCATTTTTATAATCAGGATTAATTTCTAACCAAAAGCTCTGCAGATCGCGGAGCTTTTTTGTTTTTGACGGAAAAATTGCCATTCTTCCTTATCAATTAGTATAAGTTCCTTGAGGATCGGCAGCGTATATGGAAAAATTCACCACACAAATACCAATAACTCCAAACGAGGATTCAATTATGCGCATCATCTTGCTAGGCGCGCCGGGTGCAGGTAAAGGTACTCAAGCTCAATTTCTAATGGACAAATATGGGATCCCTCAGATCTCGACAGGCGACATGTTACGTGCTGCTATCAAAGAAGGGACTCCGCTGGGTCTTGAAGCGAAAAAAGTCATGGATGCAGGTCAACTAGTATCTGATGAAATCATTATCGGCTTGGTAAAAGAGCGCATCGCAAAAGAAGATTGTGCAAATGGCTTCTTGCTTGATGGCTTCCCACGCACAATTCCACAAGCAGACGCAATGAAAGAAAATGGCATCAAAGTTGACCATGTTATCGAATTTGATGTGGCAGATGAGATCATCGTTGAACGTATGAGCGGTCGTCGTGTACACCCAGGTTCTGGTCGTGTTTACCATATCGTTTACAATCCGCCTAAAGTAGAAGGCAAAGATGACGTAACGGGTGAAGACCTAATCATTCGTGATGACGACACTGAAGAGACAGTCCGTAAACGTCTAGCGATTTACCATGAGCAAACTAAACCACTAGTAGACTACTACAGTGCAGAAGCGGATGCTGGTAACACGCAATATCACAAACTAGATGGTACACAAGCTGTTGATGCGGTGAGCAAGCAGTTAGGTGAACTATTGGGTTAATAATTAAGCGTTCGCTTGGTTAACATGTAGGAGTCCAAAGAGACTCCTACATTATCTTTAAACTAGCTAAATCGTTTTAATAAGTGCTGTAGTGGAAAGTAATACTTTCTTTTCGACTTGGCTCTGCATAATGGAAGTTGCCTGTGGCTTCTACTCTATGAACGATAGAGGCTGAAATACCCGCTTTAAATGCCTCACCATTAAACGTAGTTGTATTCCCTGAATCGTTAGGGTTAATTTCAATACACTTGAAAGGTGTCGTGCTGTATGCACGACTGAAACAAAGCTCCACCGTTTCATTGCCAGGATCGGCGTAACCCGCTGAAGTATAGCTAACTCCAGTGATAGTACCCGTTTTACTTCCATATGGGATATCACTTAAATCGATGTTTAATACAGAAAACTCTGTGGTTGAAAGACCGCCTGCTGAGCTTAATACTAGCATCCGACTAGGTTGTTTTTCTTTCGTGATCATAAAGTTGTCAGCAATTGCTTGACCACTTAGCGCGAGTGAAGAAATGAATAGGGCGGTAAGAGACATCTTTTTCATTAACAATTCCTTATTGTATAGTCTAATTCAAGCTACGCAGTGCAACTGCATAACGGCGTGATTGTAATGAAGGGAGAATGTTTAGGTCAACCTTAGAATTGTAAGTTAATGCAACTAAATCAGTGGGTTATGGTTTTGTTTTGATGAGTCTTATGAGTAAGGGGTTGATGCCCCTTACCAGTTTTACGCTTTTGCGATAAATATAGCACGGAGTGGAGCGGGGTAGCCTTCAATGGTTTTGCTAGTGTCATTTGGATCTAAGAAATCAGCAAGCGACTCTGTTTCCATCCAAGGGGTTTGGCGCTGCTCGTCTAACGATGTGACGTCTTTGTTTACCACTTTGATATCTTTAAAGCCCACACGCTCAAGCCATAATGTTAATGCGTCGCAGCTTGGAATAAACCATACATTGCGCATCTTGGCGTAGCGGTCGGTCGGCACCAATACTGTATTTACATCGCCCTCAATCACGAGTGTTTCTAGCACCAGTTCGCCACCTTTTCTTAGCTGAGACTTTAGCTGCGCTAAAAAGTCGATTGGTGAACGACGGTGATATAGCACGCCCATTGAAAACACAGTATCAAATGCTTTTAACTCAGGCAGTTGCTCTACACCTAGTGGTAGTAAATGCACGTTTGGATCGGGGTTAAAGTGTTTAATCGTTTGGAATTGACACAAAAACAGATCGGAGGGATCAATGCCAACAACAAGTTCTGCGCCTTCACCGCGCATACGCCACAAGTGATAACCTGAGCCACAGCCGATATCCAAAACATTACGGCCGTGAAGGTCGCTAATATGGGGGAGCAGTCGGTCCCATTTCCAGTCGCTGCGCCACTCAGTATCAATATGGACGCCATGTAAATGAAATGGTCCCTTACGCCATGGCATCATGCGTTTTAGTAAATGCGTTAACTGCTTTTGATGACCTTCATTAACGTCTTCGCCAGTACCTATCTCAACCTTGGTTTTTATATCAACATGCGTGGTTGAGATCTCAGGTAGATTTTTAATGACTTTTTCCCATTTCGGCCAGTCACCATGTTGGGCTTCTTTTTGCCAATGGCTAAGCTGCGCAGGCAACGTTTCTAGCCAGTGGCTCAAAGGGGTTTTCGCAATGGTTGCATAAAAGTCGGTAAACCAATGATTCATAATTGCCTCTATTTTATTGCTACCATTGAGCAGAAGTTAAAGCACTGATACCACACTTGAGTTTGATTAAAGCCAATATCCTCTAATCTTGTCATATGGGTACTTAACGAGTCCGTGCGCATCACATTTTCAATCGCGGTGCGTTTTTGGCTGATCTCTAATTCTGAGTAGCCATTGTGGCGTTTAAAGTCGTGGTGAAGGTCGATAAGTAAGTTGTCTTTAGTACCGTTTTCACCGCGGATTTTTTCACTTAATAGCAGTACGCCACCAGGTTTTAAACCCTGATATATTTTTTCGAGAACCGCTTTGCGGTTTTCTGGTGGGATAAACTGTAGGGTGAAGTTCATCGCAACGACAGATGCATTGCTGATCTCTATTTCATTGATATCACCCAAAGTGACCGAGACTGGGACGTCAGATTTAAAGCCTTTTAAATGCAGTTGGCAACGCTCTACCATAGGCTGTGAATTATCCACGGCAATGATATGACAGTTTTCTTTATCTATATTTCTACGCATGCTTAGCGTGACCGCGCCTAAAGAGCAGCCTAAGTCATATAAGTTTGAGTTACTTTGCGCGTAAGTACCCGCAAGTTTGCCCATTGTGCTTACTATTGTCGCGTAGCCCGGCACTGAGCGCTGGATCATATCTGGAAATACTTCGACGACATTGGCGTCGAAAGTGAAATCTTTTACTGCTTGCTCAGTGGCATAAATACTGTCTTTGCCCGTCACATTGAATCTCTCTTTGAAAATAATCTCGCTATTTTAGCATTTTATGCTGGATAGTCAGTGATAAATTCAGTAGCTTGGCTACTATTAATAATAAGAAGTAAATATGAGACCAAAAATGGCGAAAAGCAAAGTGATTAGCACAGAAGATATCCTCTCAACGCTATGCCACTCAGTAACAGAAGTTCTGTCGTCGGCAAGCGGCAACCAAATTAACTATTCCGCGATGGTACAAAAGATCACTCGTACCTGTATGAGGCCTGACATCGGCTGTTTCGTATTGTTTGATGGCGGCTTTACCGGTTTAGTCGTAACTAATTTTACCGCGCAAGCAGCAATGGAGGTGTATACCGATTACATGCGCAACATGGGCATGCCTGAAGAAGAAATTGCGCATAGTCATTTATCCGATGACGTTGCCAATGTATTGGGTGAGTTGATGAACCAGATTGTTGGTGATTTCACCAACAAAGTACGTGAGCAGCTACATACCTCTATCACGCAAAACCAACCGAAGATGATGGCTATCAACAAACAGGTGCAGATCTCGGTAGACACAACAATGGATCGCCCGCAGGCAAGACGCGTTACCTTTACCACGCAAGGCCAGAATATTTTCTATCTTGAATTGGCAATGGATAAAACTGAATTTATTAAGCTACATGACTTTGATATTGCAGAGTCGGTAGACCCAGATGACATTATTGCAAGTCAGGCTGAGAAGAAAAAGCCAGCGAAGCCGCAGGAAGAAGATGTTGTAGATGACGACTTTATGGATCAGTTAGGACTGTAAAACCGTATTTAGAGCACCTAATAGAAAGGCCACCTCAGTGGCCTTTCTATTACGTCGAAATCTTCATTTCGCCCTTATAGTAATGGCACTAATGCAGTGCGCCTTTTCCTGCATTAAGCTCAGGTGCTTCTTCTACATGCTTTATGGATGTTAGCATCATAAAGGCTTCATTGAACTCAAAGCGGGCGATGGCGGTTTTTAATTTCTGTAGTTCTGGTTCAGTCAAATAGCTACTTACTGAAATTGAGTCTACTAGCTCTGTGGCTTGAGTATCATAATCTCTTAATGCACATGCGAGCTGGATGAGTTCCTCTAATTGATTATTGCCACCTTTTTCTTCGTTGTTTTTCGTTACACTTTTTACCTGATGAGACGCTTCTTTTTTACGACGCTTTTGGCATTGTTCCAGTGCATATTTAACGTATTTAATCAGCTCGTCAATTTCGCTTGCATTAGGTGGGCGGACATTAAGAGAAGCCTCAATGTGCTTAAACTCTTCAGTCAGCCTAACAATCGAAAGGTTAGCGCTAGCGCCTTTTAATGCATGTAACATGCTATGTGCAAGTTCAAAATTCTCAATGGCTAACGCCTGTTTTAAATTGATCAGCTCTTCAATCTGCTGGGACAGGAACTTTTCTAAGATATCGAAGTAAACTTTTTGGTTGCCCGCGGCTCGAGCAATACCCTCGGCAATATCAATGCCTTCAAACTCAATGACCTCATCAACTTCCTCTACCTCTGCTGTGACTTCTGTTGGGTTTGCTACTGGCGTTGCTAAAAGGTTACTGGTCTCAGCGCTTGAATATTTCAAAATGCTTTTAACGAGTTGCTCTACGTCGATGGGTTTTGTGACATGGTCATTCATACCAGCATCGATGCAAGTCTGGATGTCTTCTTCCATGGCATTGGCGGTCATCGCGAGAATAGGAAGTGTATTTTTATCGAACTCTATACGAAGGTTTTGCGTCGCGGTAATGCCATCCATCACTGGCATTTGCATATCCATTAAAACAATATCTATATGTTTGCTATGAACTTGCTCAATGGCTTCTTGCCCATTATCAGCGACCGCCACTTGAGCTCCGAAGCTAGATAAGATCTCCACTGCGATCTCCTGATTGACAGGTTGATCCTCCGCAACCAAAATCGATAAACCATTTAGTGCTTGTTTACTAATCGTTTGTTCTTTTTTGGTGATAGTGGTTCTTACTTCTGGTGAGTCAAATACGGCATTTTGAATAACGTCCACAAGGTTTGACGGATTAATCGGCTTTAAAAGTACACCATCGACTAAACTGGCTTGGCTATCGTTGAGGTTTAACTCCCGACCATAAGCTGTGACTAAAATAAACTTACTTTGTGACACATCGACTTGCGATTGCAGCTTAGTGATCATCTCGATGCCATCTAATTTTGGCATATGCCAATCGACGAAAATAAGATCGGGTAAATCTTGTGTTAGGACGAATTGATTTAACGCCTTATGAGGGTCCAAATAAGAACAAACTTGCATACCAAAGTTTGTTAGCATACCACTTAACACGTCCAATGCATGTTGGTTATCGTCAATAATTGTTGCTGATAGCTCTGATAAGTGGGTTGACGCCATTTTCGCCTGACTCAGCTCGTCACTGACTTCCATTTCTAATGTGAAATAAAACTCCGAACCGACGTTTTCCTCACTCTCAACATATATTTCTCCCCCCATAAGCTTGACCAGTTGCTGCGAAATTGTGAGGCCAAGCCCAGTACCGCCATATTTTCGGGTGATTGAATTGTCTGCTTGAGAAAAAGATTGAAATAGGTTTTTTTGCTGGCGTTTATTCATGCCAATACCGGAGTCTTTGACGCTAAACTTAATTTTCGCCAACCCTTTTTCGACATTGACGAGGGCAACACGAATAACAACCTCACCGGTTTCTGTGAATTTAACCGCGTTACCCGCTAAATTGATGAGTACTTGGCTTATTCTAAATTGATCGCCAATCACGCAGTAGGGCACTTGTGAGTCAATATCAAAGACTAACTCTAGTTGTTTTTCTTGGGCTTTTACACTGACGATGGTGGCGACATTGTCGAGTAGTTTTTCTGTTGAAAAGGCCTGATATTCTAACTCGATTTTGCCAGCTTCGATTTTTGAAAAATCGAGTATATCGTTGATCAATCTAAGTAATTGCTTTGCCGCAGTATCTATTTTTGATACGTAGTCGTGCTGTTTTGCATTTAATTCGGTCGCGAGTGCGAGATGAGACATACCAATAATGGCGTTCATTGGGGTTCTAATTTCATGGCTCATGTTGGCGAGGAATTCGCTTTTCGCTTTTGCCGAGTTTTGGGCCAAGTCTTTCGCTTCTATGAGCTCGCGTTGTAGTTGGTTCCTCTCCGACACGTCAAGGTACATACCAACAATCCCAGCTACAGCGCCATTTTCATTAAAAAATGGCGCTTCGTATACAATAAGTTCCCGAGCTTGCTCTTGGCCATCGAGTAATAGTACTTCGTAGGTTTGCTCTTGGGTTGTGGTGATAATTTCGTGGGCTTTGGACTCAAATAGACTGGCTATTCCTAAATCAAAAATCTCTTCTAGTTTGGCGCCAATCACGTCTACTTCAAATTGATCTAACAGTGCCAAGAAGGACTTGTTTACCCCCATAAATACCCCGTCAGTAGATCGATAGTATGTAGGGTTTGGGATAGCATTGATAATGTGGTGGGTAAGTTCAAGTTGTTCGCTTAAGGCCGACTCTGTCTTTTGTTGTTTTTCGATATTTTCATTAATAGCAAGCGCGAGACTTAAGTCCTTACACAAGTACTCAAGCGCTTCAAATTGGCTGTCTATCAACGCCTGTGCACTACCGACTAGTAGCACATAAACTACATGATTACCGATGGCTAGTGGAAAGCAATAACGGCTTTGTAACTTCACTTCAACTTCTTGTTCTTTGAGCCACAACGGTTCTTGTTGTACTTGTGGTTCATTATTTGTTGCGCAAAGCGCTATCGTGGACGCAATAATTGATTGGCTTGGTGTCACTCCATGGCTTTTCACTAACGACAATGTGTCGTCTTCTGAATTGGCATAGAGGCACACACTCGGTGCATTGAACTCATTGGCAATAAACTCTAATGCGTGGCGCACGATAGGCTCGGAACCCGTGATGGATTTTAGTTCGCGATTATAGTTTTCGATAATTGCGGCTGACGCTAACTTTTGGCTTTGAGAGGTGGTGGCAGCATGGATAGCTTGTGTGAGGCGTTTTACATCTGCGTCACTGTTTGTGGGGGCTACTGAAAGAGGGGCGCCGTTTAACGCTTGTTCACGTAACGTATTGACGATGCGATAGAGTGGGGAGAAATGTTTAGTGCGCATAAACCAAACATAAAAGCTTAAAAATAGTGTTAACACCGCGAAAGCAAGGCCAGTAATCAACAGAATTTTAAGTTGTTGATTAGTGTGTGTTTCGAGTTCAGCGTTTGCGATGAGAGGTAGTTGTGAGATGGCGTTTTGATAACTTTGAGGTAAATAGACCTGTTCAACCGTGTTTGCTAAAAATTGAGATTTTAATCTTGCTTGGGTTTCATAAATTTGTTGTAGCGGTAGTGGTAAGGAGTGACTTGGTGCAGGTTTGATATCATTGAGCCATTGGGCGTTTTTATCTTTGCTATATATCTCAAGTGAGAGGTGGTTGTGATAAGCGATATTAACGTCGGTCGCGAGTGTGCTATGAGTGGTTGTTGAGTAGTAGATAAGCGTTGCGCTTCCTAAGGCTGCCATCAAGGCGAAAAGTGCGATCCAACTTAGTAATGCTTTTGAGGACATAAGTTATTATTTACGCGTGAATTTATATATAAACATAGTCGCGATATACAATTTCTCAAGCTATGCTGTAAAAAGTGTCTACCTTAAGGACTTGAGTAACGTTACATGTCAGACATTTTAATTGTTGACGATATGCCGGAGAACCTCCAAGTATTGCAGCTCATACTAAGAAAGGAAGGATATAAAGTATTGGCAGCACGAGGCGGGGACATTGCATTAGGTATCGTTAAAAAGCATCAGCCTGAATTAATTATTACTGATATAAAAATGCCAAACATGTCGGGGATTGAACTATGTAAAGTGCTTAAGTCCGACAACTCGACTGCGGCCATTCCCGTTATTTTTGTGAGTGCTTATGAAGACAGCGAGAGCTTGGTACAAGCATTCGAGGTTGGTGGTGTTGATTACATTACCAAACCCTATAAACCCGCTGAAATCATAGCCAGAGTAAACACCCAATTTAAGTTAATTGAAGCGCAAAAGTTAGCGGTAAAACAGCAGCTATCTAAAGCCATAAACCAAATGGTGATGGGGATTGCACACGAAATCAATACCCCGCTTGGTACCAGTATTACATCAAACACCTTTTTAGAAGGCGTCATGCAAGAGCTTCAAAGTGCACTTACCGCAGGTACGCTTACGCAGGATGGGTTGGTTACGGGGTTTGAACAGATCAAAGACAGCAGTGCGCTGTGCAGCCGTAATCTAGAAAAAGTGGCTAAGTTTGTCAGCTTATTGAAGTCGGTCTCTCAGTCTGAGCGAGATAGCAGCTGTGCTGACGTTAAATTACAAGAAATAGAAACAAGACTGAAAAAAGATTTTTCAAAGCAAGACGTACAAATTCAGTTTGTTGGTAACACAACAACAGAGATTTATGTGGATGGACAAGCTCTGGTTGAGGTATTGAGCAACTTAGTTGAAAATTCCATTGCGCATGCTTGGATTGACCATGATCATCTTGCCACTATCACCTTTACGCACTCGGGTAACAATTTACATGTGAATTATACTGACAATGGAATAGGGCTTAGAGGAATTAGTACACAAGAGTTATTAAAACCATTTGTTACAACAAAAAGAGGTAATGCAGGTCATGTTGGGCTGAGCGCAAATTTAACTGCCAACTTGGTTTCAGGGGCACTCAATGGAGAGTTTAGTGTGAAAAATACACCGCAAGGATTGGAGTGGGATATCCAAATACCGATAGATGCCCCCGATAATGCTTGATCTGCATCAAAAGTCTCAGATCCTATACATAAAAGCGGACATAAGTCCTTATATCATTTGTCCTAATTCAATAAGCTCGCTCGCTGTTAAAACGTAATCTTTAAAAAATACTCTGCTAACCATGTAATTAGCTACACTTTTTGAAGAATTATCGACAACACGATCGTATAAGGGCTTTTTAGCCTTTGCTGTTGCTGTTTTGAGCGAGGCTTGTCAAATACAAGTTTACTGCTTAAAAACAACCCCCTAGGTTAACAGACCCGATAACATACGCCTTACCTTCTACTAGGTACGCAGTGTTGAGATGACACGGGAAGTGCGTTATTTACTCCAATGTGCAATTGAGTAAATAACCATGAATTACTAATAATTTTGGTGGAACCATTATGCAACAGTTACCTACCGTAGACTATCAATCGCCAAATGCTGCGAAAGAATTTGTAGAATCTTTAAGAAACACGGGTTTTGGTGTACTAAAAAATCATCCAATCCCACAAGAGTTGGTTGAATCAATCTACAAACATTGGCAAGAATTTTTTAATTCAGAAGAAAAACACGAATTCCTTTTCAATAAAGAAACCCAAGATGGTTACTTCCCACCAGAAGTCTCTGAAGTTGCGAAAGGTTTTACAGTAAAAGACATTAAAGAGTACTTTCACGTTTATCCAAAAGGTCGCGTACCGGCCCAATTAGAAGCAGAGATTCGTGAATATTACCGTTTAGCGAGCGAGTTTGCTCAAGAATTGCTAAGCTGGGTACAAGCTGAAGCGCCTGCAGATGTGAGAGCGAGATTCTCTATTGATCTTAAAGATATGATCAAAGAATCAGAGCAGACATTACTGCGTATTCTTCATTACCCACCAATGACAGGCGATGAAGAACCGGGTGCAATTCGCGCCGCAGCTCATGGTGATATCAATCTACTTACTGTATTGCCTGCGGCAAATGAGCCTGGCCTACAAGTGCAAAGACAAGATGGCAGCTGGTTAGACGTACCATGCGACTTTGGTTCGTTGATTATTAACATTGGTGACATGCTGCAAGAGGCGTCGGGTGATTACTTCCCCTCGACAATTCACCGTGTGATTAACCCTACGGGCAAAGCGTCGACGAAATCTCGTATTTCATTGCCGCTATTCTTACATCCAAGACCGGATGTTGTGTTGTCAGAGCGTTACACTGCAGATAGCTATTTGCAAGAGCGTTTGAGAGAACTTGGGGTTAAGTAATCTGCGAATAACCTGAACGATAAGGTTAAATCGATAAAGCGACTTGATGTAATATTGAGTCGCTTTTTTATTATGTGTCTAACATTCCCTAATCTATGTTAGTCCTTGTAATTTGACGATTATTGCAATTTTTCACTGACAATCCTCACAAACTGTGCAATATTAGTTTTTTTCAAAATGAAGAAATTTCTTGAAAAATTTAATGACAACGCTGTCATTTGTTGTGTAACATCAATTCAACATGAATGAAAAACCGTGTCCAACGAAAACAATAACGCGGTCTAATCCAGAACAAAGTAGGGGTCTTTACATGATGGCTAAACAGGTTAACCAAGACCAACTATACATCGGCGTCGATGGTGGTGGAACAAAATGCCGCGCTACAATTTATTCTCTTCAACATGGCGTTTTGGGTACGGGTCTAGGCGGTCCTGCGAATCCCTTACATGGTTTAGAGCGCACGCTTGAATCCATTATGGTGTCGACACAAATGGCGTTACAAGACGCGGGTCTTCGTGTTGAACAAGTACATGAGCTAAATGCAGGTCTTGGCCTTGCAGGTGTTAACTTACCCGCGCTCTATGACAAAATCATGCAATGGGAGCATCCCTTTAAACAAATGTTCCTTACCACAGACTTACACACCGCGTGTATTGGTGCTCATGAAGGTAGCGATGGTGCCGTGATTATTACGGGCACCGGCTCCTGTGGTTTTGCCTTGGTTGATGGTAAAACAGTGAACTATGGTGGTCATGGCTTTGCTCAAGGCGATATGGGCAGTGGCGCATGGATGGGATTAGAGGCGGTAAAAGCAGCGTTACTCGATCTCGATGGCCTTGGTGAAAAAACGTCATTGAGCCAAGTATTGCTAGAGCACTTCAGTGCGAAAGGGGCAATGGGTATTGCAGAACAAATGGCGGGGCAGCCGTCTAGTGGGTATGCAAAGCTGGCTCGTTATGTGTTAGAGCAAGCAAAACTAAATGATGAAATTGCCCTTTCTATCGTAAAGTCTGGTGCGGAATACATTAGTCGTTTAGCGAAGCGTTTACTTGAACTAAACCCGCCTAGACTCTCTATGATCGGCGGATTATCAGAGCCGCTACAACCTTGGCTCGACCCAGAAGTTGCAAAGCAAGTCCAATTACCGAAACAACCTCCTGAAATGGGGGCAATTTACTTTGCAATTCAAAGTGCAGGTCAAGAATTAAAAAAGGCGAACTAATGACGACTCAATGTTATTTTGCTCCAGAATTTTTTGATGGTGAAAGTTTTAGAAAAGACGTTTACTTCGAAGTAAACAACGGCCAAATTGGTTATATCTACGAGTCGCAAGCGACCAATGTATCTAAGTTATCGGGACTAGTTGCACCAGGTTTTATTGACGTACAAGTTAATGGTGGTGGCGGTGCATTTTTTAACGCCGATCAATCGACGGCATGCTTGGCGACTATGGTTAAAGCACATGGCCAATTTGGTTCAACGGGATTAATGCCAACCCTTATCACTGACAAAATTGAAGTAATGCAACAAGCGGCAGATGCAACAGCAGAAGCGATTGCTACTAATCAGCCCGGAGTGCTTGGGATCCATTTTGAGGGCCCACACTTATCTCATCCTAAAAAGGGTACGCATAGCGAAAAGTTCATCAGGCCAATCTCAGAGCAAGAGTTTGCGGTATACGCGCGTCAAGATTTAGGCATCAAAATGGTGACTTTAGCACCTGAAACTGTGCCGCTTAGCGATATAGAGCGCTTGATTTCATTGGGTGTGAAAGTGTGTATCGGTCATTCAAACGCGGACTATGACACCGCCAGCGCCGCACTAAACGTTGGCGTGGATGGCTTTACGCACCTATTTAATGCAATGTCTGCGTTTACTTCCCGTGAGCCGGGCGTTGTCGGCGCGGCGCTTTGGAATGACAATAGTTGGTGTGGTTTGATTGTTGATGGCCATCACGTTCATCCATTGTCGGCGCAGCTTGCGATTCGTACTAAGCAGCGCGGCAAAATGATGCTAGTGACGGATGCCATGCCTCCGGTTGGGACTGATGATACGGAGTTTGACTTTTTTGATGGCAGAAAAGTTATTCGTACCGGTGATCGGTTAAATTCAACGACTGGTGAGCTTGCTGGCAGTGTATTGGATATGGCAAGTGCGGTGCGGAACACCGTTAATACGCTTAACGTGAGTCTAGCGGAGAGTTTACGCATGGCTTCTTTGTACCCTGCGCAATATCTTGGCCTGTCTCAAAAGGGGCATCTAAGATCGGGGGCTGATGCTGATTTCGTGGTGCTCGATAGCGATTTGATTGTGAAGCAAACCTATATTGGTGGTCAGTTGTTATAACTGATTTGCAATTGAATAGTGGACGGAAACGGCCGCTTAAGTTTCCCTGATAAAACCCCGCAGCAGTACCGCGGGGCTTTGTTTTTTAAGCTTAGCCGGTATTTGGTTAAGCATGGGTGGATCGACAACTCAGGAAGTTATTGTCGTGTGCGTAATGATAGAGTCATGATTGCAACGCGCATCAAAACTAACCTTGAGGCAAATGGATTTGCTTGATTGAGCGATCCATAGTTAATGTTTTCACGCGGATAAATAACAATGACAACGAATAATAAGCCAAAGCGACTTGCGTCTTTAGATGCCTTACGCGGCATGGATATGTTCTGGATCTTAGGTGGCCAGTCTATTTTTGCGGCACTGTTTGTATTGACCGGATGGCAAGGGTGGAAGGCTTTTGAAGCGCACACGCTGCACAGTCCTTGGCATGGTTTTACTTTTTACGATCTTATTTTTCCACTGTTTATCTTTTTATCGGGTGTGGCGATGGGCTTGTCGCCTAAACGTATCGACCATCTGCCCTTTAATGAACGTAAACCGTTTTATCTCAAAGCACTGAAGCGCCTTTTGTTACTGTGTGCTTTTGGCGTGTTATACAACCATGGTTGGGGAACTGGGATCCCAATGGATCCTGACGGTATTCGCTACGCCAGTGTATTAGGTCGCATCGCGTTTGCTTGGTTCTTTTGTGCTTTACTGGTTTGGCATACGAGTTTGCGAACCTTGGCCCATGTGGGTGTAGGCATATTGTTATTTTATTGGTTACTGCTTTGCTTTATCCCGGTTCCTGGTGGGCAAGCGGGGGACTTAAGTGCAAATGGTGTTGGTAGTTGGAATGCGTTCATTGATACGTATTTACTACCTGGGATCAGTTATCAAAACCGTCCGGTTGACCCAGAAGGTGTGCTGTCAAGCTTACCTGCCATTGTAAATGCTATCGCAGGTGTATTTGCTGGTCGTGCGATTGCCAATGCCCAAACGCAAGGAGAGTGGAAAACCGTTGGTATTTTGGCAGGCTCTGGTGTACTTGTCCTAGCACTAGGTTGGCTTTGGGACATGCAATTTCCAGTTAATAAAGAATTGTGGACAAGCTCATTTGTGCTAGTAACCGTCGGCTGGAGCGCAATTCTACTTGCGGTATTTTACGCGATAGTAGATGTACTCAGCTTTCAACGTTGGGCGTATTCATTTGTTATTATAGGAGCCAATTCCATTATCATTTATTTGGCGTCAAGCTTAGTGAATTGGACCTTTATTAGTAAAAGCGTATTCGGTGGCGTGATTGCCGCTGTGCCAACTGCGTGGCAACCATTAATTGCTGTTTTTGCGCTACTGGCGGTACAGCTTTTAGTGCTGCATTGGATGTATAAACGCCGTATTTTTGTAAGTGTATAATATTCGCAAGCCTCCTTTCAAAAAGCCCACCGTTGTGGGCTTTTTAACACCTTTCGATTGCATAGAGTAAAAAATATCCATATTTTTTTTCACTTTTGCTTTACAAGCGAATTATTTCTGATAATAATGACAGCGTTGTCATAATGGTAATAACCTAATGTTGTGTATCCCAATTAGGTTCGATCTGACCTTGCTTTGATTGCACGCGAGGCAAGGCTCAGATCCCATTTTATTCTAATCATCTCAACATTTGGTTAATCGTATGCAAGTAGTCATTTTAAAAGACGCTGCCGAAGTGGCAGCATATGGTGCAGACATTTTTACAACGCAATTAAAGCGTAAAGCTAACTCTGTGTTGGGATTAGCGACGGGTTCAACACCGGTTGCTTTGTATCAAGAATTAATTAAGCGTAACCAAGCGAACGATATCAGTTTTGCTGAAGTTACCAGCTTTAACCTAGATGAATATTTAGGTTTAGATGGCTCGCACCCACAAAGTTATCGTTACTTTATGCAGCAGCAGCTGTTTGACCATATCAACATTGATAAAAGTAACACGCACGTACCGCCGGGTGATGCAAAAAATCCAATTACGGCGTGCGGCGAGTATGAAGCGCGTATTAAATCTGCTGGTGGTATAGATGTACAACTGTTAGGCATTGGCAGAAATGGCCATATTGGCTTTAACGAGCCATCTTCTGGCTTAACGTCACGTACTCGGGTTAAAACCCTAACGAAGGCGACGATTGATGATAATGCTCGTTTTTTTAAAGCTGATGAGTACCAACCTCACTTGTCTATTACTATGGGTATTGGCACGATTTTAGATGCTAAAAAAGTTGTGTTATTAGCGACTGGTGAAAATAAAGCTGATGCCGTTGTTGCTATGGTAGAAGGCCCTTTAACTGCGGCGTGTCCGGCTTCGGCACTACAAATGCATCGTGATGCTGTAATCGTCATCGATGAAGCTGCGGCATCTAAGCTAAAAGATATTGAATTCTATAAGCATATTGAAAACGAAAATCAAAAGCTGTTGGACTATCTTGCCTCTCTGTAGTGTGAAATCACACTGTAGTTTTCAAAAGCCCATTTATGGGCTTTTTTTTTGCCTGTACCTTTGTGCTATGGTAGTTTTAAGGTCTCGCCGAGGTGGATAAAATGTTCCAGAACACGAAGGAATAGGGGCTTGCTGTATTACACTCAAATGACGTTAGACAGAGCGTCTAACGAAAGAAAAGATCAAAACTGGTTATTATCTCAAATGGGTGACAATAGTCGCTGGTTATTAATTCAAGACGACGCTAATCTAGTGCGTGCCCGAGATAATGAATTACATTATCTTTCTCGCACAGAAGTCGCTGATTTAGCGCTCCAAGACGCGATATTCTTAGGTCGTGACGAAGCGCACAGCTATTTTGCGCTTGATGTCTCCAAACAACGAGACAAGCTTTCTTTTATTGACTCTGAGTCAGAATTCATCGATATGCGCCAAGTGGGTCGTAACTTACCAAAGCAACAGGGCTCAATTGGTGTGCTTGCACGAGGATTATGTTACTGGCATAAAACCCATTGTTTTTGCGGACGTTGTGGGCAACCCAATAAAATGGTTGAAGCAGGCCATGCAAGACGTTGTGTAAACCCAGAATGCCGCCATATGACGTTTCCACGTACAGATCCAGCCGTTATCATGCTTGTCACTCATGTTTTCCCTGATGGCGTTGAACGCTGTTTGTTGGGCCGTCAGGCTGTTTGGCCAGAAGGTGTATTTTCGACGCTGGCTGGATTTGTTGACCCCGGCGAGTCGCTAGAGCAAGCCGTGATAAGGGAAGTGATGGAAGAGGCGGGTGTTGAAGCATACGACGCCACTTATATTGCCTCACAGCCTTGGCCGTTCCCGTCTTCACTTATGCTTGGATTTATCGCGAAGGCAAAAACCACAGAGATTTTTGTTGAGCAAGATGAGCTTGAGCAAGCTAAATGGTTTTCACGGGCGGAGCTTAATACATTTTCAGAGTGGGGTGATACAAAGCCCGGCTATAAACTCACCAGAGAAGACTCTATTTCCAGGTATTTAGTTGAATACTGGCGTGCACAATCAGAAGAGTAATTATGAAAAAGCATACTAAAATCGTTGCTGCTGGAAGAAAAGCAGAATATACCAAAGGGGTAGTAAACCCAGTTGTTCAGCGCGCCTCTACTGTAGTTTTTGAGAGCGTTGCCGAAATGCAAGAAGCGATAAAAGGCCGTGGACATCGCACACTGTTTTACGGCCGCCGTGGTACCAATACCCATTTCGCCTTGCAAGATGCCATTACTGAGCTTGAAAATGGTGCGGGTTGTGCCTTATATCCGTCTGGTGCAGCTGCTATCGCACAGTCACTACTGTCATTTTTAAAAGCAGGTGATCACTTGCTGATGGTGGATACTGCGTATGAACCAACCAGAGATTTGTGCGATAAGCTGTTAAAAGGCTACGGTATCGAAACCACTTATTATGACCCTATGGTCGGCGCCGGGATTGACGCGTTAATTCAAGACAATACCAAGGTGTTGTTCTTAGAGTCTCCAGGTTCAATCACCATGGAAGTTCAAGATGTGCCAGCGATGGTTGAAGTTGCAAAGCGCCGTGGCGTTATCACTATGCTTGATAATACGTGGGGCAATGGCTGGCAGTTTCGTCCGCTCGATCATGGTGTTGATATCAGCATTCAAGCGGCAACCAAGTATATTGTTGGGCATTCGGATGTCATGATGGGGGTTGCCGTTGCAAATGAGCGTTATTGGCCTGAGCTTAGAGAGCACTCGTATTTACTTGGTCAATGTACCTCTGCAGATGATGCTTATTTAGCACTACGTGGGTTACGTACTATGCCTGCGAGGTTAAAACAGCACGAGCAGTCGGCAATGACGGTGGCGAAATGGCTCGAAGCGCATCCACTCGTAGATCACGTTAGACATCCCGCTTTTGAGACTTGTCCTGGTCATGAATTCTTCAAGCGCGACTTTGATGGCTGTAATGGTTTGTTTTCAATCGTAATGAAAGAAGGTAGCCAAAAGGCGATTAACCGTTTCTTAGATGCCTTATCCCATTTTAAAATGGGTTTCTCATGGGGCGGCTATGAAAGTTTAGTTACAGCCAATAAAACCATGGAGCATTTGCGATCAACCACAGGTTGGGCACTTGGCCCCGTGATCCGCCTTCACATCGGTCTTGAAGACGTAGAAGACTTGATAGAAGATTTAGAACACGCACTTAAGGTCTACGAACAAAACCTCGGCAAATCTTAAAATTTCGGTTCGACTTATTGGTATGGGGTGCTTCATTTTTAATGAGGTACCTCGGACTTGTTTATACCATTATGAAGGTCGCATGTTTTTCATCACCTTAACCCAAGTAGTGCCATTACCTAATACTTCCATTTCATAATTCTCCAAAATCTGTAGACACAGATCATATAAAGCTAGTTTTATGGCGTTGAAAGGAGTAACTTTATTTACGTATTTTTGCCAGCTTTACATAAAATAATACATAGGAAGTTTCAAGGAGAATTATATGATGGAAGTAATGTGGAGTAGTATCAGCGTCATAAGTGCGCTTGTTTACATCGGTTTTATTTTTTTGTGTATACCAATTCCCCTCTTTATTTACCTTATTTCAAAACGAGTCAAAGAAATGAGAGATTTAGCGGTGGAATCAAGAATGGAAATTAAAGAGATCAATGCCAGTTTGAAGTACTTTAAACGTAAGTACAGGGAATCTATTGAGGAAGGTAATATTTAAGACTTACGTCACAAGAATATTACAACCCAAATTCAAGGAAAAGTGATGAAATTAAGTTTATTGATTATGTTACCGATAGTCTCACTCAGCGCTTGTGTGGTAATGCCCGTTAAGGATACTGCCCACATCAACAAGTGTGAGATTTCATCGGATAGAAAAACCCTAAAAATAGTCGATGTTGCAGACGAAACCAATACGTATTATTCCGTGAGTGGAATTATATTAACGCCGATACTCGTTCCTACTACTGCTATTATTTCGGGAACTTATGTGTTGGCAAATAATGCCTATCGTCTTGGGGAAGAGACGGTAAAATGCGAAAACAAATCTTAAAACCAACTACAAACTTGTTTAATTGTTGCGTCGTGTTTTGGTTTAAGCACAGCGCAACGCTCCAAAACCACTTGTGCTAGCTCCTGGAGGGATTCGGCACATCAGTTTTAAACAACAAGATGGCAGTTGGGGACGTGCTATCAACATGGGGGACAAGGTAAATTCAGACAAATGGGATGCTTACGCTACGGTTACTTCGGATGGTAAATACATATTGTTTAATCGGGGGATGGATAACGAGAATTCCAATGTGGATATCTACTTGGTGGAAGCAAAGATAATTAATGAGTTAAAAACGAAAAATGGCTATTCTAAACCAAAAAGCCAAGGTGACTTGCCAAGAGAGCAAGTGCACGGTATTTCGCTTTCCGCACCATTTGTAGAGTTCTTTCGGCCTATGACGAACGGTATGTTAGCATGCTCTGCGCGACCATAGTCTATCTTTAGATGTCTGTCATCTAGGTAGCGAACGAGTTTTGACCATTATCTGAGTGTGTTGTAGACGGCTTTGCCCTCGCTTCGATTTTGGTAGCATCGTTTGCGCTAATTTATCTAACCGGTAAGTACTTGTTATTTATTAATTTTAATTAGGCAACTTCGTGATCTAAAAACCTTGTTATAACCATAACTGAATGGCTTAAGAGTAATGACGGACTAGCCAGACAATAACGACTGCTATTGTTCAGTGCTTAGGGTAGTGAAGTCATCGCCTTCTTTGTCGGGCCATTTAGACTTAACTTTTTTCAAGCCTCTTTTACCACAAAGCGAAGCCGGTGTTATCCCAATACAACACCTTCAGCTTGTTCTTATTTTTATTATAAAACGCAAACATTAGGCCGCTCATTGCAGACTCAGTCAGTATTCTATGGCCTTGTGTTTAGGTGAAGTTTACTCTGCTCCTAGCCTTTTTAGCGGAAATTTCGTCAGGTGCTATTGCAAGTCAGTTAAAATTTTTATCCAGCGACTCCTCGTTCAGCATCGTGTACAGAGAGCCCACACCATCAAGTAATAATCAACACATTTTAAATTTGAGTAAATATTTAAACGCGAGTGTTGATTTTAGGTAATGTTATTGTTAATTTTGATTGGTGTTTAGCATTATAAAAGCAGTAATAACATTAAATTAAAGGAATAACGATTATGACAGCCGTCATTAGAGGGATCGGTGTATGTGTCCCACCAAATATTGTTACTAACGATGATATTTCAAAAACACTTGATACCAGCGACCTGTGGATTCGTGAACGGACGGGAATAGAGCGCCGGTACATGGTAGATGGCGAGATATCCACTATGGATCTCGCGATTAAAGCCGGGCTTAGGGCAATCGAATCGGCACAAACCAATAAAATAGACATGGTTATCGTTGCAACAACCTCTCCCGAAAGACTTTGCCCGGCAGTTGCTCCAGAAGTGGCTGACAAACTGGGGCTTAAAGGAGTCGCGGCCTACGATATCACGTCTGCTTGCGCCGGATTTGTTTATGGCATGGCAACCGCAAAGGGCTTTGTGGAAAGCGGCATTGCCGATACTGTTTTGCTTATTGGCGCGGAAGCATTTACAAAATTTGTTAATAAAGATGATAGAACCACTTGGCCAATTTTTGGCGATGGCGCAGGTGCTATGGTTATCGGCAAAGGAGAGCCAGATGAACTAGGTGCGATTGGTCAATTTGATCTTGGTGCTGATGGTTCTCTCAGCGATGCATTATGCACACATGCAGGGGGGGCAAGGCAAAGGGTTAAGGACTCCTTAGGGCAACACGCGCAAAGCCAAGCCTACTATCTCAGTATGAATGGCCGGGTCGTATATGAAAATGCAGTTTCACAAATGACCCAGTCTTCGCTCAAAGCGGTCAGACAGAACGATTTGACCATCGAAGAGTTAGACTGGATGATCGGGCATCAAGCCAATATCAGAATTCTTCAAACAGTAGCGTATGAGTTAGACCTACCGGAATGTAAAGTAGCCAGCAACATTGCTGATCATGGCAATACGCTTACGGCTTCAATTCCATTGCTACTAAACGATTATGCACATAGCAACCAGCTAAAACCAGGTCAGAAACTTCTCATCACAGCATTTGGCGCAGGTTTCTCCTGGGGGTCAACGGTTGTGACCTGGCCAGATCTCAGAACCTATCCAAAAGAATGGAATTAATTTTCCAATCATTTTTTCATCAACAAAAAAACAAGCGAGGCAATTATGTTTTCACTAAACGAACTTAAAACGATCATTGAAACTAGATTCAAAATGGATGTATCTAAAACTTCCGGAGATACTTCTCTCGAAGACATCGGTTTTGATTCTCTTTCTCAGCTGGATCTTGCTCAGGCAATCCATAAACAACACGGCATTAAAATTAGCGATGATGATATGGAGTCAATTTCAACGCTAGATGATGTTGTTAATTATGTCAGCGGGAAACTGTCATGAGCAATCAACCTGTGGTGATTACCGGTATGGGGATGATCACCCCTGCAGGTAACTCTGTTTCAGAAAACTGGGACAATATCATCAAAGGCGAAACCAAAGCGGCTTTAGACCCAAGTCTCGAAGATTGTCCGGTTAAATTAAGTTGCAGAGTCAACAATATCGATGAACTGGATATGGAAGTAGCCAAACCTTGGTTTTGGGACGACTATGCAAAGTTCGCCCAACTTGCCACTCTTGAAGCTCTGAGATCGGCGGGATTGGATCACAAAAATTGGGAAGACCCGACACGCGTAGCTGTTTTAATCGGCTCTGGCGCCGGCGGTACACAGACATTGGAGGCGCAACATCGCGCTATGTTAGAAGGTGATTATGAAGATTTATCTCCTCTGACATTGCCAATGGGGTTATTAAATATGGCTGCCGGGCAAGTTGCTATTGAGGTAAATGCGCTCGGACCGTGCTTTTCTCCCTGCAGTGCCTGCGCGTCAGGTGCTATGGCAATTGGACTAGCTAAATATCTAATTAACAACGACATTGCCGATGTGGTCATTGCGGGAGGAGCGGAAGCCGCCATTACTCCTTTCTATGTCTCGTCGTTTGCAAAAATGCGGACGTTGAGTTTAAACCCCGATCCTGCTACGGCTTCGCGCCCCTTTGACAAAGAGCGAAACGGGTTTGTTATTGGAGAGGGAGCCGGTGTTCTAATCTTAGAATCTCAGGCACATGCGAGCAAAAGAAATGCCCCTGTAGCTGGTCATTTATTAGGATATGGCTTTTCGGCCGATGCTCATCACGTAACAACGCCTCACCCTGAAGGCGAAGGCGCATTTTTGGCGATGCAAGCGGCACTAAAAGATGGGCAATGTCACCCCTCTGATGTTGGTTACGTTAATGCGCACGGGACATCAACTAAAGGCAATGATGTTATTGAAAGTGAAGCGATAAAAAGGCTATTTGGCTCACAAGTACCAGTTAGCTCAACAAAAGGAGTCACTGGTCACTTACTAGGCGCAGGTGGTGCTATTGAGGCTATTTATTGTCTCAAAGGGCTTCAAAGCGGCGTTATCCCCGCCAGTGCGAACTTGAAAGAGTTGGACCCAAATATCAATGTAAATGTAATTGCAGGTAACTCCATTGAGCGACAGTATCGCATAGCGCTATCAAATTCATTTGGTTTCGGAGGCCAAAACGCGGCGCTGTTGTTATCAAATTAATAAGGAAAATTATATGGAACTACAGACAAAAAAGGACTTGCTAGGCTTTATCTACAACCGAGCTTATGACTTGGATCATAAAGATCTGCAGGTTTTATTACGAGACAATATTTTCAAATACCAAAGTGGTCTTAATATGGCCGAGTTGGGTAAGCTATCTTATAAAAGAAGTGAATTTATACACTCTAAGATTGAATCTCCTCTAGAGGTACTGGCAAATCCCTCTAGGCTATTTGCCCTTGCTGAGTGGGCAGGTTTGCTTGATGTATCTTGTTTCTCAATCATCATGGTTCACTATAACCTAACTATGGGCACATTTTATGACCATGCATTACATAACCAAGCGACCGCTGCAGAATTAGAAGAATTAAATAACCTAAAATCTTTCGGGCCTTATATGGCCACTGAACTAGGGTATGGAAATAATGTTGCCGCATTAAAAACGGAAGCAATCTATGACCATGATGAAAAGTGCTTCTTTCTGAATACACCTGACTGCCTGGCACAAAAATACATGTCTTACAGCGGCTTTTCAGACATACCTAAAATAGCCGTTGTAATGGCAAGACTAAAAATTAAAGAGAAAGACCATGGTGTGTTTCCCTTTGTTGTTCGTCTTTGCGATGAAAACGGGTTACGTGACGGTATTCAGGCGATACCTTGCCCAGAAAAACCAGTGCAGGGTCTGGACAATGGCCTCACTTCGTTCCACAACCTGAGAGTTGAGCGAGATCACGCTTTAATGGGTGAGATCGCAGCTATCTCAGAAGATGGAGAATTTGTAGCCAATATTAAGAATGTACGAGCAAGATTTTTAAAATCTATGTCGCGCATCATGCCCGGTCGCCTTTGTGTTTCGAGTGCTGCGCTTGGAGCTGGCAAAGCGAGCTGTTACATTGCCTTGAAATTTGCTCAATATCGTTTATCTAATGCGCCAGGTGCTAGCGATACTGCAATTATACATTTCCGACCATTCCAGCGAGCGTTGTTTGTTAACTTGAGTAAAGTGTATGCGATGTCTGCATTAACAAACGATGGCAAGACTAAATTCCTCGATGGCGATGGCAAAGTAGATAACGACTTAACAACTCAAATTAATATCACTAAAGCCATTGTAACCTGGGAAATGGCTGATGTTGTCTCAAACTGCCGAGAACGAGTTGGCGCTCAGGGGATATTCTCTATAAATAAAATCACTGAATATATTTCCTTGCTGCAAGGCCTAGTAACGGCTGAAGGTGATAACCAAGTCCTAATTGCCACTGCGGCTGGGCAACTTGTCAATCAGTCTCCTGCGGCTCTTATCCATACAGGTGATGAGTGCCTGAGTGAACTGTCTGTAGAGAATATCATTACACTGTTAAACGCGAGAGAAAGCCACTTACATAAGAGCATCTCAGAGAATAAGATAAACTCAGCAGGTAGTTTCTTTGATGAGTGGAATGACAACGCAAATGATTCTATTAAGTTAGCCCGTCTGAGAGGCCATCGATTAGCGCTGCAAGCTCAGGCGAAATGGCAATGTGAGTCTTCTGTAGCCCAATCACATTTGGAAACTTTAGGTCGCTTGTTTGGGTTATCACTTCTAAAAGAAGATTCAGCCTGGTATTGCAGTTGTGATCTAGTCGAGCGCGATCTGATTCATGGCTTGGACAGGGAAATCGACAGGCTTTGCCTGCTCCTCGAGCCTCATATCAACACACTCATTGACGCGTTTGGCTATGACGAAGCACTTTTTGATGCTCCCATTTGCTTCCCTGATTATGGCGAACAGTTTACGGCTAGATCCGAATGCATGAATAGCGAAGGAAAGCGTTATGAATAAGCACTTATATAAATGCCCCGTGAGATGGTCTGATATGGATGTCTATGGTGTAGTAAATAATGTATCAATCATGCGTTTGCTCGAAGAGGCTAGAGTTGATTTTATTTGGGGGATTTCAAAAAAAAATGGCGATGCATTTTTCGATCAAGGCTCGGTAGTTGTGTCCCATTCTGTTAGATATCATGCTCCATTGGTTCACAAGCATGAGCCCGTGAACATTACAATGTGGGTAAGTGACATATCCGCAGCAACAGTAACCATTGCATATACCGTGCATGATGGCGATCGGCTTTGCACTTCAGCTGAAACAACTATGGCACCTTATTGCTATAAAAAGTCACGGCCCCGGTCTTTAAGTGCAGCAGAAAGTGCATTTTTCGAGACCTACCTTCATCAGGAAAGTGGTGTTACTTTATGAAATTAGCAACCATTTTAAGCAAGGGTAGTCGCTACCCTTGCTTAGTTGACTGCAATGGTGATTTAAGAGATGTGTCGAGCATTATCGGTTCTTGGTATGATACAGCGCTGTCACTTAGCGCACTCAACACCTTAATTTCCGATGTTAACTTAACCTTATTACCTAAGTTTAATAACCAGGAAGTTCAGTTTCTAGCGCCAATACAGCCAAAACAGATCATTTCTATAGGGCTAAATTATAGAAAGCATGCTCAGGTAGCGGGCCTTTCTTTACCAAAGGAGCCCATTATTTCTTGCAAATCAATTGGCTCTGTATGTGGGCCGACAGACCCAGTGTTAATCCCTACGCACGCCAACCACGTCGACTGGGAAGTTGAACTCGGCGTTGTCATCGGCGAAACCTGCCAATTATTGGAGTCAGAGCAACAAGCACACAACTCGATATTAGGGTACTGTGTCGCCAATGACTTCTCAGATAGACATTGGCTACTTGAACGTGAAGGTGAATGGGTAAAAGGCAAATCTTTTCAAAGTTTTTGTCCTCTAGGACCATACGTTGTGACTGCTGATTCCTTCTCTTACCCTCTGGACCTAACGTTAACTTGTTACGTTAATGGGGTCTTGAGACAAAATGGAAGTACGACAGACATGGTCTTTACACCTGCCTTTTTAGTGCATTATGTCAGCCAGTTTATGACCTTGTACCCAGGTGATGTAATACTGACGGGAAGCCCTGATGGTATATCCCTCGGAAATGACAACATACCCTACCTCAAGCCCGGAGACCGCGTTACAACACACATCAGTCAGCTAGGTTATCAAGAGCAACTTTGTCAACGTTACCCACAAAGTGAGGACATTCTAAATGAAGAATACACCATCTGACTTTGGTCTGACGATGACGCCCCATATGGTCACAATAGATTGGCATGAAGCTAACGGCTGGGGCGATATTCATCTTCAGAAATATCATGACCTGTCTCTGGCGCCACATTCTCAGTGCTTTCATTATGCTCAAGGTGTATTTGAAGGGTTAAAAGCATTTAGGCAAGCAAACAACGATGCGGCATTGTTTAGAGCTTATGATCATGCTCGTCGCTTTCAATCTTCATGTGAGCGCTTAGCCATCCCTGTGTTAGGTGAAGATGTGTTTGTTGATGCGTTGCTTACGCTGCTTAAAGCAGATCTTCAATACCTTCCTGATATAAGGGAGGGTACGCTCTATTTCAGGCCTTTCATAATCGCAACTGAGCCTTCATTAGGCTTCTATGGTCGAGCTAAAAGCTTCAAGTTTATTGTTATCGCGTGTCCTATGAGCAACTATTTTAGCTCAACCAACGCCATTAACATTATGGTTGAGTCCAATTACAGTCGTTCAGCTAAAGGTGGAACTGGTGCTGTTAAAGCGATTGGTAATTATGCCGGAACCATCCTCTCTCAGCAGCAGGCCAAAGAACAGAACTATCACCAAGTTCTGTGGTTAGATGCCAACCACAACAAGTATATAGAGGAGTTAAGCTCCTCAAATATTTTCTTTGTTTATAAAGACAAAGTTATAACACCTCGCCTAAGTGGCTCGATTCTACCGGGGATTACCAGAGATACCACCATCAGTCTTATACAGCAAAATAACTTTACCGTTGAAGAGTCAAGCATTGAGCTGCAACAACTTATTAATGATTGGTATAACGGCGATCTGTTAGAGGTATTTGTTACAGGTACCACCGCGGGTATCACCTCAGTTAAAAAAATTGATTATTTACAGCACAGCCTTAATTTTGAACAGTATTTGACCGCGCAAACACTCGCTCAGAAGTTATCAGATATTCAAATATCAAAAACACAAAATAATCAATCATGGCTAACCAATCTGAATTGTCATAAAAAATAAAACAATTAATTTCAAGGAATTAGATATGCATAACAACATTGAAAAAAAAGCGGCTTTCGTATCGGGAGGCGCCAGAGGTATAGGACGAGAAATCGTTCGTCACCTTATCGCACATAATTATAATGTCACATTCACCTATCGAAATAACCGCGAAGCCGCAGAGTCACTAATTCAAGAATGTGATGGTTCTGTGCTCGGTGTACTTAGTAATGCAGCAGATAAAGATAGCATTTGTCTGGCAATTGAGAAGCACATTACGCAATTTGGAAGATTAGATTATTTGATAAACAATGCGGGGATAAACAGAGATAAGGCTTTTAAATCCCTATCTTACGAAGACTGGCAACAAGTTATAGATACTAACCTATCAGGTACCTTTTTACACTGCCAGCAGGCAATCAAATACCTTATAGAAACACAAGGAAGCATTATTAACATTGCGTCTGTATCTGGCTTAATAGGCGTAGCAGGCCAGGCAAATTATGCTGCTAGTAAAGCTGGTATATTGGGTCTCACTCGTTCACTTGCCAAAGAGTATGCAAGCAGAGGTGTTAATGTTAATGCTCTAGCCCCTGGTTTTATCGTAACGGATATGACAGATAAACTGCACGAGCGAGTAAAGGAGCAAGTACTGGACTCGATCCCGATGAAGCGATTTGGCAGTGCAAAAGATATTGCAGAAATTGTCACTTTCTTAGGCTCAAACTCTTGTAACTATATGACAGGGCAAGTTATTCCTGTTGACGGTGGACTTTCAGTTTAAAAAGGAAAGATGATGGTAAGTCAAAATGCATTAACGGTATTTGAAGCACTAAAAAATCTTGGTGTCGACTGTTCAATGGACGAGGATCAATGCGTCAAGCATGGACAAGATCAGTCACCTATTTCTACCGTGATTTCTCCTGATATAGTCGTGTACCCGAAGCATACTCAGCATGTGATGGATATTGTATCTATCGCTAATCAAATGAAAATGCCGATTGTACCTTTCGGAGCTGGTACCTCTGTTGAGGGTCATGTGCTACCAATTCATGGGGGGATTGCCATGAATATGACACATATGAACCAGATTCTCGAAATTTCTCCTGAGTCTCTTACAGCAAAAGTGCAACCAGGCGTTACCAGAAAGCAGCTTGATCAGGCACTTGCTGCATATAATTTATGTTTTCCAATTGGTCCAGGAGTGAATGCGACGCTAGGTGGGATGTGCTCAACTGGTGCCAGTGGTACCAATGCTGTTAAGTATGGAACTATGAAAGAAAACGTACTCGGGCTTGAAGTTATTACAAGCGAAGGAAAGCTTGCTAAAACAGGCACCAAAGCGAGAAAAACAAGTGCAGGTTATGACTTGACTAGATTGATGATCGGCAGTGAGGGAACATTGGGTGTATTCACCGAAATTACTTTGAAGCTTTACCCGGTACCAGAGCAAATATCAGTGGCCATTTGTTCTTTTGAAAGTATCTCTGACGCAGTCAACTCTGTTATTAGTATAATTCAGAATAGTATTCCTATTGCGCGAGTAGAGCTGATGGATGGCCATACTGTTTCTTTAGTGAATGACTATAGCCAACTTGAACTATCTGAAATTCCAAAGTTAATCTTGGAGTTTCATGGATCGTCGCAGTATATCAGTGAACAAGTTGAGAGAGTAAATTCAATCGTATCTCAGTTTGGTGGTTCCGAGTTTAATTGGGCAACAGAAAAAGAAGAAAGAAACAAACTATGGCAGGCAAGACACGATACCTATTATGCCGCTATCGCCTCAAAAGAGAACGCTCGTTCGATTAGCACTGATACATGTGTTCCAATAGATAAATTGGCCGATTGCTTACTTGAATCGATTAATGAGGTTAACGACTCAGGTCTCCCTTATTTCCTTGTGGGGCATGTTGGAGATGGTAACTTTCATTTCGGATACTTGATTGACCCAGATATTGAAGCAGAGAGGCAAACTGCTGAAGCATTAAATTCCAGACTCATCGAACGTGCGATTAAGTTTGAAGGGACTTGTACAGGTGAGCATGGTGTTGGAATGAGAAAAATGCACTATCTGGAACAGGAATTGGGGTCCGAGTCCATTAGCCTTATGCAAAAAATTAAACAAGCGCTAGACCCTAATAATATCCTCAACCCGGGAAAAGTGGTGCTGCTGAATTCAGTACAGGAAGACATAGAAGGTTAAGTATGCACACATTAATAAGTACACCATTTGATGAATTACACCTAGGTAAAAAGGTCACTTTATATAAAAAAGTTACTGAATCTGATGTCGAACTGTTTGCACAAGTATCTGGCGATTGTAACCCGCTTCATCTTGATGAAGTGTTCGCTCAACAAAGCGTTTTTAAAACTAGAGTTGCTCATGGCATGCTAAGTGGCGCGTTGATAAGTGCCGCGCTAGCGATGGCAATGCCCGGACCTGGGAGTATTTATCTTGGTCAGGATCTAGCATTTTTGGGCGCGGTAAAGATTGATGAAGTTATACGTATAGAGCTTACAGTGCGAGAGAAAATAGGGATCAACAAAGTTCGTATCGAAACTAACATTTTCAATAGTGACAACAGGAAAGTGGTTGCAGGAAATGCTCAGTCTTATGTCAGTTCAGATCAACACTCTATTGAAGTGAAAGCCTTTCCATTTTCTTATATTGGTATAGTCTAATAGAAATGTCTTAAACGCAGGTTCAATAACACTGAAAAAGGAGTGAATTAGAATGCAAAAACAGGAAGGTTTTAGAGGAAACCTCGAAATGATTGCTTCAATGACCATTGCAGGGACCATAGGCTGGTTCGTTGTGATGTCAGAACAATCACCGGAAACGGCAGTTTTCTGGCGTTGTTTATTTGGGGCCACTTTCATGCTTTTAGTTTGTTTGTATAAGGGCATTTTTAAACAAGTTAAACTCAATAAACCGTCACTCATATTACTAACAGTTGGCGGTGTGGCTTTATCACTCAACTGGCTGTTTTTATTCAAATCCTTTTCGCTATCATCCATTGCAATTGCTACGATTACTTATCATATTGAACCGTTTATACTTGTCTTGCTTGGCGCTATCTTTTTTAAAGAGCATATTTCTACGGACAAAGTGTTGTGGCTAATATGTGCTTTCTTAGGAACCATATTTATTATTGTGGGAAAACAAGAAGGAGGGGCGGCGTTCACTGATAAAGACACTTACTTACAAGGTGTATTTTATGCGGTAATAGCCGCGTCCTTCTATGCAATTGCGGCTATCACGGCCAAAAAGCTGAAGCATATCCCACCTCATATTATTGTGGCATTTCAACTTTTTATTGGTATTTTTGTGCTTCTTCCATTTACTCCTTTGGGAGATATTTCTGCCATTTCAGCTGTATCTTGGTCTTTTTTAGTTACGATAGGGATTATTCATACCGGGCTGATGTGTTTACTATTATATAGTGCCATTCAGAAAATACCGACCGCTTTGGTGGGAGCGTTGTCTTTCATCTATCCGGTCGTTGCGGTTATCGTTGACTGGGCGGCATTCGATACACGCTTGACGTTACTACAATTCGCTGGTGCCAGTGCAATTTTGATAGGGGCGGCTGGTGTCAATCTAAACTGGCGGATCACAAAGAAAAAGTTAAAAGAAAATCGGAATGAGCTTGTAACTCCCCCAAAAAATGAAACAGTTCATAAGTAGAATTTTCCATTAACTAAAATAGGAAAATTTACGATGAGAAAAAGCAAGTTCACCGAAACCCAAATTGTCAGCATGATCAAAGAAGCTGAGGCGGGTATTCCTGTGCCTGAAATCTGCCGTAAACATAGTATCGGCCAAAGTACATTTTACAAATGGCGCTCAAAGTATGGTGGTATGGAAGCGTCTGATGTTAAACGCCTCAAAGAGCTTGAAGAAGAAAACCGTAAGCTAAAAGATATGTTTGCAACGCTTAGCCTAAAGCACTCGATGCTTGAGGATATCATCGCAAAAAAGCTGTAAAAACAAGCAGGCGCAGAGCTTGGGTAGAGCATTTAAGAGCTCAATTTAACGTCAGCGTCGCATTTGTTTGTGAAGTGGCAGGGCTAAGCCGCTCAGTTTTTTATTACAAACATAAACGGCCGTTAGATGATGAAGTTATCGACGCATTACTTGCGCTGGTAGAGCGCCATCCTAGGTGGGAGTTGCCTAAGCTATTCAAAAGGCTTCGTAATAAAGGTAAGCCGTGGAATAAAAAGCGTGTTGAACGCGTTTACAGCATGCTAAAACTAAACTTGAGACGTAAAGGAAAGCGCCGTGTTCCAACAAGAACACCTGAACCATTAAGTGCACCGACACAACATAATGAATCGTGGTCAATGGACTTTATGAGTGACGCATTAAGCTATGGACATCGTTTTAGAACACTGAATGTGCTGGATGATTTCAACCGACAAGCACTGGCGATTGAGGTCGATACAAGCTTAACTTCTGAACGAGTTATTAGAACGCTACAACAAATTATTGCTTGGCGAGGAAAACCAAAGCAGATTAGAGTGGATAATGGTCCAGAATTTACTTCAACGGTACTCGAAGATTGGGCAATGAAAAAGGACATCAAGTTGGAACTTATAGAGCCTGGCAGTCCTTACCAAAATGGTTTTGTGGAAAGGTTTAACCGAAGTTATCGTGAAGAAGTGCTCGATTTATACTTGTTTGAGTCACTGCAAGAAGTACGTGAAGTCACTGATGAGTGGTTAGATATTTATAATTATGAGCGACCTCATGATTCACTTGGCGATATGACACCAATTGGTTATCTTGAGGCTGCATAAAATTCTACGAAATAGCTGTACTAAATTGGGTGGAGTTACAAGAGCTTGTCTTGATTTTTGCACCGAAGCGAGATGTATCTATCATCGTGGATGATATTGGGATAACTAGTTCTATATAGCCCATCAGCTTTCTTTTAAAGAAGCTAGTCATTATAGCGCATTAGGAAAGTTAGTTTGCCTTAAGGTGAGGCATAAAATCGTTCTTAGCGGCGGCTATTGGCAATGGGTCGACATTCGGTTCTAGATTGTTTTTGTCCCAATACAAGTTGAGTGAGCATCTGTTATCGCAATTGGGTTTAAGATATGGAGTTGTTGTTGGACGGCTGAGTTTGGCACTTACATTTGCTTAAGCCCTAACAATCAAGCTTGACAGATAAAGTTAAGGCTTATGCATCTTAAGACTGTTCACCTTCAAAAGAAAGATGAAGAATTCGGATCAAGCCAAGGCTTGATCCGGTTTTTGCTTAGTGTTGTGGCTGTGGTGGGAAGTTAGCCAGCAACTCTGAAATGGTTTTGTTAATTGACGCTGTTCTTTGGTCTGGTGATTGGTTGCTACGTAAGCGACCTTCTTTTGCACCGCGCCAAACTAGCTGGTTAGACGCTTTGTCTATCATATCGAGTACAAGCGTGCCTACTTCATATTCACGTGTTGTGGTCTGTGTTTGCCAACCAATACCCCAGTAGTTCCAACGCGCACCATACGTGGTGTGAAGCGAGTCAGATTCAATTTTTGTATCAACTGAAGCGTGATAGTTAACCAGTAAGTCAGCCGATTGCGGATCGGTGAGGGTGAAACCTTGTTTGCTCATTTCGTTTTGAATTGCACTGCGGATCCGCTTTTCCATTAAGTCATTGACTTGGTATTCACGACCATTATTTTTTAGGTCCGCTTCAGGTGACCAAGCATAGGTTTTGTAGTTAGCGAATTGTACAGACTTATCATAATCCCAATCAGGGGTTTTGGCGCAGGCCGCTAACATCAGCACCAAAGTGGCGATAACAATATTCTTAAACATGTGTCTTTACTCCTTAGTCGGATGTTTGCTCTACCTTAACGTGTTAAGGCGTTAAATGGTAGAGACAAGCATCCTTTAATAATTGTGTCTAAGACATTAACTTGGGATTAATGTTCCACTTCTATCCAGTCTTTTTCATCCACCCAGTTTTGGCTACCTTGTGCAACACTACGGATCGGCACCAAGTAGTCACAGCTGATCTGTGGTTTCACCGATGCAAAAATTGGCACAAACCCAAAGCTTAGTGCGGTTTCGATAATAGCCTTTTGGTTTTGTGGGTCGATATCCGCGGCTTCATCGATGTAAATTGGGATACGATACATTGCTTGCTCTTGATCAGATAGCAGATAGCGAATAAATAGCATGCCACATAAAAGCTTGATGGTGATCCGCGTACCGTTTGAACCGGCCGAGTCAATTTTATCAAAGTGCTCAGTGTCACCTGCGCGGTTGACCACTTCAAAGCGAATATCAAAGAGATCGGTTAACGTCAATCCCGCTTTGTCACTTGCTAGTTTGATGATGTGATCTTTCGCCTCATTAACAGATTTCTCTGAGCTAGGCTGCTCGCTGAGTAGGTCTAAACTTTCGCCTTTTTCATATAAATCTGAAGTGCTAATAATGGTATCTATGCTGTCAACTAGCATCTTACGAGGGATGACATTGATTTTGAATGCCTGCAAGTTAGAGATACGATGCTGGCTTATGCCTTTGTTAAAGCTGTTCATCTCTCGGCGTAAGCGGTCTAAGTCTTGACGCAGTCCTTTAATGGTTGCGGCCACTTCAGTGAGCGCCACTCGTGCTTGTTTATCGACGGCATCTCGTTCGTTATCTAAGTTATGATACGCGCTGATCAGCTTTTGGTACTTAATAGTAACGTCTGACTCGTTTTCAAACTTAGTGATCCCAGCATTATAGATATGCAAGTAGGTATTACGCACATTAACGTCTAAGTTTCTTAGCTCATTACAATCTTTATTAAACTGGTGGATCACTTCCGAGAGGTTATCAAAATCTAGGTTAATTTCGATTTCGTACGGTGCCAGCTTACCTGAGTATAGTTCTAGTGTGTGGTCTATACGTTCTGACTTCACTTGCTTTAGGCGGTCGGCTTGGCGCACCAACAAGTCTTGCTTGCTTTTAATGATAGAGCGGCGGTCTGAAATCGAACCAGCATTACGTTGAATATCATGTAAATATTCATCAACTTGCTCTCGTTCCATCTCTAGTTGCTCTTTTAGTGCTTGTTGAGCATCAACAGATTGCAACATAGTTTGATATTGCTCAAAGCGTTTCATGGCCGCTTCTGTTGCCATTAGTTCATCATAAAGCGCATCACGCTTTTTTTGCTTTTCAGCGACGTTAGCTGCTACTTCACGCTGCTGCTTTAAGTCGCTAAGTGATTGTTGTAGTGACTCCAGCTGTGCTTGCAGTTGGGCTTTGTTCTCACCGCTTTGCATTTGCACGGGACTTAGTTTTTTCAACTTAACGGTAGCGCCTGGTACTTTAAGCTCACCACCTTGAACTGACTTAGATAACGACTCCAAAAATGCGCCAAAGGTATCTTCGTCGGTGATATCAATTTCACCTTGAGAAGTGGTTGAAAACGATAACAAATCTGGATTCAAGATCCGTGAGATCTCTTCCACTTCTTTTAAAGAAAGATCTTCACGCATACGAGTAAACAGGTTGAACTCAAGGTTCTTGAGTTGCAGTTTTAAACTCTTAATCTGCTTTTGTGTTTCGTTGATGCGAAAATCAAGGGTATGGAGACTTTGCCCCTGTGCACTATTAATAGAGAAGGAAAGTTGCTCATATTCCTTTTTCAATAGCGTTAAATTGGTTTTTAGCGTTGCATGATTAGTCAGTTCAAATTCACGTTTTAACGCGTGGAAATCAGTAAACCATTGCTCGATTTGGGTTTGCTTACGCTCGATATCGCGAGACTGTTGGACGTACAGCTGCTGCTTAGACTCAAATTCGCGCTTTTCGGCTTCTATGTCTTCTAGCTGTGTTGCTAATTCCGCAATTTGCTCGTTGTGATAGTTATCATATTCAACCAAAGCTAAATCGAGTTTCGGGGCGTAAGCCGCTAATTTACCTTTTAATACTGCCTCATTTTCAAGCATTTTCTCAAGGGCTGAAATTGGCTCTTGCATCGATTCCAGCGCATTCAGCTCACGGCGCGCACGGTTTACCTTATCAAAAGCGCGACGCCAGACTTCATAAAAGTCGACTTTCGAGTTCGACATATGGCGTTCGAACACCTTGAGCATAAAGCGCTTTACGTCTTGCGCGCCGAGTTTATGCAGATTCAGAATACGGCGGAATATTTCTTTGTATACAGGCGCATCTTGGACATTATTCAGTGGGATCATCTTCAGGTTGATATCACCATCAAATGGTGTTGCGCCGCCTGTGAGTAGGGCATTAAGCTCTTGTGCTTTTAGCTCTACAGGTTTGAGTTGCTTTTCCTGTAAGTGATTAAATAGCTTAGTGTACTTGATGATACTTTTACCTTGGGTGTAATCATCAAGATTCAGTTTGCCTTGATAGCAAAAAAACTGGTGTGCGTAACCGGCGATTTTACCCAGTCCTGCAACGCCAATGACCACATCGCCGTGGGGGAGGTTGGCTTCAAGCAAAATATAGGATTGATCAGAAGAGAAGTAGAACTTACGCGTTTCTTCTAAATCGTGACCATCCCATTCAGTCAGTCTTAAATCGTTGATAAGTGGAAATTGCAGCGCATTGATCACCGAGCTTTTACCAGTGTTATTTGGAGCGCAGATAGACGCGCTTTTATCCAGAGGAATGACACACTTAGCGTATCCGGCGGTGTTTAATAATGCTAGTTTACTTAAGCCGTACAACTGCTCGCTCATAGCTCGTCCTCAATATCATATTGTTCTTCGTTTACTTCCATTAGCGCGTCAATGTAGCGATAAATCGGTGCAAGTAGCATAAAGCCTTGCTCAACCTCTCGGGCTAGACCCAGTCTCACCATACGTAAAAACACGTCTTTTCTGAGATCTGAGCCCGAAAAAATCTCTAGCTGGTCAAAAAGATGCTTATTGAGCTGCACTATGGTTTGCATTAGCTCTAGATCGCAGCTTTCATCAAATAGTACGCGAAGCGGATCTTTACCTTGGTTGGCATAGTGTTCAATCAAAATATAAATGGTTAGGGCAATCGCACGGGAAATTTTCCCCATATTTGGCGTGCTTTCATCGCTTGCCAAATAATAAAAGCCACGGGCATCGTGCTGTAAATCATGGCCTAAGGCTGAAAATAGTGCTTGATAGCTATCAATTTGCTGATCTAATTCTTGCCAAAGGGTAGTGTCTTGCTCACTGATATGATACCCGCTCACCAATTTTTTATTAATGGCTTGGAGTTCATTGAGCATGTCTAAGTTAATTGTCGTCATAATGCTAATCTTGTTTTGCTTTGGCACTAAATGGATATAAAGAGAAGGTATGCGATGCGATAGTGATCTTACTCTTTTGTTGTTCTTGGCTAAGTGCCAAGTCAGATTCGTTGATCAGCTTTTGATAAAGAAACAGCATTTCGTCTGCTTCAAGATCTGGGTAGCTATCGCTTAAAAAGCCCAATAGTGCCTGGCGCTTTTTACCGGTTTGTTGAAATCTCGTTTTTACCGAGTTGTAATCTGGAATGTTAGGACTTTGATAAGCTGGCACATCGTCGTGATCGGGCAGCTGATATTCTTCATGCTCAAACTCAACAAGACTTGCCATATAAGCGACCATGTGACGCTTTTGTCCGAGGTTAAAACGTTGAATGTCTGACACAAATTCTGGTTGAACTGGTGAGAGTAAGCGGTCAACGCCGCGCTTTCTAATTTGTCCAAGGACTTTGGAGGCTTGGCGTGTAATGAGTGTATTACGGCGTAGCTCTTCTCTTAACGGCATTAGGAGATCGGCACTGCGGCTTAAACTTTCTCTACCAATGAGGTGCATATCTAAAATGCGTGTTCTGAGTTGCTCCAACATGCGTTTGTCTGCAGCGCCACGACCTAATTGTTCAATCTCGTCAATTTGTTCACTGACCTGAAGCTCTATTTGATCAAAGCAGCGTTGGAAAGGGCCATGAATATCGACCATTTCCAGCATCGGTTCGATATATTCGTCAAAAGCTTCCAATACGGCTTTATATCTCATGCCAAGAGAAAGCGTTGAGGTGTCAGATTTGGCTTGTTCAACCAAGTTCATGATAGCGCTTTCGTTATGTTCGAACAGCTTAACAATTTTACGAACGCGTTCGTCCATAATGCGGCTAAAACGGCGTAGCTCAGAGTAGTCAGCCTCTTCACCAGCTTGTGCGATGCGATTACCTAATCTTTCTAAGTCTTTTACCAGCACCGTGATCTCTGCTGCTAAACCAAGGCTCTCTTCTTGTAAAAGAAAGCTGGCGAAGTCAGCGATTGCACGGTTGATTTCTAACTGTGAAGATTTAGCTAAAGGGATAATAATTTCTTGTTGGAGTAATCGATTGGTTTCTTTATAAATTCGTTCACTCGACCAGCTAGGGTTTTTCTGTTTTAGGATGTTTTGTACATCTTTTAGACTGAAATCTGCGAGCTTAAATCGTTTAAAAAGTAGCTCGAGTACGCTCCAGTGTTCATTTATCGTATTTAATAATTTTTTTGCTGGGATCATAACTTTCCAGTGTGTAGTAGTTAAGTTACATCACTACTTCATCAATTTGTCACAAAATGTTTATCGTACGTAGCATGGGGACTGTGATGGTGCTAGAATCCGCCGCGAAAACGAACCCACCCCTTGTTACATTTAATTACAGGTTGTTTACGCATTATGGTCACGCCCATTATTCTAACCCTGATCGCCATCGCTTTTATACTCATCGTTATAGAAGATATTATTCACGTAAACAAGGCCAAAACAACGCTTTTTTTTGGTACTTTATGTTGGATTATCGCCTTTATCTCTCCAATTCATGGTCAAAGCCCAGAAATTGTACAAATTGAGCTAGACCATAACATTTTGGAAATCGCGACACTTTGGCTGTTCTTAATGGCTGCAATGACATTTGTTGCCTACTTGAACTCAAAAGGGTTTATCCAAAATATTGTTCACCGGATCATGCCAACCCATATTAGCGAACGCAAGCTAATGTTTTTGGTCGGTGCGTTTGCATTCGTATTTTCGTCAATATCGGATAACATCACTGCGACGCTTATTTCATTAGCTGTAGTCATGTCTTTGAAATTAGACCCGAAAAAGCTAATTAGATATGCGACGTTAATCATCTTTAGTGTTAACTCCGGTGGGGTATCATTGATCACCGGTGATGTAACCACCTTGATGATATTTCTAGCCGATAAAGTGACTATCCCTGATCTGCTTTTACTAATCGCTCCCTCTATTTTTAGCGTATTTATCTTAGCTGCGATGCTGTCAATCGGCATGAATGATAAGATCACCTTTGAAAAGGCTGAATTACGCAGAATTGAAAAGACCGATATCACGATTGCGCTCATCTTCTTATCAACCATTTTTGCCACGTTATTCTTAAGCGTGCAATACCATGTACCGCCGATGTTAACCTTCTTATTTGGCTTGTCTTTGATGTTCTTAATGGCGCAATTCTTGATGCGCAAGAAGGACGTAAATAAGAAAATCATCGACTATATCCGTGAAATTGAATACGACACTTTATTGTTCTTTGTGGGTGTGCTGTTATTAGTTGGTGCGTTGAAAGAAGTCGGTGTATTGTCTAAGTTTACCGATTTATATCTGCATCTTGCGCCGGAATACGCAAACTACTTGGTCGGTTTAATGAGTGCGGCGGTAGATAACGTGCCTTTGACGGCTGCGCTATTAAAAGCAGACATTACGATGACTCCAGCGCAATGGCTAACCTTTACTTATGCGACTGGCGTTGGTGGCTCTATGCTCATTATTGGCTCTGCAGCGGGGATCATTGCAATGAGTAAGGTTAAAGCTTTAACCTTCTCAAGCTATCTTAAAATGAGTATCTACCTGCTTATCGCATATACCATTGGATATAGTGGCGCGTATTTCGCGGGTCAGCTTATTTAAGACCAATGGATTTAATTTTTTACCGCTTTGGGATAAGTTTTTCATAAATAACTTGACACCTAGACGGCTAAAAGATAATTTTCTCACATCGCCCGCATTTATTGCGGGCTTTTATTTTGCTTTTATTCAGATTAACAAAGGCAAAATAAACAGAAGAGGCGCGATGCTTAGGTAGTTAGTGTGAGGTGACGAGACCAATGACCACTAGTGAGGGAAGTATTCGCCGAGGAGAAAAGTTGCTCGTCGCAACGATTCTTCGGTTTACGAGGCTGAATCCTCGGAACTGTCACCGTATTGGTGGAGAGCTTCTGGCAAAGGTCATTTCAAGCGTTCGTCTTTCTAGAAATCCCATGCCGAGTTCTCCTTATAAAATTTGACTGTGCCAACAGTCGAGAGGAGAGAAAATGAATTCGCAGTATGTTGTAGCCAAATTTGGCGGTACCAGTGTCGCTGACTTTGAAGCTATGTCTCGTTGTGCTCACATTGTTCGTGACAACCCAAATGTTCGAGTGGTCGTTGTTAGTGCATGTGCTGGCGTAACCAATCACCTTGTAACGCTAACCCAACAAAAGGAAGATGAAGCCGGGCGCAAAGCAGTTGTTGCAGCGGTTGAAAACATACAGCAAGCGATTATCGATCAAGTGTCTTTGGATGCTGACCTTGCTGAGGGTTACAAGCAAACTTTCAGTGAATTTGAAAGCCTTGCGAGTTTACCTGCACTTAGCAGACAGCAATGCGATGAAATGCTGAGCTTTGGCGAACGTTTTTCTTCTTATTTGTTTACCCAAATACTACGTAATAACCAGGTTCAGGCGTCGCGCTTTGATGTACGTAAAGTGCTTAAAACAGATAATCAATTTGGTAAAGCGAATCCAAATGTCGCAGCTACGCGTGAAGCTGCGCAAACTAATTTGGTCGCGCTACTTGGCGACACAGTACAGGTGACACAAGGGTTTATTGGTAGTGACCAATACGGCCAGACGACTACGCTTGGTCGTGGTGGTTCTGACTATAGTGCTGCATTGTTAGCTGAGGCAATTGACGCGTCAAGTGTGCATATTTGGACCGATGTCGTTGGTATTTTCAGTACCGATCCGCGTTTGTGTGTAAAGGCTAGACCAATTCCTCGTTTGAGTTTTGATGAAGCGGCAGAAATGGCGACATTTGGTGCTAAGGTGCTACATCCCGCAACTATATTGCCAGCGAGTCGTAAAGGTATTTCAGTATTTGTTGGTTCAAGTCGTGATCCGCAAGCGGGTGGCACTTGGATTGAAAAAGAGAAAACGGCGCAAGCAGGCATTCGTGCAGTGACACAACGCAAAAACCAAATACTATTGACGCTAAAGAGCCCTGAAATGCTCCTTGCTAGCGGCTTTTTGGCTCGTATCTTCACCATTTTAAGTAATTACAATATATCGGTTGACTTGGTAACGACTTCGGAAATTAGTGTCGCGCTCACACTAGACAATGCGCCGAATGCTTCTCGACCAGAGTTAGAACAAGCTTGTTTGGATGAACTTGGCGAGTTTTGTCATGTGACCGTTGAAAATAATCTTACTTTGGTGGCCATGATAGGTTCTGAGATCCAGTTGAAGAAGTGCCAACTTAACCTGATGGATGTGTTGTCAGAGTTTAATATTCGACTAATTTGCCATGGTGCGAGCAAGCACAATCTGTGCTTTTTAGTTGAGCAACAGGAGTCAGATCAGGTGGTGCAGTCAATTCATGCCAAATTACTAGAGGTTGCTTAAGTAAATTTATTGTAATTAGTCAACTAATAAAAAAGTTGCATTATTGAATAATGGGTGGCACTTTGTTTATAACGGTTAGGGTCTGCTGACCTTCAAGTTTGTTTTTCCCTAGGAGTGCCATCATGAATTATAAAGACGTCTACGAATTCTGGTTTGTTGAATGCACTGAATCAGACTGGTGGAAGAAGTCTGCGGACTTTGATCGCATTATAAAAAATCGCTTCGGTATTTTGCACCAAATGGCGTACCAAGGTGAGCTTTCGAGTTGGAGAGCAACACCACTTGGCGCGCTGTGCGAAATCATTATATTAGATCAGTTTTCACGCAATATATTCAGAGACACTCCAGAGGCGTTTGCCTGTGATCCTTTGGCGCTAAGCCTCACCCAACACGCTATCGAAAAAGGCTATCACCGCCAGCTCAATGATACTGAATTGATGTTTTTATACCTACCCATGATGCATAGCGAAAGTCGCATCATCCACCGTGCCGCTGACCATTATTTTCGCGACCTGCCTAATTATGATTTTGAAGTCGCGCATAAAAAAATTATCGATAGATTTGGCCGTTATCCCCATCGAAACGAAATACTCAATCGCGATTCAACAGAAGAGGAAATGGACTTTCTAGAGACGCCCAACTCGAGTTTCTGAGGCGCGGCTAGAACCTCTCGCATTTTCAGCGGAAGTACGTATAATCGGCCGTCTACAAAAATAATGATTGATTACAGACATGGCTCATACGCGCGATGGATTTCAAAGCCGACTTGGCTTTGTGTTAGCAGCAGCTGGTGCGGCTGTTGGACTTGGTAACATTTGGGGATTTCCCACACAAGCCGCAAACCACGGTGGCGGTGCATTTTTACTGGTTTATTTTGCGGTGATTTTTTTACTCGCATTACCTGCACTTTACACAGAATTGTATTTAGGCCATCAGGCACAAGCAAACCCAGTTAAAGCACTCAAGACAGCTTGGCGTGAAGGTAATCCGAAAATAGGAGCCGCGGCGGGGTATATCGGCCTTGCTGGTGCTATCGTGATGCTCAGCTTTTACTCCATTGTGGCTGGGTGGATGCTGTCTCATGCACTTGATCCTCTTGCGCAAATGGCTGAATTAGATACCGCACACCAGTTTCTTAGCGGTGACTCGATGCTGAGAAACTTTATCTTTACGCCACTGATGTTAATTTTGACTGCGAGCATTATTCTCAAAGGCGTAAAATCAGGCATAGAAGCTTGGTCGCGCAGACTTATGCCTTTGTTACTGGTATTGCTGCTTTGCCTTATTGGTTATATGGCGACATTAGATGGCGCAGCAGAAGGATTTAGAACGTATTTAGTTCCAGACTTTTCAAAAATTAGCGATCCTGATTTGATCATCGCGGCGATGGGGCAGGCGTTCTTTTCGTTGTCGTTGGGTGTGGGCTGCATGATGATTTATGGCTCGTACTTAAAACCGAACGAAAACCTACCTAAGCTTACGTTTAGTGTTGCAATGTTAGACACCAGTGTCGCATTTTTGGCCGGTTTACTTATTATCCCTGCAATATTCGTTGCGCAGCAAAATGGTGTTCAAGTATTTCAAGACGGCAAATTAATCGGTGAAGGCCGTTTGATTTTTGCCATTTTACCCGAGCTATTTGCCAATATGGGGGAAATGGGGTTATTAGTTAGCCTGACTTTCTTTGTGCTTATGTCTATTGCGTCGGTAACTTCTACCATTTCTTCAACAGAAATTCCGGTATCGTTCTTGGTGGAAAACCATGGCTTTAAACGTAAACAAGCGACTTGGTTGGTTACGCTAGTTATCTTTTTAGCATCGAGCACGATTATTCTAAACTTTGATTGGCTGTTCGAATTGGTGATCAGTCTATTCACGCAATATCAGCTACCATTGATGGGGCTGTTCTACTTTATTACTGTTGGTTGGGTTTGGAAGCGCGGTAATCAGCTCCACTTAGAATCCCGTGGTGCACATTACTGGTTTGCTCAGTACGTTAGATTTGTTTGCCCAATCTTAATGACCGCGGTATTTATTAACGTTGCACTGGCAAAATAGTGATCATTTATTTTCAAAAACGGGAAGCATAGGCTTCCCGTTTTTATTTTGATAACAAGGCTCAGAAATCACGAGGGGAAACGAACTCCCCAGCTTGAATGCTCTCATAAGTTCGTTGCGCCAATGAATCTAGGTTGGCTAAATCTTTTCCCATTGCAGCCAGTTGGTTTGTCACTGGCATAATATCGATATCTTCAACCCCAGAAAGTTGAGCCACTCGGGCAAACGTATATGCGTGCTTATATTTTTCGTGTTTGTAGAAAATACTGACTAAAGATGAATAGACTTCTGGGTTAGGGGTATGGCCGCTTTTATTCAGCTCTAATACGCGGTAGAGAATATCAACGGTTTTATCATCATCTACTTTGGCGTAAAACTCTGCAAGGAAAAGCTGAATTTCGGGATCGTTTTGAACTCTAGGGTCATCCTGCATGTTCAAAAGCTTGTTCATTGCTGTGCGATCATTGTTACGAGACCAATGATAATAAAGTAGGCCTGGGTGGTTACTGCCTTTTGTTTCATTATAAATACGTGTCATTTCTTTTAGTGCAGTGAGATGACCTTCCACTCGTGAAGTGGTTTTTTCTTTTAACTTGATGTGCTCAATTTTGGCAGCGCGAGAAACACATAGGTTGTAGCTTTCTAAATTTTGCAACAAGTCATATTTGTTTTCGTCCGTCGGTGACTTGTATTCGTGATAGCGCGCGTAGATTAGCGACGCGCGTTCGTCTTTACAGTGACTGTCTTTATTTAAGTCTTCACAAAAACCAGGCGTTTCGCTACACACTTGGTTCAAGGTTAGAGTGTCGTCGCAACCAGCAAGTAGTAACGCTGCAAAAACTAGCGACTTTTTAAACGCCATAGTTTGACCTCAATGATTTTTTATAATTATAGGGGGTTACGCCCGAATAAACAGGGTAGAGCTAATAGTTTACTAGTTTAACGCAATGAATTGTTCGGTAACAGTGGAGAATCACGGCAGTTTAAATTAGAATAGCCGTGCCCATTCGGGCTATCCGTTCAAAGAAAATTGTTTATTAGGCAGAAAAAATGACCTTATCTCACGAGCAAGAATATCAAAACAGCTGGCAAGAGCGTCAAGATTATGCAGAAAGCATGCAACCCCTAATCGGTCGTCTATACCGTAACAAAGGCGTTGAAATCTCTGTATACGGTCGTCCTCTTGTGAGCGCAAGCACCATTGATGTTATCAAAGCACACAAAACAGTAGCACGTTTTGAAGAGCGTAAACTACGTCTTCGTGAAAGCTTTCCATTCTTAGAAGTGATCAGCAAAATGGAATTAGCACCAGGTCGTGTTGACCTTGGTAAGCTAGCTTATGCCTACATTTATAAAAATGCAGGTGAAGGCCGCTCAATCGAAGAGTTTTTAAATGCAGAACTTGCAGAATTACTAAACCAAGGCGCACGTCCAGAACCACGTGACGTTGTTCTTTATGGCTTTGGTCGCATTGGCCGTTTATTAGCACGCCTACTTATCGAACGTGGCGGCTCTCACGCTGATTTACGCCTACGTGCAATCGTTGTTCGCGGTGGCCGCGATGGTGATCTTGAGAAACGTGCAAGTTTATTGCGCCGTGACTCAATTCATGGTCCTTTCAACGGTTCAATCACAGTAGACCATGAAAAAGGTGCTATTAAAGCAAACGGTAACTACATTCAAGTTATCTACGCAAACTCACCTGAAGAAGTGGATTACACAAAATACGGTATTGAAAACGCACTTATCGTAGATAATACAGGTGTTTGGAAAGACGAAGATGGCTTAGGTAAACACCTTAAGTCAATTGGTGCGTCTAAAGTGCTACTTACAGCACCTGCTAAAGGCGACATCAAAAACATCGTTTATGGTGTTAACAACTCAGACATTCAATCTGAAGACAAGATTGTTTCTGCAGCAAGCTGTACAACTAACGCAATCACCCCAGTATTAAAAGCACTTAACGACAAGTTTGGTATTAAAAACGGTCACGTTGAAACGGTTCACTCTTACACCAATGACCAAAACTTGATCGACAACTACCACAAAGCTGAGCGTCGTGGTCGTAGTGCAGCATTGAACATGGTTATTACTTCAACAGGTGCTGCGAAAGCGGTTGCTAAAGCACTGCCAGAGCTTGCTGGTAAACTAACTGGTAACGCAATCCGTGTACCAACACCAAACGTATCAATGGCAATTCTTAACCTAAATCTAGGTAAAGAAACAACTGCTGAAGAGCTAAATGAATTCCTTCGTGAGTCTTCACTTTACTCTGAACTGCGTGACCAGATTGACTACACCGCATCAACAGAAATCGTGTCTACTGACCTTGTTGGTAGCCGTTATGCAGGTGTGGTTGACTCAAAAGCAACCATCGTTGATGGCGACCGCGTAGTACTTTACGTATGGTACGATAACGAGTTTGGTTACAGCTGTCAGGTTGTACGTGTGATGCAAGACATGGCGGAAGTAAAATTCCCGAGCCTACCTCGCTAACACGAAATTTACGATAAAAAGCCAGCGCCAGCTGGCTTTTTTAGTTTTTGAAACAAGTTCGTTGTGGTAGGCTTGCTAAGATAGGTCAGCTACAATTAGCTAACAAAAAGTTACACCTCAACTTTGTGCAAAGGCAGGCACAGTATTACCTCTCTTTGAGGTTTAATATAATTCTTGACTGAAGCATAGTTGAGTATGGTAACAGTGTATTTACACAGCAGTTTTTAACTTATTTAGGGAAACCTATGCGCATTACGAGTAATTTCGATAGTGGTAATATCAAGGTGGTAAAAGCAGAATCACCTGCAGATATTCAACTAGAAATCAATAAAGACAATGAGTCTGACTTTTTTCAATGGTTTCACTTTAGACTTGAGTCTACGCCTTTTTTAGAGCACAAAATTCATATCAATCAACTATTAAACTCGGCCTACCCAGAAGGTTGGGATGATTATCATGCGGTTGCATCTTATGATCGTCAAACTTGGTTCCGTGTGCCAACCCGTTATGAGAATGGCACATTAACCATCGATTTTGAGCCTGAATGTGCGCACACTTACTTTGCTTATTTTGCGCCTTATAGTTATGAGCGCCATTTAGACCTAGTCTATTGGGCTCAAGCCCACGACGCGTGTGTTGTAGAGACGCTAGGTCAAACGCTTGACGGCCGTGATATGAGCTTACTTACTATTGGTGAGCCGTCAGATGAGAAGAAAAAGATTTGGATCACGGCGCGTCAGCACCCGGGTGAAACGATGGCTGAATGGTTTGTTGAAGGTCTACTTCACAAACTATTGGATGACGAAGATCCACATGCCGCAGCACTGTTATCGAAAGCGGTATTTTATGTCGTGCCAAATATGAATCCGGACGGCAGCGTGCGTGGTCATCTGCGTACAAATGCAAAAGGCGTAAACCTTAATCGAGAATGGCAAACGCCAACACTAGAGAACTCGCCTGAAGTTTATTATGTATTAAACAAAATGCATGAAACTGGGCTGGATATGTACCTCGATATTCATGGTGACGAAGCACTACCTTATAACTTCGTTGCGGGCAGTGAAGGTATTCCGAGTTATGATGAGCGGCTACAGCGTTTGGAAGAATCTTTCAAGGCGGCATTGTTAACTATCACACCTGAGTTCCAAGATGAATTTGGTTACGATAAAGATGCACCGGGTGAAGCAAATCTTACTGTAGCATCATGTGCTGTTGGTGAAGCGTTCAAAGCGTTGGCCTATACCGTTGAAATGCCGTTTAAAGATAATGCAAATCTACCGGATCCTTACTTCGGCTGGTCAGACCGACGTTCATATCAGTTTGGTCAAGACACCTTAGCTGCAATCTTAAATGTGGTTGACGACTTAAGATAAGCTTAAAGACGGGTAATCACCATGTTGATTACCCGTTTATTTTTGTGCGTTTAAAAGAACAACAAAATAATATTTAAAGCAAATTAATATTAAAAAATAAGGTAGAACACCTCAACAGGGTGTAATAACAACAATAAAGGGGAATATTCGTGGATGCGTTAGGCAGCTTATTAGATAGCTTAGATGGAATGTTAGGTGGTTCACCTTGGTTCCCGTATGTTCTGTTAGGGGTAGGTTTGTTTTTTACAATCTACTTGAAATTTCCACAGATCAGATATTTCAAACATGCGTGTAAAGTCGTTACTGGTAAATATGATAAAAAAGGCCTAGAAGGCGATACCACACACTTCCAAGCACTCGCAACGGCACTCTCTGGTACAGTTGGTACTGGTAATATTGGTGGGGTGGCGCTGGCAATTTCAATCGGTGGGCCAGCAGCATTATTTTGGATGTGGATGACGGCATTTTTTGGTATGACAACCAAATTTGTGGAAGTCACGCTATCGCATAAATACCGTGTACAAACAGATGATGGCACCATGGCCGGTGGTCCTATGTATTATATGGATCGCCGTCTAAACATGAAATGGTTAGCGGTATTATTTGCAATTGCTACTGTGATTAGCTCATTTGGTACAGGTAGCTTGCCGCAGATCAACAACATTGCTCAAGGCATGGAAGCGACCTTTGGTTTTGCTCCGATGGCGACTGGCGCTGTGCTTTCTGTTTTACTTGCACTCGTTATACTTGGTGGTATCAAGCGCATTGCTGCTATCACTTCTCGCGTTGTGCCATTAATGGCTGCGATTTATATTCTTGGCTCTTTTGCCGTTATTTTCTACAACGTTGAGAATATCGTTCCTTCTTTCCTTTCTGTATTTACAGATGCTTTCACGGGTTCTGCGGCAGCGGGTGGTTTCCTAGGGGCGTCTTTTGCGTATGCGTTTAACCGTGGGGTCAACCGAGGTCTGTTTTCTAACGAAGCGGGTCAAGGTTCAGCACCAATCGCACACGCTTCGGCAAAAGCTGATGAGCCAGTGTCTGAAGGTATGGTTTCCATTCTTGAACCGTTTATTGATACAATCATTATCTGTACCTTGACGGGATTGGTTATTTTGTCATCGGGTGTGTGGACCGAAAAGTTCGAAACCCATTTTGAGCGCTCGTCTATGGTTATCTTAGACGGTAAATATGACGAATCAAATCAACAAGACCGAGATGCACTGTACGCCTACTTGAATGGTAAAAAAGAGCATACTGTCAAACCTTTCAATGGTGAGATTGAAGTCGTACAGGGTAAAGCGGTAACGGAAAACTTTACCGTGATCCACTCGCGTTCTATTGGTGAGCAAGTACGTTTTGGTATTACAGAGCGTCACAAGTACACGGGTACCGTCGAAGTGAAAGACGGCTTGCCAACAGACAATAGCATCAGCGTGATTGGTTACTCTTTAGTGCATTCGGCAGAGCTAACAACCAAAGCATTTACCCGAGGTTATTTGGGCGAAAATGGTAAATACATCGTTTCGATTGGTTTGTTGTTATTCGCGTTTTCTACGGCAATTGCATGGTCATACTATGGCGACCGCGCGATGATTTATCTTCTGGGTAGTCGTTCGGTCATGCCGTATCGCGTATTCTATGTTGCAGGCTTCTTCTGGGCGTCGTTCGCTGATACGACACTGGTGTGGAAGTTGGCTGCAGTGGCCATCGTGGTGATGACGTTACCTAACTTATTTGGTATTTTACTACTCAGAAAAGAAATGAAATCTTCGGTTAAAGAATACTGGGAAGATTTCAACAAAGAACACAAACAGTGAGCGAATTTTAATTAAAATTATCTTGTCATGTAAGGACAAGAGTTCGCAAAGGTAGTAGAATAGGGCGCCTCACAGGTGCCCTTTTTTGTATTATGGAGAAGTAACACGATGGCAATAGCACAGTGCCCAAGCTGCGGTAAATCTATTTCCTCCAAACATAAGTCCTGCCCGCATTGTGAAACCAATTTAGCAGACTTTTCTCAAGAAGACAGAGAGAGAGCGGCCTCTAGAAATCGTGTAAAACGTCAGCAATCTGTAATGAATTACTCGTTTATTGCACTGATCCTAGTACTAGGTGGATTCTTATATATCTATTGGCAGCAGCCTGATCCTAACTCGTTTGAAATGATCGCAAGCAAAAGCGCTATAGGCATTGGTGCGGTTTGGTACTTAATTAATCGAGTCATCCTCGTTATTTTGAAAAAGAAAAAGTAGTAATGAATGTAGATAGCTTAGTTCAAAATATTACCCCTGAAGTATTCGAGCGTTTGCAATACGGTGCGTCAACCGGAAAGTGGCCTGATGGTACGCCACTAAGTGATGCGCAAAAAGAGCAAACCGTGCAGTTGGTTATGCTATATCAAGCAAAGGTAGCTAAGTCCAATGAGCAGTTCACCATCAACGAAAAAGGTGAAATGGTGCAAAAATCCAAACGCGAATTACAACAAGAATTCAAAGCCGACAATGAAATAGCTAGGTTCAGTGAAAATGATCTTTAAACACCTTTTTACACCGAAATGGAAACACCCAAAGGTTGACGTTCGCTCACAAGCAGTGGACAAGTTAGACTTAAGCAAAGACGCAACTTTACTACATACGCTAGCACTTGAGGACGAGTCTGCGCAGATCAGAAAAAAGGTACTTACTAAGGTAAATGACCTTGGCCTTTGGTGGAAAGTTTATAAGCAAGATAACGAGTTAAAAGAGCTTGCTGAGCAGAAAATTTCGAGTGCGGTCATTAATCAAGACACCACACTGCAGAGCAACATTCGTGAAGAATACATTGAACGCTATGCGCCAGCTAAAACGCTTGAGAAAGTTGCGTTAATTGAAACCGATTTAACGAACAAAGTTAAACTGCTTAAGCGCCTTGCGAATGCCACGTTGATCGAAAAATCCTTCAAAGAAGGTGATGAAGCACTTCAGATCGCTATGTTGGAACTGATTGCACAGCATTCACTTGAAAAAAGTGTCCTAAAAGCAGCTAAAGGTGAAGCGCTGACTTCTCTTAGTGGATCACTGGAGCAGCAGCGATTAGCAAAAGAAATGCCTACTCAAGTTGCTGAGCAAACGCGAGTTGTGCTTGCCAAGTTAAACGCGCTAAGAGATAAGCAAAACTATGAAACTGTGAACGCGCAAGCACAGCAGTTATTTGCACAGTGGCAAAGCATTGAGCTTAAGTGGTTAGATACTGAAACGGTAACTGCACTAGATGCAAAGTATCAACAAGTAGCAGATAAATTAAGCCGTCATCTCAATGAGTTACAAGTTAAACATCAAGCGCAGCAAGCTGAGTTAATGCAAAAGCAAAATGAAGCCTTAGAGGTTGCTGAGTTAACTGCTGAACTTGAGGCCATTGAAAAATCGGTCGAAGTTGCATGTAAAACACTAGACTTAGCCCCACACGATGCATTGGTTCAGCGTTGTGAAGTATTAAAAGGCAAAGTGTCTGCACCGCAATATGTTACTGTTGAAGCGCTTGGCGAGTTCACTAGAAAACTGCAAAATATTGAGCGTGATCTTGCCGATTTACCGGCACTTATTGCTGCAAGTGAAACCTTCAATAATGCCTTAGCAGAGTTGAAGGCAGTTGAAGTACCAACTTCATTAGAAGCGCTTGATACCCAAGTGCAAGCACAAAAAGACCGCTATGTTACAGCGCGTAAAGCGTTAGATTCACTGCCTAAGGTATTGCATAAATCAGCAAAAGCTGAGCTATCAGATGCAAGCCAAGCGTTTATGACAGCTATCGAGCCGCTGAAAAATGAGCAAGAAAAAGCACTCAAAATCGCGAAGAAGAAAGCACGCGATGTTCAACGATTAATTGATCAGGGTCGATTTAACGTGGCATTTGGTGTTTTTAATGGCTTTATTGAGCAGTTTGAGTTGCTTACGCCAAGCTACAAAAAGCAGCTTGAAAACCAGCATGAAAGCTTGTCTCAAGCATTAAAAGATCTTAAAGATTGGCAAAAGTATGCAGCTACACCTAAACGTGAAGAATTGCTTACGGAGCTTGATATCAAACTGGCTGAGGAGTCGGTTGACCCAGTTAAGCGTGCTGAGGAAGTAAAATTGCTTAGAACACGTTGGAACGAACTTGGTCATGTTGAAACGGAACAGGAAAAGGCACAAGCAGCTCAATTTGATGAAAAAATTGAATTATTGTTTGTACCTTGTCGCGCTTACTTTGCGGAGCAAGAAGTACAGCGTGAGCAGGCAAAAATAGCGCGTGAAGCGGTGATTGAAGAAGTGAAAGCACTTGTTAGTACTTTGGATAACGATGGTATTGATTGGCGAGAAGTGGAAGCACAATTTAATCGCCTAGCCAAAGTGTGGAAAAACGCAGGCAATGTGGATGCCAAAGTCTATCAAAAGCTGAATTCGATTTACCGTGAGCACCATCAAGCGGTTTACGAGAAACTTAAAGCCTTCCATCAAGCCAACGCTGTTGAAAAGGCTAAGCTAGTTGAAACTGCACAGCAGCAGTTAGAGGCTGAAGATTTAGCAGCAGCTTGTGACTTGCTGAAATCATTGCAAAAACATTGGCAGCAAATTGGTTTTGCTGGTGCCAAGCAAGAGCATACTTTGTGGAAAGCATTTCGTGCCCATAATGACGCAGTGTTTGAAAAACGCAGTGCACAATATGCCGAGCAAAAAGCACAGGAAAAGTCGCAGGAAGCCGAACAGCGTCAGTTGCTAGCAGAGTTCGACAACAAGGTCATTGAAGCGGTCACTCAAAATGAACTGGTTGCCATTCGTGACGAACTCAATACGTTTATTGTAGTGCCAGGACTGAAGCAAGAAAAGAATCGTTTACTGTCACAAGTGAAGTCGAAATTAGATGATCTATTTTCTTCACAACGTCGTGAAAAGTTCAATGAACTTGTGGAAGCGGTAGACACTGACGGTGATATTCCTAGCTCTTGGCAAGGTAATAATAAAACCTCGCTAAACGCCGCCCAGTTGCTATTGAGACTTGAGATTTTGACGAATCAGTCATCACCGGAAGCATTGCAAAGCGAGAGAATGTCTGAGCAAGTTGCGATGCTAGATGCAAAACTGCAAGGTGAAGAAAGTAGTCTTGAGACTTACCTTATCAGTTATCTAGCTGAGGCTGACAAAGCCGATTTAGCGACGTCAAAAGGCAGGTTACTTGCGGTTTTGAACGCTTAGCCATGCACTTTGAGCCTACTCAGGATACTCTGAGTAGGCTTCTATCGATGTAAACTCTATCCGCCTCTAACATCTTGAGCTCGGTTTGAATGCTAAAGTTAAGTGAAATCTGCTTAGTGGCTCTAGGTAGTTACACCACTTTGTCTTAATACTTTGCTCTAGTAACCAATAATAAGAAGAAAAAATAATGACCAACAAACGTTATCAGTACCCACTCGCGCTTGCGTTTACTTTAAACTTAGTCGGATGCTCTGTGGGTAACCTCAACGCCACTCATGGTGAAGACTTAAGCCATTTTGCTGGAAATATTAATGTGGCAAGTGGTCAAAGAGCCGGGAACTTATCCCTACAAAATGGCAATATTACGCTAGCTGAAGGGGCCAAAGTTAAATCTGCAGAAGTGACTAACGGTAATGTTCAGCTTGATAGGCATAGTGAAGCGCAGTCGATTAATATTGATAATGGTAATATTATGCTGATGGAAAAAGCGCACGTATATGGGAGCATTCAAGTTACCAATGGTAATATTGAGGTTGGTGAGTCGGTGCTAATTGAAGGAAATGTCATCAACGCGAGCGGAGATATTACAGTTGCCAGCGGCGCTACCATTTTAGGTGATGTGATTTATCGTCAGGCAGGATATATTGCTTCTAAGCTTGAGAATGACATACCAACGCTTACAATTAGTGATGGTGCAAAGATTGTCGGCACTATCCAGCTTTATCGTCCTATTCATATTGAACCTAAACATCTACAAAGTCAGATCACTTATCACTATAAACAGTAAGCTGCATGAGAGTAGGGTGAGCGCAATACGCTCACTTATGCTCTTACTTAGCACTAAGAATTTGTGCTAGTTTGTGCACATCATCAATAGCATGTTGTTTTGAGTGCTTATGCCTGTCGTCGCTAAACTCTTGATACTCAGATGCGATTTCATAAAATGCTTCAGCACCTAAATATGGAGCCAACTGCTCGATATGGCTACTTAGGTGATTCAAATGATATTGTGACTCACCTTTTTTAAATGCAAATTCCCCCCAAGATGCCAGTAATACGAGAGTTTTACCCGATAAAATTGGCTCAAGTGGTTTATCACCTCGTGCCAAATCAAAGCTGAAGGTTTTGTTTACTCGGATCGCCAGATCAAACCAAGCCTTTAGCACAGCAGGCATACCGTAGTTATACATAGGGCTTGCGATCACGATAATATCCGCATTAGTCACTTCCTTGATAATGTCGTCAGACTCAGCGAGTACTAAGCGTTGCTCTTCGCTCAACACGCCTTTTGCAAATGCAGCCGCTATAAATGCTTCATCGATGAATGCAGGTTGTTTCACAGAGAGGTCGCGATGAGTGATTTCCACTTCATGTGTGCAGCTGCTAAATTTTGTCAAAAATTGCTCACCTAACATCCGGCTAATTGACTGATGTTGCGAACTCGTCTCACTATACTTTCTCGCACTGCTAGTTATATATAGAATGTTTTTCATGGCTTTTCTCCGGTTGTGTTCTGTGTTTTATTTTGTGCTTACGTAAGCAATGTGACAACTGAGAAGAATCCATTAATAGATGAGATAAACTAATTTATAGGTTTGCTATGTTCACACATTTACCGTCTTTGAATAACATAAAAACCTTTGCAGTTGCTGCGCACTACTTGAGCTTTAAAGATGCGGCGCGGGTACTTAATGTTACGCCTACGGCAGTGTCGCATCAGATAAAGTCGCTGGAATCACAGCTAAGGGTTCAGCTTTTTGAGCGCAAAACGCGAGCAGTGCAATTAACATTACAAGGACAGGCACTCGCAAAGGTGTGTATCGACTCCCTCAATATGCTCGATAATGCGTTTATTGAGTTTACTGAGCAAAAGAATGATTTGCTTATTTCATGTTGTAATTCATTTGCTGCACTTTGGCTTGCTCCAAATATGACTGCCATTAATCGCGCTTTTCCAAATCAAACCGTCACAATATGCGCGAGCGATCAACTCATTGATTTAAATAAAGAGAAGCATATTGATATCGCCCTGCGTTATGGCAAAGCGGATCCGAACTCTAATGAAACTCATCTTATTACCGAGAAAATTGGGCTTTATGCTAGCCCAAATTATCGGGTGCCAGACCAAGGTAAACCTGTACTATTTCTCACCCATTGGCAAGACGAAACGGGACTTGAAAATATTCCTTGGCGAGCACACATTGACGAAAGTTATTATGATTTGCGTTATTTTGAGCAAGAACATTTTGTCATGCAGGCGGCTGTGGCCGGGCAAGGGCTGGCACTACTGAGCGATGTATTGGCAGAGTCAGCAGTAATACAGGGGTGGTTAAGTAAAAGCACAACAATGGATGAATTTTCAGGCTATGGCTATTGGCTCAGGCAAACGACTTATCGCAAGAGTTCGGCGATTGTTCACCAGTTTACCATTTGGCTGGCAAGCGCGTTACAAAATATCAAGGCCAACAATAAGATAAAGGACAGGCACGTTTATCAATGAGCAAATAAGCCGTTTTTCAATATTGATCTATACTTTTGTGGAACTTAAGTCCTTATTCGAAAAGTGTTTAATGCTAGGTGGTGATGTGATGATAAAAGTCCTGCTGATGAGTCTCATTTTATTTCCCGCTTTATGTTTGAGTGGTGATTATACCTTCGCCTTTGTGCCGCAGCAGTCTGCAAATAAGTTAGCCAAAAATTGGCAGCCTATTCTCGATTATCTCAGTGATAAAACCGGAGATAACTACACGTTTAAAACCGCTAAAGATATACCGACCTTTGAAGCCCGCGTGCTGCAGCAAGAGTATGATGTGGCATACATGAATCCCTATCACTTTGTTGTATTTAATGAGCGGGCAGGTTATCAAGCTATCGCCAAGCAAAGAGATAAAATGATAAAAGGGATCATCGTGGTTAAAAAGGGAGCGGGTATTACTGACTTATTGCAGTTGCGAGGAGAGACACTTGCTTTTCCGGCTCCTGCTGCATTCGCTGCGAGCATTTTGCCCCGAGGTGAATTGGCGAAGCAAGGTATTGAATTTACGCCAAGATATGTATCTTCCCATGACTCCGTTTATCTCAACGTGTCGAGAGGATTTGTCAAAGCGGGGGGCGGTGTCATGCGTACTTTCAACAACGCCGATCCTAAAATTAAATCACAACTCGACATTCTCTGGACGACAAAAGGTTATACACCACATGCATTTGCTGTAAAAAGAGCAATGCCAGAAGATGCAAGGCAAAGATTAGTAGCGGCGTTGACCTCTCTTGAACTGAGTGAAGAGGGAATCAGGCTACTCGAAGCGGTGAATTTCAAAGGCATTATGGCAGCGTCGAACGAGGACTGGCAAGACGTAAAAGCATTAGAATTAGAAACCTTGGTTGGCAAATAGTACTCGGATGATTAAGAAGCGCCACGACTGAATGAAAAGGTTATCGATAAGACTCAAAACCATGATTGGCACCGCTATTATTGAAGCGGTGCTGTTGAGTGCACTCATATTTGTGGTGATTGATTTTATGATGGAGTCTGCAAATGACGCAATGAATAAACGCGCAACCACGACAGCTCGTTTGTTTGCTAGCGCGACCAAAGATGCTGTGCTGTCGTACGATTTAGCCACGCTAGATGCTTTTACCAATGAGTTATTAAGTAACCCAGATATCCTTTACGTTAAAGTGATCGATGGAGAAAACCAAACTCTTTCCTTTGCGGGAAACGAGCGCTTTAAGTCGCACATATTTGAAGATGATACGTTAGTTGCGAAAGTCACCGACGGAATTTTTGATATTCATGCTGATATTGTTGAGGGAGGGACACTGTTTGGCACCATTCAGATAGGCATTGATATTGGTACGATAAATCGAACGATGTCTGAAGTAAAACGCTGGACGGTTTCTATCGCGCTGTTTGAAATGGCGTTAGTTGCTATTTTCTCTTATTTTTTGGGGATATATCTCACAACCAACCTGTATATATTGAAAAGCCAAGCTAAATTTATCGCTCGTAATGTCAAAAACGGCGTGTTTGATTTCAAATGGAAACCAATACAAAGTAAAGATGAGTTACAAGAACTCTCCTTAGCGTTTGATGAACTATCACAAACTTTAGCTGAAGAACATGAGCGTCGAGAGCGATATAAGTATGATTTGATTGAGCTAAATAAACATCTAGAAGAACTGGTGGCGCAAAGAACTGAAAAGCTGAATCAGAAAAATCAGCAGCTTGAGGCCACTAACAAAGAGCTTGAAGCCGCGCAGCAACAACTTGTTCACTCAGAAAAAATGGCCTCTGTGGGTCAATTGGCCGCCGGTGTTGCCCATGAAATAAATAATCCGCTCGGTTTTGTGATGAGTAACCTCGATGTGATGCGTCACTATCATGGCGATTATGCCGAACTTGCAAAGCGTGCGGTTCAGCTTGGGCTTGAACCCAGTACACTCGCAGTGTTTAATGAGTTTGTTCAAGACAAAGACTTTGCTTTTATTAATAGCGATTGTACTGAACTGATTGATGAGTCGATGACAGGGCTACAAAGAGTTTCTGCGATTGTGAACGATCTCAAGCAGTTTTCAAGAGCTGATACTATTCAATTGCAACCTTGCGATATTAATGCCTGTATAAAGACAACGTTAAACCTGGTTGAGAGTAAGCTCAAATATCATGCTAACGTGATCACACAGTTAAGTGAAGTCCCTCAAGTGCTGGGGAACCAAGGCAAGCTAATTCAAGTAATGACAAACTTACTCATCAATGCAGCGCAGGCGTTGGAGAGTGAAGGAGAGATTAAGGTAACAACGTATTTGGAAAATGGCAGTGTTGCGATCAGTGTACAAGACAGTGGCGTAGGGATCCCCAAGGAGATTATTGATAAGATATTTGACCCCTTTTTTACTACTAAGCCTGTCGGTAAAGGCACAGGACTTGGGCTCTCCATTAGCTACGATATAATCAAAGAGCATGGTGGAGAGTTATTGGTTGAGAGTGACGAGGGCATTGGGACATGTTTTACTATTTTATTGCCGCCATGCAAGTAATTACGACCCTGATACGAAAAGTTTTAATCCACGGTTAATAAGTCCTTTGTGGTTAAAAGCAATCAATGGACACCAAGCTTTACGGAATAACGGTCGCTGTGAACGACCGTTTTGCAAATTGTTTTTTACTGTAACTCAACCGTCAAGGTGCGACCGTAACTGGGGGTGCCGATATGCAGACGAGAAGGTTCGTCAACTTGAAAGTCCATTGTACTGATGTCAAATCTTAGTTGTACATCGATGAGCGCTTTACATGGATCATATTCACTCATATCTACTAAGTTAAACATATATTGAGGAGGAAAGCTTTCTAATGAAGTGCCATCCCACTCTAGTGCAAATATGTGTTGAAAACAACCACCACCATACCTTGCATCAATGACTAACTGGCTTGCAGAACGGTCATAGTGAGCGCCTTTCAGCCAAAGCATATTTGCCTGTTTTTGCGTTAGTGTCTTGACCGTTTTACCTTTAAGATGAACGGTCTCTTTATCCTGTGTGTTAGGGTCATTGCTTGGCTGAATGATTCTCGCACCATTTGCTTCTGAATTACCTATCCAAGGGGCATCAACTACAAATGGGACGAGCATATCTGCGCCAATCATAGAGGTAGGTGTAACAGTCAATTCGTAGTTCCAAATCCCGTCTGCGGGAGGAACTACAGGGATCATTTCATTCAGTGAAACATTTAAGTTCGTACTAGAGAGTTGTCCGCTAACTTGAACTCTTCCGTTCTCAGTGATGTCGATCGATTGAATATATGCAACAGCCATTGTTATCTCCTATTTCAGCTATTCCCTGAAACTTCTAAACTGGGCTGGGAGGTCCCGGTTCAACTACATAACAATAGAGAGCGACAGAACGATTCTATCGCAATTTTCGCTGATGTTAATTCTTCAAGTGATGGTGTTGCTATAGCCTCACACTAAATGAAGAATTCACAAATGAGTAAACAAGTATAGACAAAATTACAAATCTGGTGGCGAAACAACTCATGCTTAAGATGATGAGCTAATATGGAACATGTTTTTTGGTTGCTTTCTTTAATTGGTTTACTCGTTATTTTTATTAATAAAGACGCGAATACGATGTTTATCTGGGTCTAATATGACAAAACTAGCGCCATATACCTCAGCTTGCGGGACCTGAGCAAACTTAATATCTAGTAACTTCCATGTATCGTATAAAGCAAAAAACGCCTCTTGGCTTGGTTGCACAATAGAGATTTCAGTACCGCCCCCGGTAATGCGACTTGGTGGTGTAAGGGCTGTGTTTTGTTTAAGTGCAATGGAGATGTTGTTTGCACACTTCATAGAAACAAAAGTTGGAGAAAGCTTTACAGTCTCACATTGGAATAGCTGTCTATAGAACGCTTCGCTAAGCTTGATATCGCTTACATATAACACCAAAGAATCAACGGTGACCATCATGGAATTCCATCATTTTTAAAAAGTTGCAGCTACGATACTCTCTCAGTGTGTCAGTTACTGTCAGTAGCTTTAGCCTAGAGGAAGAGGCTCTAGTTATGGTGAGTAGATAGCTTGTTTAAAAATAACCGGTGATCGTGTGAAAACGGATCACTCAGTTGTTGGTATCTGCGATCCGAAAGTTGCTCGGATGCCATTGCGAATTGACACTGACACCCTCAGGATTTGGTATTTATTTGTTGTTTGTAGTAAAGCTCATCAGCCAATTAATATCCCATGTTTCACCGTCATCTACCGAGAAAGCTTGTTCCCACTGTGGCTTGTCTGGGGTGGTAGCATCCCATCTAAACCTGACTTTTGTCGGTCTGCCACCAAGTAGCTCTTCTGCGTAAAAGAGACCGATGTTATTTTGAAAGAACCCCACGACTGGAACACTGATTTGATCCGCAAAGCGGCCATCAAGCCACCAAATAGACCATAGCTTACTGTTGGGATTGAATGAGCGGATAGCCGCTGCTCGAAATGAGGCGTCAGGAAAGTGCAGCAGGTTATCTTCTATATTCCCATGTCCGCCGAGGATTTTGCGAGTTGTTGACTCCGCTGGAAATTCGACCCAAGGTGAGTTGCTATCCAGTAGATTGTGACGTCGTCGATGGACGACTTTCCAGCAACCAATTGCAAAATCAAAATCATTTATTCCCGCAGAGCCGGACTTAATGAGGTCGTTACTTTGTTTCGTCGTTATGGTCATTATGTATCTCCTATTTGTGGAAAATTTGATCTGAAAGTTTCGTTCACTTAATTGCTAGTCATGTTAGTCTACTTATATAGCTGCCATTTTGTGTCACATTTAGAATATGAAAAGAACCACCTCATCAGGTCATTTAGCAAGGCTTGATAAACTCGAGAGCATGTTAAAGTCGGAAGATTTTTTAACGGTGCGTGCCCTGTCTCATGCATTGCACGTATCAACACGAACTTTATATCGAGATATTAATATCTTGAGAGACAGAGGGCTTCCCATCGATGCTGATAAGGGTAAGGGAGGTGGTGTTAGATTACATCGTAGTTGGGGAGTGGGGAAACTCAGCTTAACAGAAGAAGAGTCGGTGGATTTATTACTGAGCCTTGCAATGTCAGATAGACTAAATTCGCCGCTGTTTTTGGAGAGTTTGCAATCTATAAAATATAAATTGTTGGCGCTGTTAAGTACTGATCAAAAGCGAAAGATAGAGAGTCTGCGTAGTCGGATACTCATAGGCAGCTCTGCATCGCCCTCGGTACATGCGTCCTATGAGCAATCAGACGTGCTAATTTGCAGCGCACTGAAGCAGGCCTTCATCTCTAAGTTATGTTTGGAAGTAAGCTATGAAGATGAAAATAAAAGACAGACCCATAGAGTCATAGAACCCCATTATTTGTATTTTAATACGCCTGTTTGGTACATATTTGCTTGGGATCATTTACGAATGGACTTTCGCGTATTTCGTGTGGATAGAATTAAGCGGTCATTCGCGTTGTCAGCGCGTTTTGAGCTCAGACCAAAACAGGTGTTTGAGCATTTAATCGAGACCGATAGTCCCATATCACTGTAACTTCATGCTATTAACGCTTAAAGTAATCTCACACACAGTCTATCGCTGTGTAGAGCAATGTGAAACTGGTGTTTTTAACAAAAAGGAAAGGTTGTATGGTTACTTGCTACTTAAAATATGTTGTTGATCCGGCAAAAATTGCTGACTTTGAGGAGTATGCCAAAATGTGGATCCCACTCGTCAATCGCTTTGGTGGGCAGCATAATGGCTACTTTTTACCATCGGAAGGTGCAAGTAATATTGCCTTGGCATTATTCACCTTTCCCAGTTTGGCGGCCTATGAAACGTATCGTAATGAGTCGTTTCAAGATACACAGTGTCAGGCTGCAATTAAATTTGCAGAAGATACCGGTTGCATAATCAGCTATGAACGCAGCTTCTTTAGACCTGTATTTGAATAGAGGTGAGTAAATGGAGCTGAACATCTCGTGGAACTAGATATTTCTGCCAATCTCAAACTACAAAACCTTGCTTTGACGCATGCAAAACCATTATTTGATTGCGTACAAAGCAGTCGTGCAAGTTTACAAAATGTGCTGCCGTGGGTTGCGACATTACATACCGAGGCTGATGCAGAGCGATATATCGACACACGTATAAACAACCAAGTCGGCGGACTTTGGTCTGCTATTGAATTTAATTGCGAGTTTTGTGGTGTGTTTGGGATCAAATATATGGACGCGCAAACGCAAACCGCTGAAATCGGCTATTGGCTTGGCGAAAAGGCAAGAGGTCACGGCTTAATCGGTCTAGTGCTTGAACAAGTTATTGCCAAGCTTCGAGAGGTAAGTGATATTAAAACTGTGGAGTTTCAATGTTTACAGTCAAATATTGCGAGCCAGCGGATCATTGAAAAAATAGGCGGTCAGTTTGTTGAGTCCTGTGTCAATGATTTGGGCGTAGCAAGTGACGAGTCGCTATATATCTATCGACTCACACTTTAATTTCGCCTATTTGAGGAAATGAGCGCATAGTTGCTATGCGCTCAACTGATTAGTTTACCTCACACTTAGCAGGCACAGCTCGGCTTCGTAGGGTAGTGACGATAATTTGCGGTAATAGCGGCATTACAATCATGCCAACCATCAAACTATATTGAAGCGGCGTGAACGTCTCGCCCAGTAGCACCAACCCCGTCAAAATACCCGCTATCGGATTTGCAATACCACCAAAGGTAAAGTCCACCACAGACATACGCTGTAGTAACCACACGTACAAGCTATAACCCAGCGCGGTATTCAGGAGCACAACCCATAATATGCCGCTGAGATTGGTTGTCGAGAAATTGTAAAAAGCCGCAATATACTTAGCTGGTGCGATTACACCGTGAACGCTTGATGCGAGGGTGAGAATAACGCCACCAATAATGAGCTGCCAAGTTAACACCGTCCACCAATGCATGCGATCACCAAGAGACTTAGTGATTGAGCTGCCGATCACGATACAGGTTATTGCCGCAAGTATTGCCGCTAAACCAAGAGGGTTTAAATTCAGTGAACTCGGATCAAATAGCAACCAGGCCAACGCAATAAGCGCTGCGCCGCAGAACGCTTGCACCAATCCCGGGCGTTGCTTATTGACTAACCAATGATAAAGCATGGCGAACACTGGCACAGACACCATGCCCACGCTAGATATGGCAGATGGTAGCGTTAACGACATCACGAAGATCATGCTAAAAAACGCCGCGATATTAATCGTCCCTAGGGCGCATAGTATTTTCCATTCTGCTTTTTTTGGCAAACTCGGCTTAACTGCCAGCAAAATAAGCCCAGCCGGCAGCGCTCTAATAGCGCCAAGTAAAAGAGGCGGCCAGTCCGCAAGGGTGTATTGTGTCACCGCATATGTGGTACCCCATAAAAATGCAGGGATCATCGCGAGGAGTATATTCACATTAACTATCTTTATGTTGAGATACTTTGCGCTAAGGTATTACTAAAAACACTTTTTGTAAAGTATCTTTATGTTAAGATATTTCTTTACAAAGTTTGTTGTCGGGGCAAATATTGATGGATGCGATTGATAGAGTACAAGAGCAGTGGGCTCGCGAAAAACCACAGTTAGAAACAACGCCCATGGCGATAATGGGTCGCTTAGTGCGCATAGCTAAACACATGGAAGCCGAAGTTGAAAAGCTGCACAAGCAATACGGATTAAATTTGGGCGAATTTGATGTGTTAGCTACCTTGCGCCGCAGCGGCAAGCCGTTTCGTTTAACTCCATCAGAACTGTTTAAAACCATGCTACTCACTTCTGGCGCGATGACCAACCGTTTAGACAAGCTAGCGGCAAAAGGCCTTATTAAGCGTGAACATTGTAAAGAAGACCGCCGCAGTGTAACGGTGGAGTTGACAGCCGAAGGCCTCGCCTTAATTGAAAAGTTGATAGAACCACATATAGCTATTCAAGCCCAATTGGTTGAAGGAATGAGTAGAGAGCAGCAAACCTTGTTAAATGGTGTGTTAAAAGAGTGGTTAACGCAATTTGAGTGAGGGTGTAAACAGTTTTGTAGGCGGTTCACCTGCCGAGAAGTTATTTTTTCGAGCTATTGTTGATGATGAGTTTGCGGGTGACCACTTCGAGTTGACTGATGAGTAGAGCCCTCCTTGGCTAATATCAAAGCGCATCCATGCGCTTCTCGTTCATTCTTTTGAAACGACGCAAAAGAACGAACCAAGAAAACGTCGCCCCGACATCACACTTAATCCTCAAATCCTAAGCCGATATAGTGCAACCGTCTTGTAAGGCACGTCCCTGTACCAGACAAGACTTGGCCGACATCCTGTCGGCACATTGCATATCAGCTTATACTTTTCGGGTGTGATGGAGGGGGAATAAGTCGCCTGTTAGCTGTTCACAAAGCCATTAGCAACATAGTTGTTTGCAAGCACCACAAGAATCTATCAGCACCTTGTATCTCCCTCATCACACCCGAAAGTAAATTGCCAATGAGTCATTTCAGCGCATGGATGCGTGAAAAGCTGTGACAGGGCCAAGGATGGCCCTTACACAGCGGT
>NZ_AKXJ01000020.1:0-97560 GCF_000276645.1 Pseudoalteromonas sp. NJ631
CTTTTCCGTTGACGGCCAACGGCACGGTTGACCGTAAGGCGCTGCCGGCGCCGGAGGATATATTATTAAGAGATGAGCATGTCGCACCAAATACAGAGACAGAAAAAACCTTATGCCGGATCTGGCAAGAAGTGTTGGGGCTTGAAGAGCTTGGTATCACGGATAACTTCTTTAGCTTAGGGGGGGATTCCATGAGGGTCGTGCAATTAGTGCATGCCGCGGCCAAAGTGGATATGCATTTTAGTGCCCAAGATGTTTTCCGCCATCAAACCGTTGGCGGGCTTGCGCAACACCTGCAAACGTATGTGACTGATCGGGGGAAAAAGGGCGATGCGGCGCCACTTGCTCTGTTAGGAAAAATATCGGACTATCTGGCAGATTGCCCCTCAGAGATAGAAGATGTTTATCCAGCTACGCAAATGCAGTCTTTGATGATAGAGAAGCATATTGAAGGGGTAAAATATGGTGGCGTATATGCCCCCCAGCAGCTTTTCTCTTTTAGTGATCCTGAGTTTAGCCCTGAGGCGCTTGCAATCTCATTGACGTTTCTGATGCAGAAGCATCCAATATTAAGAACTACTTTTAGCTATTGTGAAGATAGTAGGCAATACCTACAATTTGTTCATCGTGATGTCGAACTTCCCCTCGAAAAATTCGATTTAACATCAAAAAATCAGGATGAGTATAAAGCGTTTTTGAATGACTTTATTGCCGAAGATGCTAAACGTCCTTACACCTTTGACGGCAAAGGTTTGATGGTACGCTATCGGCTCTTTAAAGTGAGTAACAGTGACTGGAAGTTCTTAATCTCAACACATCATGCGATTGATGATGGTTGGGGCTTTGTCAGTTTTATCAATGAGATGTTTGAGTGTTATGAAAGGGTAAAAGCCGGTGACAAGCTGCAACTACAGCATGCTGCTGTCAACGTTTTCAAAGAGCGTGTCGCTCTGGAGGTCGAAGCGTCACAATCAAAAGCGAAAAAAGAGTTTTGGCGAGGTCAATATGAACAAGCCGAAACTATGCCTAGAGTAACATTTGGGAGAGAGCCTCTGGTCTATTGCTCAAAACGCTTAGTTATCGATAGTCCATTATTCAGTAAACTAAAATCTTTCGCGCAAGCTAATAACAAACAGCTCAAAACTCTGTTCTTATTTTCTTATTACAAAGCCTTAAGCGCTTTGTTAAAGCAAAATCTCATCACCATAGATGTCGTTACTTCAGGCCGCTCGGAAAGATTATCTGATCCTGTGCATGCATTAGGGTTGTTTTGGAATTTTGTACCTATGCACTGCGCTATGGGGAAAGAAGAACTTTTACCTGCCTTGGAGTTATTGCAAACAAAGTTAATTGATGTTGAGAGCAATGGCAATTCCCTGTTTCCTTTAAACAGTATCAGAGATAGAAGTGCATACGCATGTTTTAACTATGTACAATTTCACCATTCCAAAATGGGTGATAAGAATCATAAAAGGAATCATGTAAATGTCGAGTACGCAAGTGACAAATTTCATCATGTTATAGATTTTTTTACTTCTGTAAATGTTGATGGTTCAAAAGCTATTTCTGAAGTGAATTACTGGGATGGATTAATCGATGTCCGGAAGATTGATTTGCTGATGGAGTTGTATATCGAAGCTTTAGAAAACCTGGTTGATTTAGCCTGATGTATTTGTAGCTGACAAACTTGGAATAATGGATTAATAATATGTACAAAGAAGAAATGGTTAAAGTTGTGACTTTAACAAATAGTGAAATAGATACTATTGAGACCTTGCTTTATCAAATTGAAAATTTATATGAGAATGAAAGCGACCCGAGATTTCTTGAGCAATCACAGCAGTTGGCGACAAAATTGCCGGGGAGGGTGCTGGAAGCATTAATCCCTTTTAAGCAAAGGACTGGTGAGGAGATTTTTGTAATCTCCGGCTTTCCCATTGATCAGGAAAAGGTAGGACTCACCCCCCTAGATCTTGAAACCAACCCTAACGTCTCGACTAAAAAAGAGTGTTTTCTTTTTTGTTTATTAAGCGCTGCGATCGGGGATGTTTTTGGTTGGGCAACTCAGCAAGATGGCAGGTTTGTCCATGATATTTTTCCGATAAAGGGACATGAACAGGAACAGATCAGCTCAGGATCTGACGAAGTCATTACTTTGCATATAGAAGATGCCTTTCATGAGCATAGAGCTGATTTTATCGGATTAATGTGTATTCGTAATCCTAATGAAATAAATACGACTTTTTCAAAACCTAAGTTGGATGCACTTTCGGCTGAGCATAGAGAGTTGTTGTTTCATCAGGAATATATCATTCGTCCTGATAACTCACATTTAGAAAAATATAACAACGGTCTTTTTGATGACGGTGAAATACAGGCAGCCCGGGAAAAAGTTAACGAAGAAATGAGCAAAGGGATCAAGTTTGCTCCTTTTTTTGGTGATAAGAGCAGACCATTCCTCAGACTTGATCGCTATTTTATGGATGAAGCTCAAGGTGAATATGGCAGTGCTCTTAACTCCCTTTGCGACAACCTAGAGGTTAATACTTTTGGACTAGCACTTAAGGCGGGCGATATTGCCTTTGTCGATAATTACAGAATATTACATGGCCGGTGCAGCTTTAATGCCTTGTATGACGGTAATGATCGATGGTTAAAACGTGTCAATATTAAAAAAGAGTTGACTAGTTTAAAGAAAGGCAGTGTTTTTCTTAAACAAAGGATAATATAGAAGTAAGCATCACCCAAACCACACCTAGTGCTGAAGCTTCAGGCTCATAAAGTAACGCTCTAATCTCAATTTGGAGCTTACAATGCCTAAACCAAAACCGTCACTGCGAATAGGGCTATAAGCAGAAAGCTATCCGTCACCGAATTTTTCCTGCAGCACGAGATCAACGCCAAGACATTTTATAATCAGCGGACTAAGCTGCGTGCGTAGCAGGCAACAGCCACCCAGGTTGGCTGTTGGTCACACGTAAGGTGCAAACATAAAGCAGTCGCAGATATGCAGGCTAAGGGTAAAACTGGAAAAGCAGATTGGACGCTTAATCATACTCAAAAGCTATACCGAATTGAAAACGCAACAAAGGCCGTGAGCCTGTAAGAAAAGCCGGTGGCGAGAGAGTAACAAAACGCACCGCTACTGGCACAGTTTAAAGCTTGGTTAGAAAAATCAGCGTATGGAGATTTTATAAACTAGCATAATCACGGATGAATAATTGGTGTAAAGAAAAGAAGTATTTTCTATTTTTATTAGACTAAGGTCGTAGTGAGTTGCGTTGTACGAAATTTATCCATGCTGGTAGGCTAGAATTGCAAGTTAACATTTATTTAAACTCGGCACGACTTGCTTTAGCCGACATACAACATGGAAAAGGTAATGAAATATACAAATTTATTAATTGCACTTCCGCTCTTGGGCGCGATGGAAGTTGCACTAGCGGTAGACTGTAGCAACTTAACGCAATGGCAATCACAGCAGGTATATACAGGTGGCGACGCAGTCACCTATCAGTCAGCTAAATACACCGCGAAATGGTGGACACAAAACCAAAACCCAGCGCAAAATTCCAATACTTATGATGTCTGGCAAGCCAATGGCAGTTGTGATCCTGTAACGCCATTGCCTCAAGTTTCGGTCACTTCCCCAAGCAGTAACGCACGAGTGTTAGTGGGCTCATCAGTTAGCCTAGCGGCGGCAGTAAGCCATCCGCAAAACACAGCAATCGACAGTGTTGAATTCTATCTCGATGGCACGCTTGTCGCCTCTGATAACAGTGCGCCTTATGAGGTGATGTGGCAAGCGCAGGGGCTAGGTAATCGCGCATTAACTGTCTATGCAACTGATGTATCTGGGGCACGAGGTGAATCGAGTGCGGTGAACTTCAGTGTCGTGTCTGACGAGGTTCCTCCTGGCGACCCTAATTTTAAAATTGTTGGCTACTTCCCAAGTTGGCAGGGTGCAGTGAGTGATATTCAGTTTGATAAACTCACCCATATCAATTACTCATTTTTACTACCCAATGCAGATGGCACACTGAGACCGCTTGAAAATTTAAGCAAAATGACAGCGCTAGTAAATTCGGCGCATGCCAACAATGTGAAAGTGGGGATTGCCATTGGTGGTTGGAACGGGGGGGACGATAGTGCATTTGAGACATTCGCCAGTTCACAGCAAGGCAGAGCCCGTTTCGTGCAAGAGGTCATTGCGTTTGTAGAGCAACATAATCTAGATGGCGTTGATATGGATTGGGAATATCCAGATCCCGGTGCTTCAGCAAATAACTATGCATTACTGATGAAGGAACTAAGCGTTGAGTTACGCGCCAGAGGTAAATTCTTGACGGCAGCTGTGGTGGCGCTTGGCTATACCGGTGGTGGCGTGTTGGAATCTGTATTCCAAGATATCGACTTTTTAAATTTAATGGCATACGACGCGAACAATACTGATCATGCTTCTATGCAATACGCCAAAGACTCAATAGCTTACTGGCAAGGTCGTGGGCTCAGTAAAGAAAAAACGGTATTAGGCGTACCATTTTATGCAAGACCTACTTGGAAAGCGTATCGCACCTTACTACAAGAGAACCCTGCCAATGCCTGTCGCGATAGTGATGGTAGCAGCTACTACAATGGTATCCCGACGATCCGCGCAAAAACGCAGTACGCTAAGCTCAATGCCGGTGGCATTATGAATTGGGAGCTATCCCATGACAGTAATGGCCCTGCGTCGCTATTAACAGCGAAATGGGAAGTTGCTAATGGTGTAACACCAAGCTATCAATGTCAGTAAATTATTACTTATAACTCAGCTCGGCGGCGAGTGAGAGCTGGCCGTTGAGCATATAGAGAGTTTGACTGAAAAATAGGCTAACTACATATTTTTATAATATCTAGCCTATATATGGTGGGAAATGCTTATAAACAGCGTTCCATTACGCTGCAGGTAACAGCCGGTGAACTTGGACGTTGGCACCAGTAATCGTTATTAGTCGTTTCGCACATAACGCCGGTTTCTGGTCCTCTACCACCGACTGCTTGCGGTGTGAGTTTTACGGCAAGTTGGCTCTGTTGATAGTCTAATTGTTTTAGTTTTTTCTTTGCTAGGGTAAGTTTCATATTATTTTCCTTTGAAATAAGAATGTCTTAATAGACTATTTCACCCTACTGTATAGTTTGCTAAATGTACAGATCAAAGCGGTGACTACCCAGCTGCTGGGTAGTCACCTTATGTTTAAAGCGCTTTAAAGCGAATAGCAACACCGCCGCCGGCAGCCAGTTTTAATGTGAGTTTGTCGGCACTTGTTACCTTTTTACGGTAAATATTCATTTCATACGGGTTTTGTTTCCATTCGGCTTTATCACCGTCCGCGTAGATTTGCGCTTCAAAGGTTTTACCTGACTCAAGGAAATCTAAAGTAATAGGAATTTCTCTCGCTTCCTCGTCAGTTACTGCGCCTAAGAACCAATCGTTACCACTATATTGTTTATGCTTGCGCTCCTTTCTGGCAAAAACAACATAATCACCCACTTCTCCTGCAAGTGCGATACTGTGTTCCCAGTCGGTGGGTACGTCTTTGATAAATTGGAAGGCGTCTGGCTTAGCGAGGTAATTTTCTGGCAAATCGGCCGCCATTTGAATTGGACTATAAAGCACAACATAAAGCGCTAATTGTTTGGCGAGGGTGGTTTGTGGGCGGTTGGTTTTATCGCCAAGGCCGTTGAAGCCCATGTCAAAAATACCCGGAGTAAAGTCCATTGGGCCTGCTAACATGCGAGTAAAGGCGAGCATTGGCACATGCTCTGGTGGGTTTGGTGGTGTGCCCCATGCGTTGAACTCTTGCCCTCTAGCCCCTTCTCTCGCAATCCAGTTTGGATAGGTACGACGCAGGCCGGTATCTTTGATTGGTTCATGCGTATTGATACTGATCTTGTGTTTGGCCGCGAGTTTGACGTTGTCTAAGTACTCATTTGCCATAAATTGACCATCGTGCCATTCGAATCTGGCATTGCCCTTGGCATCAATGCGTTTGATGTTGCCGCCATCGGCTACGTAACCGGTTTTAACCTGGCGAACGCCTGCTTTTTCGTAGAGTGCGAAGGCCGCCTCCATTTGATTGCGATAGTTGCTGACGTTACCAGACGTCTCGTGATGACCAATTAGGCGTGCACCTACTTTTTTTCCGTGCTTGGCTATTTCGTCAATATTAAAGTCAGCATAGGCGTCGGTAAAGCTAAAGACATCACCGTTGAAGAACCAGTCGCCATCCCAGCCGATGTTCCAACCTTCAACCAACACGCCATCAAAGCCGTTGTCAGCGGCAAAGCTCAAATATTCTTTAGTGCGCGCCGTAGTGGCTCCATGTTTATCGCCGCTGCCCCAAGTATTTTTGTTGATGTGCATGCCCCACCAAATGCCGATGTATTTACCCGGCTCAACCCAAGATACATCACCGAGCTTATTTGGCTCGTTGAGGTTTAAAATAAGGTGAGAGTTCAACAAGTCGGTGGCTTCATCGCCTATTTGCAGGGTGCGCCAAGGTGTATTGAACTTACCATTAGTTTTGACTGCAACGCCATCTGACCAAGGTGTTAGATCGGCAACAAATGTTCCCGGGCGACGCTGGTTTAAGGTCATGCCCGCATAGTCAATTAGGGCCGCTTCATGCACACTGATATGAACCCCGTCTTGGTTCTTTAAGGTAAATGGGGTGTGCACATGTGGGGCATCGTGCAGTGGTGTGGTGTTGTATACATATTCATAGCGATTCCAGCCACGAGCAGGGATCCACCACGCGGTACTTTTATCGCTTTGTGCAAAGGCGAATTCGGTTAATTCTCTGGTGATATAAAGCGCTTGATTTTGAGCAACCTCATAGCGAAAGCCGACACCGTCATCAAAGACTTTTACACGCACAGTATATTGCGGCGACTTGTCTGTCTGTTTAGCAAAGGTGACAGCAAGCTCATTGTGCTTATCTTGGATCACTCTGGCTTCGCCCCAAGGTTGTTGCCAACTGCTATCGACGCTATTGCGCTGATGTGTGGTGATACTCAAGCCATCGCGCATCGATGCAGCTGTTGCGAAATCAAAACCAAGTTTAGACGGTTGAATAATGGTTTTGTCGTTAAAGCTGACTTGGTAGGTCGGCTGGCTATTATCATCACTCAAGGTAAAAGTGATTTTGCCATCTGGCGAACTCACAGCTAAAGATGCGGCAAAGCTCGTAGTCGTAAACAAGCTTAATCCGATCAGGGAAAGTGACATGGGGCGCATAGTTTTTCCTTCTTGTTGTCGGCACGAAAATTCGTGTTCTTTTGCACATAAGCTAAGCTTACTGTTGTATGCTAACGTTCACGTAAAAGTTGCATACGTATTCATGCTGTAAATGCGATGAATGTAATAATTATTCCGCTCGGTCTAGTGTAGACAAGCTAAGAAAAATAATAAGGATAGGTTGAACTGCTTATGCTAAACCTAACAATTTTTGGGCGTATTGCTGTTGTGATGGCAATGCTACAAGCCGGTCTAGTCAATGCCCTTGAAATACAAATTGTCGATGCTGATAAACAGCCGCTCGCGAATGCCGCGGTGTGGTTGCAAGGAGATGGCTTTGATAATAAAAGAACGACGCTAGATTATAAAATGGAGCAAAAGGATAAAGCGTTTGTGCCACATATTTTGATGGTGCAGGCAGGCACACAAGTCTCGTTTCCGAATTTAGATCCCATTCTGCACCACGTCTATTCGTTCTCTGCTGCAAAGCCATTCGAGCTTAAGTTGTATCGCGATGACCCGAAACAAGTATTATTTGATCAAACCGGTGTGGTTGAGCTTGGTTGTAATATTCACGATTGGATGCTGGGCTATATCGTGGTTGTAGATAGCCCATTATTTGCGGTAACGGATAGCAGCGGCAAAGTATCAATTGACTTAGGTGCTCAGCAAGCCAGCGCACTAAAGCTGAATGTGTGGCATGAAAGATTCGAAAATATAGACAAAATAGAACAGCATGCGTTCTCTGCTGTGAACAACACTCAAGCAATTACCTATCAAATTAAGCAAACTCTGGTTGCTCCACTTCAGGATTTCTCCGATGGCTTCGATGATTACTAAGCTCAGTGCCGCTCTGGCATTATTCGCCATAGGGCAAGTAGGTGCCGTTGAAATTTCAGGACAAGGACAACTGCAAACGACCTGGCAGCATGATGATAATCGTAAAGCTTGGTATCAGCCAGGGTGGGGCGTTACGCGTTTTGGCAAAGGGGAGTCAGATATTACGCTTAGTCGAGGCGCTATTGATTGGCGTGTAGATGTTGCCAGCGCTTGGTCTTTGCATGGGGTAACGCAGTATGTGCCAGACCCAGATGACAAGCTCGGTTTTACAGAACTGTATTTGCAATATCGAACACTACCCAAAAATGGTCGCCGTTTTATTATGCGAGCAGGTGGCTTTTATCCGAAGTTTTCTATTGAGAACCCAGATATTGGCTGGTCATCACCCTATACCTACCAGTATTCGGCTATCAACGCTTGGATTGGTGAGGAAGTGCGGGTATTTGGAGGTGAAGTCGCGATTGAGCAGCCGCAGACGCGTCGTAGCCGCGGTCAGGGATTCAAAGGTGTGTTTGGTGTTTTTAAGGGTAATGATCCGGCTGGCACTTTACTCGCATGGCGAGGCTTTACCGTGCATGATAGGCAGTCGGTGTTTAACGAAAGTCTCCCCTTTGCCGCGGTAGAGTCGTTGAACACACCGCAGCTACAACATCAAGCACAGCATGTTGAACCGTTTTCTGAAGTAGATGGCCGATTTGGTTATTATCTTGGGTATCATCGCGACTTTTCAAACCGCAGTGAGATCAATGTCTATTGGTACGATAATAATGGCGATCCAAGTAAGATCAACTACCGAACTGGGCAGTATGCGTGGGACACTAAATTTATTAGTGCAGCTTGGCGTTACAAGTTAACACCGCAGACCCATATACTCGCACAAGGCATGCTGGGTAATACCGCAATGGGTGCCAATCGAGGCGTTGATAATGACTTTAATAGCTGGTTTTTGCTACTCACACATCAGCGCGATGAGTGGCGCTTTGCCTTACGGGGGGAGCAGTTCAAAGTCATCGACAAAGATGATTGGCAGTTCGACCCTAATCAAAGTGATGGCCATGCACTGACCGCTACAGTGAAGTATCGAATTAATAACAATTGGCTGGTGGGCGGAGAGTTTTTGAGTCTGACAACCACAGTTGCAAACCGCGAGGCCTTTAACGGTAAGCCTAAGCAAAGCGATAATGTGTGGCGACTCAGCGCGGAGTATCGCTTTAATTTATAACAATAAGCGTGACGCTCAAGGTGTCACGCTTATTTATGCCATACGATGCATTAATCCAGTAAGCGATTAATACCGTTTAATGCTGCAACGCGATAGGCTTCGGCCATTGTTGGGTAGTTAAAGGTGGTATTGATGAAATACTCGATATTATTACCCGTTCCTTTTTGTTCCATAATGGCTTGGCCGATATGGATGATCTCGGATGCACGTTCACCAAAGCAGTGAATACCTAATATTTCTTTGGTTTCTGCATGGAACAAAATTTTCAAGCTGCCGACTTCAGTGCCTGTGATCTGTGCACGAGCCAAATGCTTAAACTGGGCGCGGCCCACTTCATAGGGAATGCGCGCAGCGGTAAGCTCTTGCTCTGTTTTACCAACAGAGCTCATTTCTGGAATGGTGTAAATGCCGGTTGGGATATCGGTGATCAAACGATCATCACAGGCACCATGCACAATCGCATTGGCTGCAATACGCCCTTGATCGAACGCTGCACTGGCTAGGCTTGGATAGCCAATCACATCTCCTACTGCGAAAATATTATCTACTTCAGTTTGATAGTGTTCGTTGACTTTAAGCTGGCCACGGCTATCAGCCTTTAGACCTACACTTGCAAGGTTGAGTGTTTCGGTATTACCGGAGCGGCCATTGGCCCATAAAATGCAGTCAGCACGTACTTTCTTGCCAGACTGTAGATGCACAATAACCCCTTTGTCATGGGTCTCTACTTTCGCAAACTCTTCGTTATGGCGAATAACAATACCATTATTCCAAAAATGGTAACTGAGTGCGTCAGAGATCTCGGCATCCATAAAGGCCAATAAGCGGTCGCGGGTGTTGATGAGGTCTACCTTTGCGCCCAGTCCTTTAAAGATTGAGGCATATTCACAGCCTATGACCCCCGCGCCGTATATCAATACGCGCTGAGGATTATGCTCAAGGCTTAAAATAGTGTCGCTGTCGTAGACGCGAGGGTGGTTAAAATCAACGCCTGGTGGGCGGTATGGGCGCGAGCCTGTGGCGATCACAATGGTTTTAGCGGTGAGTAACTCTTGCGAACCATCTTGATGAATGACTTGTACCGTATTTGCGTCAACAAAGCTGGCATCGCCTTGGAATAAGTGAATGCGGTTACGACCATAAAAGCTAGAACGCAATGTTGATTGTTTTGAGATCACATCACTGGCATGGTGCAAAATATCTTGAAAGGTATGGCGCTGCGGGCGCTCGGTAAAACGATAAAGTGGATTTGCTTTATACTCAATTAAACGACTGACAGAATGACGAAGCGCTTTTGAGGGAATGGTGCCCCAGTGCACGCAGCCACCGCCAACCGCATGCTGGCGTTCGATAACCGCGACTTTTTTACCACTTTTAGAGAGATTCATGGCGGCGCCTTCGCCGCCAGGTCCGGTGCCTATAATAATGGCATCGTATTGATAGGATTGTGGAACAGTTTCGGTTTTTTCTGAAGCTTTTTTGCTCACGGCCTCACCCCTTTAGTTGTTGAGGCCGCTGAACATTATGCCGTTTTCAGTAGCCTCGAATTTAGTGCAATCCAAGCTTGTTTTTGACTTTCCCAAGCTTGTTCTAGCTCTTTATATTGTTGCATCAGTGCGGAATGTTCGCACTGTGCAAGTACTGCTTCTTTCTTCGCTTCGAGTACCTGTTTTTGCACAGTACAGTAGTTTTGAAGCTTTTTAAGAAGTAAATCATACTCTTGTTGTAACAATGTAAGCTTATCTTGCGCCAAAGGCAATTTTGCGAGACTGACTTTAGTCTTATTCAATAAGGTCTCCGCCTTGGCTTTTTCAATGCGTTCAACTGGAGTGCGTTTTAGCTTACTGGCAAGGCCCAGTGCTGCAAAAGTACGGATCAGCCATTTAGTTGGGTCATAGTGATACCAACGAATACCATTACGGTAGTCGCTGGCAAAAATATGATGGAAGTTATGGTAGCCTTCACCGTAAGTGAATAGGGCTAGCAAGCCATTGTCTCGCGCGGTATTTTTTTCGGTGTAAGGACGACTACCCCAAATGTGCGCCAGTGAATTGATAAAGAAAGTAAAATGTTGACTGAGTACGAGTCTGAGTACGCCCGCAAGTAACAACATGCCAAACACATTTCCGAGTAATAAACCTAGCACTAACGGGATGCCGATATTTGTAAGTAACACCAATTTCATATAGTGCTTGTGTTGCCACATCACGATAGGGTTACGTTGTAAGTCTCTGGCGTTATTATAATCACCGTAAGTCTCGCCTTGATAATCTCTCAGCATCCAACCGATATGGCTATACCAGAAGCCTCGTGTTGCGGCGTACGGATCTTTTACTGGGTCGTCGACTTGGCCGTGGTGCACACGGTGATCGCTACTCCAATGTAATATACTGTTTTGTAAGGCGAATGCGCCACCCAACGCAAAAATAACTTGAATCACAGGGTGGGCGTCATAGGCTTTATGCGCCCATAAGCGGTGATACCCTGCGGTGATCGACAGACCGGCGTAAAACATACAGGCAACAAAAGCTACCCAGTGGCTGGTGGTATAGCCGTATTCAAAGCCATACCAAGGCACCAAAGTGATCGCAGCTAAAAACGATAAGCTAAAGAACAGCACATTGGTCCATAAAATGGGTGGTTTTTTCATCAATTAATCTCAAAATCTAATTTCAGCGTACAACTGTACGCTAAAATAGTATTTCATTCTTGCTGCGTCAAGGTTTAGACTGCGGTTTATTGTTCTTATTTTTCGAAGCGAATTGGGGAAAGTCCATGGCTGGTGTACGCGCCCAACAAAAACAGAAGACCCGTCAAGCGCTTATCGAAGCGGCATTTAATCAACTAAGTGCTGAGCATAGTTTCTCGAATTTAAGCCTGCGTGAAGTCGCACGAGAGGCGGGTATCGCACCTACTTCGTTTTATCGTCATTTTAAGGATATGAACGAGCTCGGGCTGACTATGGTAGATGAAGCGGGTTTAACCTTGCGACAACTAATGCGCCAAGCAAGGCGTCGCATCGCTAAAGGTGGTAGCGTGATCAATACCTCTGTGCACACCTTTATGGAATTTATTGAGCAGTCGAGCAACCAATTTCGTTTATTATTGCGTGAACGTTCGGGCACGTCGCCTGCGTTTCGAGCCGCCGTGGCTAGAGAAATCAAACATTTTATCTTAGAGCTTGCTCATTATCTTGAAACGGAAACGGGAGTAGATACCCATCACGCCCACATGCAGGCTGAAGCAATGGTCACCTTAGTATTTAGCTCTGGTGCTGAGGCTTTGGATCAAGACCCCCCTCAACGGGCTGAACTGACCGAGCGGTTGAAGTGGCAGTTGCGGTATATCGCAAAAGGTGCCTCTGGTTATGCAAAACATCCAGAACCAATAAAAAAATAGCCTAAATTGGCTATTTTTTTATTGGTAATTAAAATTCAAAATTCCCCTGCTCATTTCATATCCTATCTGTGTTCACTTCTAATCTTGAAATATATTTTCTAAAACTGGCGTTATTGTGATTTAAGTTGCCAATAAATCGAGGTTTAAACTCTATTTTTGGGATAATTTATGCTTGATTGTCGCTTTTAAAGCATGTTAAAACATAGCCAATTCATCAACAGGAACACTTAGCTCAATGAAAATGACTGCGCGTATTTCACTCCTTCTTAACCTCCTACTGGTAAACCAGAGGGGTGGGGTGTAATTGCGCGAATTGAGCGACATTTACTGTAGACACCCCGCACTTGCGGGGTTTTTTTTGGCTGAGGATAAGGGTATGCAAGATAAAGTCTGGATTTTCGATACAACATTAAGGGACGGTGAGCAGGCGTTAAAAGCCAGCTTAACAGAAGAAGATAAAATACAACTGGCGCATACCATTAGTCGTCTCAATGTGGATGTCATGGAAGTGGGTTTTCCAGTATCAAGTCCGGCTGATTTTCGTGCGGTACAACGCATCGCTGCCGAGGTGAAAGGCCCCGCAATTTGCGGCCTTGCGCGTGCGGTTAGTAAAGATATTGACGCGTGTGGCGAAGCCCTTAAAGGTGCTGAGCAGCGCCGCATTCACACTTTTATCGCAACCAGTCCTCTGCATCTAGAACATAAGTTAAGAATGAGTCTAGATGATGCAACTAACATGGCGATTAAGGCCATTTCTCAAGCCAGAAAGTACACTGATGATGTTGAGTTTTCATGTGAAGATGCTGGCCGTACGCCACACTCTGATCTATGTCGTATTGTTGAAGCGGCGATTAATGCCGGTGCATCTACGATTAACTTGCCTGATACCGTAGGTTACGTCACGCCAGACGAGTATGCAGCGATGATTTACCATATTCGAAATAATGTGCCTAACATCGACAAAGCCAGACTAAGCGTCCATTGTCACAACGATTTAGGACTTGCGGTGGCAAACTCAATCGCGGCGGTACAAGCCGGTGCAAGACAAATCGAATGTACCATCAATGGTATTGGTGAGCGTGCAGGTAACTGCTCACTAGAAGAAGTGGCGATGATCATGAAGATGCGCCAAGACCACCTAAAAGTACACACCGATATTCGTAGTGAAGAGATTTATCGTGCGTCGCGCCAAGTTGCTAAAATCTGCAATATGCCGGTGCAGCCAAACAAGGCAATTGTGGGTGAAAATGCCTTTGCACATAGCTCGGGTATTCACCAAGACGGCGTCTTAAAAGCACAAAACACCTATGAAATCATGGCACCAGAAACAGTTGGCGTACCGAGTAACCAGTTAAATATGACGTCACGCTCTGGCCGACATGTTATTGAGCATCGTCTTACCGAGCTTGGCTATCAGAAATCGGATTACGATATGGATAGCCTGTATGAAAGCTTCTTGGCGTTGGCCGATCAAAAGGGCACGGTTTACGACTATGACCTTGAAGCGATGATTTATTTCAACCAAATCAAAGATAAAGACGAGCGCTACCAATTACAGTTCGTCAATGCATCTTCTAACTCTCAATCCATCGCGAGCGCGACTGTGGGGATTGCCTTGAATGGTGAGCTTAAGCAAGAAGCGGCAACCGGCAACGGTCCTGTAGAAGCGGCGTTTGTAGCTATCGAGCGTATCACTGGCATGGCGGTGGAAGTGGTGGAGTATAACCTTGATGCGACAGGTAAAGGGGCAAGTTCACTAGGCCAAGTCGATATTATTGCCAAGTTTGATGGTAAGCAATATCACGGTGTGGGACTTGCAGCCGACATTGTCGAAGCGTCAGTGAGAGCCATGATCCGAGTATATAACCTAATTGATAGAGCACAAAAAGTGTCTAGCCTAAAACAACAAAGGAAAGCAGGATGAGTCAAGCAAACTACAAAATCGCCGTACTAGCTGGAGATGGAATTGGTCCAGAAGTGATGCAAGCCGCTGAGCTGGTATTAGATAAAGTGGCGACTAAGTTCAACTTTGCTTTAGAAAAGTCACCACAAGCGATAGGTGGTGCGGCCATAGACCAATTTGGCGAAGCCCTACCCGCGGCGACATTAGCCGCGTGTGAAGCTGCTGATGCGATTCTATTTGGTTCTGTGGGTGGGCCTAAGTGGGAGCACTTACCGCCAAATGAGCAACCAGAGCGGGCATCTTTATTACCGCTTAGAAAGCACTTTCAGCTATTTTGTAATCTGCGTCCGGCGCAGCTATTGCCCGCATTGAGCGCCGCCTCTCCACTACGCAGTGACATTAGCCAGCAAGGTTTTGATATTTTATGCGTCCGCGAGCTTACTGGCGGGATTTATTTTGGCGAAAAAGGTCGCCAAGGTGATGGCGAAAGCGAGTCGGCGTTTGATACGCAAACCTATTCGCGCAAAGAAATCGAACGCATCGCCCGTTTTGCTTTTGATGCAGCGAGACTTAGAAGCAATCATGTGACTTCTGTAGATAAAGCCAACGTGCTGGCAACCAGTGTACTGTGGCGTGAAGTGGTCAATGAAGTCGCGAAAGAATACCCAGATGTGACGCTTGATCATATTTATATCGACAACGCTGCGATGCAGTTGGTAAAGCAACCAAGCCAGTTTGATGTGCTACTGTGCGATAACCTGTTCGGTGACATCCTTTCTGATGAATGTGCAATGATCACGGGTTCCATGGGGTTATTACCATCGGCAAGTCTAAATCAATCGGGCTTTGGCTTATATGAGCCTGCGGGCGGCTCAGCACCAGATATCGCTGGTAAAGGGGTGGCAAACCCAATCGCACAAATCTTAAGTGCCGCGTTGATGCTACGTTATTCATTGGGGCAGGATGAAGCGGCACGCGCAATTGAAAAGGCAGTAGCTGAGGCGGTGAAAGATGGTGTAGGTACACCGGATATCTATCCTCAAGCAGGGTTTACTACTATGGATGTCGCGCAAGCGATCGTCGACAGGGTTTAATAAAGGTAAGAGAAAGTGGCAAAAACATTATACGATAAAATTTGGCAATCCCATGTGGTTGCTAAATTAAACGAGCAAACCGATCTCTTGTACATTGACCGTCATCTAGTACACGAAGTCACTTCACCGCAGGCATTTGCGGGCTTAAGAGAGCAGAATCGTCCGGTAAGATGTCCAGAAAAAACCTTTGCGACAATGGACCATAATGTCTCGACCAAGAGCCGCTCGATTGATGCTGCCAGCGAGGTGAGCAAAAACCAGCTACAAGCGTTGGCACAAAACTGTGAAGAGTTTGGTATTGTACTTTACGATTTGAATTCGATTAACCAAGGCATAGTGCACGTAATGGGACCTGAGCAAGGGATCACTTTACCGGGTACAACAATTGTATGTGGCGATAGCCATACCTCAACGCATGGTGCATTTGGTGCGCTGGCTCACGGTATTGGTACATCAGAGGTTGAGCACGTGCTGGCCACGCAAACATTACAACAGAAAAAAGCCAAATCGTTAAAAATTCAAGTGAATGGCGTCTTGCGTCCTACCGTGACTGCAAAAGACTTGATCCTCGCTGTGATTGGGCAATTAGGCACAGCTGGTGGCACTGGCTATGTGGCTGAGTTTTGTGGGACGGGGATCGAAGCGCTATCGATGGAAGCGCGGATGACGCTCTGTAATATGAGTATTGAAATGGGGGCGAAAGCTGGCTTGATCGCACCTGACGAGAAAACCTTTGCGTATTTACGTGGTCGCCCATTTGCACCTCAAGGCGAAGACTTTGATGCTGCGGTGCGCTATTGGCAAACCTTGCATAGCGACCCGGATGCTGTATTTGATCGTGTTGTGGAGCTGGATGCTGACAGTGTGCAACCTCAAGTAACCTGGGGGACCAGTCCAGAACAAGTCATTGGGATTAATGATCTAGTACCTAACCCTGACGATGAACCTAATTTAGTCAAAGCGGATGCGATGCGCAGCGCGCTGAAATATATGGGCCTCACAGCAGGACAAAGGCTAAGCGATGCCAAAGTCGACACCGTATTTATTGGCTCTTGCACCAATAGCCGTATTGAAGATTTGCGTGCGGCGGCACAAGTGGTGGCGGGCAAGCACGTAGCGGCAGGCGTTGAAGCGCTTATCGTCCCGGGATCAGGATTAGTAAAACAGCAAGCCGAACAAGAAGGCTTAGCCGATATTTTCAAAGCTGCGGGGTTTGAGTGGCGTGAACCGGGCTGCTCTATGTGCTTGGCGATGAATGATGATCGTCTTGGCGCAGAAAAACGCTGTGCATCGACCTCAAACCGTAATTTTGAAGGGCGCCAAGGGCGAGGCGGTCGTACGCATTTGGTGAGTCCAGCAATGGCTGCCGCAGCGGCAATTGCAGGTCACTTTACTGATATTCGAGGAGAGGCGTCATGAGCGTGTTTCATCAGGGCCTAGTTGCGCCATTAGACAAAAACAATGTTGATACAGACCAAATTATTCCCAAGCAGTTTTTAACTTCAACCAGCCGCGATGGGTTTGATAAAGCGCTGTTTTATGATTGGCGCTATCTTGAAGATGGCCAGCCAGATCCGAACTTTGTGCTTAACTATCGACAATATCAGGGCGCGTCAATCTTGTTAACCCGTGACAACTTTGGTTGTGGTTCGTCTCGTGAGCATGCTCCATGGGCGCTAAAGCAATATGGTTTTACGGTGATCTTAGCCGAGAGCTTTGCCGATATCTTTTTTAACAATTGTGGTAATAACCAAATGCTTTGCATTGCGTTACCAGCCAGCACGTTAGATGCGCTCTTCGATGCATGCGAGCAACAATCACAAGTACATTTGAGTATTGACCTAGAAGCGCAGCAGATAAGCGGGGTGGGTATTGCACCAATTGACTTTGAGGTGCGAGAAGACATCAAAGCACGCCTCTTGAGTGGCCTTGACTTTATCGGTGAGACCGAATTATTAAATGCCCAAATTGATGCCTTTGAGCAGCAGCTTGCTACGATAAGACCTTGGCAATAATAGCTGTTTACTCAATTTGGTCGAATAATTTTGCTACAAAGCCAGAAGCTGATTAAGCTCTGGCTTTATTTGTTTTAGGTGTCTCTAATGAAAAAATTAACTTTAGCGCTACTCGCAACCTTGAGCTGCGCAGCCTTCGCACGTCCTGCCCCGCTGGTTTCCATCCCAAGCCATGATGCATTTTTTGACGCTATTAAAGCGCATTGTGGTAAAGCCTACGAAGGTAAAGTAACGGTGGATAATCAAGGGCCAAGCAGCTTTAGTGATGCGCGCCTTGTGATGCACGTTCGTAAATGCAGTGACGCTGAGCTTCAAGTTCCCTTTCATGTAGGAAAAGATGCTTCAAGAACTTGGATCATCACCAAAACAGGGAGTGGTTTGAGCTTAAAGCACGATCACCGCCATGAAGATGGCAGCGACGATGTCTCTACTATGTATGGTGGTCATACCCTAGATGCGGGATTTAATACCGTGCAGTCGTTCCCGGCTGATGAATACTCAAAACAGTTATTCGTCCAGCAAGGGATCCCACAGTCAGTCGGAAATACATGGCAGATGTATATCTATCCAGAGCAGTTTACCTATCGTTTAGTGCGTGAAGGGCGAGAGTTCCGAGTGGACTTTGATTTAACGAAACCTGTCGCTGCACCAACAGCGCCTTGGGGATATAATACCAATTGAATTAATTCTCTAATCAATTTGAAGGGTGAAATAGCATATTAGCTTCGTTAAAAATTTCTCTTTTAGAACAACTAAATAGCAAAATTTTTGCCTTGCTACTAAAGCTATTTTCCCGCTTCAAGATAGATCATTTACTTAATACAACTGGTATAAAGACTAAACCCAGAGCGAGTAACGAAAACAAATTTATAGCGCTAACAAAAATGTGTGGCTACTTGGCCACACATTTTACGTCTACCGTTAAGTCATTCTGATAAGGTCGTGGCTCTAATGGCATCTTATCAAAGCCTTGAACGCCTCCGAGTAATGTCAATTGTGGGTTACTGCCTTGGCATAAGCGTTTGGCATGGCGCAGCAAAAATACGCTTTGTTGCCTAAAATGCGCATAACTATCTGGCTTAATTGCCAGTCGAAAGTGGTCATCGTTATACGTGGTTTGCTCATAATGTACTTTATGGTCAAAGTCATAGAGCTTTTCAGGTTCGCCTCGTGGAACCGGTGTATATTGGCACGCCGAGAGCAGTGTTACACCTACGACTAGGGAACTTAGCTTTAATGAATTTAGTCTCAATGATAACTTACGCATAACTGTCCTTTTAGTCTGCTACATTTACAGTATATCACATGGGAGATTAGCTACTTGCTTAACCAACTTAAAAAACTATTTCAAAGCTTGCAGGAATCATCACCGAAACAAGAAATCGACTTTAATACCGCGCTTGCTGCATTACTGGTTGAAGTGATGCGAGCGGACGGCAAACTACAACAGTCGGAGTTCGATAAAATTGCGGAGCTACTCAAAACACGTTGTGAATTGCCTGAACCACAAGTGAGTGCACTGATAACGCAAGCACAGCAATTGGTGGAACAGGCGGTAGATATGTATTCTTTTGCCAAGCAAGTGAATAATCACACTAGCGACATTGAGCGCATCGAGATCATTGAGCTATTGTGGCACGTTGCTTATGCTGATGGCGAGCTCGACAGCCATGAAGACCATATCATTAGGAAAATAGCCGGGCTGTTTTATGTTGCTCACCCTGATTTCATTGCTGCCAAATTACGCGTTCAAGCTGGTTTAGATACTTAGTGTGCTAATACGGTTTGACACGTTACAATCACTTCTTGAATTATAAAATTCACTAACGTCGGTGAAATTGCACATATCTTGGCAATATCCTTCTGCTTGTAATCACCACGTTTATACAAGCTTAGAATGTTCTGGTGGCGTTTTGATAGAGAGCTTACCGCTTGCATCATACGACCATCTAGATTTTGCTCAATTAAGGTTTCTTCAGCACTGACTTGCTTATCAGTGTATTGTCCTAGCAGTGCGCTATCTAAGCTAACCCAGCTTTCCTTTGATTTTTTCCTTACCATATCAATTGCGATATTTCTTGCTGTTTGATAGCAGTAAGCCACATGATTGCTAATGGCTTGCTCTTGTTCATCAGGCATTTTTGACAGACGAATATACGTTTCCTGTAAAGCGTCTTCTGCGAGGTATTGGCAGTGAAGAATTGAGGTTAAATATGCAGTCAATTTCTCCCTTTGTACTTCAATTATATCGGCCCAACGACGAACATCTACCGTATTATCTGAGCGCAACACTGCTGCCATTTTATCCCTCTACGATTAATAATGAAAATAATTCTCAATTAGATCCTAGGTTTTTTATCGGGTTTTTGTCAATAGCTAAATCGAATTTTAATTTACTTATTTGTAACGTTTGTGTCATCAAAAGGTGCGTAGGTAAAAATATGAACAGTTATGAGAATTATTTTAAATTTTTCTAAATTAATCTTAGGGGCAATCGTCATTAGGGGGTTAGCGGCAAATTGGAGCTCGGTGTTTGGGGTTAAGATTTTGATAATTAAGTGGTATTTTTAATTTCATTATTTTTTCTAAACGCCGAATGGATTTTGCATAACGAAATAACCCACATAGGAAATTTCATAAGGTCGTATTTATGTTAAAAAGTTGTGTTAGTTGGCCTGTTGAGGATGCAGAGCGATATCGCAATCTTGGATATTGGATAGATGAAGAGTTAAGTCAGATCTTAGAGCGTCAAGTACAAGAAAATCCGACTCAAATTGCCGTTATCGATAACGATATCGAGAAGTCCTATGCATGCTTGGAAAAAGAGGCGACGAGACTGGCGAGTTATTTGGCTGCGCAAGGACTTTGTGCCGGTGACACCGCTATTGTGCAATTGCCTAATTGCTACGAATTCTATGTGGTATTTTTTGCTTTACAAAAGCTGGCAGTGTTACCTGTTAATGCTTTGATGAATCATAACCAAGTCGAGTTAACACATTACGCAGCTGCTCTGCAGCCAAAGTTGATCATTGCGGACACAAAGCATTCTCTGTTTGGTGATAGTCAATTCTTTGAACAGTTAAAAGCGTGTACACCACAGCTACAGTATGTGCTGCTGCGTGGTCAAAGTACTTGGGCGAAAGAGCTTGGTGAAAAGCTGCATGCTTCTGCATGCTTTGAGCATTTTGATTCTCTGCCTTTTCGTAAGCATCAAGCGGACAATGTGGCATTCTTTCAATTGTCGGGGGGAAGCACAGGTACACCTAAGTTGATCCCTCGTACCCACAATGATTATTACTATAGTGTTCGCCAAAGTGTCGAAGTGTGTCAATGGAATAAACAAACGCGATACCTTTGCGCTCTACCTGCCGCACACAATTTTCCGCTTAGTTCACCCGGCGCATTGGGAGTGTTTTACGCTGGTGGTACAGTGATCTGTGCTCCAGAACCCTCACCAAGCAGCTGTTTTAGGCTGATCGAGGCCCATAAACCAAATTGGGCCGCTTTGGTTCCCCCTGCGGTTTCGTTGTGGCTCGATTCCCGAGAGCGACAACGCTATGACCTAAGCTCGTTAACTGTGCTCCAAGTCGGTGGAGCTAAGCTCAGTGCCACCCTCGCTGCCAGAATGGAAAAAGAGCTTGTTGTGACGTTGCAGCAGGTATTTGGCATGGCGGAAGGACTTGTCAACTATACCCGTCTCGATGATGACGAATGGACGCGACATCATACACAAGGTCGACCAATGAGTGCAGCTGACGAAATCCGTATCGTCGACGAGAATAATCAACCAGTACCTCAAGGAGAGGCTGGGTTATTAACGACTAAAGGACCTTATACATTTCGTGGTTATTTAAACGCTGAACTTCATAACTTAGCTGCATTTACTGAAGATGGTTTTTACTGTAGTGGTGATGTGGTTAAACAAACTGCATCGGGCGACATAATTGTTGAGGGCCGCGATAAGGATCAAATCAATAAAGGTGGCGAAAAGGTCGCAGCAGAAGAAGTCGAGAACCAAATATTGGCACATCCTGCGGTTCATGATTGTGCGGTTGTTGCAATGCCAGATAGTCTGTTGGGTGAGCGTATATGCGCATTTGTCGTGCCGCGAGAAGAGCTTGACCAACGACTCACAAGGGCAACGCTCAACCGTTTTGTTCGAGGTCGTGGGCTCGCTGATTACAAGTATCCTGACCGCTTTGAATTTATTGCGTCACTACCAAAAACGAAAGTTGGAAAGATCGATAAACGCGCGTTGCGTGAGCATATCGCTAATCTACTTACCTCATCACAAACTGCATAATACTCAATAGGATAAACTCATGGCAATCCCACGTATTTCTTCATATCCATTACCATCAAGCCGCCCGGAAAATCGCACTGAGTGGAAAATTAACCCGAGCAAAGCGGTGCTATTGGTTCACGATATGCAATCTTATTTTGTGAATTTCTATGATACAACGCAAGCACCGATGCGGTCTTTGATCCAACAAATTAGTAATTTAATCGTAGCAGCCAAAGCTGCTGGTATTCCTGTTGTGTATACTGCACAGCCCGCAAATCAAGATCCGAAAGATAGAGCGCTGCTAACCGATTTTTGGGGAACTGGTCTGACTGAGCAAGACACGAGTATTTTACCTGCACTTGCTCCAACTGCCGATGATAAGGTTTATACCAAGTGGCGTTACAGCGCATTTAAACGTAGTACCGTACTTGAGGATATGCAGGCACAAGGTCGAGACCAGCTTATTATCTGTGGAATTTATGCCCATATCGGTATCTTATCTACGGCATTAGACGCCTTTATGTATGACGTAAAAGCATTCGTTGTTGCGGATGCTGTCGCAGACTTTGGTGAAGCAGAACATCTCCATGCGATGGAGTATGTTTCTTCTCGTTGTGGGCAGGTGCAATTGTTGGACGAGGTTATTGCTGCGTGCACGCCACAAAATACACAACAGAAGTTATCTTTGGACTCGATGCAGGAGGCGATTGCAGCATTGCTTTGCATTGATGTGGAAGAGGTTGATCCTGAAGAAAATTTACTCTATCTAGGATTAGATTCCATTCGCGTAATGACATTGATTGATCAGTGGCGGGCGCAAGGCATCGATATTACGCTAGCTGAACTTGCAGAAAGCACCACACTTAATGAGTGGTATGAAATTCTAGTGGGCAAAGCACCGCTGGCGATGGAACCTGCATGAGTAATTGGCCTTTAACCGCTGCGCAACTTGGGATTTGGCTTGGGCAGGCAAAACAGCCTACTAGTACGCGCTATAACACTGCTGAGTATGTTGAGTTAAACGTGCCAATAAATGCTGAAGATTGGCTGTTAACTGCTTCTAGAGTGCTACAAAGTACGACGGCAATCAATGTACGCTTTATTGAACATCAAGGCGTGCCGACAACTCAATTACTCAGCGAAGCTGAGCGAGTGGCAAAGTTGGGCGACTATATCGACTTGTCAGAAAGCGATGATGCAGCGTTTGCAGCACAGCAGCTTTTGATAAAGTGGCAAGCTCAGTCTTATGACTTAGCCAATGGCGACTTATATCGTCATGTGTTAATCCGACTTGCCACTAACCACTACTATTGGGCACTTGGTGCGCATCATATTGCGATGGATGGCTTTAGTTTTGCGCTGGTTTCTAATCGAGTGATTCAGACCTATGAGGGGGCTCAAGTTACGGCTGATGAAACTCAATATCAAGCTGTCATCACTGAAGATAGTCAGTACCGTCAAAGCAAGTGGTATCAGCAGGATAGGCTGTATTGGCACCAGCAGCTGCAAGGTCTGGATAATGCTGCAGCCCTGACAACACAAGTGTTAAATACAGAGGCGGACAAGGAAAAGGTTACGACGCAATTATCAGCAACTTTGCTCAATCAGTTGGAGGCTCGAGCCAATTCGGTCGACGCCAACTGGTCTGAACTATTACTGACCGTGGTTAGCGCTATTGTCTATCAACGCACTGGGGTGGCGAAAACGATCATGGGCATGCCTGTTGCCAATCGTATGGCATCAAAAGCTGCGAATACGCCTTGCATGCATATGAATATTGTACCGGTTCCAGTGGACTTTGTGCTTGTTGAGAGTTTTGAAGGTTTAATCCGTCAGGTCAGTGAGCAATTGCGTCAAGCTAGAAGGCATTTTCGATATCGTTATGAAGATTTAAAAGCTGAAGCTGTGACCTTGCAATTGCCAACAAGATTGTTTGGTGCAGTTGTTAATATTTTACCTTTTGAACGTCATGAAACCTGCCAGGGTGAAGCGGTGACAAGTCATACTGTGTCTGCTGGGCCTGTTGAGGACATTGCATTTATTTTTATCAAGCAAATGGACGGCAGTATTCGTTTCGAGATTGAAGGTAACCAAAGTGGCTATAGTAAAGCTGAGTTGTTGAGTATACAAAGTGAAACGTTGCAGTTTCTCCATGCAGTTGCTGTGGACTTGCAAATGCCATTACGCGTTACCAATCGGGACTTTGCGATAAGCGAGACTCCAGCACCTGTGGAGCAGAGTGACGTACTTAGTTGTTTGTTGGAGTTATCAAGGAAGTCGCCTAAATCAATAGCGGTTCAGACGATAGATGGACATGCTATTAGCTATGAGCGGTTAGTACAGCAAGTGCTATGGCTAGCAAAACGCCTTAGAGTCAAAGCTTCCGTCGATGATGGTACCGTATTACTAGCACTGCCTCGTAGCCAATATACAGTGATTGCAATGTGGGCCGTATTTGCTGCGCAGCACCGCTTCGTTTTTATTGATAGCGATGCTCCTTCTGCGCGTAATCGTAGTATTATCGCTGATGCTAAGCCATGCCTAGCATTGGTGGATGATAGTAGTGAAGGGTTAGCTGAGATCCGCGACGCTGGCGTTACACAGCTTAATATTGCAAGCGAACTTGCAAATGCTCAGCTTGAAGCGTTTGCTGCCACCCCATCAATACTTCCTTTATTAGAACAAGCCTATTTAATCTATACCTCAGGTTCCACGGGTAAGCCTAAAGGGGTGCAGATAAGCCACGACGCATTGGCAGGTTTTGTAAGTGGCGCACGTCTGGCCTATCAAGTAGGTGCTCAAGATAGAGTATTACAGTTTGCGCCCTTTCATTTTGATACCTGTATTGAAGAAGTCTTTGTTACTTTGACGGCCGGTGCGACGTTGATACTGCGTAATGACGCCATGTTGGAGTCTTTTGAGGATTTTCTTGCCGAACTAGAAAACCAACGTATTACTATACTCGATTTACCTACCGCTTACTGGCATGAGCTTTGTCGACACCTGTGCGCGACTCGCCGTATGCTTCCTGCGTCAATTCATACCATCATTATAGGCGGAGAGGCGGTTAATCGTCAGCGTGTAGAAGCGTGGCGTGAGCAGTTTAAACAGTCTGTACGTTTACTTAACACTTACGGCCCGACGGAAGCTACAGTCGTTGCTACTGCCATTGATCTCAGTAAAGCAACAAATCCAAACTTAATTGGTTTGCCCTTACCCGGACGCGGTGCTGTGGTAATGCGTGAAAAAGGCCAGATCGCAAAATTTGGCGAGCGCGGGGAGCTCTGGCTTACGGGCGTGGGTTTATCGAGCGGTTATTTGGGTCTGGCCGAGCAAACTGCTGCTGCGTTTGTTTCATTTTGGGATCCGCAAGCTATGCGGAGCATAGCGGCTTACCGTACCGGAGACATTGTGCGGATGCATAAAAGTGGGCAACTTGAATATCTTGGCCGCGTCGATGCCCAGTTAAAAATCAGTGGCTACCGGATTGAAATTGGTGAGATTGAAGCTGTGCTATTGAGTGTTCCTGCCATTCTTGAAGCCGCGGTGACTGTGGTTAAGAATGCGCAAGGTAGTGCAACTGCTTTGGCGGCGCATATAGTGAGTACCACCGCATTGGCGTTAAATGATTTACGCACAGTGCTGAGTGAGCAGTTACCCGCTCCAATGTTACCTGCACAGCTTTATCAATATGAAGCTTTACCTAAAACACCGGCCAATAAAATCGATCGCAAGCGATTATCTGAGCAGCAAAATGCCGCCTGTGACGCTGAGGTTATGAGTGACTTTGAAACACAGATAGCTGCCGTTTGGCGGGAAGTTCTGGGCGTGAGTAATGTCCGGTTAGCCGATAACTTTTTCAGCATTGGGGGGCAGTCACTCCAATGTATTCAAGTTGCAGGGCGGCTAACACAACTACTTAATAAAACGGTGAATGTCGCATTTTTATTTGCGCATCCTAAACTCGTCGACTTGTGTAATGCACTACAGCTTGGTGATGAATTAGCACACAAGACGAACGCGAATATCGCGACAACGATAAAAGCAGACCTTGCTCAATTTAGAGATAGGCTGTTGCAGGTTCAACCGCATACACTAACTGAAACTAGTGAGGAAACGGTGTTGCTGACCGGTGCGACGGGATTTGTTGGTGCGCAGTTACTGGCGCATTTACTTGCGAAGCCGGATCTAAGTGTAATTTGCAGTGTAAGAGCTAATAACATAGAGCATGGGTTCGAACGGTTACAGCAAGCCTTCGACATGCAAAACCTTGGTGAAATAGATAGTTCTAGGATAACGCTGTTGCTTGGAGATATTGCCTCGTCACAACTTGGGTTGAGTGATGCAGACTATCAACAGCTGGGCATGCGCGTGACTCGAATATTACACAATGCAGCGCATACCTCTGTGTTACGTGATTACAGTAGCTTAAAAGTGGCAAATACAGATGCGACAGCGGAATTATTGATGTTCGCGAAATATTTTAGTTTGCCATTTAATCACGTCTCGACTATTGCGGTCGCACCACAGTCCGGAGTGCCTCTTGATGAGGCGTTTATTCCTTATCATAGTGGCCTTCACGATGGTTATCAGCAATCAAAATGGGTTGCGGAAGCGATGGTAGAAACCGCTATTCAACAGGGGGTAGCAGCACAAGTATATCGCTTAGCACGAGTTACGGGGGCCAAACAAAGTGGCTATATTAACCACAATGACTTGGTATGGCGCATCTTGCGCTCTGGACTTAAGTTTCATCGTTTGCCTGAGCTTGCTGTGTCTGAGCCGTGGACGCCTGTAGATAGAGTTGCCAAATTTGTCAGCGCACAAACTTTAACGCCTACTACTGCGGCTGTCTTTAACGTGACACCGCAAACTTTAGTGTCGTTACCGGAATTGTATCAATGGCTTATCGATTTTGGTTTTGTTTTCAACGTGGAATCTTTGTTGAGCTGGTTGGCTGTTCTTGAACAGTCACAAGATGAAGAAGACCTAGCGATTGCGAGTTTCTTTACAAGTCAGCCGCAGCAATCACAAAAAGCGACGACATTGGTTGCGAGCAATCAGAGTTTTATCTCAGCAAGTCTCCAACACGATGCGAGTTTGCAGTCTTTTGTAAAGGCCGACTTAGCGCGCTACCTCATTTATGCCTTTACCAGCAACTTGCTAAAAATTGAACACCATCCTGAAGCGTATAAACGACTGCAGACATTACAGGCTAAATTTTCTGAATCGAAAGAGGAGTTGTCATGAAGCAACGACAACCAGTTCCACCTAGCGGTCCTCGCCGTGTATTTTGTGTAGCCAAGCGCTATATCACGCCACACTTGTTGAGGATCACCGTTTCTGGCGAAGCGTTACATGGCTTCCCAAGCGGTTATGATGGTGCGCATATCAAGCTATTCTTCGCAAATAGAACAACCGGCACATTATCACTCCCAACACGTGATGATAGCGGTAAAATTGTTTGGCCGACGGATCGCCCGGTGACAAGGGCTTACACGGTGCGAGCTTATCGACCAGACAGCAATGAATTGGATATTGATTTTGTAGTGCACGGCTCCCACAGTCCAGCATCTGGCTGGGCGGTCAATGCCGACGTTGGCGCTGAACTTGGGGTTGCAGGGCCTGGTGGGCCAGATCCATTGCTAGCGGATGCGGATTGGCACGTGCTTGCAGGCGATCTTACAGCTGTTCCGGCGATTAGCGCGCTGCTCGAGGGGTTTGAGGCAGAGCGACGAGCTGAAGTCTTTATTGAAATAGATTCATTAGATGATAAGCATACTATTACTGCACCATCAGGTGTCAATATTCATTGGTTGCTGCGTCAAAGTGGTGACTGTGAACAACTTGCAAGAGCAATTGCAAATGTTGCAATACCCTCAGGTGTGACTTCTATCAGTGCTTTTATTGCTGGCGAAAATGGTGCAGTACTGGCGTGTCGTAAGCAGCTTATTCAAGGTTTTGGGTTATCAAAAAAACAACTGTATGCCATTCCATATTGGCGTCGCGGTCAGGATGAAGAAACCTATCATGAACGCCGCCATGAAATCATGGATGAGGTGTACTAGATGTCCAATGAATGTGAATTTACAGGGCGTATTGCGTTGGTGACGGGAGCTTATCAGGGCATAGGTAAAGCACTGGTCGAGCAACTATTAGCACGCGGAGCGATTGTAGTTGCGGCAGATATTGCTATTGCCGCGAGTCAACTCCAAGAAGTAACGGCTAATCACTTCCAAATCCATCTTGATGTTACTAACAAAAACCTTGTGCAAACCGTAGTTGAGGAAATTGAAATCCAGCTCGGTGCACTAGAGTATGTTGCCAGTGTCGCTGGTATTTTGCACATGGGAACGCTGCTAGAACAAAGCGATGCCCAGTGGCTTGATACGTTTGCCGTAAATTGCCATGGGCCATTTTATTTATGTCAGGCGGTGGCGAATAAGATGCGGATAAGAAAGCGTGGTGCCATCGTTGCTGTGAGCAGTAATGCAGCTAGCACACCTAGAGTGAATATGGGAAGTTATTGCGCTTCAAAAGCGGCCTTGAGTGCGATGATTAAAACGCTAGCCCTAGAAGTCGCACCGTTTAACATTCGGTGTAACCTAGTTGCGCCGGGGTCTACCGACACTCAAATGCAGCAGCAGCTATGGCGCGATGAAAATGGTGCTGAGCAAACCATTCAAGGCGATTTAACGCAATTCAAATTAGGTATTCCACTAGGTCGTATCGCTTCAGCGACGGATATCGCAAACAGTATTTTGTTTTTACTCAGTGACCAAGCTCGACACATCACCATGGCTAATCTGTTGGTTGATGGTGGGGCGACACTAGGACATTAATTTTCGAGGAATATATGAATAATCAAACACTTTCTTTGACGCAATCTCAGCAACTTCAAACCGAAGGTGAACAAGTGATCGCGGGTTTTACTCAATCAATGATGAAAAAGCCAGAGCAATTTGCACCAGGGGCTTTCCCGGTTTATCTGAGCAAGGGAGAGGGAGCCATTGTCACCGATGTTGATGGTAATCAATATATCGACTTTATTTGTGGTTTAGCGGCCAATACTTTAGGTCACAATCACCCTGTTGTTGTCAATACAATTACAGAGCACTTGCACAACGGCATTATTCATTCGTTGCCTACACCTATCGAAGTGCAGACGGCGAAAACCTTAATTGAAGTGATCCCAAATGCCGAACAAGTTCGCTTTTTTAAAACGGGTGCAGATGCTAACTCTGCAGCGGTAAGACTCGCCCGTCACGTGACAGGTCGGGATGAAATTATGACGGTAGGTTATAACGGTTGGCATGATCAGTACATGTTTGACACTCCAGGAGTACCAGCTGTTATTGCAGGGTTAACTCATCGCATGCCATTGTTTTCGCCTGCAGATGAACCAAAAATCATTGAAAAGATCATTGCAAGAAAAGATGAGCTAGCGGTGGTGCTGTTATCGGTTCCGTATAATCGTGTATTAGAAAAACCATTCCTACAACAGCTGCGAGAGATCTGTAGTGAGCATGGTGTGATCTTGGTGTTTGATGAAGTGGTAACGGGCTTTAGATTAGCACCCGGCGGTGCGCAAGAATACTTCGATATTCAGGCTGATTTAGTGACCTTGTCTAAGGGTATTGCGGCGGGGATGCCTTTATCTGCTGTGGCAGGCAAGCGTGAGTTGATGTCGCGGATTAATGAGCTGCAAGTATCGACTACTTTTGGTGGCGAAATGCTCTCGCTAGCAGTGTGTGATGCTGTATTGAAGGAATATCAACGCACTGAATTCACTCAGCATATAGCAAGACTTGGCGCAATTTTAAAAGCAGAGGTTAATCAGGTTTCACTGCAGTTAGGTGTGCCACTCAAAGTAGTTGGTTATGACCCAATTCCGATGTTCTTATTTGCCAAAGATCCGCAAGAGCACGTAAAGTTTGCAGTACCTTTCCTAGCTGAAATGGCAAAACGTGGTGTGCTTATGCGCCGTGAAGTGAATTTTATTTGTGGCGCACATACTGAAGCGCATATCAACGAAACAATAGCCGCAGTTAGGGCATCACTAATAGCGATGAAAGAAGCAGGCCTTTTTGATTCTCAGGATGCCAGCTAATGGTTTGTTCTTGCTTGTCGACACAGCGCTTTGCAGCACTTGCTGGCGCTTCAGGAAGTGCTGCATTTGGTAGTGCTCAGGTTGGTGAACTTGAAAGCTTAAAAGCGGTTTGTAACAAGCCGCAGAACAATGCACTGCGCACGCTAATTGATAATGTTTTTATCTACACTGCAGACACAAGAGATACTGTTTACCCAAAAGGTTGGTTACTTGTTCACGGCAAACATATTGAAGCGCTGGGTGAGGATGGAGAACAACCTCGTAACTTCGATCAACGGATTGATGGTCAAGGTAAGTTAATGCTACCAGGCCTTATCAATCCTCATTGGCATGAAAGTTTTGTCGCGCCAAATGCTGAGTCACCTGATGACACCCACTTAGAGGCCACTGCGTATTCAAATGGTGGTAATATTCAAGCACTAGGTTCCATGTTTGGCTTTATCTCCACCGTGGGAGATAAGTTGACGCTAGAGGAAGGTTTAGCCATCGCCCGTTGGAGTATGTGGACGCAACTGCGTTCGGGTACAACTGCGCTGGGGGATGTTGGTTCGGCAAATAAAGCTGACGCAATGGCGCTTGCTGCGATTGATTTAGGTATGCGGTTAAGGGTGAGTCGTTGGGGGTCGGATATAATGCTGGAAGCGCATAAGTCGACACCCACTATCATTGCTGATACCGAGCTACAAACAGCGGATTGGCTATCACTTATCGAAACTTGGGATAATCATAGCTCAGGACTTGTGGGTGCGATGCCTTCCGTGATGGGGGCTTTTGGTAGTTCTGACAAACAGCTAGAAGCACTGGCTAGTATCGCCCAGCAATACCAAGTACCCTATGCCACACACCTAGCGCCGCTAAAAAATGAACGTGCTGAAGTTGAACGCGTATTTGGTCGCTCGCCTATCGCGCGCTTTGATGCCATGGGATTACTTACTGACAAGCTATTAGCTGTGCACACAGCTTATGCAAGCGAGGATGAGTATCAACGCCTTATTGAAACGGGTGTTAATATCTGTCATTCACCAGCGCACTACGGCATGCTTGGTGAGGCAACAATCAGTGAAACTGGGCAGATAGGGCGTTTTTTAAAAGATGGTGTATGGGTTTCTAGCAGTACCGATGGCGATATCTCGTTTATCGGTGGTATGTGTGAAGCCATGCGGGGGGCACACCTTGGGCACAACGAAGCACAAAATTGTAATACCGCCTGCCCACCTACCTTAGCCTTAAAAACAGCGTCTTTATATGCAGCAAAAGCGTTGGGGTGGGAGCAACAAATTGGCTCAATTGAAGTGGGTAAGCAGGCAGATTTAGTGCTAGTGAACAATGATGACTATCGCTACAAGCTTTCTGGTCATCCACTGAGAACTTTTATTGTTACAGGGTCAAGTCTTGATGTAGATTCTGTAATGGTGGCTGGTGATTTAGTGGTGAAAGCAGGGCGTAGTACTCGGTTTGATGAGCACGAGCTTTTTGAGGATTATCTTAAAGCGGTGGCGAGCGCTCGCAAACGTATTGGAGGTCCAGCATGAATCAAACGCGATTAGCGACTTGGTTTTTGCTATTAGCAAGTACCATGACGGTGCTTGCTAGTGCGACTCTAGCGCCAGCATTACCAGCGATGACAGTGGCTTTCTCAGGTATTGAACATGCTGCATTTTGGACCAAAATGACCTTAGCATTACCTGGTCTCGTGATAGCACTTTGTGCGCCAATAGCAGGAAGTTTAGTCGACAAATGGAATAGTCAAAAATTACTAGTGAACGCACTAATATTGTTCGTACTTAGTGGTGGACTAGGCTATTACTGGCAGGATTCGTTGTGGCTGATCCTTGGTAGTCGAGCGATGATGGGAGTCGCTGTTGCTTTTATTATGGTGAGTGGCACAACGATCGCAGGACGTTACTTCGAAGGGCCCAAATTTTCTCAGTTTATGGGATTGCAAGCTGCCTTTGGTGGCTTTGGTGGCGTACTATTCTTGGCGCTTGCAGGTTTTTTAGCAGAGCAGCATTGGACCTGGGTTTTTGCTATTTACTCACTCGCACTTTTGGTACTACCAGGGGTATGGCTTTGGGTAAAGGTGCCGCCAGTTAGCCTGCCACCACAAACTCAATCACTACCAAGTAGTTGGATGAACCGAACTTTTTTGCTGTGCTGTACACTAGCACTGGTAGAAATTATAGTACTGTATGGATTAACGATTCATTTGCCTTTTTATTTGTCTGCTCAGCAAGCATCAGCCAGCACTATAGGCTTAGTAATAGCGGGCTTTTTATTCGCGATGTCATGCGTCTCTATGGGTTATGGTCGGGTTAGACAGTACTTGAATATTAAGCAAGCACATTTAGTTGGCTGGCTTATTGTTGCAACTGGATTTTCGTTACTTGGTTTTGTAAATACTTTTAGTAGCATCGTTTGTGCTAGCTTTGTAATCGGCGCGGGTCTTGGCCTTATTCGACCAAACCTAGTAGTTTGGCTATTCGAATTTGTTCCGCCACCGATGCGGGGAAAAGCGATGGGGATTATGACAACCTGTTACTTTACCGGGCAATTTATTAGCCCTGTGTTGTTTGAACCGATGATAGCCAGCCTAGGGTTTCAGTTATTCTTCATTTATCTAGCAATGACTATCGCTTCAGTTGCAGTCTTGGTGGCAGGGATTTATCTATTAAATCAAAAAACATGGTTAAAGCAACTCGACTAATTACTTTAACCTGAAGTTGCTCCCAGAGTGTCGCTGCGATGCGCTTTTACAAACTGCATCGGAGTGACACCGAATTGCTTTTTGAATGCAGCAATAAAGTTGGCAACATGGTCATAATGTGCCAAATATGCCGCTTCTCCAATCGACAAGCCTTCAACTAACAACGCATGTCGTGCCTTATTGAGCTTGCTTTGTTTAACGTACTGTTTTGGTGTTGTGTTAAAGCTGCGTTTAAAGAAACGCTGTAAGCTGCTTAAGCTCATAGCAAGCTCTAATGCGACCTGCTCAACACTTTTTCCTTCCGACAATAAATCGATGATCTTATTTTTTTTGACCTCTATATCTGAGTGAAAGGGCTGTTTATACATCACGTGGCTCTGGTTACTACTGTCTATCAAGTGGGGAAGAAAGCAGCTCAACCATTGCATCACAACACCTTCACACTCCAAACGTTCAGCTAAGCTTGGTTGTTTTGGGGTTTGAAGCAGTTGTTGTGACAGCGAAATTGCTTTTGCTTGTAGCGGTAACTCAATCACTTTCGTGGTGGTAAATAGAGATTGATATTGCTGTGACAGTCTCGCAACGAGCCAGCGAGGACTGACGCTCAGTGTGACCTTTTCTACTTCTTGGTGTTTTTGCAGATAGCGAGTGAAAGGCTCGGGCTGAGTGATGAGGTTGACAAATGCCTGAGGTGCGTTTTCAGCGCTGAAACGGTAATATTTATTCGCAACTCTAAATTCCACAACGCCTTTAAGCAATACAGTAATGTTCACACTTGGTTGCAATTCTGCACAGCTGCTAGTTTGCTGCTGCTCGATACATTGACAGGTATGAAGTTGAAGGTCATCGCTCAATGGCAAAAAAGAGAGTCGACCAATCGCAATAAGTTGCTCAATATCAAAGCCGTTGATACGGCAGTTTAATCCGCTCGCCAATAACAACTTGTTGTTGAGCTCCGCGTTGGAAATATTCCCTTCCATAGTAAGTGCCACAATTTTCTAAAACGCATAATAGATTGACGATTTTGCATAACTAATATTCAAAATGCAACAAAAGTAAAAGTGTACAATATTGCGAGTGATTCGTATTAACATCAAAATTTAAAGGATATTTATGTTGGTTTCTCGCACTAAGCAGTTAGGCTTTCGCCCTTCAACCCTCGCTTTAGCACTCGCGGGGGTACTATCAGCACCAGCTTTGGCTGACTCAGGTGATGCAGGTAAAATAGAAAGAATAGAAGTTTGGTCAACTGCGGTAAAAACTTCTGCACTGTATTTAAAAGAACAAGAAATTGCGGATAAACAAGCAGACCATATTTCTGATTTACTTCGCTCTATTCCTGGCATTGATGTCGGTGGTGCACACTCGCTGAACCAGCGAATCACTATCCGTAGTATGGATGACAAAGATCTTAAAATTTCAATAGATGGTGCAGCACAAAATACTTACATGTACCACCACATGGGTAACCTTCAAATTCATGCTGATATTCTAAAGTCAGTAGATATTGAAACGGGCACTAACTCAGTAATTAACGGCGGTCTTGGTGGCTCAGTGCGGTTCGAAACAAAAGAAGCACGTGAATTGCTTTCTGGTGACGATCGCTTTGCCGTTCGTGTTTCAGCAGGGGCTGCAGACAATGCCGGGCATAATTACTCGGTAACGGGTTTTGGTTTGTTGACCGATGATGTCGACTTTCTTGCATATTACAACCATGTTGAGCGTGATAATTACGAAGTGGGTGGTGGCAAGATCTTAGACCAAAACGATGAAGTCGTTGCTGGTACTGATGGTGAGGTAAAAGGTCTTGAAGGTGAAGTTTCTGATGCGCTAATTAAATTTGGTTGGAATATTAATAACAACCAACGTCTTGCACTGAGTTTCGAGACTTATAAAGATGAAGGTGACTACAGTTATCGCCCTGATATGGGCTTAGCGACAGATGTTGCTATTACCAATAGCTTGCAGATCCCTTTGTTATGGCCGACAGAGTTTACAAGAGACACAATTACGCTGAGCTATGATCTTAACTGGGGCGAAAACTCTTCATTAAAGGCGAGCTTATATTCCAATACCAGTGAACTTTATCGCGACGAATCAGGTTGGTCTATGTCTCCTTCTCCTAGGTTCCAAGCGTACGCTGGAGAAGTGACGGGTGAAGCTGAAAATACGGGGCTAAATTTGCTTGGTGAAACACTGGTAACAGGGCTTTTTGCCGAAGAAGAGCATGCCTTCACTTATGGTGCAGATTATGTGAAGCACGATACTCAGTACGATCTAGCTATTGCATCAGGTGGTTCAAAGCACTCTGAAGAAAGTGCGAAAAATCTAGCCTTTTTCATTCAGGACAAAATTGATTTTGGTAATGGTTTGGCGGTTATTCCTGGTGTTAGGCACGATAGCTACGATATAGATTCAGGCACAGTGAACAATGATTATTCGGAATTTTCTTTATCATTGGCTGCTGAGTATCAATTTAATGAAAATCTAATGGTGAAGTTAAGTTCGACTGAGCTATTTAAAGGCCCAGAGATAAGTGAGGTATTTGTTGGTGCTGGTTTAGGTGATAACCGCAATCAAGACATTGAAGCGGAAACGGGCGTTAATACCGAGTTTTCGATTGCCTATGATGGTGAAGTTGGGACCAACAAGACACTCCGTTTAGGCGCAACGATATTCAGAACGCAAATTGACGACTATATTTTTGATAATGCAGCATTACCTGGCGGCGCACCCCGTGAAACGTGGAAAGACAACGTCGGTGATATGACTGTAGATGGGTTTGAAGCTTATGCTGGTTTTGCGCTTGATGCGTTTTCTTTCCAGTTAACTTACTCTAACTCTGAGAGTGAACTTGATGCATTTACACAGTATGCCTCGTTAGATGGTGCGCGTTTAGAGCGAGAGCAGGGCGATACTATTTCAGCTGACTTTACTTACCAAATTACGGCGTATAACTTGACGCTGAATTGGGATTTTATGGTTGTTGATGATGTAGCACAAGGTACCGATCTCTATGGCGCAGACTTAGACAACAGTAAAGATGGCTTCACCGTGCATAATATCAGCGCACACTGGCAGCCTGAATCAGTACCTAGTTTGCATGTTCGTCTAGGTGTAGATAATTTGTTTGATGAGTTTTACTCTTCACAATCTTCTAAAAACGGGGTTTCTTTTCACCCAGTATTTGGTGAATTATTCCTAATGGACTATGAACCAGGAAGAAACATTAAAGCAAGTGTATCTTACCAGTTTTAACTGGGTTAGCACCTGCTGTTATAAACGTGTAATACCGCAGGTAAGTTAATTCCGAAAATTAATATGCCCAGTAAAATGCTGGGCATTTTTATCGTTTTGTAGTTAAGCAGTTGCGCGCATCTTGATTTGGCTAAGTTGATGGTAAGTCTGATTGGATTCAAGCGCATTTAGCATGGTTGAAAGTTTTGCTTCAGTTTCTAGCCATTCAGCAGTCGGATCAGAAGCTGCGACAATACCAGCTCCCGCAAATAGTCTGGCATGATTCGCACTTATCTCACCACTGCGGATAACCACCACCCATTCACCATTTCCATGTTTGTCACACCAACCAACGATCCCTGAGAAAAAGTCACGACTTTCTCCTTCTAGTGAGTGGATCCAAGGATAGGCATCGGCAGTCGGTTTACCGCATAGTGCAGGCGTAGGGTGTAGACGGTTGGCTAGTGCTAATACATGAGTGTTAGCGTCGGCGAGTTGACCTTCAACCTCTGTGGACAAGTGCCACATCGTTGCTGTGCTCAGCAATGAGGGCGAGCTGGGTATGGTAAGCTTTTGACACCAAGGTTGTAAAACCTGTGACATTTCTACCAATACAACAGCATGTTCATACCGATCTTTCTTTGATGCCATTAATGCTTGTTTGAGTTTAAACTCCGTAGCCTTATCATTTGAACGTTTAGCTGAGCCTGCAAGGGGATTACTGAGAACCGCTTGCCCATGTTTGCGTAAGAGTAATTCTGGACTCACGCCCATCAAGGTGGAATTTTGTTCCGTTGGAAAAGAGAAGTGAAAACCGCTAGGGCTTTGGGTTAATAAATTTGTCAGAATGGTTTCCGGTGAAAGTGGTGCATCAAAATAGAGGTCTACTTGTTTGCCAAGAACAATTTTTTCTAATTGTTCTTTGGCAAATAGCTTTTTGGCTTCACGTATCGCACTCTCATAGTGATGCTGTGATTGTCTATGCGAGATACGCTCAAGCGATGGCATAGTGTCCTGCTTAAGCGTGCCTTTGGCGTTTAACCATTGCTTGAAAGTCTCTTTATCATATTGGTGCGCTTGCTCAGTTACAATAAATTGAGCTTGTTGAGTTTTGCAAAATGGTAGCACACCGAATGCTATCGCATCATTGCTGCTGCACTTTGCTAGCTCTCGTTTTAACTGGCTCACTAATACATCGTGATCTTTTATCTGAGTAGTGAACCTATGATGCGGCCGTTGAGTTACGAGGCACCGTGTGCCCGAAACAAAAAAAGCTTGTTGTGATAAGTCAATGGACTCAAGCGTTGTATTGGTGGATTGCAAAGCAGATATTTCACTCAACATGGTTTGTCCTCATTTCCCAGCGCTGCGGCGCAATTTTAGATACCTAGTTGACGAAGCTTGGCTGTAAATATTTAGTAAAAATGCAATAAGATGGTGCGTATTTTTAGCCTACGATTCAAAGGTAATTTGCGCTAAAAACCTCACATCCAACCCCGAGATCAGTTACTCTGTAGGGAATGCAAACCGGACGTATATACGAGCATGAAAGTATTCGAAAAAATTTATCATAGGGCTGCTGAGCGTAAAGGCTCTGAGGCGGCGTTAAAAGCGAAGCTTAGTCAACCATTGAGTACCACATCGTTATTGGCATTAAGTGATGATCAATGGCTAGAAGAATTTACGCGCAAGATATTCCAAAGCGGGTTTTATTGGGCAGTGGTTGATAATAAATGGGACGGCTTTAGAGAAGTGTTTTGGCAATTCTCAATCGAGAAGCTGTTAATGATGTCTCCTGAAATGTATGAGCAACGTAGTCAGGATGAACGGATCATTCGTAATGCTAAAAAGGTAAAAAGTATCGCTGACAATTGCCATATGATTTTTGAAGTGCAACAACAGCATGGTCGTTTTAGTGAATTCGTCGCAAACTGGCCGGAAGACAATATTGTTGGTTTGTGGCTGTACTTGAAAAAGCATGGCTCGAGACTCGGCGGGAATACCGGTCCTTACGCACTTCGTGTGTTAGGTAAAGATACGTTTTTACTGAGTAAAGATGTCGAAACGGTACTGCGTGCTGAGGAGATTATCGACGGTGGCTTGCAAAGTCAGAAGTCACTGCAAGCGACGCAGCAATTTTTCAATGAAATGCGTCAATATAGCGGGCTTAGCTTACAAGAGTTAAGTCAAATTGTGTCAATGAGTGTTGGTGATAATATTCGCTAGTAAAATGCGCTAAAAATGGAGATGACCGCATGGTATTTTTTCAGCCTTATCAAGGCTCTGCTCTGCTCTTTAAGGAGCAACCAGCAAGGTTTAATCAGCCCACATTACTGCTATCCAATACGCCGTTGCTAGTTAAGCTTGAGCTAGAAAAATATGACACCACAGCGCTTGCTGAGCTGTTAAGTGGTCAACGTTCTTTAGGTAATATTGAACCGACGAGCTTAGCTTACAGTGGCCATCAGTTTGGGCAATTTAACCCGTTACTTGGTGATGGCCGAGCGCATTTAATTGGTGGGGTAAAGCTTGATGACGGACGTCAATACGATCTGCATTTAAAAGGATCTGGAGCGACGCGATTTTCTCGAGGCGGTGATGGCTTTTGTGCGCTAGGGCCAGCGGTACGCGAGTTCATCATGAGCCAAGCTATGGTTGGCTTGGGTGTTCCAACCACGGAATGCCTTACTGTTGTAACCACTGGGCACCATGTCTATCGTCAAGGTGAAGTACCTGGCGCGGTTGTATGTCGTGTGGCAAAAAGTCATATCCGCATCGGTACCTTGCAATATCTGGCCATACAGCAAAATAAAGATGAGCTATGGAGCCTGCTCAACTTGCTGGGCGAGCAATTATTCGAGGGTTTTAAAGTTGAAACTGAACAGGATGTACTCGAATTGTTTCGTGAAGTGTGTGAACAGTTAGTTGACTTAGTCGTGGAGTGGATGCGGGTTGGCTTTATTCATGGCGTGATGAATACCGACAATATTTTGCTCAGTGGTGAAACGATAGACTTTGGCCCTTGTGCAATGATGGAAAAGTTTGATTTTAACGCCGTGTTTAGCTCTATCGACCGCCAAGGCCGCTATGCGTTTGGTAATCAGCCAAACATCATGAATTGGAACTGTGCGCGACTTGCCGAGGCCTTATTGGTGTTGTGGCAAGATGAGCAAGCGGGAATTGAAGCATTTAGTCAAATTTTGGCGGAGTTTTCTGAATCGTTTAATCGCAAGTACAAAGATATGTGGGCGGCTAAGCTTGGTATTGATGAATGGAGCGACGCAGACGACATGCTCCTTAGTGACTTACTCAAGTTGATGACGGAGCATGAACTAGACTTTACCAATACCTTTGCGGCACTAACCAATAGTTTGCTTGGTCATCCAAACAAAGCTTTATCCGTGCCAACGGAGTTGGAGAGCTGGGGGCGACAATGGGCACAAAGGCGTGCTGCCGATGACGTTGCGGCTAACCTGATGAGTCAAGCTAACCCGATACTAATCCCCCGTAATGCGTTGGTGGAGGCTGAGATTGCGCTATTTAATCAGCAAGGCATGAGTCAAACGCTAGAAAGTTGGCTAACCGCGTTGACGTCGCCCTATGATTACAAAGATTATCCTGAGTCGTGGACCAGCGCGTCTACACCGGCCCACTATCAAACTTTTTGTGGAACCTAAATGGCAGAACAGCAGCTTTCTTGGCAAGAAATTAAACGTAAAGTCCTTGAGCACAAACGGCCACTTATTAATGCGCATATCATCGCCTTATTTGCCGCGTTGGTGAGTGTACCTATTCCTTTGATGATGCCGTTGCTGGTCGATGAAGTCTTACTAGATACACCAGGCAGAGCAGTGGCTTGGATGAACTCAGTATTGCCCGAGCAATGGCATGGCCCCAGTGGCTATATCGTGGTTATTTTGTTGGCTGTAATAACCATGCGCTTGGCCAGTTTGGTGCTAGGGGTGATGCAGTCACGCCAGTTTACTATTATTGGCAAAGACATTAGTTATCAAATTCGTGAGCGCTTACTTACGCATTTACCTAAAGTTCAACTTAAGGAGTACGAAAGCCAAGGTGGTGCTGCAATTAGCTCTCGCTGTATTACCGATGTAGAAACCTTGGATAAATTTATCAGCCAAACCTTGTCACGCTTTTTAATCGGTTTACTCACAATCATTGGCACTGCGGCGATTTTGCTTTGGATTGATTGGATGTTGGGGCTGGTGATCCTGTTGCTCAATCCGGCGGTCATCTATTTTTCTCGGCAGTTTGGCAAACATGTTAAAGAGCTGAAAAAGGAAGAGAATGCTGCATTTGAAGCACTGCAAACTTCACTAGTCGAGACGCTAGATGCTATTTCTCAGCTAAAAGCCGTTCGTCGAGAGGGGAACTACTTTGCACAAGTTAAAGTAGCCGCCAAAGATCTCAAACATTACGCGGTGCAGTCACAATGGAAAACGGATGCCGTTAACCGCTTAAGCTTTACCGTGTTTTTGGTCGGGTTCGAGTTTTTCCGTGCTGTCGCTATGTTCATGGTGGTGTTTTCTGATTTAACGGTCGGCCAGATATTTGCGGTATTTGGTTACCTTTGGTTCATGATGGGGCCGGTGCAGGAAATTCTTGGTATTCAATATGCGTACTATGGTGCCTCGGCGGCGCTTAGTAGGTTAAATCAGGTTTTTAATTTTGCGACAGAAGCACAATATCCCGCTACGAAAACCGTCTTTGATTCATCTCAGGTTGATATCAAATTTGCCAATATAGACTTCGCTTACGTTGCAGAGCAACCCGTGCTCAAGCAGGTATCTTTGCATATTCCAGCAGGGAAGAAAGTAGCGTTAGTAGCGGTGTCTGGAGGTGGTAAATCCACTTTGGTGCAATTGCTTTTGGGATTGTATGAAAAGCAAAGTGGCGAGATTCATATAAATGACACGCCAGTAGAGCAAATTGGTTACGAAGCAGTGCGAGATAATATAGTAACCGTATTGCAGCAGCCGATACTCTTTAATACCAGCATCCGTGAAAATCTAGCAATGGGACGAGAGGTATCTGACCAAGTACTGTGGCAGTCACTCCGAGTTGCAGAGCTAGCTGATACCGTACTTGCTCTGGCCGACAAATTAGATGCGCAAGTTGGTCGCAACGGAATTAAATTGTCCGGAGGACAGAAGCAAAGGTTAGCCATTGCTAGAATGGTTGTTGCCGACCCTAAAGTGGTGGTGCTGGATGAAGCAACCTCGGCACTTGATATTGAGACTGAGGCAAAAATTCATCGCAATTTGCAAGCGTTTTTGGCTGATAGAACGACTTTGATTATTGCACATCGATTGAGCGCAATAAAACAAGCCGACTTAATTTATGTTTTAGATGATGGTGAAGTGTCCCAGTATGGAGAACACAAGGATTTGTTAAAGGAACAAGGTCTGTATCAAATCCTATTTGGTCATCAAAATTAATTCATAAATAGCAAAAATTCCTTATGTAACGTTAAGTAAACATTAATAGACGAGCTAATATTATCTATGCAACGTAATCGGTAGACGCATTTTCTGATAGACTATCCGAGTCGATAGTCAATGCGTAAACTAACAGAGATGGGAAGGAATGATGAAAATTAAAACTTTGAGCTTACTAGTTGCGATGGCAGTGACAGCCAATGCAAATGCAAATACTACTGAGCCTACAGAAGGTGTATATCTTGGTGTATTTGGTGATTACTATGATGCTGATTGGCAGAATCACCGTGATATGGCTGGTCTAGACGTAGAAGACTCTACAGGCTGGGGTGCTGAAATTGGCTACCGCTTTGACAAGTTTTGGAGTGGCCGTATCGAATATGCAGATATGGATTTCGACCTTGGTGGTATCAGCAATGGTTCACTAGATGCAGAGCGTTACGGTATCGACGGCTTGTATCACTTTGATGGTGGTCCATTCTACGGTCTAGTGGGTATCAAAAAGATGAACCTAGATGTAATCTCAGATAACACCTTTGCTAACGTAGGTGCTGGTGTTCGTCATTACTTCACCGATCACTTGTTCGTAAATGCAGAAGCAGCAGTTTACCAAGGCCTAGAAGCTGGTTTTACTGATGTTGGTGGTAAAATCGGTATTAACTACTCGTTCGGTAGCGCTGGTAAGTCGGAAGAAGTTGCCCCAGCTCCGGCTCCTGTAGTTGCAGAAGCACCGCAAGACAGTGATAAAGACGGTGTTGTGGATAGTGAAGACAAGTGTGCTAACACACCAATGACGGATGCTGTTGATGCGTCTGGTTGTACTTTGTACGAAACTAAAGAAGACAAAGTAAGTCTGCTAGTCCGCTTCCCGCATGACGATGCTTCTTTCTCACAGCAATATGTTGATGATATCAACGCGGTTGCTAAGTTCTTGAAAGAGCATAAAAATGCAGATGTAGTGATTGAAGGTCACGCGTCAGCTGTGGGTGATGCTGATTACAACCAAAAGCTTTCTGAGCGCCGCGCGAAAAACGTTGCTGAGAAACTCGTTGATATGGGTGTAGATTCAATGCGTATTACCACGGTTGGTTACGGTGAAGAGCGTTTGAAAAACCCAGCAAACACGCTAAAAGCACATGCGGAAAACCGTCGTGTAGAAGCGCACGTTTCTTCTAAAGAGAAAGTAAAAGTTAAGCGTTAATTTTCACTTAGCTTATGCAAAAAGGCTCCTTCAGGAGCCTTTTTTGATCCCACCAAGCATACCTTTTCGCAAAATTAAAATGATTCTCGTTTGACTAATATTCATCAAAATATACTTGTTTCGGTATGCTTATTCATTGTATTTATAGTGACTATAAGGCGAGGTATCGCATGCAAGATTTTCATCTATACTCAAAGACCTTATAATTGTTCATTATATTTTATGGTCAAGGGAATGGTTCAGGCGATTGCATCAATAATCGCAGCCAGATCATTTACTTGTCTGTCCACGTCACCAAGAGGGCAATATTGTGCTTCAAGAATATCGTAAACACGTAGAAGAGCGTGCCGCGCAAGGTATCGTGCCTAAGCCGTTAGACGCGCAGCAAACTGCTGACCTTATCGAATTACTAAAAACTCCACCTGCAGGTGAAGAAGAGTTCATCGTTGATCTATTTATCAACCGTGTACCGCCAGGTGTAGATGATGCCGCTTATGTAAAAGCAGGCTTTTTGGCTGCTCTAGCGAAAGGCGAAGCGGAATCACCGCTCATTTCAAGAGAGTATGCAGCTGAACTACTTGGCACTATGCTTGGTGGTTACAACATCGCGCCTATGATAGACCTTCTAGATGATGCTGCTATCGCGCCAATCGTTGCTAAAGGTTTGTCTCACACGCTACTGATGTTTGACGCATTCTACGATGTAGAAGAAAAAGCAAAAGCGGGCAATGAGTTTGCTAAGCAAGTGATTGAATCATGGGCAAATGCAGAATGGTTCCTTGAGAAGCCTGCCGTTGCAGACAAGATTTCAGTGACTGTATTTAAAGTAACTGGCGAAACAAATACAGACGACTTGTCTCCAGCACCAGATGCTTGGTCTCGTCCTGATATCCCATTACACGCGCTGGCTATGCTTAAAAACGAGCGTGATGGTATCAACCCTGATAAGCCAGGTGAGGTAGGTCCAATTGCACAACTTGAAGCGCTTAATGGTAAAGGTTTACCGCTAGCGTATGTAGGTGACGTTGTTGGTACAGGCTCATCTCGTAAATCTGCAACTAACTCTGTACTTTGGTTCATGGGTGATGACATTCCATTCGTACCAAACAAGCGTGTTGGCGGTGTGTGTCTAGGTGGCAAGATTGCGCCAATCTTCTTCAACACCATGGAAGATTCTGGTGCACTACCAATTGAGCTTCCAGTTGACGAACTAAACATGGGCGACCAAATCGACATCTTCCCTTACGAAGGTGTGGTTAAGCGTCACGGTACTGACGAAGTTATTTCAACGTTCTCATTGAAATCAGACGTAATTCTTGATGAAGTGCGTGCAGGCGGCCGTATTCCACTGATCATCGGTCGTGGTCTTACAGACAAAGCACGTACGTCACTTGGTCTTGAAGCAGAAGATATCTTCCGTAAGCCTAAGTTAGTGGCTGATTCTGGTAAAGGCTTTACGCTTGCACAGAAGATGGTTGGTAAAGCATGTAATATGGCAGGTGTACGCCCAGGCCAATACTGTGAGCCAACAATGACAACGGTAGGTTCTCAGGATACTACGGGTCCAATGACGCGTGATGAGCTTAAAGACCTTGCTTGTCTTGGCTTCTCTGCAGATCTTACAATGCAGTCATTCTGTCACACATCAGCTTATCCTAAGCCAATCGATGTAAACACACATCACACACTTCCTGATTTCATCATGAACCGTGGCGGTGTATCGCTACGCCCTGGTGACGGTGTTATCCACTCGTGGCTAAACCGTATGCTACTTCCTGATACGGTAGGTACAGGTGGTGACTCGCATACTCGTTTCCCACTAGGTATTTCATTCCCTGCAGGTTCAGGTGCAGTAGCATTTGCAGCCGCAACAGGTGTAATGCCGTTGGATATGCCTGAGTCAATCCTTGTTCGTTTTAAAGGTGAAATGCAGCCGGGTATCACATTACGTGACCTAGTACACGCTATCCCTTACTATGCAATCCAGCAAGGTCTATTGACGGTTGAGAAAAAAGGTAAGATCAACGAATTCTCCGGTCGTATCCTTGAAATCGAGGGTGTTGAGCACCTAACGGTTGAGCAAGCGTTCGAACTATCTGACGCATCTGCAGAGCGTAGCGCAGCAGGTTGTACTGTTAAGCTTTCACAAGCGTCTATCGAAGAGTACCTAAACTCTAACATCGTTATGCTTAAGTGGATGATCTCTGAAGGCTATGGTGATGTACGTACCATTGAGCGTCGTATCACTAAGATGGAAGAGTGGCTAGCAAACCCTGAGCTAATGACTGCTGACGCGGATGCAGAATACGCGCATACCATTGAGATTGATCTTGCTGATATCAAAGAGCCAATCCTTTGTGCACCGAATGACCCTGATGACGCACGTCTACTTTCAGCGGTAACAGGTGAGAAGATCGACGAAGTATTCATCGGTTCTTGTATGACTAACATCGGTCACTTCCGTGCAGCGGGTAAACTACTGGATAATTTCGGTGGTCGTCTACCAACGCAACTGTGGGTTGCTCCACCAACGAAGATGGACCGCGATCAGTTAACTGACGAAGGTTACTACGGTATTTACGGTCGTGTAGGTGCACGTATCGAAACTCCTGGATGTTCACTATGTATGGGTAACCAGGCACGTGTTGCTGATAAAGCAACGGTTGTTTCTACTTCGACTCGTAACTTCCCTAACCGTTTAGGTACAGGTGCAAACGTATTCCTTGCATCAGCAGAGCTTGCAGCGGTAGCTGCTATTCTTGGTAAACTACCAACGCCTGCTGAATATCAAGAGTATGCAGAGAAGATCAATGCAACGGCTGCGGACACGTACCGTTACTTGAACTTCCACAAGATGCCTCAGTACACTAAAAAGGCAGACTCAGTGATCATTCAACAAGCGGTTTAATTACTCGCTCTAGAATACATTGAAAGAAAAAAGCCAGCGCATGTTGGCTTTTTTTATGCACATAAAACGCTCAAGTTAAATGTTGTTATCAAGCATTATTTTAAACCTAGATAAGTAATCTACTAAAATGGTAATAATTGGGTTTTTATTGCGTATTGGTAATTAAAATCCCGTTTTTTTAAACAGTAATTTTCTCTGGTTTTATTAGAATTGTCGGCAAATTCTCATCAATGGGCGAGAGGATCATGACAACAGTAAACAACCAGAATTTATTACAACTACGCTTTTTACCGCAGTCACATATCGACGCAGTTAAGCCTTTTTTCAATCAACTTCCAGATAACCCTTATGCCGATGGTGCATTCAGAAAGCGCCGCTATTCTGTGGTTAGATTCACTGGCGGTGAAGTGACATTGCAGCCGACTAAGGCTTTCGTTCAAGACGATTCAATTAATACTTTCCAAGGTAATATTGAGCGTGTTTACGAAAACCTTGAGCTGGACATGTTAAACACTGATGGCTTTAAGCATATGCTTGCTGAATTTAAAGCCATGACAGGAATTGCAGACGATACCAGCATAGAAGTGCATCAGTTTCGCATGTTAGCGATTGAAAGCGATACCCCTCCAGCGCCAGAAGGTGTGCACCAAGATGGTTTTGACCATGTGTGTGTTTGCGGTGTTTCTCACGAAAATATCGCCGGTGGTGAGCTATTGGTATATGAGCACAAAGAAGCCGAACCTTGCTTCAAAATGGAAATCAAAGACGGTTTATTTGCACTCGTGAATGACCGTGAAGTGTGGCATAACGCAACACCGATGAACAAGCTAGATGCCGAGCAAGTTGGTTATCTAGACTGCTTCGTATTTACAGCCTAAGAGGGTAGTATGGATTTAAATCAAGTGCGTCGTCAGTTCCCTGCGCTTATGCAAAGTATTGGTGGAACCGCGCCAATTTTCCTTGATGGCCCGGGTGGCTCTCAAGTCCCGCAGTCCGTGTTGAGCGCGATGTCTGCTTACCTTGGTTATTTTAACTCTAACTTAGGTGGTGCATTTTTCTCAAGCGATAAGACCGTCAGTTTGATGAGTGAAGCGCGCCAAGCAGTTGCTGACTTACTCAATGCGCCAAGTGCAGATCAAATTGTATTTGGTGCCAACATGACCAGCTTAACCTTTAGTTTTAGCCGTGCGCTATCCCGCGAATGGCAAGCGGGTGATGAAGTCATTGTGACCAATGCCGATCACTATTCAAACGTTTCTTCATGGCGTCAAGCCGCCGAAGATAAAGGTGCGACGGTGCATGCAGTGCGTATTAATGAAGCCGATTGTACGCTTGATCTTGCGCATTTTGAATCATTACTAAACGGCAAGACTAAGTTGGTTGCGGTGACGTATGCATCAAATACAACGGGCTCAATCAACGATATCAAACGGATTGTGGAGCTTGCGCACCAAGTTGGTGCATTGGTATATGTTGATGCTGTGCATTATGCTCCTCATGAGCTAATCGATGTACAGGCATTGGATTGCGACTTCCTTGCGTGCTCTGCCTATAAGTTCTTTGGTCCTCATGTGGGCATTGTTTATGGTAAGCGTGAGCATTTAGAAGGTTTTACTCCGTATAAGGTGGAGCCAGCAAAAGACATTATTCCAGGTCGTTGGGAAACTGGTACGCAGAGTTTCGAAGGGCTTGCGGGAGTCGTTGCGGCGATTGACTACATTGCTTCACTAAGCGAGATGAGTGCGGATACACCACGCCGAGAGAAGCTGGTTGAGGCGTTTGCACGCACAAAAGCGCATGAGATGCAGCTTAGCCAACACTTCTTAACGCGTTTAGCCGAGTTTAAACAGGTTAAACTTTTTGGTATTGAATCACGCGAGCGACTCGCTGAGCGCACACCAACGTTTGCTTTGACATTTGAGGGCATCGAGCCACGTACCGTGTCTGAATTCTTAGGTAAAAAGCACATGTGTGTATGGGATGGCAACTTCTACGCCCAAGGTTTATGTGAGCAGCTGGGTGTGATGGATAAAGGTGGCGTGGTGCGTATTGGTTGTATGCATTACAACACCATAGAAGAACTAGATAGCTTGTTTGATGCATTTAGTGAGCTATTAGCATAATACAAAGTGGGAGCTACGGCTCCCACTGCTAATTTAGGTGTCTTGCCCTTCAATAAATGCATTGAGCTTAGCAATGCGATGGCTCATACCTTCAATAAGCTTGTCTTTGATTTTTTCCCGGATCACATTGGGCAAGCGTGTTAGTGCATCTGGGGTTATTGCCAATATAATGCTGTCTTTTAACGCTTGTGCGCTGGTGCTGCGTTCTCGGTTAGTGATAAATGCGCCTTCACCTAAAAATTCACCAGGACCAACCTTACCTAAATCATGGGCCGCATCTTGTTTAAAAATCAAAAACTCACCGCTTAACACAATATACAGACGATTGTCTTTTTCAAAGCGTTTGAAGGCGTGACGCTCTTGCTGCACCAGATATAAGTGACCAAAAGACTCAAGTAACACCTGGCGTTCGGCAAGCGTAAACTCTTTAAAAAACGCTAAGCGATTAATGATCTCTAGTTGTTTAAACAGTGGGACATTTTCAAGTAACTTCATGCAACCCATTCGGTAATCAAATTTATTCATGAATATTGCGTGCTTTTGACTTTCTCGTCAATGATTACCCCCCGTTTGCAGGTTGATTCTGAGGTATGAATACAAGCTGCCGTGAATAAATCAACTTACCAGTTGCAGTTGAGTAACTTTTTGACCCACACAGGATCTGCTTTTGAGCTACTCAGTGAAAACGCGTTTTGCTTAAATGCTGATGCATCTAGGCGCACCTTCATTGGTACAGCTAAGTGTGTTTTTAATAGTCGCTTCAAGCCTAAGTCATCTATTTTCAAAAAAGATGCCGCTAACTTGGCTTTTTCTGATCCGTTGAGGCTGCTTCCTTGGGAAAACGCATGTCCTGCTTTTATCCAGTCAAGATAAGCCGTTCGAGACTCATTTAAGTAATCCTCTGTTAGTGCTTGTAATCTAGGCTGGAGGCGCTGATAAAGGGCTTCATCTTTGCTTAACACCGCGACGAGTAGAAGATTGAGACCGGAATTTAAAACGGCTGACTTGACTGTGGCTAGCTGGAAAAGTTCAAAAGCATGCTGAAGGGCTGATTTTGCATCTGTTAAGTTATTGGCATCTAGATGCAGCACCCCTAAGTTGTTGTAGATAGAAGCTATGGCTATATTATCAGGGAGTTGCTCTGCGACCTTGATTGCTTGACCGTAAATGGCGCTTGCTTTTGGGTATAGTCCTTGTTCTCTGAGTGTGTTTGCTTGTCCATTTAATACCCTCAGCTGTTGCTTCAAATTAGTTGTGTGTTTAAGTGCGCAAGTATAAGCTTGTGTGGCGTCTTCCAAGCGATTTGCACGTCTAAGCAAAGTTGCGGATAAAAAGGTGATTTGGAAAAGCTCGCCTCGAAACTCCGCAGTCTGAGAAAGCTCAAAAAGCCGTGCCACAGGCTGTTGCGCAACATCATTGTTTCGCAGCAGCATTAGTGCTGTAGCTTCTAAAAGCTGCCTTTTGATATATTGAGCTGTATTCGTTTGCCTATCTGGCTCAACCTGCTGAATGATTTGTAAAGCACGAGCAGGGTCTTTATTGAGAAAATACTCGGCTCTATCATATTCATAGGTATGCTCTACCTTAGCTTCTCCTGCACCTAAAGCACTTGAGGTTATTATTAAAGCGACTATAAAAGATGACACACTAGCACTATTTAACTGAACCCAACTTAGAGAGTGTAGACTGTTCTAATGGATTTTTAAAGTCACTTATATATCATTAGGTTAAGTTATTTTTCTGACTTAATTGCTGCCCACGTAGCGGAACTATGTGACTCAAGCAATCGAGTCAGTCCTGAATATTTCTTTCCTTTAGTTTTCGCGTTAACGTGTTGCGACCCCAGCCTATCTTTAAAGCCGCATCTTGCTTATGACCATGACAGGCATTGAGTGCGGATTTGATTAGTCGTGTTTCTAATTGTGCCTGCACATCGGGCCAAATATGGTCTTTGCCTTTACGTAACTCTGCGTCTAACCACGTTTGGAATGCGTCCAACCAATTGCCATGTTCTAAGGAGTCAATCTGTTGTGGTTTTTCTAGCTCTTCGGGCAGATCCGCTGGGGTAACAAGTTCACCCGGGGCCATTACCGTTAACCAACGGCAGGTGTTTTCCAATTGCCTCACGTTGCCAGGCCAATGATAGGCTTGCATTTTTTGCAGAGCATGTTTGGAGATGATTTTTGGCTCGGCTTTTAGTTCCTTTGCGCTTTTTGCAAGAAAGTGATCGCACAGGGCGGCGATATCTTCAGAGCGTTCACGTAAGGCTGGTAGTTTTAACCTGACGACATTTAGGCGGTGAAACAAGTCTTCACGGAATTTACCTTGCTTGACCAGTGTCTCTAAGTCTTGATGGGTAGCCGCGACGATACGGACATCGACCTTCACACTGTTGTGGCCACCAACCCGATAAAACTCACCATCGGCGAGTACGCGCAATAGCCGAGTTTGCACGTCCAGTGGCATATCACCGATTTCATCTAAAAATAAGGTGCCACCGTCGGCTTGCTCAAAGCGACCACGGCGCATGCTGTCAGCGCCAGTAAAAGCGCCTTTTTCATGGCCGAACAACTCAGACTCGACGAGATCTTTGGGGATGGCGGCCATATTGAGAGCGATAAAAGCAGCGTCTTTACGCGGACTGTGATTGTGCAGCGCGCCTGCCACAAGCTCTTTACCCGTGCCTGATTCTCCGTTAATCAATACACTCATGCTTGAAGCAGAAAGTTTACCGATGGCGCGGAACACTTCCTGCATCGCTGGGGCTTCACCAATAATGTCGGGGCTATTGGCTTTTTCACTGTGGCGTTTTTGCTTTTTAGTTTGCTGGCCTGCGCGAAATGCACGTTGCACAAGGGAAACGGCTTCATTTAAGTCGAAAGGTTTGGCGAGGTATTCAAATGCTCCTTTCTTAAATGCGTTGACCGCAGAGTCCAAGTCCGAGTGCGCGGTCATAATGATCACCGGCAAGTTTGGGTAGAGCCCTGCAATTTTATCTAACAAGGCCATGCCATCGATACCTGGCATACGTACATCTGAGATCAGCACTGCGGGTTGCTCATATTCAAGCGCGGTCAATACATCTTGACCGCTGGCGAAGCTCTCGGTTTCAAACTCAGCTCGCTTTAATGCCTTTTCTAAAACAAATCGGATTGAAGCGTCATCATCGACTAACCAAACTGATTTCATTGCACGTTTCCTGTTTCGGTGTTGTCAAAGGGAAGGTAGATACTGAACTCAGTGTGTCCTGGCCAACTATCGCATTCGATAAACCCTTGATGTTGCTCTACCAAAGTTTGCGCGATAGAGAGTCCAAGTCCAGATCCTCCTTCTTTATTCGTGATCATCGGAAAGAACAATGTCTCTTTTACCTCATCGGCGATCCCCGGACCGTTGTCGCTGATACGGATGAGTAATGCTTTTTTCAATAGCCGCTCACCATGATGAAGACGGTGTTTAATGCGCGTTGTTATGGTGATCGTACCGTCATGCTGTAGCGCTTGTTGAGCATTGCGTAGCATATTCAGCAGAACTTGCTGAATTTTGGCTTGATCTATCACAATGGCTGGAATACTGGGATCATAATCTTTTACCAAGATGATATCGGCATCGCGCTCCAAGGTGGTTAATTTAATCACCGATTCTAACGACTGATGGATATTACACGGCTCTTTTTGTGGTAACTGATTGGGTCCAAGTAATCTATCTACCAACTCGCGCAATCTATCTGCTTGCTCAATAATGAGCGTGGCACATTCTTCCCGTTCTTGTTGATCAGTTTCGTACTGCAATAATTGCGCCGCACCGCGGATCCCACCAAGTGGATTTTTTATTTCATGGGCAAGACCGCGAATGAGGTTTCGAGCTGCCTGAAATTGGTGCATTTGATTGGATGCTTGGTCATAACGCAGGGCATCATCAACACGGCGACATTCCACTAAAATATACGCCTTTTCTGCAAGGTAAACTCGTCTGGCATGCAGACTTAGTGTCGCAACACGATTATCTACGAATACCACGTCTACCCTGTGTTGCTGGCAGTCTACACCATCTTGTAGCACGTATTTAGAGAGCCGAGGCAGGTCTATATGATGATGATTAAACACACTATCAATCGCCAGTCCAACAAGCCGTTTAGTGCTGAGTCCCAGCAGTTCACTACTGCTGTAATTGGCATAGTGGATCATTAAATTTTGATCGAGCACTAAAATCGCGGTTGAGAGAGATTGCCAAACTTTATCCAAGTCAATCGAGTTATGTTGATCCATATATGTTCACCGTGCACCAATGTGGTGCAATGAGAATAGCATAGCTTTGCATTCATTGAAGTAAATTATTACTTAAGCTCAGAAACTAGGGGTTTTCGAACTCGTATCCTAAACTTGTTATTAATAAAGCATGCCAACTTTAAGGTGCCGAGACTATTAGTATACATCTAGCTCGTGTCTGTGGGGGGAGTCTTTTTGTCACGTTTTGCATGAGCGGGTGTGACTTTCAAAGCGCTAAGTATGTTACCGAACAGGGTGACTGCTTTCCTCCTCAAGCTGTGAGTGTACATCGAGCTACGAATGGCGAGAAAGCCACCCTTACAGGTGTGATACGGGTCGTCCAACCTAACTGGCGAGATAAATATTTATTGCGAACAAAGGCCGAGGTCTACTATCAAGTTCAGGTTGGTGAGCAAAGGTTGTGGATTGAACACAATGACATGTCGAATTTGGCTTCCTCAATACCAGAGGAAATGAGCATAGTATGTTTGCAACTACTGGTTGAAAGTCAGTGTAGGTAAGCAATATCGCTTTAATTATTCACGGTATTGCGGTGCAAAAAGAACTTATGAGCATCGCTTTGGGCGACTAACATGCCTTTTTGATTAAACACTTTCATAACCAAAGAGTGCTCGCCACGATTGATACCACGCAGAGAAAACTGAGTATTACTTTGTTTTGGCCCTATGGCTGTTCCGTTGAGAAACAGTTGCACGCTTAGTCCTTGGGTAAATCTTGGTTCTATAGTGCCTGTTACGTATACGCTGCCGCTATTATCACGGATAGTTTGCTCATGCTCTGGGGAAGTGATTTTAGCTGTATATTGAATAGTTGGTGTCGTGTCCGTTTGCTCAAGAATTTTGGTATCAACACTTGGCATGGTTAGGGCATTGGCATTGAGTTTGACTTCTTTCGAGCCAGGTTGCGGTACATCCGAATAGACCCAATGGCCGTTTTTGTCTTTCCAGCGATAGATTTTTGGATTGGACTCTGCTGCAGCATCAATGCTTGTTAGGGCTAGCGTCATGCTAACCGACATTATAAGAAACCACTGACGCACCACAAATCTCCACAGTAAACTACTGTTCATACTGTAGTATAGCGCAGTTGGAATTGCGAGTTACAAATGAATAATTCCCATAATGACAACATAAAGGCGAATTTCTTTAAGCTTTTGAATTGCATTAAAAAAGCCCGTAACAACGGGCTTGAGAACACATATGATTAAGAGTGCCAGAAACGCATAATGAGTTTTGGCTCTACAAGCTCAATACGACAGTATTGAGCGTAGTAGTCGGTTAGCGATTAAACGCTATAGTACATTTCGAACTCAACTGGGTGAGTTGTCATGTTTAATTTTTCAACTTCTTTCGACTTAAGTGCGATATATGCATCGATTAGGTCGTCAGTGAATACGCCACCTTGAGTTAAGAACTCACGGTCAGCATCTAGAGAAGCAAGCGCTTCATCAAGTGATGCTGCAACAGTTGGGATTTCTGCTGCTTCTTCCGCTGGTAGGTCGTACAAATCTTTATCCATTGCATCACCAGGGTGGATCTTATTGCGGATACCGTCAAGACCAGCCATCAACTGAGCTGCGAAAGCTAGGTATGGGTTAGCCGCAGGATCTGGGAAGCGTACTTCGATACGACGACCTTTCTCTGATGGGATCACAGGGATACGGATTGATGCTGAACGGTTACGTGCTGAGTATGCAAGCATAACTGGCGCTTCAAACCCTGGTACTAGACGCTTATAAGAGTTTGTTGCTGGGTTAGTGAATGCATTGATTGCTTTAGCATGCTTAATGATACCACCAATGTAGTAAAGCGCTTCTTCAGATAGGCCGCCGTACTTGTCGCCTGCGAAGATGTTCTTGCCGTCTTTAGCAAGTGATTGGTGACAGTGCATACCTGAACCATTATCACCAACAATTGGCTTAGGCATAAAGGTTGCTGTCTTACCGTATAGGTGAGCCATGTTGTGGATAACGTACTTCATCTCTTGGATTTCGTCTGCTTTAGTCACCATAGTATTAAAGCGAGTCGCAATCTCATTTTGACCAGCAGTTGCTACTTCGTGGTGGTGCGCTTCAACAACGTGGCCCATTTCTTCAAGTACCAAACAAGTAGCTGCACGCCAATCATTAGACGAGTCTACCGGTGCTACGGGGAAGTAACCACCTTTTACGCCAGGGCGGTGACCTGTGTTGCCGCCTTCGTAGTGCTTGTCTGAGTTCCAAGCTGCTTCTTCAGCATCGATTTTGTACATTGAGCCAGACATGTCAGTTTTAAATTTAACATCGTCAAACAAGAAGAACTCTGGCTCTGGACCGAATAATACGGTGTCTGCAATGCCCGTTGAACGCATGAACTCTTCAGCGCGTTTAGCTACTGAACGTGGGTCACGCTCATAACCTTGGTGTGTGTTTGGTTCAACCACGTCACAACGAACGATAAGCGTTGTTTCTTCTGCGAATGGGTCTAGCTTAGCGCTTTCTGCGTCAGGCATAAGTACCATGTCAGATTCGTTGATGCCTTTCCAACCAGCGATAGATGAGCCGTCAAACATTTTGCCGTCTTCAAAGAAGTCTTCATCGGCTTGATGATGTGGGATCGATACGTGTTGTTCTTTACCTTTTGTATCTGTGAAACGTAAATCAACAAATTTTACGTCGTGCTCTTTAATAAAATCTAAAACCGATTGTGACATGTGTCCTCCGACTCGTTGGGTTATTTTTTGCTGCAATGTACTGCAATTGCACACAGATAAGCGTGATCTGTGCCATGTTTTTAAGTTTTTGATAAATAATGATTTTTAACTTTTGGGAAATTTAGGGATTAGCTTGGTGCACTAATTTGGTGCGTAAATGTTTCATTGTGGTGCGCGATGTTGGTGCAAGCGATTCCCTGTGATAGCCGTTTTCGCTTAAGTTAAGCATTGGTATAGTTTAAGAGCACAGATAAAGCAAAAACTAGTTTATTGAAGCTGTGAAGTAAAAGCCCAAAGTTACAGGAACCAAATTTGCCGACAGATGAAAATCCTCTTTTGGCGTTGAAATTCTTACACATATGGCAGGAATGACAAACCCTCTGCAAAAGCTTAAAAAGTAGTGCTGAAGCCACACTAGGTTGTTGATTTATGCGCGCACCAATCAGGATTATTGAAAAAAATGTTGGATAAACTTTCATCTGTCACATTAATAGTAGATAATACGCGACCTTTAATTCTCAATCGGGCAATCTCAACGCGCATTTTTGCGTAGATCGACTAGGATCACTGAGGGCCAACTTCACTGAGTAATAATATGAGCATCGAAAAGTTAAGAAATATCGCGATTATCGCGCACGTAGACCACGGTAAAACAACGCTTGTAGACAAGCTACTTGAGCAATCAGGTACACTACAGCAGCGCGGTGGTAATGAAGAGCGAGTGATGGACTCAAACGATCTTGAAAGAGAGCGTGGTATCACCATCCTTGCAAAAAATACCGCAATCAAGTGGAACGACTACCGTATCAATATCGTAGATACTCCAGGACACGCCGACTTCGGTGGTGAAGTAGAACGTGTTCTTTCGATGGCTGACTCAGTATTACTACTAGTTGATGCACAAGAAGGTCCGATGCCTCAAACGCGTTTCGTAACGCAAAAGGCGTTTGCTCAGGGTCTTAAGCCTATTGTTGTAATCAACAAAATCGACAAGCCGGGTGCTCGTCCTGATTGGGTAATGGACCAAGTTTTTGATCTATTCGATAACTTAGGTGCAACTGACGAACAGCTAGACTTTAAAGTGATCTACGCATCAGCAATCAACGGTTGGGCAACACTTGACCTAGATGAGCCGTCTGACAATATGGAACCAATGTTCCAAGCTATCGTAGACGAAGTTGAAGCGCCTAACGCGGATCCTGAAGGTCCGTTCCAGATGCAAATTTCTCAGCTTGATTACAACTCATACGTAGGTGTTATCGGTGTTGGCCGTATTAAACGCGGTTCAGTTAAGCCTAACCAACAAGTGACTATTGTAGGTGCTGATGGTAAGACGCGTAACGGTAAAGTTGGCCAAGTACTTGGTTACTTAGGTCTTGATCGTCACGAAGTTGAGCAAGCAACTGCGGGTGATATCATCGCAATCACAGGTCTTGGTGAGCTGAAAATCTCTGATACTATCTGTTGTCAGAATAACGTTGAAGCACTACCGCCACTGTCTGTTGATGAACCAACAGTAACAATGACTTTCTCTGTAAACACGTCACCATTCTCAGGCCAAGAAGGTAAATACGTAACTTCTCGTAATATCCTTGAGCGTCTAGAAGCAGAGCTTGTGCACAACGTTGCATTACGCGTTGAAGAAACAGATAACCCAGATAGCTTCCGTGTATCTGGTCGTGGTGAACTTCACTTAGGTATTCTTATCGAGAACATGCGCCGTGAAGGCTACGAGATTGCAGTATCTCGTCCAGAAGTAATCTTGCGCCATGTGGATGGTCAGCTAGAAGAACCGTACGAGACAGTGACAATTGACTGTCAAGACGAGCACCAAGGTTCTATCATGGAACAGCTTGGTCTGCGTAAAGCAGAAATGACTGACATGTCTCCAGACGGCAAAGGCCGTGTGCGTATGGACTTCATGATGCCTGCACGTGGTCTAATTGGTTTCCAAACTGAATTTATGACGTTAACGTCTGGTTCTGGTTTGATGTACCACACGTTCTCACATTACGGTCCACACAAAGGCGGTAACATCGGTCAGCGTAAGAACGGTGTACTAATCGCTAACGCAGCAGGTAAAGCGCTAACAAACGCACTATTTAACCTACAAGAGCGTGGTCGCCTATTCATCGGTCACGGTGTTGAAGTGTACGAAGGTATGGTTATTGGTATTCACAGCCGTGATAACGACCTAACGGTAAACGCGCTTAAAGGTAAGCAGTTAACCAACGTACGTGCATCTGGTACTGATGAAGCACAAAACCTTGTGCCACCTGTTGTTATGTCTTTAGAGCAAGCACTTGAGTTCATCGATGACGACGAGCTTGTAGAAGTAACGCCTGAAAGCATCCGTATTCGTAAGAAATTATTGACTGAAAGCGAGCGTAAACGCGCTAGCCGCCAAGCTAAGTAATAGTTGACCTGGACTTGAGATAACAACGTATCTTGAAGGCAGGTTACTTAGAATACAAAAAACGCCGCAATTTTTGCGGCGTTTTTTTGTGCTCCATTTGCTAACTCTAAAATAAGCCGTACTCTTCCGTTTCTTCTGGCTCATAATTTTGTAAATGTTCAGGGCGGAAAATGGCGCTAGGGTCAATCAATACGCTGTGGCGTTTTCCCATCTTGACTAAGCCTTTCATCAATTTTTTGGTTTGCGCATCTATTTCAAAACCAATACTGGTCATTTCCTGCAGTGATTTAATATCGCTTTCATCACAGTGAACGTTATCTTCTACCTTATCGACAAGCAAACCGATATGCGGACTTTGGCCATCTTGAGTGGTAAAGACGATGATAGGTTTATGGTCGAGCATGATCTGATCACGAGCGGATTCAAATAATCGCATGAGTTTATTAAAAGTGGTGCTCTTTTCACGAGCGAGCGTATCTATAGCTTCTTGTTTGTGTCCCTGTGCGCACATCACTAATAGTTTATCTGCTAATGAATGTAGTTTTGCATGCGGTTCTTCAAAGCGTTTTAAAAGTGCTTTGAGGTCGTCATTTTCAGTTTTGAAGCCATAATACCACTGCCCGAAAGCACATTGTTTTGGATCTTTGGCTTTAGTGAAGGGGACATCGTTAAAAATGCTTGCTTCGAGTGCGACAAGCCATTCTTTATGATCTTGCTCTCGCTGCTTTAGCATGCTGATCAATTCTTGATTGGTTTCGTAGGACGAGCGCTTGTTCAATATGATCCCTAAATCAAAAATAGGGGTAGGTACGCCCATGTAATCTTTAACGCCCAAAAAGCTGGGGTTGTCATTGGGTAAATCCGTTAAATTTTCTTCGTAGCGTTCAGTTAATAGAATATCGAGGATTTGCAGTGATATTGTTTTTTTCCCGACGCGAAAGTTAATTAAATCCATGTCAGCCTCGCATATGGTCAGTATCAACTAAGCATAGAACATTATTAGAAAAAGGAGCGGTAAACTGGCAATTTCTTTTGCGCTGGTTGGAGCATAAATACCTCTCGAATAACGGAGTTGTGCTCCAACTCCTGTTGTAATGCGTTTAGCAGACAATCGCTATCAATGGGCAGCTCACATTGCTGGATAGCAGTCGTCAATAAGTAGGCATTGAGATAGCCCTCAAAAACCTGTTCGTTATGGGAAAGTGTGGTATTGCGAACTGCCTCGCGAAAGGTATCACAAAGCTTGCCCTTGCAAATCGCAGGATCGGGTACAACTTCGGTGACTAAAACTTTGGGTTTGCCTTTGAGTCTAGCAAACAGCTCATTTGAGGAAGCAAATGAAACCGTTGCGTATTGTGTTTCAAGGCCAACCTCCATGGCACGATTAATAAACTTAGACAGTGGCGTGTAGGTGCCTACCATCGCGAAGCCTTCTATTTTATGCTGCTGTGCTTGTTCAAGGGCTCGTTCAATATCATCGGTATTACGTCTAAAACGCGTTATCACAACGGGTTTTAATCCATGTTCCGCAAGCGCTCTAGTAAGGCTTTTTTCTACGGTTAGACCAAATTCATCGGCTTGAATGAGTAAACCCACCCGCTTTAGCTTTTGTTCATCAATAAAGTAGCGGATGATATCTTGTGCTTCTTTATTGTAGCTAGTGCGGAGGTTGAAGACATTAAATGTATGTGGCTCTTGAAGAAACTCAGCGCCAGTATATGGCATAAGAAAGGGAACCTTAGAGTGCTCTAAAATCGGCTTTATGGCATAAGATGTGGGGGTGCCCATTACGCCAAACAATGCATCGACCTTATTTTCGTAAACGAGCTTACGCGCATTGGTTACGGTTTTGTGTGGCTCATAACCATCATCCAATACCTGCAACTCAATCGCAGCAGCACCATTCGCTTTGTGCTGATTATAAAAGTTAAAGTGTAGTTCGGCACCCGCTTTAAGTTGTTGACCGATCTCTTTTGCGGGCCCTGAAAGGGCAGTAGACATGCCAATTTTCACCACAGATTGAGCAGATACTGTAAAATTCAGTACAGCAGAAGCAAAAACGAATAGTAAAAACTTAACACCGAAAATACTCATATACTTGCTGCACTGTCTCTCTTAGCGTTGTGGTGAGGGCCTTTTTACCAGATAATCCAAGCAGATTAATTACGACTTGGGTCGAATGTTGCTGTAATATTAGACGAATTACTAATGCTTTGGAAACTTTAGTTAAGTTTTTAAGTAATCGAGGATCGGTTGTGATCAGCTGCCATAAAAAAGGACATACTTGTTGCTCAACCGGGTTGCTGTTACGTAAATAGTGTATGTAACCCCGCTGCTCGTTAGTTATTTGTTCGAAGGGTAAGGTCGCTAACAGCGCGGTAACCACCTCAGTATCGAGTTGTTGATAGTGCGAGCGCAACTGATAGAAAAAAGCTTGTTTAAACATTCGAGTATAGGTGTTGTCTAAGTCGCCTCGGACTTTTTTGAACATCAAAAGCGCATACTCGCCACTGGCCTTATCTTGCTTGAATCCCAGTTTAACTGGCTGATAGTGCTGTTGTGACCAAAACGAAAGCAATGGCGCTGTAAGGCCAAAACTGGTTCCTATGTAACTGATATCTTCAGGTAATGCGGTTTCAAAGGACGCCAGTAGGCGGCGGCCAATTCCATGCTGTTGTACATCCGGGTGCACGGCTATTCTAACGACTCTTGCGCTTTTTGTGGTGACAAACCGGCTATCACCAAAGCTTGTTGTTAGTTGCTGCGCCATGAGATGGCCTGCAGGTCTTCGCTTTCCTGCTAGAATATCTTCTGCGAGATCTGAAGCGAGTCCGCCTTCGATGACAGCAAGACAAATTCCTACAAGCTCGTTATTGCAAAATGCACCTTGTAAGTGCAGATCGGGTGCATCTAACAATTGCCTTAAATCATCCACGCTGGTTTGATAATGCGCTAATACGAGCAATGAAAAAACTTGCTCAAGTAACGAGCTATTTTCTATCAACTCACTCTGGGAAATAGCACGCATTGTGGTTGGTGAAGTGAGTATGGGTGATGTCGCTTTACACTCGAGTACAAATAAATCCCTGATCTGCTGCTCCAGTGGATCATTCGATGCATAGCGAATAGGAGTCGATAAGGTGAAATCAAGATAACTTGGGTAATGTGATTCTAAGTAGCGTTTAAACCGTAAAGTGTAGCCTCTACCATTACCCTCATAACCAACTAAGGTGCTAGAAAAAATGCAGCGAAAGCCAAGTTGAGCGACTTGTATTAAAAATGGAACTGGCAGGGCGGCTGCCTCATCCACCAAAATAACCGTATTGCTATCAAGTGCAGAGGCTTGTTGTAGTAACGCATCTGGTGCCACATAGCTGAGATTAGCCAGCTTCTTCATTTTTACATCAACCTCGGTATTGAGTGCTTGAGCAAGCATGCTAAAGCAACTATGCAGAGCATGAAGGTGACGGCTACAAATAACAAATTGTTGCGTAGGATGCTTTGATGCTAAAAGGCCTAATAGCGCGCTCTTTCCCCTGCCTCTATCAGCGCTCAGCAATACCGGTGTTTGCTGGTTTTCCAATGCAGTGGAGAGTTGTGTCAATACGTTTTGTTGCTCCTCAACACCACAAACCGCTGAACTTGCAACAAGATACGCTGAGGGTAGTTGAACCCCAAAGTGCTCACTGATATGCCAAGCTGGTTGTTGCAGCCAGAGTTGCTGCCACCTTTTTAAAAAGTAGCTATGTTTGGGCGTTTTCCCCTCAGAGCACCAGCGGGTAATTGCTGGGTCTAGCCAGTGGTCGAGTTCATCTAACTCGGGAAGTAACAGTAGGAGTAAGCCGCCTGCCTTTACCGTGCCCGCGGCCGCTGCGATTTTGTTAGGCACAATCCCACTAAAGCCGTCGTAGACTAGGTTGCTAAATTCTTGTCCGAGTATTTGGTGTAAATGCTCGGGCCAAACGGCATTTTCTAATGTCTTACTGCTACTTAGAATTAGATTATCGTTTGAGTTTGCTAATAGCTGCTGGCACTGCGTGTAACACCAAGTTTGGCTGCCAGTGATAAGCAAGAGTTGCCGATGGCGGGCATCGGCAAGCTGAGAACGTAATAGTTGCAGATTAGAGTGCTTGAAGTCTTGCATAGGCGGTAACTAACCACTTACTACCAACATCATCAAAGCTGACTTGGATGCGTGACTGAGCACCTGCACCTTCATAGTTAAGCACTGTGCCTGCACCAAATTTGGCATGGAGGACACGCTGGCCTAAATTAAAGCCGCTATCTTCAAAGGTTGCGTGACTGATTGATGGACTGAATCGGCCCGAGTTAGCCGGACGAGAGATTTGCGTTTTAATCCGGATTTCTTCCATGCAGTCTTCAGGAATTTCACGTAAGAACCTTGAAGGGCTGTGATGTTTTTCTTGACCATACAAGCGGCGACTTTCTGCGTGGCTAATGTATAGCTTATCCATGGCACGCGTCATACCGACGTAGCACAAACGGCGCTCTTCTTCCAAGCGGCCCGACTCTTCATTACTTTGCTGCGATGGGAACATGCCTTCTTCGACCCCAACCATAAAGACCAATGGAAACTCGAGACCTTTGGCCGAGTGCAGCGTCATCATTTGTACCGCGTCTTCGTGCTCGTCAGCCTGGCCTTCGCCTGCCTCCAAAGAGGTATAGGCTAAAAAGCCTTGTAATGGTGAAGTAAAATCTTCATCGATAGGAAGCTCATACTGACCACAAGCACTGATCAATTCTTCCAAGTTCTCCACTCGAGCGCGGCCTTTTTCGCCTTTTTCTGCTTGATACATTGCCATGAGACCTGACTGCTCTATGGCTGTCTGTGCTTGTTGTGCCAGTTCAAGCTCGGCAATTTTATCGTCGAGCTGCTCGACTAATTCAATAAATTTTGTCACCGCCGTAGCTGCTCTTCCCGCTAAATGCTTTTGCGCAAGTACGGCTTTGGCTGCATCCCAAAGTGAGAGTGATTCGTGACGCGCACAATCGCGAATATGGCTTAACGTTTTATCACCAATACCTCGGGCAGGCGTGTTTATCACACGCTCAAATGCCGCGTCGTCATTACGATTGCTAATTATACGAAGGTAAGACAGGGCATCTTTAATCTCTTGGCGTTCGAAGAAGCGCATACCGCCATAAATGCGGTATTTTAACCCTTCTTGAAGTAAGGCTTCTTCTAACACCCGGGACTGTGCGTTGTTTCTGTAGAGTACGGCGCTGTCGCTAAGTGCATTGCCAGCCTGTAGCCAAGATTTAATTTTGCCAACCACAAAGCGTGCTTCATCAAGTTCATTAAAAGCGGCATAAATTGAAATTGGCTCGCCTTGGTTTCCGTCAGTCCAGAGACTTTTACCCATTCGTTCCGCGTTGTTTTCAATGAGCGCGTTGGATGCTTTTAGAATGGTTGCGGTAGAACGATAATTTTGTTCAAGGCGAATGGTTTCGGCGTTAAAGTCGTCCAGAAAACGTTTGATGTTTTCTATTTTTGCACCACGCCAGCCGTAAATACTCTGGTCGTCATCCCCTACGATCATAATATTGTTGTCACTACCTGCAAGCAGGCGTAGCCACAAATATTGAATGCTGTTGGTATCTTGGAACTCGTCCACTAGCATATGGCGGAAGCGTTGTTGATAGTGACGTAGCAAGGTAGGTTGTTGCTGTAATAGCTCGTAGCAGCGCAATAGGATCTCGGCAAAATCAACAAGACCGGCTCTATCACAGGCATCTTGGTAAGCACTATATACATTCAACATCAGCTGTTCATTGACATCGTATGCTTGAATATCTTTGGGTCTTAATCCTTCGTCTTTACGCGCGCTGATGTACCAGCTTAACTGCTTAGGTGGCCACTTTTTCTCATCGATATTCATGGCTTTGAGCAAACGGCGGATCATCCGTTGCTGATCATCGCTGTCTAGAATTTGAAATGATTCTGGTAATTTGGCTTCACGGTGATGGGCGCGTAACATGCGGTGGGCAAGGCCGTGGAAAGTACCTATCCACATGCCACCAACAGGGCCATTGAGCGTCGCTTCAACACGAGCACGCATTTCTTTGGCTGCCTTATTGGTAAAGGTTACCGCGAAAATACTAAATGCAGAGGCGTGCTCAACTTGCATAAGCCAAGCAATACGATGAACAAGTACTCGTGTTTTACCTGACCCCGCACCTGCGAGCACTAACATGTTTTGCAGAGGTGCGGCGACTGCATCGCGCTGTTTGTCGTTGAGGCCGTCGAGTAATTCTGATACGTCCATTGCTTTGCCTATTTGCTCAAATGATGGCAAGTATACCGAGTCGCTGCCGTAAATCCCAGCATATCGCAAAGCAAACCTAACCGAGTAAAGGTAACGTTATGATTTATAAAGAAACATAAACTGGTTTTTTATACAGTGTTTATGTTTATTTTTGCAAAACGTCCTTCAACCGATTTTGTACCTCTGTAACCAATAAATCGGGCTGGAATTTTGATAGAAACGCATTACAACCCACTTTTTCGACCATGGCATGATTAAAGCTGCCACTGAGTGAGGTATTGAGAATGACATAAAGGTCTTTCAGGCGACTGTCATTGCGAATTTCATAGGTGAGTCGATAACCATCCATAACCGGCATTTCTGCATCGGTGATCACCGCAAGTAACTCTTTTTGTACGTCGATACCTTCGTCGGCCCAGTGCTTTAACACATTGAGCGCCTCTTGGCCGTCAGTCGCTGGGATGATTTCTATGCCCAATTGTGCCAAGGTATCGGCAACTTGACGACGAGCAGTCGGCGAGTCATCGGCATGTAGAATTTTGCGGCCATGAAACTCGTTGATGATACCTTTATCTAGAATGTCTTGCGGGATCTCAACTTTGTATTCGACGATTTCGGCAAGTACCTTTTCTACATCGATAATTTCAACGATGTGTTCAACGCCGTCACGTTTGATTTTGGTCAGTGCGGTGAGATAGTGATTGCGGCCAACAGACTTAGGGGTTGGCATAATATCGGACCACGTAGTATTGACGATTTGGTCAACTTTACCAACTAAGAAAGCCTGCACTGAGCGGTTGTACTCTGTGATCACTAAGTTGCAGTCTTTGTCTCGGTCGCATGGCGGCATGCATATCGCTTGTCGTAAATCGATAACCGGAATAGACTCACCACGGATGTTGGTTACGCCACACACTTTAGGGTGTGCATTGGGCATTTTGTTAAGATGAGGGAGCTTAACAACTTCTTTTACCTTGAAGACGTTGAGCGCAAAAAAGTGGCGGCTATGAAGATGAAACAATAGCAACTCAAGGCGATTTTCACCCACCAGTTGTGTGCGTTGATCTACTGAGGCCAATACGCCAGCCATGTTAACCCCTCATTACTTCTTGTAACCTTTTCTAAGACTATATCAAAGAAGTCGATATGTCGTGTTGTTTTTTGGCTAAAATCTGCAGTAAGGTAGCAGTATGTATTTGATAGGGAAGCAATATGCCTATAATTTTTAAGCGTTTAGTTGTTTTGATGCGGGCTCATGTGGATAAGGCCAGCTGGCAACTGTTATTTATGGCAACGCTCATTCATATGTCGGTGACTTGGGGGTTGTTATGGCTCAGCAATGAATCGGCATTATTGCCACTGAGCACGTTCTTTTATTACTACGTAGTGACGACTTCAACTGTTGGCTACGGAGACTTTAGTGCAACAACGGATTTTGGCCGTTTAGTCGTTGCCATTATACAGATCCCATTTGGCCTTGCGCTATTTGGTGTGTTATTGGGAAAAGCTGGACAATTTGTGACGTATTGGGTGAGAAGAGGCATGACAGGGGAAAAAGACTTTGCACATTTGCAAAACCACATCGTAATTTTTGGTTGGCATGATGTGAGAACGAAAAAAATGGTGGACTACATTTTAGGTGACAATAAACGCGAAGATAGAAAAATCGTATTGGCCGTCACTGAGGCCATGGAGCATCCGCTGTTGAGTTATCCGGAAGTCGCATTTGCGCGTTTAACCAGCTTTACTGATGACGAACAGTTAAGTCGGATTAACATCGAGCGGGCTGACAAAATCATCATTGATGGCGATGATGATAACCAGACATTTACCACCGCGCTAAAGCTTAGCCGGGTAGTAAAACCCGAAGCGCATATTAGCGCGCATTTCTTGGACGATAGTAAAGCGCTTCTTTTAAGAGAACATTGTAAAAATGTAGAATGCTCCGCATCTATGTCTGCGGAAATCTTAGTGCGAGCCATGCAAGACCCAGGCTCAAGCCGAGTACAAGAGGAATTACTGTCGACGCTGCACGGCGATACGCAATTCAGCTTAGCCTTACCTGCAGAGGTAAGCTGTTTAACCTTTGGCGATATTTTTGGTTATTTTAAACAGCATCATGATGCGACGTTGCTCGGTGTTGCGCACGATATAAATGCGTTAAATATGGATCTAAACCCACCTTTGGATTACAACATCACTGGGGGAGATATTTTGCACTATATTGCACCGCAACGGGTGCTAGCATCAGAGGTTGACTGGTCATCACTATGTTCGAAGAACTCTTCTTGATGATTGCTGTTGTGTGCGCTTACTTACTTCCTGTCGCTTTAGTTGCAGGAAGCAAGCGCAGCAAAGGGCATGAAAAAAACGGCTGGCTGATAGGAACGCTACTATTTTCTTGGGTTGCTTTGCTGCTATATATCAGTATTGTGCCTAAACACGGGCGACAAAAAGGCAAAGCAAAACGTTAGCTTTGCCCCGACATCTCTAAAATAACCTGCCACTCAGGTTCGATAATGGGCATGATGGATAATCGCCCCCCTTTTTTTAGAGCCAGTTCGGTGAGCGCAGTGTTGGCTTTTATCGCTTGCAGGGTCACCGGGCGTAGGTGCTGCTCGTATGCTAGCGTGACGCCTACCCAGCGAGGGTTATCGGTGCTTGATTTGGCATCATAATAATCACTGCTTAAGTCAAATTGGTGTGGATCTGGCTCTGCTGCTTTCACCACTTTGGCAATACCGACAACCGCAGGGACTTTACAGCTTGAGTGGTAAACAAACACTGAGTCACCCACCTTAACCTCGTCGCGCAGGAAGTTTCTTGCCTGATAATTACGAATTCCCTCCCAAAAAGTTTGCTGCTCAGACGCGTTTTTTAAGTCATCAATGGAAAATGCATCGGGTTCTGTTTTAAACAGCCAATAAGCCATATGGGTTAGTCCAATAGTTTGAGTTATGATGTATTATACTCATTTGAGCAATGTACTTGGTTTGCTACCAGTCCGAGTCTTACTTGGATTTGGTAAAAGTATTATCTCATTATAACGACTATCGCCAGTTCTACTAGACGTTCGGAGTGCAACATGAGTCAAGTGTTACAAAATCTGTTGGATTTACTCAGCCTTGAAGAAATTGAGCAAGGGATATATCGAGGTCAAAGCCAAGACCTTGGTTTTCCTCAAGTGTTTGGAGGTCAGGTGATGGGGCAGGCGTTGTCCGCAGCAAAATACACCTTACCAGAAGGGCGCTTTGTTAACTCACTGCACTCTTACTTTTTGCGTCCTGGTGATGCAAGCAAGCCGATTGTCTACGATGTCGAAAACATTCGTGATGGTCGTAGTTTTAGCACTCGTAGGATCAGTGCCATTCAATATGGTAAGCCGATATTTTACATGACTGCCTCTTTCCAAGGGGATGAGCCGGGCGTTTCTCATCAATCTTTGATGCCGGATGTGCCAGAGCCTGAAACATTAAAGTCATCACTCCACTTTTATCAAGAACATGCGGACCTCATTCCAGAATCACTTCGAGCTAAATTTACGCAAGAAATGCCGCTGGACATGCGCCCTGTAAACTTTCAAAATCCATTCAAACCCAAAAAACAGGATCCGGTGAGAAACGTTTGGTTTAAAGCCAATGGTGACATGCCGGACGACAGAAGGATCCACAACTATTTGCTAGCTTATGCCTCTGATTTTGAATTTTTACCAACAGCACTACAACCACATGGTTTGTCGTTTATGCAGTCGAATATGCAAGTCGCGACAATAGACCACGCGATGTGGTTCCATCGTCCGTTTAGAATGGATGAATGGATTTTATATAGCGTTGATAGTCCGAGCGCGTCTAATGGCCGAGGCCTAGTACGTGGCCAATTTTTTAACCGCCAAGGTGAGTTAGTTGCGTCGACTATTCAAGAAGGCGTGATGCGCCAACGCTAATTTGTTGGAAAGTGTATGGTGCGTTTTAACAGTAATTTTGCTTGGTGCTTTGTGCAGCACTAAGCAAATCACAAACTTATAAATTCATAACTGTTTGTTTCTAAAGGGATTCTAGGTTTGTTGATGGCCTTTCCAAAAGTCGTCTGCACTACTTTTTTCAGTGCTGTATTCGGTTTGATTTTGCACTATCTTTAAAATTCTCACTAGATGTAGCGTTATTGCATTTTTCCCAAACAAAAATTAACACTAAAGTCAGCTAAATTTATCTACATTGTTATTAACAAAACGAATCGTCGCGTCACAGACAGACGCATATGACTCTAGGAGAATGATAATGAATAAACCGCTCGCCACAGTAATTGCATTGACGTTTGTCGGATTAACCGCGGGTTGCGCAACGGAAGCATCAAGAACGGTAGAAACACCAAAAGTGGCCTCATATAATCAAGCTTACACTGGCCCAAAAAGCCAGTTAGCGGTTGGTAAATTGCAAAACCGTTCAGCTTTTCACAATGGTGTGTTTAGTTCAGGACCGGACCGCTTGGGCTCTCAGGCTAAAACTATTCTGACCACCCATTTACAGCAGAGTAATCGCTTTATTGTTTTAGATAGAGAAAACATGACAGAGATTGCCCAAGAAGCTGGATTTGCTGGCGCAAAACAAAGTATTAAGGGTGCTAACTTTGTGATCACGGGAGATGTTTCCGAGTTTGGTCGAAAAGAAGTAGGTGATAAACAGCTATTCGGCATTCTAGGTAAAGGAAAATCGCAAATTGCTTACGCTAAGGTAAATCTGAATATCGTTGATGTGACTAGTTCAGAAGTCGTCTACTCGGTGCAAGGTGCTGGAGAATACAGCTTATCTAATCGCGAAGTGGTTGGTTTTGGTAGCACTGCAGGGTATGACTCAACGCTAAACGGCAAGGTACTGGATTTAGCCATTCGCGAGGCTGTCAATAACTTGGTTAGCGGCATCGAGAAAGGCGATTGGAAGCCTTTATAGGCAATCCCCACAGCTAATCTAAACCTCAGGTAAATTATGAAGCAAACGATATTTGTGGCGACTTTACTATTGATATTGTCTGGGTGTCAGAGTACGACACCACAATATTATTACGGTTCTTACGAACGTAACCTCTATGAGTTCTTTCGAGGTGATGGGCAGTCGCTTGAGCAGCAGATCAGTCAGTTAGAGTCAAGCATAGCGCGCGCCGAAGTAAAGCAGATCAGTCCCGCACCAGGCATGTATGCGCATCTCGGTTACTTATACTTGATGCAAGGGGATGACAGCAAAGGGTTTGCGTATTTTGAACAGGAAAAACAACTGTATCCTGAGTCTCGACAATATATCGACTTTTTACTAAAAAATGCACAGGGAGAATAAGATGAAATGGATTAAAGCGAGCTTGGTGCTTTTGACTTTTGCCTTATTGAATGGCTGTGCGACAGCACCTAAACAGGATTATAGTGCCTTTATCCAAAGCGATCCTAAGTCGATACTGGTGTTACCGCCTATCAATAATTCCAATGAAATTGTTGCACCTTTTGGGGTTATGGCGACGGTTGTAAAGCCACTTGCAGACTCTGGCTATTATGTTTTTCCTGTATCTTTGGTCAATGAGACTTTTAAAAATAACGGCTTAACTGTGGCTCAGGATGTTCACAATGTTGCGATAGACAAGCTCTATGAAATCTTTGCTGCCGACGCTGCTTTATACATAGAGATTCAAGATTATGGTACGTCATACGTTGTATTAGATAGTGATACTACAGTCGCACTATCGGCAAGGTTGGTTGATTTAAAAACTGGCCAAGTAATTTGGCGTGGTAAGTCAAAAGCGTCAAGTAGTGAAGACAGAGATGACCGTGATAACAGTTTGGCTGGAGCATTGATTGGCGCGGTACTTAATCAGGTGATTGAAAGCACTTCAGATAAAGGATTCGAAGTTTCACAGCAAGCATCACAGAGATTATTATCAGCGGACTCAAGCAATGGTTTGCTTTATGGCGTGCGCTCACCTAAGTATGGGCAAATTGAAAAATAAGCCATTTTTTGACTGTGCTTTCTTATCGGCTGATTGCTGCTATATTCATTAGACTTTGATTGACAGGTGATCCCCATGGCAATAATTAGTGAATTTAGACCCGGTTATTTTTGTTGGATTGAATTGTGTTCAAGCGACTGGCAGTCAGCAAAACCCTTCTATAGCCAACTATTTGATTGGCAAATTCTTGACCAACCCATCGGTGAAGATTGTTATTACACCATGTTGCAAAAAGAAGCCGATGATGTCGCTGCTATGTATCAGATGACCGCTGAGCAACAACAAGGAGGCATGCCTAGTCACTGGCTTGCTTATGTGGCGGTAGACAATGTCGATGAATGTCTAAACAAAGCCAACGAACTAGGTGCTGAAGTGCTTGCTGGCCCTCATGATGTCCCAGGAGCAGGGCGGATGGTAATGTTAAAGGAGCCTGGTGGAGCGGTTTTTGCGTTGTGGCAAGAGGGTGGTCATATTGGGACGCAACGTCACCTTGAAGCGAATACCCCTTATTGGTTTGAGCTAGTGAGTAAAAACAGTGCCAAAAGTCGTGACTTTTATTCAGCATTATTTGGGTGGCAAATCGAAGTTAAAGACATGGGAAATATGGACTACACCTTATTCAAAGTAAATGAGCAACCTGTCGCCGGCATGTTAGAAATGACGACAGAGTGGGGTGAAGACATTCCTCCGCACTGGATGATTTACATTGCGGTATTGGACTGCGATAGTAAAGCTGAATTTGCCCAAAAGCTTGGCGGAGAAATTTGTGTACCGCCGACAGATATACCAGAAGTAGGTCGCTTTAGCGTGATAACCGACCCTCAAGGGGCGGTATTCTCTATCATAGAATCTGCCATGGATGATATTTCAACTTAATGTATTTCTAATTCAATCACTTTGCCATGGCAAGTGGCAAAGTGACCTGAGAGTTTACTAAAGATAATATCGCGCTCGCCACTGCTATTTAGCTGCTTGATAGACGCAGTTAATTTCGGCAGTAGTTCTTGGTGTTTGCGATTGATATAGTGATAAATAGGATAACTCGCATCTCGTAGTCTACGCACATGAACCGCGGCGAGTCCTGACTGACATAGCGCACCAAGCGCAAATAAGTCATCAGCTAAAATTTGTTCTACATGACCTTTTTCAAGCGCTTGAAACGCAGAAACGTCGTTAGAAACCGCATTACAGGTCAACTTCTTACGCTGACAAACTTGCTCCGTTATTAAACTGCCTTGTATTACCACATAGTCTTGCTGGGTCGACAAAGTACAATGTTCCTTCTTGAGACAAAACACCGCCATTTGCACGGTTACAAGTGGTTCGGGTATTTGCAGTAATACCAATTGTATTAGGTAAATGAGCTATTTGAAGCGGAGAAATAGCTTTAGTAGCTAGGCAAAAATTTTGCTATTTAGTTGTTCTAAATGAGAAATTTTTAACGACGTTAATATGGTATTTCACCCTTAAAATTGATTGGAGACTTAGTGCAATTGGTATAAGTTAGGATAGGCATTTGCAATAGCGCTAGTGCGTCCTGCTTCCGCATCATAAAACCCTTGATCTACATATTCTAATCCGCGCTCACTGGGTAACACGACGAGTGTGGGGGTGATATCCAAAGGTGCGTATATCTTTTGCATGAGTTGCGCGATTTGCTGTTGGCCAAGCTGATAAGCGACCAGCTCACTGACATTGATTTGGTAGGCGAACGCCGCCTTGTGGATAAAGAGAAGCAAGAGGGTGCTAAGTGCGAGTTTCACAACATATCCTTACGGTTGTCAGAGTTATAACTGTAGCAAAGTTGTCAGAAAGTGAAAAAGTACATCATAAAAATGAATTCAGTCGAGATTGACCTTGAGTTTAGTAAACTCATACCAATTGTAATAGTTTGAGCATAAAAATCGTGAGGAGAAGGATATGACACTACATGTTTTAGTGACCGGTGCTAACCGTGGGATCGGATTAGAGTTTTGTAAACAATACTTATCTCTAGGCTGCAAAGTAACTGCGGTTGTTCGCAAAGCATCGGCAGAACTAGAATCTCTAGGCGTGGATATCATTGAAGATATCGATGTTGCGACAGAAAATGGTGCGAAAAAGTTATTGGCGGCATTGGGCTCGAAGAAGATAGACATTCTTATTAATAACGCTGGGGTATTTCATAATGAAACGCTAGCGGAAATGGATTTTGAAAATATCGACCACCAATTTAACGTTAATGCGTTAGGACCAATTCGAGTTACTCATGCACTGCTCGATAACCTCAAAACAGGTAGTAAAGTTGCCATGATCACAAGTCGTATGGGTTCGATTGCAGATAATGGTTCTGGTGGTTACATTGGTTATAGAATGTCGAAAGCAGCATTAAACGCGGCGAGTGTGAGTATGGCTCACGAGCTGAAAAACCAAGATATCGCTGTTGGACTATTCCATCCAGGCTTTGTACAAACGCAGATGGTGGGATTTGCAGGTGATATTGGTCCAGATGTTGCGGCGGAACGTTTAATTAAGAGAATTGAACACCTAACTATCGAAAACAGTGGTGGTTTTTGGCACTCCAATGGCGACACGCTTCCTTGGTAATCAAGCTGGGCGCATCGTCGCCCCCTTTTCAGCCATCAGCCATCTAACTGTGCTAATATAAAGCAAATACTCAGATGGTAACCTTTGATGGAATTACAACAAGATACCCCATTGTCACTGCCGCTTTTTTTGTTAGACGACAACATCGAGAATCGTGATATCGACTCTCCAGATGCTGAAGTATCAGTGATGTTGAGTGAGAACCTCCTTGCTCATTTGTGCCAAAACCCAAAAGAAGATGAGAATATTAGCTTGCATATTGATGACTATGCGCTCAACAACATTAGTACGACAGTGACTGAGTTGATAGGGGCAGAGCATCAGTTGCAATTGCTCATTAATCGCGGGCCTATTCTCAGTGCTGTGCTGAGCACCAGTAGCGATGCATTATTTGTCTCGCCTCCAGTAGAAATGATGCCGACTTTTGATCTTGGGCTGGATGACGACGAGGGCGAGTAAATGTCTAAACGTGTACTGTTTTGTGCGGTGGTTGTCGCCGTGCTTTCTGGATGTGTGGCTTTGGGTGTGTCTAAATATGATGATATGTTTGGACCAGAGCAACCCCAAGCACGAATCGAACAATATCACCAAGGCGGTGCACGTTACTTACAAAGCGTGAAGCCCATTTTGGAGTCGCGTTGTGTGGTTTGTCATGGTTGTTATGATGCACCTTGCCAGCTCAAACTGTCATCTCCAGAAGGAATAGATAGGGGATTGTCGAAGGAATTAGTGTATGACGGCACGCGGTTGTTAGCTCAAACACCAACCCGGCTGTTGTTTGACGCCCAAACTACGACACAGTGGCGTGAGCGTGGTTTTACCCCAGTGCTGAATGAGCGCAATCAATCTGAATACAGCAACCTAGCTGGAAGTGTGCTTTATAATAGTTTGCTGTTAAAAATGTCTCATCGTTTTCCTGAGCAAGGCATCTTGGGTAAAGAGTTTGATTTCTCTTTAGATAGAACGCAGTCTTGCCCAACCATGGATGAATTTTCTACCCTTGCGAAACAACAGCCTCATGCGGGTATGCCCTACGGCTTACCAGCGCTCACGCAGGATGAATTCAAAACCTTGGAAGCATGGCTGCAAAGTGGCAGTAAAATGAGCCAGATTGCGAAGCCAAGTGTTGCAGCACAAAAAGAAGTGAAGAAGTGGGAACAATTTCTTAATCAGGACTCGAATAAACACCGCCTTGCCGCGCGTTATATATTTGAGCATTGGTATTTAGCCCATATCCACTTCCCTCATCTGGATGATCCTGCGTTTTTCCAATTGGTACGCTCAAGCACACCGCCCGGTCAGCCAATCGCGCTGGTGAGCTCGGTGCGTCCGTTTGACGATCCTAAGATCGATAGGGTGTATTATCGATTGATGCAAGTGCGCAGTACTATTTTGTCAAAAACTCACATGCCACTGGCATTGAACGACGCTAAGCTATCACGGTTACATCAGCAATTTTATGCAGCGGATTATCGCGTGGATGAACTGCCAGGTTATGAGCCAGAGCTTGCAGCAAACCCATTTAAGGTATTCAAAGATATTCCGGTCAATTCTCGTTATCAATTTATGCTGGATGAGGCCGAGTTAATTGTAAAAGGCTTTATCAAAGGCCCTGTATGCCGAGGTCAAATAGCGCTTAACGTCATTAACGACCATTTTTGGGTGGCGTTTGTTGATCCTGAAAAAAATAGTAATGAAGCGGTGAACCAGCTGCTGCTTAAACATGATGAAGATTTGGTGCTACCTGCGGCTGAGCAAAGTAATGCGTTACCGCTTTCCAGTTGGGCTAAATACGCCACTAAGCAGCAAGATTACTTACGTGCTAAAACTGAGCTTGCAGATAAGATGTTTGCCGATGGGCAGCGCCTCAATATGGACTTGATTTGGCGTGGTGAGGGGGAAAACCCGAATGCAGCATTAACTATCTTCCGTCATTTTGATAGCGCAACGGTGGTTAAAGGTTTTATTGGTCAGCCTCCCAAAACAGCTTGGGTATTAGACTATGCTTTGTTCGAGCGCATTCACTACTTGCTGGTGGCGGGTTTTGACGTGTATGGCAACATTGGTCATCAGCTGATCACACGCTTATATATGGACTTCTTGAGGCTTGAAGGTGAGCAAAACTTTTTAAATTTACTGCCACTTAGTCATCGTCAGGAAATTAAACGCTATTGGTATCGTAAGTCACACTTGAGTTTAAGTGAGTTTATCAATCGCAAATCACTAATCGGTGCGCCAACGGGGATAAAATACGAAACGGACGATCCAAAGCAAGAGCTTTATGACAAACTGCATGCTGTGCTTAAACCCGTTCTAAATAGGGATTATGACTATCAAGCCGTAGGCAAGCCACTGCAGGCACTCAATAGCATGTCCGTTAGGGCGATTAATTTGCTTCCTCAGGTCTCGTTTATTATTACTAAACAAAGCGACGGTTCACATCAAGCGTTCTCGCTATTACACCATAATGCCCACTACAACATCTCCAGTTTGTTAAATGAAGAAGGGCAAAGAGCTTATACAGAAGACACTGCGACGATTGTGCCAGGCTTTATCGGAGATTACCCAGAGGCAATTTGGTATTTAGAAAGCGAGGCAGCACAAGAGGACTTCGTCTCATCATTTAGCTACATGAATAGTGAGTCGGATTACCGAGCGCTACGAGCGCAATATGGGATCCGCAGGACTCACCCAGAGTTTTGGCGTTACAGTGATTTGATCCACGATATTGCCAAGCAAACACGTGGCGTTGAATATGGCTTATTTGATTATAACCGGTTAGAAAATCGCTAAAAATGGAGTCTTCGGACTCCATTTTTATGTGCTTTTCCTATAGTTGACTCGCTGCTTTTACCGCAGCTAGTAGCACACTTTCATCCAATCTCACTTTGTAATTTGGGTTTGCATATTGAAATTGGATCAAGCCCTTCTTATCGACTACAAATACCGCCGGCACCGGCAAGGCAACTTTATCGTTCCCCTCAAAATCAACAAAATTTACGCCCAATTTGTTGCGATAAGCAAGGGCTGTTTTATCATCTAGGAAATAGGCGAGACCTAACGCTTGGCTCATCCGCATTTCGTTATCAGACAACAGTTGGTAGTGAGGGGATTCAATTGTACTTTTTGCCAGCGCCTCAGGTGAGTCTGGTGCGATAGCAATAATTTGTGCTCCCATTTTAACAAGCTGTGGTTCAATTTCTTGGATCCCCGCGAGCTGTCTTGAACAGTATGGACACCAGCCACCACGATAAACCACCAGTACGGTGATATTTTCTTTATAGCGTGTCGCGAGGTCGACAGTTTTACCTGACTTATCTTTGAGTTGTAATGCAGGGGCATCAATGCCGGGAAGGAGTGGGCTCACTTGCTCAGGTGCTGCGGCGATATTGGTGATTTCAGCTGCGCTGACAAAGGCTGAGCAAACCAAAGCGAGCGATAAAATAAAATGACGCATAAAAAGTTCCTAGGGTTTCAAGTTGATATCGACTCAGAAGACCTAAGCGCTGGCGAAAATCTTTCACTTCGGTATGATATCGCTCGTAATTGATTTCCATGAAGAGAGAGCACAATGTCTGCAAACATCACTAAGCTTGTGGTTATGCTAGAAATGCAACATGCCATGAACACCAAAGTACACCAACAATGGTTTGAACAAGGGTTTGAATGGTACCGCGCAATTTGGGTTGAGTGTGCAGAAATGCTAGATCACTACGGTTGGAAATGGTGGAAAAAGCAAACGCCAGATACTGAGCAAGTGATTTTAGAGCTAGTGGATATTTTTCATTTTGGCTTGTCTTTACGTATCGATGGCGAAACGTCATTTGAGCAACTAGCGACTCAGTTAGAAGCTGAATTGGCAAAGCCGACTACCGCAGAAGACTTCAAGGAAACCCTTGAATTGCTTGCAAGTGCGGCTGTGACCAAACGCGAATTTGATGCCCATGCGTTTGCGGGATGTATGCAGCAAATCGGGATGTCTATTGATGACCTATACCGTGGATATGTCGGTAAAAACACGCTTAACTTCTTCCGTCAAGACCATGGCTATAAAGATGGTTCTTATATCAAGGTATGGAATGGCCAAGAAGATAACGAACACTTAGTCGAAGTGGTGAAAAGTCTAGATACAGCGCACCCAGACTTTAAAACACACGTGTACGACGGCTTAAAAGCTCGCTACCCAGCTTAATCTATAATAGGTAGCAAGGTACGGTAATCGGAGACTGAAAGATATTCAGTGATCTCTCGCTCTGGTTGCCGACTATCAGGATTAGCAACGGCAAGCAAATGCCCAATACCAAACTCTTTCGCAGCATTTAACACGCTAATGCTATCGTCCACAAATAAAGTGCGGGACTTATCGAAGCCCAAATCACGCTCTACCTGTTGCCACAATATCTGACTTTCCTTACTTACGCCATATTCATGGGTTGAAACCAATTTGTCGAGATACTTATCGAATTGGGTACGCTCAATTTTCAAACTTAGACTGTTTGGGTGAGCGTTGGTCAACAAGATAAGCTGTTTTCCACTCTTTCTTAAGGCCTCTAAAAACGCTGGTACATCCTCACGAATTGAGATCAAGTGTTGTACTTCACGTTTAAGCTCCATAATGGGCAGCTGTAGTTGCTCCTGCCAATAATCTAGGCAATACCATTCTATCTGGCCCATTACCGCGTCATAACGGGCGAGGATGTCGGCCCTTGCAGCCTCAAGGGTTAAGCCTTGACGTTTTGCGTGTGCCTTAGGCACGACGTCGAGAAAAAAGTGATTATCAAAATGGAGGTCGAGTAATGTGCCATCCATATCTAACAAAACGGTATCGATATTTGACCAATTTAGCATAGGCATTTAACTTCAAAGGCTTTATGATTAGGTTATTCGCCATGATAGCAAATAATGATCTATGTCACATAAAAAGCATCCCACACCACCAGAAATTTTAGCTTGCGACGTCGTGGCTAAAAGCAAATTGTTCACGGTAGAAGCACTTTCGTTATCTTTTTCGAATGGCGAGCAACGAGAATACGAAAGAGTCCGTGGCGGTGGCCGTGGCGCAGTAATGATCGTGCCCATAACTGCTGATAATGAGCTATTATTAGTGAGAGAATACTGTGCAGGAACACATGACTATCAACTCGGCTTTCCCAAAGGGCTAATTGACCCTGGCGAAACCCCGGTGGAAGCGGGTAACCGAGAGCTAAAAGAAGAAGTGGGTTTTGGTGCAAATGCTTTCTCTGAACTCAAAGTAGTGTCACTGGCACCGAGTTACTTTAATGCCAAAATGCATATTTTGGTCGCTAGTGAACTTTACCCTGAACAGCTTGAAGGTGATGAACCAGAACCACTGGTAGTAGTGAAGTGGCCGCTAGATAAATTATATGATCTGTTACATCAAGAGGACTTTACTGAAGCAAGAAGTGTCGCGGCACTACTGTTATTAAAAGCACATTTGAATCTGGAGGCGTAAATTGCAGTCCTATTTAGAGCCTTGCATCGCACTGGCTAAACGTGCCGGTGAAGTCATTATGGCAATTTATCAAGCCGATGATATTGGTAAAAAAGAAAAGTCTGACCACACTCCTGTCACTGCAGCTGATTTAGCATCTAATGAGATCTTAATGGCGGGTCTTGCTGAAATAGCACCTGACATTCCGGTAATGTCTGAGGAAACACCAATTCCACCATTGAGTGAGCGACAAAGTTGGCAGCGCTACTGGTTACTCGATCCTATGGATGGCACTGGGGAGTTTATTCTTGAAAGCGGTGACTTTGCCGTCAATATTGCACTCATCGAAAATAATCATCCTGTGTTAGGCGTCATTTACTGGCCATCTCAAGGGCTGACATATTACGCCAGCAAAGATGAAGGTGCGTTTAAACGTAGTGACTCAGGCGAAAGTAAACGTATTTTCGTCTCGCCAAGAGAAACGCTGACATTGGCTGTAAGCCGTAGACAAAAGCTTGAAGCGGTAAGCCAGTACTTAAATAGTCAGTTCGACACTGTTGCACTTGGGTCATGTTCATTAAAAGCCTGCATTATCGCAGAAGGTAAGGCGGATTGTTTTTTACGAGTAGGACCAACGGGAGAGTGGGATACTGGCGCGTCACAAATCATCGTGGAAGAAGCCGGGGGTTGTATTACCGATGCTGAGTTTAACCCGTTGACCTACAATCGACGAGAAACTACCGAAAACCCAGACTTTATTGTTATGGGGCATCCCGATTGGCAATGGCAAAAGTTGATCAGTCCACATCATCGAACGATAGAATAAATAACGGCTTAAGTTGAAGGTTGTGGGATTTTTGCGCACTTGAATTGTTTTAAGCATTAAATCCCTTGCAATAAAATTTTAATCCATTATTATAGCGGCCTCTTGAAAAGGAAGTCCTTTTTAAGAATATACAGGCGCGGGATGGAGCAGAATGATAAATCATTCGTCGAGCTCGCTAAACCTGGAAAGAATCGAAGGTCGTCGGTCCCCGACGAAGCATAGATTCACAAAAATATACAGGCGCGGGATGGAGCAGCCTGGTAGCTCGTCGGGCGGACTCGCTAAACCTGGAAAGAATCGAAGGTCGTCGGTCCCCGACGAAGAATAGATTCACAAAAATATACAGGCGCGGGATGGAGCAGAATGATAAATCATTCGCCGGACTCGCTAAACCTGGAAAGAATCGAAGGTCGTCGGTCCCCGACGAAGAATAGATTCACAAAAATATACAGGCGCGGGATGGAGCAGAATGATAAATCATTCGCCGGACTCGCTAAACCTGGAAAGAATCGAAGGTCGTCGGTCCCCGACGAAGAATAGATTCACAAAAATATACAGGCGCGGGATGGAGCAGAATGATAAATCATTCGTCGGACTCGCTAAACCTGGAAAGAATCGAAGGTCGTCGGTCCCCGACGAAGAATAGATTCACAAAAATATACAGGCGCGGGATGGAGCAGAATGATAAATCATTCGCCGGACTCGCTAAACCTGGAAAGAATCGAAGGTCGTCGGTCCCCGACGAAGAATAGATTCACAAAAATATACAGGCGCGGGATGGAGCAGCCTGGTAGCTCGTCGGGCTCATAACCCGAAGGTCGTCGGTTCAAATCCGGCTCCCGCAACCAACATCAGTTGGATGTATAAAGTCTCAAGTACAAGACTTAAAATTAAGTACAAATACAGGCGCGGGATGGAGCAGAATGATAAATCATTCGCCGGACTCGCTAAACCTGGAAAGAATCGAAGGTCGTCGGTCCCCGACGAAGAATAGATTCACAAAAATATACAGGCGCGGGATGGAGCAGCCTGGTAGCTCGTCGGGCTCATAACCCGAAGGTCGTCGGTTCAAATCCGGCTCCCGCAACCAATTTTTAATTGGACTGCACAATCTAAAGAATTACTCCGAAACTCGTCGGTTCACTCTTCATAAGTTAATGGCTCCTGCAATCAACCTTTTAGTTTAGTTACCTAAAATCCCCTCAATGGATAGTCAGTTTTTTCGATATATACAGAGAAATAAATCATCCACTTTTTATAATTCAAAGCCTGAGTGTTGCTGTTGTTTGATGCACTTCTTAAATTGGAATTGATCTTAATACTCACACCGTGAGCAACAACCTATACGCGGGTTATGGAAACCCGCTGTTAAAAAGTGAATAGATTTAGCAAACGCAGGTAAATCCGATTTGGCAGCTAGCAAGATCAGAGTGATTGCAACAAGCTGAGTTGTCTTGGCGAGATGCACATTTCATCGTGTCCTGACATCCGTAAACTCTCGTATAATCACCTCCAGCTACTTGAGGCGTTGCTTCCTGAGGTAGTTTGTTATCTTGAGTTAGCTTTTTTAGCTGCTTTTTTTGAAGCTTTATTTTCATTTTCAATATCCTTTTTATAGATTTATTAAGTCTGTTATCACGAAACAGATAGCGTGATCTGCTTAAAAATAATACAAAGAAGTGTTGTTGTAAAACAAATAATGAAATGTGATTATTTTGTTGTCATTTTGAATGGGTGAAGATTATTTGTCTATAAATCTTTATATGGTCTAGGCTTTTACTATCTCTTATTTGAGGTGTATGAAGATGGATTTACATAGTATTCGAGTCAAAAGTTCATTGCCAACGGCTATGTTGACGATCGTGCTGCTATTTGTGTTTTTTGGTTTTTCAGTGTTGCTCAATAAAGTGCAATCGGCACTTGAGATCCAAACTGAAAACTATTTAAAAGCCGTGTCAGTGGTACTCAATGCGGATAGAGACTTTTATCAAGCTCAAGAAGCCTACCTTAAATTATTAGCGGGTGAAGATAAGTGGGCGGATTTTGAAGAAAACGCCGAGCAGGTGAAACAGCGCTATCAAAAGTATCTTCAGTTTATGTCACTCCACCAGAGTGAGCTTGGTAGTTTTGCAACTTTTAATGCGGACTTTCAAAGTTGGTATCGCGTGACGGTGGCGAGTATTAAAACACCGACTGATAAAGCGCTTCAAACTGAGTCGGCTAAGTTATTTGGTGCAGTTCGTGATGTGCTTGATAAAGCTGGTGAATTAGCCGATGGAAAATCTGCTGCAAGTCGTGCGGTAGTCGTTTCTGAGGTTACTCAGATAAAGTGGGGACTTGGCGTTGGTGCCTTGCTCCTACTTGGTATTGCTTGTTGGATTGCTTATCGGATCCCTCGTCAGCTAGCAAAGCAGATAAATTTTGTGTCGGATAGGATCTCTGAAATTGCCTCTGGGGACGGAGACTTAACTGGTCGTATTGAAATCAAAGGAAATGATGAGTTTGCAAAGCTGTCGCTAAACTTTAATCATTTTCTCGAAAGTTTACAGGCGATGATTACAGCACTTGTGAAAGATGGTGGTGAGCTGTCGAGTTTGTCGTCAAAACTCAGTCATTATGCTACACAGTGCCATGACTTAATCGACTCGCTTGGTAAGTCATCACATACCATTGTTAGCGCGGTACATCAGCTAAGTCACTCAAGCCAAGAAGTCTCGTCGGTGGCAGAAAACTCATTGAAAGAGGCTGAAGCTTCACATCGCTACGCGGCACAAGGTAAAACGGTGTTGGCAGATTCAAAACAAAAAATCACTCATCTTGCTGATAATATGGAAACGGCACTCTCCAGCTCGTTAGCTTTACAAAAAAACTCTGAAAACATTACGCAAGTGCTCGATGTTATTCGCGGGATCGCTGAGCAAACCAATTTATTAGCGCTCAACGCGGCAATTGAAGCGGCAAGAGCAGGTGAACAAGGTCGTGGATTTGCAGTGGTAGCTGACGAGGTTAGGTCACTGGCCACTCGAACACAAGACAGTACTAATGATATTCAGAAGATGTTGGAAGCATTCTCACATAGCGTAGAGGACTCACAAAAGACCATTGAAGATGGTAAGCAGTATGTTGATGTTGCAGTAGAAAGTTTTACGAAGGCAACGGAGCTATTAGAGTTAATTGCACAAAGTGCGGTGAAAGTGACGGAGCTTTCAGAGCAAACCGCTCATGCGACTCAGCAGCAAAATGCAGTATCTACAGAGATTAGCAGTAATCTGACCGATTTAAATGACAGAACATTGGATGGCGAGCGGTTGTCAGGAGAAACGCACCAAATTTCGGATGATGTGCTGCGAGTCACCAGTAAGTTGGTGGATGAATTATCTCAGTTTAAAGTCTAAGGTATTGTAAGGTGTGCGTGTGGCACACCTTATGAAATAAGAGGTTTGAACAGTTATTTAACCTGAGGTTTGGATAAGGGATGTGCTAACTGGTTATTTAGCAAACTTCTTTGCGTAAGCTTCGGCTTGTTTCCACACGCGCAGGGTATTGCCACCTAAAATCTTTTTGATATCAGCATCGCTGTAGCCTCTATCCAAAAGACCTTGTACAAGATTTGGATACGTTGACACGTCTTTCAGGCCAACTGGTAGTGAGTCACCCACACCATCGTAATCAGAACCAATGCCTACATGATCTATCCCTATCAACTTAACGACGTGGTCAATGTGATCTAGCACTTGATCAAGTGTGGCAAATGGAAACGGATTTTTTGCTCTAAACGCCGCTCTAAAATCGGTGCGATCTTTGTCTTTGGCTTCTTTTTGTGCTTCGTCACGCTTGTCGTACCAAGCACCAGCTTTTGCCGTCACAAAGCTCGAGCCAAAGTTAATTTGGATCACGCCGCCATTTTTTGCCAAGGCTTTGAGCATTTCGTCATCCATATTGCGCTCGAATCCTGGGGTGTATTTACGCAGGGATGAATGTGAAGCAACGACCGGCACTTTTGAAATGTCCATAACCTGATAAAAGGCGTCATCGGAAATATGTGATACATCAATGAGCATACCAATTTTGTTCATTTCAACCACAAGCTCTTTACCAAATGGGCTCAAGCCTTTCCATTTACGGCGTACGTCATAAGAAGAGTCAGAAATATGGTTGCTTTGCGAGTGTGCTAAGGTGATATAGCGTACGCCACGATCATAAAAATGCTTAAGGTTTTTCATCTCACCTTCAATGGGCGAGCCATTTTCCATGCCCATTGCGATAGACATAATACCATTGTCAAATTGCGCATAAATGTCGTCGGTATTGTATGCCATTGCAAATTTATCTGGTGCGCGATGTGCTAAGGCTTCCATACCGTCAATCAGTTGATTGGCGAGTTGATAGCTTTTACCTTTACCTTCAAATTCTAAATTAGCAGGAATATAAATAGACATAAATGGCGCATTAAGACCGCCTTTGACCGCGCGAGGATAGTCAAAATCACCGCCTTCGGTTGCTTGGCTAACATCATCCCATTTACTTTGGATGCGGTATGGAACGTCGATGTGTGTATCAATTAGGATGTTATCGTGAGCGAGTTTAACTGCGCGCTCAGAGGCTTTGTATTCAGTTGCATAAGCGGTAGAAACAGCCAGCGCTAGGGCGCAAAGAGCAGTGCCGAGCTTCATAAAATTGCCTTTCCTTTATAGTTATAGATATTTGATTGTAACAACTCCTGTCACTACGACAACTGTTTACGATTAGTGCTGAATGTAAAGAAAGCTGAAGGTTTTTTAATACTCGTAATCTTCCTGTGCTTGCATCGCTTGAAATTGTTGTTTGCTAACAATATTCACCGATTCATGTAATTCCGAGAAAACGATCAGTGCTTCTCCGGATTTTAGCTGTGCTTTCACTTGCGCGACTTTGCTCTCGGTACTGACTTCAGTATCGCCATAGTCTGTTCCTTCACGCAGTACATAGTGTTCAATAAGATTGTCCAGCGTCTCTTGTGGAAGTTGTTGATAGGGAATGAGCATACTACTTAGCCTTACTATAAATTTGCTGTAAATATTGTGGGATAACACTTTCTAGCCAAAACTTGGGTTTAAAGGGGTTACTTCCCGAAATAAACCCTACGTGACCACCGTGCGGACTCACTGCGAGCGTCACCGGTGAGTTAACCTGAGCGGCTGTAGGCACGGCTTGTGATGATAGCATGGGGTCATCTTCGGCGTGGATCAGGAGTGTTGGTGTCATGATCTGGGTTAAGTAGGGCTGCGAGCTTGCTTGCGCGTAATAGTCTTCCGCGCCGTTAAAGCCATGCAGCGGTGCCGTTATCTTATCGTCAAATTGCCATAGGTCATCAATGGCATAAAGGGCAGGCTTGTCTATCCTAATTTGCGACTGGATGGTGTCTAGCTTACGTGAAAAAGACTTCTTCATCCTGTCTAGCAAGTATTTTTGATAGAGCTTAAAACAGCTCTTCCTGATCACCTGACAAGAGGAAGAAAGGTGATAAGGCGCTGAGACAACGACGCCAGCCTCAAGACCGCTTTGCGATTTGGTTTCTCCCAAGTATTTGGCAAGTACATTGCCACCGAGCGAGAAACCAACTGCAAATAATGGCCGTTTAGGAAAACGGGATTTTAGCGTGTCTATAAAAAAGCCAAGATCTGAGGTTTCGCCGCTATGATAAGCTCTGGCTTGGCGATTTACTTCACGTGAGCAGTTGCGAAAGTGCATCAGTACGGCGTCAAAACCATGGTGTACCAACGCTTTTAATAGGCCTTTTGCATAAAAGCTGTTGATATTGCCTTCTAGCCCATGCAATACCACAACCAGCGGTGCCGATTTATCGCCGTGTTTTGCCCATGCAAGTTCTAAAAAGTCATCGTCTGGTGTGTCTAGTGTTTCATAGTCGACGGGCACCTGTAATCTCGGCCTAAAGAATCGCGGAAGGATGGTTTGGGCATGGCGGTTGCGCATCCACCAAGCGGGTTTAAATTCGTAATTATCGGCTGTTATTGTTTTCATGGCTTGATTCATAATAGAAACTGCGTCTTTTTGACGGTTGCTCGCAAAGCAAAGAAAGGAAGCTATCCAGTTGCAAAACACGTTTTAGCCAGTTTAACGTATTATCAGTTGAGGGTTAAGCAAATAAAAAGCACCCGACCAGTAAACTGATAAGGTGCTTTGTGCGTCGTGCTTAATTCTGCAAGTTGGGGAACTACGTCGAGCCGATCTTCTACTATTTATTCTTCAATCGCCCCAAGGTAATACATTTAAATCTGTTCTATTGTTCGTTAGGTACTTCAGCGTCCATGACTTTTTTAATGAAAAAGTAGACGTAATAACAGCACAGCAAAATTACAATCCCTAAAAAGCCAAAAGACAGAAACAACACAGGGTCGGAAAAAAAGTCTCTAAAGAATACGTTCATGGCTGTGCCTCCTAATTTGTCGATGAGTAAATAGTAGTGGAGGTCTGAGGGGCTTGATATGATCAAGATCAAGTTTCAATCCTGAGTGAAATTAAACCTTAGCAAAGGCTTGATCTCGATCAGGTTTTATATCTAAGTTGGGTAAATATCAGAGCTTATATTTAATGGCTTAGAAGTCAGTCGTATTGAATAAAGCGTCGTACTCACTCTGACTCAAATAGAGCAGCACATTGCTACATGATTGCAGTGGCGCAAACGAAAAGCGCTTTAATGTCTCCAGCAATAGCGCTTGTTGACGCTTTTCAAGCTCAAGCTCTGCAGTCAGCATCGCTGAACGCAACTTTTTATAGTCTTGGTAGTCTTGATGATGTGCTTTTAGGGTGTTGCGGATCGCGCGTTGAGGTTGTAACACCGCTTGGTCAAACTGCTTAGCAGTATTTACCAGTGAGGCTAGGGTGCCTGGGGTAATCGTCAGTGCTAAAGTGTCTAGGTAACAAAGTAATAAACACAGGTTGATATTTTTGCCTGCAGCATCTTGCAAATTCAGCAGCCGCGATTGCATTTGTGGGCGGCTGTAGAATTCACAGGCAAACTGCCAAAAGTCTTCACGACTTAGCATATCTCTCCAGTCTCATCGAAATGGTTTTGCTTTTCTTCTAACTCTTCCAGTGCCATTAATAAGTTTTCTTCTGTGTCATTAAGCTCTGGGGTTATCTTGGCTTGTTTTGCCAGTAAGTCACTTAGTTTTGCTTTGTTCTCGTCCGTGTATAGGCTGTTGTCAGCCAAAGCTTGCTCAATTTCGTCTGCTTGCTCAGTGAGCTGGTCGAGCTGTTTTTCGAGCTTTTCAATCGACTTTTTCAACGGCTGAATGGTTTTTCTGAATTCGGCTTCAAGACGCTTTTGCTCTTTACGATTGGCATTAGAGTTTTGCTTTGGTTCAGACTCGGATCCACTTGGTTTCGCTTGCTCTTTATTGGCATTCATGAGCCATTGGTAATAAGCATCTAAGTCATAGCCGAACTGAGAAACGGTTCCATTATCAACTAAATAGTACTCGTCAGCGGTATTTTTCAGCATGTGGCGATCGTGGGAAACCGTGACCATTGCACCCTCAAAACCTTGCAAGGCCATCACAAGTGCGTGTCGCATTTCTAAATCTAGGTGGTTGGTCGGTTCATCGAGCAATAGCAAGTTCGGTTTTTGATACACCAACATTGCTAGTACGAGTCGTGCTTTTTCGCCACCAGAAAACGGCGCAACGGGTTCGAGGGCCTTATCACCATGAAAAGCAAAACCGCCCAAGAAATCACGAATAAGCTGCTCTGGTACTTTAGGGTCTAGACGTTGAATATGGGTAACCGCACTGGCCTCAAGATCGAGAGACTCAAGCTGATGCTGAGCAAAATAGCCTACATTTAATCCTTGGTGTTGGAACACTTCACCAGCTTGTGGGGTTAAATCGCCGGCAAGTAACTTGATTAGGGTCGATTTACCAGCGCCGTTACGGCCAAGTAACGCAATACGGCTACCTGGGACCAGATTAAGCTTGATGTCATGCAAAATGGTAACGTCACCATAGCCCGCTTTGGCTTGCTCTAGTGTCATCAATGGATTAGGCAAGCTCGTTGGATCTGCAAATTCAAAATTAAATGGTGAATCTGCATGAGCGGGCGCGAGCATTTCCATGCGTTCAAGGGCCTTCACACGACTTTGCGCTTGTTTTGCTTTACTCGCTTTCGCTTTAAAGCGGGTAATAAACTTCTCTAAATGTGCAATCGTTTCTTGTTGCTTCTCGTAAAGCGCTTGGTGCTGTGCCATGCGCTCTGCTTTTTGACGCTCAAACTGAGAATAGTGACCTTTATAAACGTTGATCTGCTGTTGGTCGATATGCCAAATCTCGCTAACAACCGCATCTAAAAATTCGCGGTCGTGAGAAATAAGCACTAATGTACCCTGATAGGCGCGCAAAAAGCGTTCTAGCCAATAAACCGCGTCCAAGTCCAAGTGGTTGGTTGGCTCATCCAGAAGTAATAAATCGGCATCGCGGATCAGCGCTTGCGCAAGGTTCAAGCGCATGCGCCAGCCACCAGAAAAGTCGCTAACGGCAAACTCAATCTGTTCATTGCTAAAACCAAGGCCATGGAGTAGTTCACCCGCTTTGGCTTCAATACTATACCCTTTGATGTTCTCTAGCTGTTGGTGTGCTTTTGCTTGTAGTTCCCCATCACCGTCCCGCTCTGCTTGTTGTAGCTGCGTTCTCAATACATAGTATTCAGGGTGTCCCTGTAGTACATACTCGAGGGCGCTAATGGAGAGTGCTGGGGTTTCTTGTTTTACCGATGCAATAGACCAATCTTTTGGAATAGAAAAATCACCTGAATCGAGTTGCAGCTCACCTTTTAGCAGCGCAAAGAGAGATGATTTACCACAGCCATTGGCACCGACAAGGCCCGCCTTATGTTGTGGATAAAGCGTTGCATTTGCTTGTTTTAGCAGTGTTTTACTGCCACGAAGTAGTTCGATATCAGAAAGTTGGATCATAATTCTAAAAGTCTGTCTAAATTGCGCGCATCATAGCATGGATCCAATCCCTTACTCCAAGCGTATCATGACAAATAAAATTAGGATAAAATGACAAACCTTAAACTCGGTGTTCATTAGAGGTGTAGAGTTGAAAGTTAAGAAGCGTTTTATTGCAGGGGCAAGTTGTCCAGAATGCCAAAAAATCGACGTAATGATGCTCTACAAAGAGCATGATGTTGAAAAAGTTGAATGTGTTGAGTGTGGCCACGTAATGTCACAGCCGAAAGACGCGGTACAGGCTTCCACCCGCCAGTTTGAGCAAGTTATTGGGGTGTTCAAACCGGAGTGAGTGATCACCCCGGTTTTTAATTAATTTGTTAGTAGTGCGGTGGTGGTGGCTCTTGATGTTGAGGCATTAAACCTGGGTCGCGGCCTTCCTTCATTTTCTCTGCCAATAGCTCAATTTGTCGTTGCATTTTAGCCAAGCGCTGCTGATGTGCCTTTAGCTCTTCATTTAAGGTTTCGATTGTATCTTCTTGAAAGGCAAGCTTAGCCTCAAGCTCAGTAATTCTGTTTTCGATTTCGTTCATGGCTTTTTCACCTGCGCAAATTTTTCCAGTAGTCCGCTGGAACTTTCGGTTAACAATGCAGTGTCTTGGTCTTGAAAAGCAACGTCAAATACAACCGCAGACTTGGGGCGGCTGCCTTCTCGGGGTTGTACACGCCAAGTTTGCAATCGTTCGCCATCACTCACTTGCCATAAAATAAGCTCGCGGTTAGGTGAGCCGGTAGCCAAGAGCGTTGCGTCTTGATTAAAGCGCACTGCACTGAAAATTTTCTGGCGAGCAATATACTGTAATTGTGCTTTGAGATCACCAGAAGTTAATTGCCAAATGCTCGCTTTTTTCATGCTATCTGCGGTAAAAGCAAACCTTCCTTGGTCATCTAATGCAACTTTGGTCACGCGACTTGGGTGGTTAAAGCGGTGGATCACTTGCCCCGTTCTAGTATCCCAAAAGTAAGCGGTATAGTCGTTGCCTCCGGTTAAGGCAAAGTGACCATTGGGAGACATGGCAATAGAATTGATATTTTCTTGATGTCCAAGGAACTCTATCCGCCTTCCACTCTCTAAGTCGAGGTGAACGACAACGTTATCACTGCGGGCATAGAGTAAATATCGGCCCGCATTGCTAATTGCGATATCTCGAATAGTGCCAGACTCGATCTCAAAATATCCTAGGTTTTGACCGCTTTCGACGCTCCAGATGGCGAATGTTTTATCAGTGGCAGTGACGGCCGTGGAGTTGTCATTAGCTAAAGCCAGTGAGTGAATGAGATCATCGGGGGCATCAGAGTGACGCCATTGAAATTTGAGGCCTTGCTCTTGATTATCCCAAAGTACGGCCCCATGCTCTATGGATGAAACAAGGCTGTAGTGACCGTCCGCAGAGATAGCTGCAGAAAATGCGCCTCTGCTGGCATGTTCTACGGTCATAACGGCTTTTGAAGTGTCAGGGCCACAACCGGTTAAGGTGAAGCAAATGAGCATCGCGCATGCAAAGAGGAGGCTTGTCCACTTAATGTTGACGAGTTTGACCATAAATTAGGTAAATCCTCCTTAACTCCGAAGTCTACAACAGGTAGACTAAAGGCACTAAAAACAAGATATTATTTTGATATTAGCGTATTAAAAGCGTAATGTCGTTACGCGATAATGGCAAGCAAATGCATATTGGCATTCTGATCAGAGAATGTTAATGTGGCTAGCACCTTTTCTTATTAATATAAAATTAACAATGGCACCGCATATCAAGCTCTCTTGCGCGAGCATTGGTGTTTTGATAGTAGGGACTGTCGGAGAGTTGAGAATGAAACAGACAATTAAACTGTCACTCGTTGCTGCTTCAGTGTTAGCACTAGTAGCGTGTAATAAAAAAGCAGAAGAGCAGAAGCCTGCTGAAGTTAAGCTAGATACAGAGGTGCAACAGCAAGCATACGGTATCGGTGCTTCAGTTGGTAACTTCTTGCAAAAAGACTTAGCGGATAAAAAAGAGCTAGGCATTGAACTTGATCAAGAGTTACTTATGCGTGGTTTTAAAGACGCACTGGCTGGTGAAGCTAAGCTGGATGAAGCAAAAATCCGTGAAGTACTCACTTCACTAGATTCTTCTGTTCGTGAAAAGCAAGCTGCTAAAGTTGAAGCTGACGCGAAGAAGAATAAAGAAGAAGGCGATAAGTACCTAGCTGAGAACGCGAAGAAAGAGGGCGTTCAGGTTACTGAGTCAGGTCTTCAGTATGAAGTGCTAAGCGAAGGTGATGGTAAAAAGCCAGTCGCAACAGACAAGGTGACAGTACATTATAAAGGTACATTGTTAGATGGTTCTGAGTTCGATAGTTCTTACGCACGTAATGAACCTGCCACTTTCAACCTAAATCAAGTTATTGCAGGTTGGACTGAAGGTCTACAGTTAATGAACACTGGCGCTAAGTATAAGTTTACGATTCCTGCGGAGCTTGCATACGGCACTCGTAACCTTGGTAAAATTCCAGCTAATTCAACACTGGTATTTGAAGTTGAGCTGCTAGGTATCGAAGACGAAGCTGAAGAAGCTGCTGAATAACTTGGCAGTGTCTGCAAAGAAAAAGGTGAGATAGCTATCTCACCTTTTTTATATTTTGGTGCCCGCAAATTTAGACTATTCAGTGTGATTAGAATAAAGGTTATCGATCAGTTCATCTTCCAATTGGAAGCGCAACTCAAGCGTTTCACCTAATACAGACAAGTCGTTATCGAAGTCTGTTAATTCTTGCGTTTCTTGATTTACTTCAGCGTATTTGTCGTTGAAATCAAGTGCGGTATCAGTCGTATCTGTGATTCTAGGGTACAGTGACTGAGCCAATTTTGCGCTTTCAGGGCCTTTTTCTTGGCAGGCCTCAACAATGTTGTCATAAATTTCAAAATGACCAGCTGAAAGATAATCCATCAAAATCTGGCAGAATGACTGAATGTCAACTTGCTCAGGAAGTGCTTTACCATTTCGAGTTGGTGAGCATCCTGCAACTTTATAATATAAAACCAATAGTTCCTGACGCTCTGCTAACCATGCATCAATTACACTATGGCTGCCTCCCCATTTCTGTTGGGCTTGTTCTAACTGCGAAAGCATAGTGATTCTCCTTAAGCGGGTTACCTACCTCTATGGAAAGGGAAACGGGGCAAAAGGTCAACCAATTTTTTCTGTAAAAGCGTAAAAAGATCAAAAGATTATTGGTTTGATTATCGGGAATGTTAACAAATTCAGGAGGATAAAAATAAAAAAACCACCGAGAGAAACTCAAGGTGGTTCAAAATAGCAGTTTAGCTTGTTGCGTAATGTTGTTATTTTTCTAATTGAAGGTGTTTTGTTGTTATTTTTCTAACGCGGTAATTTTATACCAACCTTTTAATCGTGTTGCAAACAGTTTAATCGCTTGTTTCGGTAATTTTTACACAAGCTTATGAATTTGTTCCTAATAAAGTGAGGTTTAATCTAGATCATAACGAGGCGTTGGCAAGGATAGTTTAGATAGTGCCCATGTGCACTTAGTGATACAATCCGCACAATTGAATTTAAGTATTGGAATAGAGACGCTATGAGCGAATTAAAAAACGATCGTTATTTACGAGCGCTATTAAAACAACCAGTTGACGTCACACCAGTATGGATGATGCGCCAAGCTGGTCGTTATCTACCAGAGTATCGTGCCACCAGAGCACAAGCTGGTGACTTTATGAGCCTTTGTAAAAATGCAGAACTGGCATGTGAAGTGACATTACAGCCGCTGCGTCGTTATCCATTAGATGCGGCGATTCTGTTTAGCGATATTTTGACTATTCCAGATGCAATGGGACTTGGACTTTACTTTGAAACTGGTGAAGGTCCAAAGTTTGAGCGCCCTATCCAATCGTTAGACGATGTTAAAAAGCTACCAAAATTAGATCCAACCGATGAGCTTGGTTATGTAATGAATGCAGTGAGCACAATTCGTCGTGAGCTTAAAGGTGAAGTACCACTTATTGGTTTCTCCGGCTCACCATGGACGCTAGCGACTTACATGATTGAAGGCGGTAGCAGCAAAACATTCGGTAAGATTAAAAAGATGGCGTTTGCAGAGCCGCAGACACTGCACTTACTGCTAGATAAAGTGGCCGATTCGGTTATCGACTACCTAAATGCGCAAGTAAAAGCGGGTGCTCAGTCGCTAATGATCTTCGACTCATGGGGCGGGGTGTTAAGCCCACGTGACTACAAAGAGTTTTCACTACAATATATGCACAAAATTGTAGATGGCCTGATCCGTGAAAATGACGGTCGCAAAGTACCCGTGACATTATTCACGAAGAACGGCGGTCAATGGATTGAAGCAATTGCAGCTACTGGATGTGATGCAGTTGGCCTTGATTGGACGATTGATATCGCCGATGCAAAACGTCGTGTAGGCGATAAAGTTGCACTACAAGGTAATATGGATCCTTCAATGCTACACGGTACCCATGAGCGTATTCGTGAAGAAGTTCAGCATATCTTAGCTGGTTTTGGCGAAGGTAATGGTCATGTCTTTAACTTAGGCCATGGCATTACGCCTGATGTTGACCCTGAAAATGCAGGTGTTTTCATCAATGCGGTTCACGAATTTAGCCGTCAATATCACAAGTAATTTAAGTTTGAACTTAAACTTAAAATAGCAAAGAGCGCTTATTGAAGCGCTCTTTTTGTTTTTGAAATGTATTATTCAAATAAGGCGTCGATGGTGCCTTGAGCAAGTGGGTGGTATCCCGGACGTGCTTGTTGATAAACACGGTAAGCCCAGTCACGTTTGCCATTCTTAATGAGAGACTTGTATAAATTCACAATAAGCTTGCGACGACCAATACTTACTAGATGCTTTTCAAGGTCTGGGTAAATAGCTTGGTAGCCGTTACCTACTGCTAGCATATACCAAGCAAATGCGCGTTCAGCGTTGGTCGATTGCGTCAGCTTAAATGCCTTGTCCAATGCTTCCATACGCTCGATGGCGAGATCTCTTGGTAGGTTATTAATAAAGTGCAGCCATTCATGTACCGTCCAAGCGTCGGTCGGTAAATCTGCAAGTGTTTTCTCGTCCTTTAACCAAGCTTGAGTTAGCGCATCCACTTTTTCAAAAGCATCAGAAGTTGGGTTCGGTGCGTCGCTTGGCAAGCCTGGCTCATAAATCCACTCTTTGGCTTTTTCTAAGCTCACGATACCAGGATATTGCTGTAGCAAGTTTTTGTCTAAGTACGCGACGAATTCATCAGTAGTCAGAGATTTAAAAGAGAAAGTGTTAAAGTAGGTTTTAACAAACTTGTCGAACTTGTCACGACCAAACTTTTCTTCTAGATAAATAAGGAATAATTGACCTTTAGTGTAAGGTACAGAGCTAAACGCATCGTCAGGGTCGCGGCCATTAAGCTCTAAATTCATGCGTGTATCAGGGGCGGCAATAGTTTTAAGTTGTGCGCGTAGGCCTGCAGCGTCAAGTGCTTGTTCCATCACCGCGCGGTCACGACCAAACACTTCTTCCATAATACGGTTTTCAACGTAAGAGGTGAAACCCTCATTTAGCCATAGGTCTTCCCACGTCGCGTTGGTCACTAAGTTGCCAGACCAAGAGTGCGCTAACTCATGGGCGATTAGGTTTACTAAGCTTTTGTCACCGGCAACTACAGTTGGCGTGATAAATGACAGGCGTGGATTTTCCATACCACCAAACGGGAAGCTAGGCGGCAACATGAGCAGGTCGTATCTACCCCAAGCGTATTCACCATACATGGCATTGGTTTTATCGATCATCGCTTGCGTATCATTAAACTCAGCAACAGAGGCATCGAGGATTTGCGGTTCTGCAAAAATCGCAGTTTGGTGCGACATCTCTTTATATTCAAGGTTACCTGCACCAATTGCAATTAGGTACGGTGGGATAGCTTGCGGCATATCAAACCAATAATCGCCATCTTTGATCAATGCGCCGGTATTGTCCGCACTCATTACCGCACGTACATCTTTAGGCGTATGTACGCGAGCAGAGTAAGTCACACGCATTGCTGGCGTATCCTGCACAGGGATCCAACTACGAGCATGAATAGCTTGAGATTGGCTATACATAAATGGGTGAGATTTACTTGCGGTTTGCTGCGGTGTTAACCACTGTAGACCTGATGCTACTGGCAAGCTGTTGTAATAAATACGTGCTTTTTTTGCTTGCTCTTTAAAGTGAATAGTTAACTTCGCACCTTTCACATCATCGCGCTTGGCAAGATCAAACGTGGCGGTATGCCATTTATCATCTTTACCTTGATACATCACTTTGTCGATTTCGAGGTCACGCGTATCTAGTATCAGCGTTCTTGCTTGGCGATTCTGCCAATCTAGTGTGTGTTCAACAAAACCTTCTAGTTGCTTATCTTCAAAGTCAACGTCTAGGTCTAAATGCAAGTGTGTGGTAATAACATCGTTAAGATTGGCGTAAGTGTGTTGGTCAACGGCTGCGTTTACATCAGCAGTGTGGACAAGGCCAGCCATGGCGAGGCTGAGCGTAAGTGCCGAAAGTTTAATCATAATGTTGCTCTTATAAAAAGAATATTCCTAATTAGAACGGCTAACATAACTAATTTCTGACCATTTAAACAGCATAAGCCGATGGGTTACATAAAATGATGGGCAAGATGACGTTAATGCGTAAGTCAGGGCAATGCGCTACACTAGCGCCAGTTTAGTTAATATTGGCAAGGTGCTGCAGTGACTAGTTTGCAGTCTTATCACACTTTTTCGCTGCCGTCGGGTTGCGAGTCCCTTATTATTATCACAGATCCACATGCGCTGGTTGAGCTCGATTTCAGTCGCCCTTTCTTTTTAATCGGGGAAGGGAGTAATACCATTTTTCTGGAAGACTATGCTGGAACCGTTATTAAGCTTGCGACCTTAGGTGTCGATATCGAGCAACAAGATGATAGTTATGTTGTTACAGTCGCAGCTGGAGAAAACTGGCACCAGCTCGTTACAAAGCTGCTTGATAACGGAATTGACGGGTTAGAAAATCTCGCGCTGATCCCTGGTACTGTTGGTGCGGCGCCGGTACAAAATATCGGCGCCTACGGTGTTGAAGTATCTCAATTTATCACTGCCGTTAGAGGATTTGATATCGCCGAGCGGCGCTTCACGACATTAACAAATGCAGAGTGTGAATTTGGCTATCGAGATTCGGTCTTTAAACACCGCCTAAAAGATAAGTTCGTGATTACAGTAGTGACATTGACACTGCCTAAACGTTGGCAGCCAACGTTAAGTTATGGCCCACTACAAAGCTTGAGTGATACTGCAACCGCACAAGAGATTTGTGAAGCGGTGATAGTTACCAGAAACAGTAAATTGCCCGATCCTGCGACACTTGCAAATGCCGGGAGCTTTTTTAAAAACCCAGTGGTTGATAGGGCGTTTGCAGCTCAGTTGCAAAGTAAATTTCCTGAGGTGCCAGCGTTTGATGTGGACAATGACCATGTAAAACTTGCGGCTGGCTGGTTAATTGACAAAGCGGGTCTAAAAGGCTGTCACCGTGGAGCCATTCGTGTGTATGAGAAACAAGCGCTGGTACTTGTTCATAGTGGTGGCAGCACCGGCGAAGATTTAACACAGTTAGTGAGCCATATTCAGCAAACCGTTTGGCAAAAATTTGCTGTGTTACTTGAGCATGAAGTGCGCCTTATAACAAAGCATGGTGAATGTCAGTTGCAAAGTGTGGAATGCCATGAAAACGCCTGATCATAAAAAGCAAACGATTTTAGCAGCCTTGAATAAAGGAGAATTTGTCTCAGGGCAAGAACTTGGCGAACAATTAGGTATTAGTCGCGCGGCTATTGCGAAGCATATAGCGGCGTTGCAAGAGATGGGCGTGGATATTTTTCGAGTCAATGGCCGCGGTTATAAACTCAATTATAGCTTACCGCTTATTCATCAAAGTAAGTTGAATACTCTATGGCAACAGCATTTTCAAAGTGAGTGTCCAATCGAATATCACGCAATTATAGACTCAACGAATAGCGAGCTAATGCGTCGTTTGCAGGACAAACAGAATATGGGCTCAGGCCATGTCTTGGTGGCTGAAATGCAGCAAGCTGGCAGAGGGCGCAGAGGTCGGGTATGGCAATCGCCCTTTGGTGCTAACCTTTATTACAGTTATTACTGGCAGTTTGACGCTGGCATGCAAGCCGCGATGGGCTTATCTATTGCTGTAGGACTTGCGGTATATGATGCGTTAAAGGTCCTTTATGGTATTTCCGTTGAATTAAAATGGCCAAACGATATATATCTCAACCAGCAAAAACTGGCGGGGATTTTGGTTGAGCTAGAGGGGCAAGTAGAAGGGCCTTGCCATCTTGTGATTGGGATTGGGCTAAATATATGCATGCCAGAATCAGCCTCTAAACACATCGACCAAGCTTGGACAGATCTGCAAACGCACTTAGGCCAAATTGATAAAAATCAGTTAGTGGTGCAGCTCACTCACTCTTTGTCTGAGCGTCTTGCCCAGTATAAAGAGTCTGGACTAAGCGAAATGGTGACCGAGTGGAATGGTCTAAATGCCTTTAAAGGTGACGCAGTGACCTTGAGTACAGGACAGAGAGAATGGCGTGGGATCTGTGAAGGCATCGATATGCAAGGGGGCTTATTGCTTAGGCAAGATGGTGAGCTTAAAGCTTTTTATGGCGGTGAAATTTCGTTAAGAAAGGTGATATCGTGAAACTGCTAATTGACGTAGGTAATACTGCAGTTAAATATGCGCTTGAGCATGAACGCCGTATTAGTCCTGTAAAAGAAAGTGATATTGAATGGCAAAAGCTAACTGCAATTGTCTGCTCTCAGGTTGGTAAGGGAGCGGGATTACAGTGGGTGGAAAGTCGCGCCTCTGAGTTTGGTCTTGTGCTCGAACAAGCACACGTATCGCCAAGGCGAGCTGGGGTAACTTGTGCCTATCCTAGTTTTAAAAATTTGGGGATTGATAGGTGGCTCGCGGTACTTGCCGCGCATGCTCTATATCCAACGCAAGATATAATCGTGATTGATTCTGGCACTGCGACCACGGTTGATGTAGTGACTGCGCAAGGAATACACATGGGCGGGTGGATTTTGCCAGGTATCGATCTCATGATTTCCAGTATTACCGCGCGTGCAGAGCGGGTATTTTGTGATGAGAACACGCCGTTTGCCGCAGAATTTGCTAAAAATACACCAGAAGCGGTGAAAAATGGTGCGTTAGCCGCAACGCTTGGACTCGTCCATAGTGCAAAACAGCAACTTAATAATGAGTCTGCGTTGGTATTGTGCGCAGGTGGATATGGCGAGTTAATTAAAAACCATATCGAGTCAGCGGTTTTTGATGACCTTTTGGTATTCAAAGGGCTGTCAGTTTGGTGGAAAAACCCACAATAACTGTAAAAATGTCATGGGATTGGCTTAAAACTGAGCGTTTGAACAATAAATTTAAATTTTTTTGCATATTCCTGTTGCATCAAGTCAATGGTTGCTCTAATATCTCGCCCCGTACTAAAGCAGTGCCGACTTAGCTCAGTTGGTAGAGCAACTGACTTGTAATCAGTAGGTCATCCGTTCGACTCGGATAGTCGGCACCATCTTTTTACCCTATCTTGTATAGGATGCTTTAGGAAAGAATTTTACGTGGAGGGGTTCCCGAGCGGCCAAAGGGATCAGACTGTAAATCTGACGGCTCAGCCTTCGCTGGTTCGAATCCAGCTCCCTCCACCACTTTATTCTTGACGGTTAGAGGTAGTTAAGAACAGGTTCCTAAAGCGGGCATCGTATAATGGCTATTACCTCAGCCTTCCAAGCTGATGATGCGGGTTCGATTCCCGCTGCCCGCTCCAGTTCGTCTGGCGTGCTGATATAGCTCAGTTGGTAGAGCGCACCCTTGGTAAGGGTGAGGTCGGCAGTTCAAATCTGCCTATCAGCACCAGTCTCCGAAGAATCTTCTCAAATACTTCCTTTGAATTGTCGAAAAAATATTTATAATAGACTGAATAATTCTAATCCACACTCGTCGTGGATTATTTTTATATGTAATCTAGATACACAAAACTTATAGGTTTCGTCATGGCAAAAGAAAAGTTTGAACGCGTAAAACCGCACGTAAACGTTGGTACTATCGGCCACGTTGACCACGGTAAAACAACTCTAACTGCAGCAATCACTAACGTACTTGCAAAAGTATACGGTGGTACAGCAAAAG
>NZ_AKXJ01000021.1:0-68546 GCF_000276645.1 Pseudoalteromonas sp. NJ631
GAAATTTGAGATATAAAAAATCTCGCAAGCTAATCAACACATCGCGAGGTAAACTCGCTCCCACCACAGTATCAGCACAGCGCAATATGGTAGGGGGTGGTTCACCCACCGATAGGTTGCAATGAAATTCCGGAAAAAACCTCGCGAGGTAAACTCGCTCCTACCACAGTATCAGCACAGCGCAATATGGTAGGGGGCGGTTCACCCGCTGAGCATTTGCAAGCAAGAAGCAGCTATATGGTTTTATGCAATAAGGGCTATAAGGAAGGGTCAATTAACGATATGATGGGCTAAAAACAGGGGATTTAGCGTGTCATTTCATTTAATTGCACTGTTGGTAATATTTGCATTGTTTGGTACTTCAGCCACTTACCTAATTCGCTTTATGTATAGCTATTGGATTAAGAAGCAGCTTGAAGTGAAGTATATTATTAATGCGAGTATTTGTGCGCTGTTAGTGATGGTGATCTCAGTGATCAATGAGCTTATCCGATAACCTGAGTGCTCATCAGTCTATAGAGGTACAGCCTGACAGGTATGGGCAATACATAGTGTTTGTATTGGCATCACAGGTTCACAACTAACCGCTGGCGCTTTTCCTTTGTTATTCTGCTTTTCTTGCTCAGTAATAGCGCTAACGACTGCTTCTACATCTTGCTCATCAGTATGCTTCGTTGAATAGATCAGGTATTCTCTTGGTCCACCACAGGTTAATCGCTCACCTACTCCAATTACTTTACACTGATAGCTTGCATCACATCCTATATTTGCTCTTATATCGCTGAGTGTATGCGCAGTATTAGAGCGACTTGTTGTATCGCTTGGTGTCATTTCACAGCCAGATAACGCCGCAATTAGTGTGCCGATGCAAGCGAGAGAAATAGCTAACTTCATTATTGCCTCTAGTATGTAGGACGACTATTTTCTAGTTTAACACACTTATTTTCAACGCATTGTGTTGCGGGTTCAATTAAATGCTGACAGATACTCATCATCTGATTTTGCATATTATAGGCGCGCTCTAATGTAGTAATTTGCTCCGCTAGCTGCTCAACTTGCGCCTCATCTGCTGATCTTGTTGAATACACTAGATAAGAAGAAGGGCCACCACAGGCACGATCGCCAACGGCAATGACTTTACAATGGGTATCGTTATCACAGCTTTTGTCGGCCACGATGTTTTCCAATGATTGTTTATGGGTTTTGATATCAGAGGTATCGAGCTTTTTACCATCTTGTTGAATAGGCAAGCTTGCTTCTTTTGATTCTTTAATTTCGGTGTGCTTTTCGCTTACAGTTTTGGTTTCCTGTGCTTTTTGTTCTGTGGTTTCTTTTTTAGTTACTTCTTCTTGGCAACCAAACAGCAAAAAGGTTGTCAGTAAAGTGGGGATCATCTTGTTCATTATATGCTCTCCTAATGTTTGCTAATTAAACTACGCAAGTCCTTAAGGAATAGCAAGCTCTGCAGCCTGCATACACTATATGTGATTGCAGGCTTTGAAGGACGGCGCTATAGACCGCCTTTGGTGAGTTTTTGTGGATCGAGTAATGATTGAAGTTCGTCTTCACTCAGATCGGTTTGCTCAGCAGCGACCTCAATGATTGGACGTCCTTCTTTGTAGGCAAGCTTGGCAATTTGTGCTGCTTTTTCATACCCGATCACAGGATTTAACGCGGTAACTAAAATCGGGTTTTTAGCCAGTGCCTTTTGAATATTCTGCTCATTTACTTTAAAGCTTGAGATAGCTTTGTCCGCAAGTAGCCTCGCGGTATTTGAGAGGATCTCAATGCTTTGCAAAATATTTAATGCAATCACCGGCAACATAACATTCAGCTCAAAATTGCCAGACTGGCCTGCAACACTAATCGTTGCATCATTACCTATCACTTGAGCACTGGCCATTGCAGCCGCTTCTGGAATAACTGGGTTTACTTTACCTGGCATGATTGAAGAGCCTGGTTGTAGCGCCTCAAGTTCGATTTCACCTAGGCCAGCAAGCGGTCCTGAATTCATCCAGCGTAAGTCATTGGCTATCTTCATTTGTGCTACTGCAAAGGTTTTAAGTTGGCCTGAAAGTCCCACTATCGCGTCTTGTGAACCGATATGATAGAAAAAGTTATTGCCTTTACTGAAGCGGATCCCGATGTTAGTGCTCAGGTTTTGGCTAAATAACTTAGCGAACTGTGGATCGGCATTAATACCTGTGCCGACCGCTGTTCCACCTTGACCTAACTCGTAGACTTTTTCTAAGGAATGAACAATGCCCTGACAGGCGTTATCTACTTGCGCTTGCCAGCCACTTAATGTTTGTGCAAAGGTCACCGGCATTGCATCCATCAAGTGCGTACGGCCAGTTTTGACGTGATGGCCAACTTGCTCTGCTTTTTGTTCAATACTACTAGATAAGTGTTTTAGTGCAGGCAGAAGGTCATACACTGCTGTGATTGCACTACTCACGTGAATCGCTGTTGGGATCACATCGTTTGAGCTTTGACCCATGTTAACGTCATCATTAGGATGAATTGCGACACCGCTTAATTCAGTCGCTAGAGTAGCTATCACTTCGTTGGCATTCATGTTTGAACTGGTACCAGAGCCAGTCTGAAAGACATCCACTGGAAATTGATCTAAGTGTTTGCCATCAATTAGCTGCTGACAGGCACTCACAATTGCTTTTGCTTTATCACTTGATAGATGGCCAAGGGATTGATTGGTTTCTGCTGCGGCTTGTTTGATGTAGGCCAATGCTTTGATAAAGCTACCTGGCATTGTGATCCCGCTAATAGGAAAGTTATTTACAGCGCGCTGTGTTTGCGCTTTGTAGAGCGCATGCTCAGGAACATCTAATGTTCCCATACTATCGGATTCTTGACGAAATGTAGTCATCGTTGCTCCTAATAAAAAGGGTTAAACTGCTGGCAGGTTTGGCACGCATCTCGCTGGAGCTTCAAAAATTGCTGTGACGAAGTATGGTGATGTTTATAAAACCGTTTTAGTGCCAACAAAGGCTTAAATAATTGATCCATGCATTGTTTACGTATGGCGGTATCAACGAGTGGATCGGCAATCTGTTCTAACAGTTCGGACAATGTATTTTTAAGATAAAGCTCTTGCAGCAGCGGGTTATTATGGCGCTCGTACCATTTTGCCATGCCTATGCCTGCCGAAATATATTCCGCAACCAAGAGCGGCGCCTCGAGTTGTGGTCGCTGGCAGTGGCGATTAAGCTTCGCACGATAAGTTTGTAATAAAGTAGCTAGCTGCATAAATACAAAACCAAACGATGTAATGATAATGGTTATCATTACATCGTTTGGTTGGCAATTCAAGCTTTAGTATTCGCACTGCCAAACAATTTGTTTAGCATTCACCATAGCAGCTCACTATGAGTCTAAAATGAATTTAAGAAAGTGTGATTGAGCTTAATTATAGCCGAGGAGATATTGCTGCTCTGAATGCTCTTTCTCTTGTTCTTCGAGTTGCATCAGGTTGGCGACTTCTTGTCGGTAAGCGCGACTTTTCGTGAAGGTATTTTTACGCTTCTTCAGAACAAGTCCTTCGCTTTTAAGTTGGCTTGGCATTTGGGTGATCTCTGAAATTTTCATGCTCGCTTCTCCTCTTAGTACTCTTTAAACTTAGCAGAAGTTGTACCAAAATAAATTTCTTTTCTAATTTTAATTGCTTAGTAGAAGTTTTAGCTATTTGCCTTGCAATTGAGATAAATTCTTGCCTCAATGAGGCGCATAAATCGATCAAAATAGTGCAAACGAAATGACAAAACCTTACTCTCAAGCGTGTGAAAACAATAAACGGCCAATATTAGAAAAGCTCACTCCCTATCTAAATAAACCGTTGAAAGTGCTAGAGGTAGGCTCTGGTACGGGTCAGCATGCGGTGCACTTTGCTGCGGCGTTACCGTATTTAACGTGGCAGACGGCGGACAGGGAGGTTAATCACGCAGGTATTCAAGCGTGGCTTGATGACGCGGAGTTGGAAAATGCTTTACCGCCACTCACGCTAGACTTACACCATGCGTGGCCTGTTAATCAGCGTTATGATGTGATCTATACCGCGAATACCTTGCACATTGTGTCATTAACGCTCGTTGAGCGCTTAATCGCAGGAGTTGGACGACACCTTAAAGAAAGCGGCTACCTGATAGTTTATGGGCCGTTTAATTATCAAGGTAAATTCACCAGCGAGAGTAACCGAGAGTTTGATGCGTATTTAAAATCGCAAGACAAAGAGAGTGGCATTCGCGATCAAGAATGGGTATTGGCGCTTGCAGCAGAGCAAGGACTTACACTACAGCAAGACTATGCGATGCCGGCTAATAATCGCTTATTGGTGTTTAAACGGTAGTTTTGCTTGGCACTCGGTAAAGTAATGCTCGAGTGCGTCAGCTTCGCGCTTGGTAAAATCCTCAAGCGCTTGTTGAAAGTCAGGTTGAAATAAGCGGTGATACGATTGCCTCCACACCGGCTCAAAACCCCTCACTAACTTGTGCTCACCTTGAGCGCCCGCGTCAAAGACTGCAAGCTGATTAGCAATGGCGTACTCTATGCCTTGATAGTAACACAGCTCAAAATGCAAAAAGTCGTAACTATCCTCAATTGCGCCCCAATAGCGACCATACAAGGTATCGCCATCCACAAGATATAAACTGGTGGCGATAATTTCGTGGTTTAAGTAAGCGCAGCAAAGACGAAGCTTATCTGGCATCGAGGTGATAACTTGCTGAAAAAAATCGCGAGAGAGATAGCCGTGGTGTCGCGAACGTTTAAGGTAGGTGAGTTGGTAGCTGAGAAAAAACGCATCAAGTTGTGCTGTGCTTATTTCTCTGCCAACAGTCCAGCTTATGTTAATACCTTGGGCGGTCACAGCTTGGCGTTCTTTCATGACCATTTTACGCTTTCTTGATGTGAGTCGTGCGAGAAAATCATCGAACTCGGCGTAACCTCGATTATGCTAATGAAATTGCACATTGCGGCGCATCGTTAAATGACTTTGAGTGAGAAAATCGCTTTCACGACAAAAATTAATATGGACTCCACTAATGCCTAGTTGGGTGAGGCTCGTGAGCGTAGCGTCAATATATTCAAGCAAGCAAGAAGATAGTCGTTTAGTTAATATTCTTGGCCCTTGAGTTGGCGTAAAGGGGACGCCACACAGCCATTTCGGATAGTAATCAAATCCATGGCGCTCGTAGGCTTCAGCAAAAGCCCAATCAAAAACGTACTCGCCATAAGAATGCGATTTAATATAGCCTGGTAAAATTGCAATCAACTCGCCCTGGCGTTCAATCATTAAGTGATGCGGTATCCAGCCAGTCTCTTTGCTGGTGCAGCCGCTCAACTCTAATGCAAGCAGCCACGCGTAGCTCGTAAATACATGTGATGGTGAAACACAGTCCCACTGTGCTTCTGTCACTTCAGTTAGAGAATGAATAAACCTGTGTTGGTACTCAGTCATTGTGGCCATCAAAAAATGCGAGCAGTGCTTGCTCAAAGTTGCTGTAATCAGGGTTAAACGTGATCCGCGCAAGAGCTGTGTATTGCGTCATGCTTTTCTCGTGACGCTCGCCAAAATGGACGGTTTTACCTGTGCGGCAGTTGATGAAGGCTTGGTCTTCTAAGTGGTAACTGGTGCAATTACGATAAGGCCCTTTGCGGCCGTAAAAAATATGTTCAGGCGGCTGCAAAATACCAATATGAGACATATCGACAATGTTGTCGGCTTTCACGCTACGATAATTCACACCTTGCTTAGTCGATGGTGTTTCCGAATAGATAAATTGGGTCAACGTTGACTTAGGTTGCCACTTTTCTAGCAGCCTTGCCGTTGCATGATTGTCTATGGTGGTATCGACATCGCTATAGCTGATAAACATCGGTACATCTGGCAAAGTGGTGAGTGATTTGAGTGGCGCCATAGCCTGATGGGCTAACGTTGCGCCATGCCATGGGAAAGATTCATATTTGGCGAAATCCAAATCTGCGTCTTCATCTATCCAATTGACAAATGGCACGTAATCAATCCATTTGGCTAGCCAACCGTTCTTATTATGTGGCTCCGTGGCGGGTGAGATAAGTGCAACAGAGCCTAAATTATTGGGTTTGCGCTTCGCTATGCTACTCAGCACCAAGGCGGCACCTGTGGAATAACCAAGTACGGAAAAATGCTTAAAATCTTGGCTCGTCTGTGCGATGGCATAATCCGTATGGGTTTGCCAATCGTCAATATCAACTTCGGTTAAATCGCTTGGTGCAGTCGCGTGGCCTGGCAGTAACATGGTTCTGACATTGTATCCTGCTTCATAGAGTGCTGCCGCAAGGTAGTGAAAAGTAAAAGGAGAATCGGTCAGACCATGGATAAGTAAAATGGCGTGATCTTTGTTGTCATGCTCAAGTGAAAATGGCGCGATTAAGTCACTTACCTTGGGGTTTTTCAGGTTGAGGAATGTTGCAGTGGGCGTCATTAACGGGCACGGCAGTGTAGCGCGAGGATTGCGGCTTTCAATAATTTGCTTGGTAGAACGAATATAATCGTTATAGTTTTTTATATTCCCTACATCGACGGTGACGGGGCCTTTATCGATTGCTTCGCGAAATAATCCCGATGCTTTGCTCTTGGTGAATAGCGACATATCACTCACTTGGGTAACACAGTTTTGTGCGATGACCAAAGGTGAGCCAAGCAGGCTAAAAGCAAATACTGTGGAGGTAAGGTAGTGGCGCATAGTCGGTCCTTATGAGCATAAAATCACATGCAGTATAGCGAGAACAGGTGACGATAAAAATGGTTAGCGGATCGGTAATATGCGTTTCGCAAAAGTTTGCTTGAGGACAATCGTTGATTCAATCCCGCTAATCACCTTACAGGCGCCCAGTTGATGTTTGGCAAATTGTTCATAGCTGGGCAAATCCTTTGCTACGATTTCCAATAGGTAATCATGACTTCCGGAGATCACTGAACAGCTGATCACCTGATCTTCAGATTCCACGTGTTGTTCAAATAAATGCGCTGCGGTTGCGGTATTTTCACTGAGTTTTATAAATGCATAAACCAAAATACTTAGGTCAACTTGCGCTCTATCCAGTGCCGCATGATAGCCTGAAATTACTCCTGTATCTTGCAAGCGTTTTACGCGTCGAAGACAGGGAGTATCGGAAAGGTTTGCCTTTTCGGCGAGTGAGGCATTACTCAACCGTGCATTATGTTGCAAGGCGTTAAGGAGCAATTTGTCCTTGGCATCTAGATTTACCGACATAAACCAAATAAAAGAGTGATTCTTGCTAATCAGTATTAAACTTTTAGAGAAAATTGGCAAATTATGCTCGTGGTGATTTGCTAGCCTTAACTGTGGAATAATCACGAGAAGTAATAATGAGTCCATTAGCCGTACAATTTGACGCTTGGATTAGAGGTCCGTTTGTGGACCTTAACGACAAGCTTGAACATCTTTATTGGCAGCAACAGGATAAAGCAAACGTTGAAGGCGTTGGTGAAACGCTAAAAGCACAGTTATTAGAAGAAGGTAATCAACTGATCCAAGCCTTGTTAGAAGAAGGTAATACCGACGAAGGCTTTGAGCAAGCATTCGACTTACTCGGTAACGTTGGTCTATTTATGGCTGCATGCAGACGCCACGAAATTACCGAGCCAAGCCGTGAAAGGGTGTCTCCACTAACACAAGCATCGGCACTGGCTATGCACATCGGTGCCTCTTTGGGAGTTACACCACGCTTCGCAACGGCTCATCTCACCACACACAACCGGGCAATCAACGGCGTGTATAAGCGCTTTACTTCTCATCCGGCAGAGCGCTTATTCATCGACTACAATACGCAGGCCATTCTTGCCTATAAACGCGCGTCCGAATCGTTAATGAAAGTGCATCATTTGGGAATTTCTCATCCTATGTCATTGGTGCTACTCAAACAAGTTAAGCAAGCGCTGCTTGAGGTGATAGAGTCTAATCGAGAGTTATTTAAGGAACTAGATACCGAGGCATTCTTTTATGTTGTACGACCCTATTACAAACCTTACCGAGTTGGTAAAGAGGTCTATCGTGGCGCAAACGCTGGAGATTTTGCGGGTATCAATGTTATCGATATGATGTTGGGGTTATGCCCGGCGAATGACATTAGTTACGGTCAAATGCTGGTGGAAAAATTCCTCTATATGATGCCAGAAGACCAAGCAACCCTGCGTGAATGCATGCGTACGCCTAATTTAATGGATGCGTTTCTGAGTGCATTGAAAGGGCCGAAAAGTGATTGGTTTGGCCCTGCCTGTAGCTTGTTTATACAAGTGTGTAAGCTGCATGGAGATACGGCCATACAACATCACAATCAACTCGTCGAAAAGTATATCGCCAAACCTTCGCAGGCAATGCAGCAACAGCACTTAAGCAAAGTGACCGCCAGTGGTCCACCGATTGAAGTCTTACTCAAAGAACTCGCAGACTTAAGAGATAGACGAGCAGCTGCCGAGCGCGCTGATATCTTTACTCGGCATCATGACTTAAAACGACTACGCCAAGCAATAGGGGTTAAGCATGAAGCAATATAGGGATGATTTTCACCTGCCTACGGGTCACTATTTATTGAGTCATTCCGTTGGTCGTATGTTGAAATCTGCAGCGGAAGATTTTCATCAGCAATTTATGGTGCCGTGGCAACAACAAAATCAAGAGCCTTGGCAGCAGTGGCTAAGTGGAATTGATCGCTTTACCTCAGCCCTAGCTTCCCTATTACACTCCGATGCGCGCCTGTTTTGTCCGCAAACAAACCTTTCCAGTGGTTTAACGAAATGGACGATGAGTTTGCCCGAAAGTGGCATTCGCAAAGTACGCGTATTGATGAGTGAGCAAGACTTCCCCAGCATGGGATTTGCGTTACAAAACGCGCTGGACAATATTGAGATTGTTTATATTCCCGAAGCGATGAATATGCACGACCTAAGTGTGTGGCAGCAATATATTGACGAGCAAATTGACTGGGTATTTGTCAGTCATGTTTATTCGAACAGCGGTCAGCAGGCGCCTGTCGCTGACATCATTAGCCTTGCTAACCAATATGGCTGTCGAAGCATTATTGATATTGCTCAGTCACTTAGTGTATTACCAATAAATTTAAGCGAGTGGGGCGCGGATTGCGTTATCGGCTCTTGTGTGAAATGGAGCTGCGGTGGCCCTGGCGCCGGTTTTATTTGGGTGAATGAAGATGTCTTGCCTTATTGCGAGCCAAAAGATGTTGGCTGGTTTTCGCATCAAAATCCATTCGAGTTTGATATTCATCATTTTGCGCTGAGTGAAAGTGCGCTGCGTTTTTGGGGCGGTACACCAAGTGTGGCACCTTATATCTATGCGGGGCACAGCCTTGGCTATTTTGCCGAGCTTGGGATTGAGCAAGTAAGAGCGTACAACTTTGCTTTGTTATCTGAGTTACAAGCGGCATTGCCTGAATTTTATCGCTCTCCTACAGCACAGAGTGCTTGCTCGGGGACCGCTATTTTGCATTTTGGCTCGCGGCATGAGGCAGTGATGGAGCAGCTTAAGCGAGCAGGCATTGCTGTGGATAATCGTCGCTACGGTATTCGTGTCTCACCACATATTTATAATAGTCAGGAGGACATCGCGCAGTTGGTGCAGGTTATCAACGAAAGCTAGCTTCCCAACCCTAGTGCTTTTTTAGTCTTCTTCTTCACCGAGCGCCAATGTGTCATTGGCTGCTTGGGCGCGCGCGCTATCAATGCGTTGAAATCAATTTCTTCAGCAAGTACCTCTCCTTGATGTGCCAAGATCACTGAGTGGGGTTGTAGTGCCTCGACTTTGGCAAGAGATTGGCGATACAAGCGTGGATAGAATACTGGAAAAGGTGCAACAAATTGCCCTTTCACTTTTACCGTCAAATCCGCCACATAGATGCGCTTACTGGGGAGATGATACAAGCTCAAATCTCTATCCGTATGACCGGGTGTGTGTATCGCTTGCCATTCGTTAAAGTGGGGCAAGCTATCACCATCGGCTAGGTAAAAGTCTGGTGATAATTGTCTTGGGTACCAAAGATTGCGTTTGGCCTTGCGCTTTCTCCCTGCAACCCAAAGTGCCAGTGCCATATCGGAGAGGTGCATCATGACCCCATCAATACCACGATACCACTGACTGGGGGCATTTGCGGCCGCAATCTTTGCGCCCGTGAGTTTTTTGAGTTTGTGCGCGCCACCGGCATGATCTGGGTGCATATGCGTGACCACAATCAGCTTGAGTGCGCTTAGTGGCTTTTGCAGTTGTTGGATGTAGTTGCAGACCAACTCAACATCGGCACGACAGCAACCATCGAGTAACAGCAGGCCCGTTTCGTGTTCAACCAGATAAATATGTTGAATATAGCCTTCTAAGACATGGATTTTCATTAGTCACACTCATTTCCCCAATTAGATCTCAACATAGCATAGGTTAAAGACATCTGACCAGTTGTGTGTGGAAGTGATAAATCGCAGACATAAAAAAACCGCAATTAAGCGGTTTTCTTATAAGTGATGGCGGAGAAGGAGGGATTCGAACCCTCGATAGGGCTACAAACCCTATACTCCCTTAGCAGGGGAGCGCCTTCAGCCACTCGGCCACCTCTCCGGCGCAATACTTTAAAAATGGCGGAGAGATAGGGATTTGAACCCTAGATACGCTATTAACGTATGCCGGTTTTCAAGACCGGTGCTTTCAACCACTCAGCCATCTCTCCATGGGCAAAGATAATACTTAGCGATTTAGGCGCTGTAAACCGTTTTTAAACTGTTTGCTTAAAAAATGTGCTAAAAGTGAGGTTTTTTTAAAATTGTGCTAGAAATTAGCGGTTTGACGAAGAGGTTTTGTACAAAAATGCTGGTTGAAGTGGTGCTTTTATGGTCTATTGAAACAAATGCTGACGAGAGCATGGCGGGTTGGGACGCCATGCTCTGTGCAGACTTACTTATACATAATCACGTCTTTTAACGCTAAGTGTTGACCACATACTGCCAACCACTTCGTCCAATTGATACGACGTTGTTTAGTTGGTTGTGTTTGGTTAAACGTGTTTTGTGATGGGCTGCAAGGTGCAGCTGAATTAAGCATGTCTGGCTCCTAATAAGCAATGATTGAAAACAAGGCTATTTTGCACGCAATCTGTTTAAATTTAAAACGATAAAAATTGATGTTTTCGGATAAAAATAACTAATGAATTAATGATTTATTCATTTTTGTTTTAATGGGTTTTTTGCATGTTTATGCATGGCTTTGATTGTCTTGGTTAGGCTGTAACCCAATTAATATGGGTGTTTGTGGTTTTTGTTTTTGATTTTTGGTTTTAGTTTTGGTTTTTTATTCATATAAGTTGAGTTTTTGTATTTAAGGGTTTTTATGCTGGTGGTAGTCAACCCTTTAGCGGGTGCTGAGGGGAAAGCGCAAATTGCATGGTTAAAGCAACAATTAACACAACAACAGTTGACGGCAACTTGGTTTAATACCACTGGAAACTTTGTCGCAGATAGGGACGCAATTGCTCAAGCTGCTACGACGGGAGTTAGCGTGGTGGTGATTGGGGGGGATGGCACGTTGCATCTAGTCGCCAATGCCATTGCTGAGCGGGATAACACGCTTGCGTTGCTGCCTGCGGGGACTGGCAACGATTTTGCTCGGCAGTTTAATTATTCCAAAGCACAGTGGCGAGCAGCTGTATTTTCAGATCAGGTCACAAGTATTGATTTGGGTAAAGTGGACGGGCGCTGGTTTGTCAATGTTGCTGGGATTGGTTTTAACGCGCATGTCATGAATAACTTAGGACAAACCAAACGTTTAGGTAAGCTGAGCTATACCTATGCGGGACTAATGTCGCTGTTTACTGCCAAGCTCATTCGCTATCGCAGTAACGTGTGGCCTGAGCTGGGTATGATGTTGTTACTTGCGAATGGCAAACACTTTGGAGCAGGGTTAACTCCCGCTCCTATGGCTTGCCTTGATGACGGTCAGCTGGAGCTACTGTGGTTCACGCCGCAAACGCATTGGCAGCGGGTGATATTGTTTGTCAATATGCTGCTTAAACGTCATATGGGTACAAGAAATGTGCACCACGGCCGCATTGCAGAGCTTTTTATCGAACAAGAGGGTTATGACATTGAGGCTGATGGTGAGATTGTTGGGCGCACGCCTGCGACGATAACCTGCTGCCGCCGAGCTCTGAGCATAAAAAAAGCGCCATTATAAAATGGCGCTGAAAAGTAAGAAGCTAAAGCATTGGTAAGACTTCAACTTCTAACTGGGGACCGAATGGACAACCAAGCGTAGATGCGATCTAAAGGCGTGAGTACAATCGCATTACCTAGGATGACCAAAATAAACCCAATAAATGTATTTTGCTGCCACTCAAAGCCTTCAAATAAGGTACTCAAGGCCACGGCAACAAAAGGAAATAACACTATCAAATAACTCGCTTTCTCAGGCCCAATATTCTTGAGTAGTGAGAAATAACAACCAAAGGCAATGACGGTGCCAAACACGCTGAGGTAAATCAGAGACCACCAATATGATGCCGGCGCTTGGTTGATAAACTGATGTTCACTAAAGGTGACATAGGTTGCTAACATGACAGCGCTGTAAAGCATGCCCCACGCATTTCCCGCCATAACATCAATTTGCTGATTGGAATTGCGTACGCTCACCATATTACCGAGTGACGCGACCACTGTTCCTAATAGAGCTAATGATAATCCCAAGAAGGCCTCGCTTTGCAAATCAAATGCGACCAAATCGTGCCAAAACAAGCTGACTATCCCAAGCGTGCCCAGTGATGCGCCAAAGTAAATTCGCTTTGCAATAGGTTTGGCAAAAAACAACTTAGTGTTGACGATGTTAACGACCAATAATAATGAAAACGCAATTGATGCCATCGCTGACGTTAAATGTGCCTGAGCCCAATACAAGAAGAGATAGTTAGCACCAAAATTACACAGCGCTAAGAGGATGAAAAAGCCGTGATCTCGGCGAGAAAATCGCATTGGCACACGCTTATAGATGACAAACGCCCACATACAAACCGCGGCGAGGCCAAAGCGGTAAAACAGCGACACAAACTCGTTGATGCTGCCAAGTTGGTATTCAATGGCAAGCCATGTTGATCCCCAAATCAACACAGTGATGGCGTAAAGAAATAGATTTTTCATGATCGGCTCTAGATTCAAACAGCAGTGGAAGTATGTAGTTTACGCTGTTATTCTGTATAAGCTATATACAGAATTTACTAATTTATACCTATACAGATTATTGCTTATGAGTACCGTTATTCAACGCCAACATTCCGCCTTTCTCTATCAGCAGGTGATCCAAATGATCTTGTCGATGGCAGAACAAGAGTCAATTTTACCGGGCGAAAAGCTTCCCTCATTGCGTGTTATGGCGCAAAACTTAAATGTCAGTATCCCAACGGTAAAGCAGGCCTATCAAGCACTTGAAGATCAAGGAAAAGTCATTGCCAAAGAGAAGTCCGGCTACTTTTTATGCCACAGAGCTTCGCACAACGACTCACCGAAGCGTGCACGATTGCCCGCCAAACCTGTAGTGGTTAACAAGCAGGCGTTGATTGAACAAGTGTATAAGGGGATCCATCAGCCACATGCAATCCCCTTAGGTATCGCTAACCCCATTGCCATTGCGGGTACCGAGCAGGTTCTTGCCAAAATTATGCGCCGCGCAATGAAAGAAGCAGGGAATGAACTCATTAATTATGGTCCTATGGATGGTTTAGATAGTTTAAAAAAGCAAATCGTGCGGCGTTATTTGGATATGGGCTTAGCAATAGACATGGATGAAGTGGTGATCACCAATGGCGCGCAAGAAGCATTGGCGATTGCGTTACAAGCGGTAACCAAGCCCGGAGACGTGATAGCGATTGAATCTCCCTGTTATTTTGGCATTGTTGAACTGGCTGAAAACTTAGGGTTAAAGGCCATTGAAATACCTGTTTGCCCGGATGATGGTATTTGGCTGAGCGACCTTGAACGGGCACTTGAAAAGCATGATATTCAAGCGTGTGTGTTTTCTACCAGTATTAGTAACCCGCTTGGTAGCTTTATGCCAGATACGAGACGTGCGCAGCTGGTGGCACTATTAGAGCAACGTGACGTGGTGTTGATAGAAGACGATGTGTATGGTGATTTATATTTTACCGAGCAGCGCGGCATACCGGCACAAGCATTTAGCCAAAAGGGTTTAGTGATCACATGTGCGTCATTTTCAAAAACCGCAGCGCCCAGCTATCGAGTGGGTTGGATGGTCGCCAGTCAATTTAGTGCAAAAGCAAAGCGCATAAAACGTGCGTTGAGTTGTTCGTCATCTTTAATGAATCAATGGGCTCTGGCGGACTTTCTCAGCTCCGGAGGCTACGAGCGCCATTTAAAGTTGGTCCGTAAACGGTTAATTGAGAATCGAGATCGTATGATCCAAGCGGTGAATGTTGCATTTGGTAGTGAGGTAAGAGTCAGTCGCCCGCAAGGCGGTTGTGTGCTGTGGCTAGACTTAGGTAAGCACGTTGATGGTGCCTTGTTGTTCCAAAAAGCCTTGGAGTGCGGGATCAGTATTACGCCTGGTACGTTATTTAGTGCCAGCAAAAAGTATCAAAATTGTATACGTATCAGTTATGGTTTGCCGTGGGATGCGTCGGTAGAGCAAGCGATTAAAACGCTGGGGGAGTTGGCTGATGCACAAAGGAAAGGGTTGGCATAACGTATTCTGAATTAAAAGTAAGTTATGCCAACGTCAGATTATTTAAATTTAAACAGTTGGTACTCTGACATTGCGGGAATAGACTTTGCGACAATGGCTTCGTTTTTCGCTATTTGTTCAAAGTCGCCACACAGTGCGTCTGCTTTTTTCTCAATAGATTCAGCCTGTTGTTCAACTTTGGTTTCGATTTGTGTTGCGAAGTTTTCCATACGCTGTTCAAAGCTGCTCATATCACCATTTGCATCTGACATTTCGTTGCCAATCGCAACCAGTAAGCTACCTATCGATTGCATCATGGCACCTTGTACCGCGGTCTCGATTTTTTCTTCAAACTGATTATCAAAATTTTGGCCAAACTCATCAAAGGTTTGCTTGCCCATCACAAACGCACCTTGCTGATAAAACGTATTTTGCACTTCTGTTTCGAGGTCATCGATCACGGCATGGATGCTATCTAAACTGGTTAAATTAAAGGTTTGCGCCACTTCATTAAGGGCAACGCCCGCTAGCTTTATGCCTTCAAAAGCAATATCAGCCACTTGTGGTAGGCGGCCTCTTAGTTCATCACCGTATTGCGTGAGCATCGTTTTTTGCTGTGTATTAAGCGTGATGCGCTCGCCATTGAGTGTCAGTTCGCCAAGGTTGTTGATCTCAGCTGTTTTGTTTTTGGCCGTTGTGATCACCAAGTTATCAGGCGTGATCCTAACGTCATTCTGAAATTCTACTTCACAATTGTCACCGCTAAACGTGATGTTATTTTTTTCGTGTGCAGCGACAGTGGTTGTCATCATTGTTGCTGCTGTTAGTAGTAAAATTTTATTCATGGTCGATCCTTATTGGCTCAGTTGCATGATTATTGTTACAAGAACAATGCCAAATATAAACTCAAATAAAATCAATATATTGTATTTTATTGTTGAAAGTTAATGTGCTCTAAAAGTGATGAAATTGACTAAAATATAGTTGTTTTTGTCAAAATGAATTAGGCAATAAAAAATTTTTATTGTAAGGATAAGAAACTCTCACTTTTCAGAATGACAATTTAGCGCTAAATAGTGATCTTGAGAGACGGCTCTCATTTTATTAATGACTATTTTATTTTGGAGTTAGTTGTGGGTAAGACATTCTCTTACGATGCGCTTGATGATGATTTTGCAGACGATGAATTTGAAAAGTTGGGTCGTAACCAACATGATAAGCAAAAGCGTAAAGTCAAAAGAAAGCTAGACGACTACTTAGAGCAAAAACGCCTACGTAGAAATCTAGGCGATGATGATTTCGACTATATTGATGATTGATCACTAGACGTCATCTACGAGTCTAGCACTGACAGTAATTCAATTTGGCTGTGTGATTAAGCAGGGCTGTGGGTTACTCAGTGCGATGTCTGAGTCACTGTGTCGTTGGTGATAACCAAGCGAGTGACGAACTATTCAGATAGTAAGCAGCCGCAAATATGCGGCTGTTTTGTTTTTATACGATTGGTATTAATCTTTAAAAGATTTATGGCAGTCTTTACAGCCTTTTGCCCAATCTTTAAATGCAGAAGCAATCAGCTTTTTGTCGCCAGAGTCAGCTGCAACAGCCAGTGCTTGAGCATACTCAGCAAATTGCTTGGCTTTACCATCGAACTCAGCTCTGTTTGACCAAACGGCTGGTAGGGCATCAGTATTGCCTTTGTCAGAACCGTCGATAAATGCTTCCCAAGGCATTTGCGATAATTGTGCAGCATTGTGAGCACGTTGCTTAAATACTTCAGCATCAAATGGCACTTTGCCTTTTAGCATGTCGCCCATATTGCCAATCTGGAAACGGATCAATTGGAAAGACGCTTGGCGGTATTCAATTGCATCTTCAGCCGATTCAAACATAGTGTTAGCTTGCGCTGTTGCTGCAAGACAGCTAAATAGTGTGACGGTAAGTAGTTTCTTCATAGTAAACCCCTAATATTTTTCCCTATTTTCAATGTAAATTACAAATATAATCAAACAATTGCGATAAGTGCCCTGTGACGGAAGCAACTAGTTTTAAATAATCAACTCTCGATGTCTTTGAATATCATGCCCCTGCGCATACTGCGGGTGGCTAAAAAGATTTCTCCCAGCAAAGAGACAAACGCGCCAATAAGCAGCACCATAGCCGCGATAAAACAAGACGATAAAGTAATACCCAATGGCATACTGTACAAGTGCGACATGAACAGCAGCATAACCACTGCACACACAAGCAACGCACTGAGTACACTCATGCTAAATGCAACGTGGATAAAACGAGACCGTTTTAATAGTGCGCGCATTTCACGGCTAAAGTGCATTTTGAGCTCTTCATCTTGCGTGGTATTGATTTTGCGATCAAGTAAACGCGCCCTATCCGTGATCCGTGCTAAGCGGTTTGATAGTACCCCTAAGGTCGCAGCAATACCCGTAATTAAAAATACAGGGGCAACGGCGGTTTGGATAACTTTGGCCATTGTGAGAATGCTAACGACTTCTGGATTCATATAGTTACCTCGTTAATTCCAGTTTAGTTTTGATAAGGTGTTGGGTTGCTCACCGATGAGGGTTTGCATCACTCGGTTGCGTTCATCAAGCAAGATGACTCTAGGAATGCCTTTATTGGCATACGTGTTGTAAATATCTCGATTGGGATCGGCAACAAAATGGATGGGCAATTGCATGGTTTCGTTGAACTGCTCAAGCGTAGTGTTAGTTTCTTCTCGGCCAATGGCAACGATGGTTAACTCGGCCTGGGTGAGTAATTCAGATTGTTTTAGTTCACTCAATAAACGTTGCGAATCGGAGCACCACGTCGCGAATAAAATCACCAACTTTTTGTGATTAGCATCGAACCTAACAGCTTGGTTTTTGATATCAGTAAATTGCAAATGTTTAAAGGAGTCGCCGGTGTGGATATAGGTCTGATAGCCATCGTCTGCTTGTGGTTGTGCTTCGTTAGAGGCCTTACAGCCACTTAATCCGGTGGTGAGAACGGTACTAAGTAGTAACATTTTTATTGTTGTTTTCATGTCTATTCCTTGTTTCCGTGTCAGTGTTTTTGAAGTCTTGCGCGCATTTCAGTATATTGCCCCACTTAGATGATTTCTTAAAGTCCAATTTCTTATAGCCGTTGATATGATTTATCTTTCTTTATTTGGGCTTGCTTTTATTGCCGCAACACTATTACCTGCGTCGTCGGAGCTGGCGCTGAGTGGGCTCGTTGTGAAACAACAGGGTGAATTAGGTTGGTTATGGCTGGCTGCGACAACAGGTAATTTACTTGGTAGCTGTGTGAACTATTATCTTGGCTGGTTTATCGCTAAGTGGCGGGATAAGCGCTGGTTTCCGGTTTCTCAACAGCAATATGATAAGGCTTGTGGGCTATTTAATCGTTACGGTAAGTTTTCATTGCTATTTGCTTGGCTACCCATAGTCGGAGATCCTTTGACTGTGGTAGCGGGGTCTCTACGGACCTCTTTTTGGTGGTTTTTTGTGTTAGTCGCGCTCGGTAAAGGCGCTCGTTATGCACTGGTGATTTACCTTGCCTTACAGGTGATTTCTTAACACCAGAAGGCAAGGAAGTGAATATCAGAGTCTTATCTCTTAGTTTAGCTTCTGTACCAATCGAGCGTCAGTGACACTGAGTCAGCAAACCGTAAAGCGTGCGGTTTATCTACGGTGACTTTTGCATACGTCACGTCTTGATGTTGATGACATTCAGCAAGTATGTCAGCCACTAATTTCTCAAGTAACAAAAAATGCCCTTCTTCTACCAGTGTGATGACAGCTTTGGTCACTGTTTTGTAGTTAAGCGCGTGAGCCACATTATCATGATCTAAACATGCCGTATCCGCTGGGTAGTGAATTTCAATATTGATCACGACATCTTGTTTTTTTTCCCGCTCCTCGGGATTAAAACCAATAAAGGTACGTAGCCTTAAATTCGTCACCTTAATAATGGCATTCGACATAGCGTGCTTATCCTTTCACTAACTGTAAAAATTCGTTGCGGGTTTTGGGGTCGCTTCTGAAGTTACCAAGCATCACAGAAGTTCGCATACTAGAGTTTTGTTTTTCAACCCCACGCATCATCATACACATATGTTTGGCTTCAACGATCACGCCAACGCCTTTTGCGCCGGTGACTTCCTCAACGGCCTTGGCGATTTGATGAGTTAGCTGCTCTTGGATTTGAAAACGTCGGGCAAACATATCAACAATGCGGGCAAATTTAGACAAGCCAAGCACTTTACCATTAGGTATATAAGCGATGTGACAACGACCAACGAAAGGTAGAAGGTGATGCTCACACATAGAGTACAACTCTATATCTTGAACCAGCACCATATCATCGGCATCCGAGCTGAATACCGCGTTGTTGGTGATTTCATCCAGTGTTTGACGGTAGCCCTGAGTCAGATATTCCATCGCTTTCGCTGCGCGCTTTGGCGTATCTAATAATCCTTCGCGGTCTGCATCTTCACCCACGGCTTCAATAATCGTTTTATAACTCTGTTGTAATTTGTCTTGCATAATGCGTTACCTCAAATGGCGGCCACCGTCGATTTGTACCGTGCGTCCTGTCATATAGTTGCTAGAGAGTATCATGTCGACACTATTGATAACTTCTTTGCTACCAGGCTCAATTCCCATAATAGACTTTTTCAAGGTTTTTGCCTTGTACTCGTCACTATCGTCTTGATTAAAGATGATAAGAGAAGGTGCAATGCTATTCACTTTGATGTTAGGTGCAAACTTAGCGGCAAATGACCGTGTTAAGTTATCTAATGCAGCTTTACTTGCGGCATAGGCAATGTGTTTTGGACTGCCTTTTTCTACTACATAGTCAGTAATATGGATCACATCGCTGACGTTATTGTTGGCTGTCAACAAGTCGCTCAAGGCATGATTTATCAAGTAGGGGACTTTAGCGTGGATCCGCATCATATTGTCGAATAATGCTGAAAAGTCAGGGTTGTTGGCTTCACAATCCCAGCTCGATGCATTGTGGATTATGGCACTGAGCGCGCCGGTATGGGCACGAATTTGGTTGTTGAGTTGTGTGATTGCTTCTGGCTCGTCAAAATCAGCCTTGATACAAATAGCACCTTGCGATTCGAGTTCATTGATAACTTGGTGCTTGGTGCGATACGTCAATATGACGGCTTGCTGTTTAGCGAGAAAGTGTTTCACCAAAGCAAGTCCAATGCGCTGTGCGCCACCAGTAATTAAAATAGGTGCGGCTGCTGGGCTCATAAGTTCATCACCTTGTGAATTGAGAGATTAGGGGGCAGGATGAATAATTAATTATCTCCTGCCAACAATATTATTGTTCGTCGTATACCGTAGGAATTGGCTGACGCTTGTGTTGGGTGCGCTGATAGATGGTAATAAGTTTGTCGTTCACTTCACTGCTAACAGGCTTACCCTCAAGGAAGTCATCAATATTGTCATAGCTTAGTCCCAGCGCCTCTTCATCGGAGAGGCCTGGACGGTCGCATTCAAGATCGGCTGTCGGTACTTTATGTACTAGTCCGGCAGGTGCCCCGAGAAAAGCCGCTAGTGCGCGAACTTGGCGTTTTGATAAGCCAAACAAGGGCGCTAAGTCGCAGGCGCCGTCACCAAACTTGGTATAAAAGCCCGTGATGTTTTCAGCGCTGTGATCGGTGCCGACTACTAAACCGCGAGTCAGGCCTGCTATTTCGTACTGTGCTACCATGCGCTGGCGTGCTTTTACGTTTCCTTTAATAAAATCCACGCTGGCTTGTGAAGGCAGTGGCACGCTTCCACCCGCCATGGCTGCAAGTGCTTGCTCGTGCATGGCATCGGCCGCAGGCTTGATGTTGACTGTTAAGCGCTGACTCGGTTGGATAAACTCAAGTGCAAGTTGCGCTTCATCTTCATCAGCTTGAACGCCATACGGCAAGCGCATGGCAATAAATTTATAAGCCCCAGTACCATGTTCAGCATTAAGTTCATCGATAGCTAGCTGGCATAGGCGTCCACAGGTTGACGAATCAACTCCTCCGCTTATGCCAAGCACAAGGGTGAAGCAGCCAGAGGCTTGTAATCGTGCTTTTAAAAATGAGACACGTCGTTTGACTTCAAATTCTGGGTCAATAATTGGCTGAACTTTCATTTCAGCCATGATTGCTTCACGCATACTGGTTCCTCAATACTATCGGGGCGATAAACTTCTATTATGTTGGTGCTGACGCGCTTTTTAAAGCCCTAAATGTGCTTTGATGGTAGCGAGCTCTTGCTTTAATTGCTCAATCTCGGCAATTAAGCTTTCGATTTCGCTGTCATTTTGGGTGCTGGTGATGAGTTCCTCAGGCGCTGTTGGTTCAACGACTTGGTCACCAAACAAGTGTTGATAACGACTTTCTCGTTTTCCAGGTTCTCTGGCAAGCTTAACTACATAATCATGTTCTTGCATCGCACTTAATGTCGATTCAACATCCTGTACGGAGCTGAACTCTGCGAGGCGGCTGCTGCGGGTACGCAGTTCACCTGGCGTTTGTGGTCCACGCAGTAACAACAAACAGATTATCGCTTTTTGTTTCGCGTTGACTTTAAGGTGGCCAAAATCACTGTTACAAAAACGCTGGCTGTACTTGTCGACGCGACCAGACAGTGCTTCGTCGCAGGTAATTAAGCGTTTTTCTTGTAGGCGAGTCAGTGTGTCTAATACGTCATTTTGAGAGAGTTCCATCACCGGCTCGCGATTGGACTTTTGATTACACGCATTGGTGAGGCCATTGAGAGACATGGGGTATTGTTCTGGGGTGGTGACTTGCTTTTCGATTAAGCTACCCAGTACGCGTTGCTCTTGAGTATCTAATTGCATCACTTTCCTTATTTTTGTTGTTGCTGATGAGATGTATAACATCATCTTGATAGTAGCAATATAATATCAATATTTACTGTAGCAAAGTATGCGAGCTAACTTTGTTGGGCCGTAGACGAAGGTGCCTGCATTGTTTGCTGTGGTTTTATTTGCAGAAGTTTGGCTTTTAGCTCATCAAAGTCAATGGGTTTGGTGAGGTAATCATCCATACCAGCATCAAGACACTTTTCTCTATCACCTTGCATCGCGTTGGCGGTGAGTGCAACGATCACGCTATGCTGATGGATTTTTCCGGCAACCCCTTGGCGGATCTGCTGTGCTGCCTGATAACCATCCATCACCGGCATCTGACAATCCATTAGAATTACATCGTAAGGTTTGTTAGTTGATTGTAAGTGTGCAAGCGCTAACTCGCCATTTTCTTGGCAGACTACTTTTGCGCCTAAACGTTCTAACATCGTCATCGCAACGGTTTGGTTTATCCGATTATCTTCCACCAATAAGATTGAGCATGCTAACAGAGGATCAGCACTGACCTGTGAGTTGGTTTTGACTGATTTCGGCTTGTCTGGGTCTTGATAATCAGAGTTGAACACCTGAAGTGCTGCATATGGCGTGATGGGATAGTACACCCGCTCGCAAGAGGAAAATAGCGAGAGCGTTTCGCTACTTTGTTCTTCAACGGCAAGCACATGAACGATCTGTTGTTGTGTTAGCTGCGTTTTGAGGGCTTGTTGCTTTTTCCGCGGGGCGGCATTGAGTAATTTGGCATCCAAAATAACAGCAAGATGTGAGGACGGTTGTTGCAGTTGTGTCATGAGCATATCAAGTTGCTGCACGTGTAAGCACGTGATATGCCAAGGCTTCAGTAGTTTACTGTAGTCTTCATTGATTTCACTTAATATATATAACGTTGAGTTATCAGACTTTTCATGCACGGTAATGGGCTTTGCCGCTGTTAGTAGTACATTACAGGAAAACGTGCTGCCAACGTGTTCTTTACTAAATGCTTGTAGGTCACCACCGAGCAATTGAGACAGTTGCTTTGCAATGGTGAGACCAAGCCCAGTACCACCATATTGTCGAGTGGTTGATAAATCAGCTTGGGTAAATGAATCAAAAACTTTATTGAGCTTTTCCTTTGAAATACCAATACCGGTATCTTCTACACTGCACCATAACCGAGTTTGATCGCCCGTTTGTTCGGTATGGCAGCTTAATGTCACGGAGCCATCATGGGTGAACTTAATCGCATTGCTTAGTAAATTATTAAGAATTTGTTTGAGGCGATTTGGATCCGTTTGCGCGGTATGGACTTTCATGCCCGATAAATCGATGTGTAGCCGGTTATTGTTGGCATCAGCGGCGCGCACAAACGCTGACAGCATATTGCTTAGCATTTCGATAAGATCGAACTCAACAAATTCTATCGTTAGCTTACCAGCCTCAATTTTGGAAAAGTCGAGAATGTCATTAATGATGGTGAGCAAGGATTTCGCTGAACTATGTGCCAAAGAGAGCTGGTGGTGTTGGGTCGAAGTGAGTTGTGAGTGCATTACAAGCTCAACCATGCCCATTACGCCATTGAGTGGAGTGCGTATTTCATGACTCATACTGGCTAAAAACTCTGCTTTCATTTTAGCGGATTGTTCTGCTAAGTCTTTATCAATGATGGCTTGATTTTTTGCCTTTTGATGGGCTTTATTAATAAAAAGGCTTCCTAACATGGCGGCGATAGATTTCATTAAACGGAGATCGCTTTGACCCCAAACTGGACTTACAACATCGTACTCTGCACAAAGAACGCCTAAGGTTTGGTTTTTATGACTGATGGGGCAGCAAAGCATCGCCTTAATTTCAAAAGGTTCAAGGTACGTCGTGGTGAGGGTCATTGTTGCAGGGTGGTTTTCAGCTTGTTCCGCCGCAATTATTTGGCCACTCTCAATTTCACTAAAGAATGCTGGTGCTATTGCTTTTCGCCAAGGAGGAAAGTGCTCTAAGTTATCCATCGCTGCATTTGAAAAACACACTGGGATCAGCTGGTTTTTATCCTCATTAAATTGCCAAATACTCACTTTATTCACCTCCACTCCTTTTCTACAGGTATCTGCGCAGAGTGTGAGTGCTTTGTTGAGATGGTTATTTAAGATGGCTTCGTGAGAGCTCAAATGGGCAAGGAGCTCATTATTTTTGGCGAATTTATCATGTTCCATTTCCATGATTTTGCGTTTATGGATGTTTTGAATGGAACCAAAAATGTGGCTAGTGCGTTTGCCACTGCGAATAGAGCGTGCTTTCACCAGCACCCATAAGTCATCCAGATTTTGAGTTTGGATAATAAATTCTTCTTCGAACTCATGGCCTGTTTTTATAAGTTCATCCACACAGTCTTGCAAACGCTTTCTGTGCAAACCTGCTTTGAAAAACTCTGTCGTATTCATCCAAGTGGGCTGAAACTGTCTCGGCACGCAGAAAATACTACGAGTGACGTCCGACCAAATAATATCGCGTGTTTTGACGTTAATTTCCCATGCACCAACTTCTGCGAGTATGCCCATATTGGTCAGTGATAAAGCATTGCGTTGTAGTTGCGATAGCAGTCGAGTGATGAAGATAAATGCGGCAATAAAGATGATAATCAAGGCGATGATAGCTAAGCGAAAAGGCCACACTGCAGTTGCCGCTGGTTGCCAACCAATGCGAGGCACGGCGTAGAGTTCCCATTCACCTGAGGGCACGTTAACACTAAATGCGAGGGGGGCAAGCGAATGAATATTACTATTGCCATAAAAGTAATCTCCATCTCGGCCTTTGCCATCAACACCTTGAATAGCAATCAGATATTGACTTTCTAATGCGGTAAAGTCTGCTTGTTGATACAGACTATCCATATCGAGCACGACAGAGAGTAAACCCCAGAAATGAGTTTTGTCTGTGTAAACGGGAACTCTTGCGATTAAACCTGTGCCTCCTTGCAGCAACTCCAGTGGACCTGCCATCACGATTTCGCGACTTTCTTTGGCGAGTAATGCGCCGTATTTTTGCGTCGGATGGGTTTGGTAGTCCAAGCCTATGGCTTTTTCATTGCCCTTCAATGGGTAAATATAGTCGAGCCGCATATCTGGAGCTGCTCCGATATTACGAAGGATTTGGCTACTATCGAATAGGGGTTTTGCGAGCTGTTCGAAGCGAGCTTGAGAGAGCTCGGATTGACCAGAAAGGGCAATGCCTAGCCCTCTGACAAGTTGTACATTTTTTGCCAGAATACCTTCTATTTTAGTGCGGTAGACATTCACTTCCTCGGTCGAGCGGCTCTTTTCTATCGCGATTAAGCGGCGATAGTTTACTTGATCAACATACCATGCCACCGCGATTATCACGACTAGCAAAAGCCAGAAGCTATATTTCACAAAGCGAAATTTAAGTGGTGATGTCGATAGTTCAGAGATCATGGTGCTTCTGTGTTGAAGACGATGATTTAACTATAGTTCAGTCCTCGCAAAGCGAAATCTAATTAACCAAAATAAAATGCTTTAACTTGATTGTCTTATAACTGTGACAAAGTCGAGAATATTGGTTTATTAGCCAATGACATGCTATATCTTCTAGGCATAAATTAGCGCTGGATACATTGTTAAGGGATGGTCATGCTTACTTGGATTAAACGAATTGTTGTCGCTCTGCTGTTACTGGTATTGCTTGGTACTGCAAGTATATATGGCTTGCTTGCGCTGAGCTTGCCTGCACTGGATGGTAAAGGAAGTACATCGGAGATTGATAATACAGTAACGGTAGCGCGCGATGCCATGGGGCAAGCTGTGGTGTCGGCTGACACCCGAGCAGATGCGTCGTATGGATTGGGTTTTGCACATGGTCAGGACCGCTTTTTTCAAATGGACTTGTTGCGTCGCAATGCCGCTGGTGAATTGAGTGAGTTATTTGGCTCGGCGGCCATTGGCCTTGATGAAAGCATGCGATTCCATCAATTCAGAAAACGGGCAAAGCTTATCGTGATGTCCTTACCTGAGGCGCATAGGCAAATCCTTGAGCGTTATACACAAGGGGTGAACGATGGGCGAGTACAATCTGGCTTCACCAGTTTTGAATACCTGCTTCTAGGTGCAACTCCTGCACCATGGCAGCCAGAAGACAGCTTACTCACTATTTTTAGCATGTATCTAGACTTGCAAGCAGGTACTTATGAGCGCGATGAAACCCTAATTGCGCTTAAGCAGCAATATGGTCAAGATATGCTCGATTTTATCTTGCAGCCTAGTCAATATCAGGCTGCTTTGGATAACAGTGTACTTACGGCATCGCCAGTTACTATTCCTGCATTACAGCAACAAATCGTGCAAGCTCAGCCATCACATATTGCTGATGTGCCGCTTTACGGCAGTAATAATTGGGCCGTAACTGGTGCGCTTACAAAGACAGGATCGGCAATGTTATCCGACGATATGCACCTTGGCTTAAATGTGCCGTCGATTTGGTATCGTGCCCAGCTTAATTATCAGGATCAGGGCCATGCAATTCAGGTAACTGGGGTGTCGTTACCAGGCGCTCCAGCCATTGTGGTTGGAAGCAATAATCGCATAGCGTGGGGATTCACCAATGGTTATTTAGATACAGCCGATTGGATTGAGCTTGACGCAGACACCAAGACGCAGTTCATTGCTGAAGAAATTAAATTGCCTGATGGCAAAAGTCATACCTATCAATTAGAAATGAGTACATTTGGTCCCGTTAAACAACTTGGAGATAAGAAGCTAGCGCTGAGTTGGGTTGCTCATCAACCCTATGCCGTAAACCTAGAGCTTGTGCAACTTGAGTGCTTAACCGAAGTTCAGCAAGCAACAGAGCATGCCAAAAAGGTAGGGATCCCTGTACAAAATTTGATGGTGGTAGACAGTAAAGGAGCAGCTGCTTGGACGCCGATGGGGGCTATTCCTGCACGTAAAATGACTCATAACACGGCGTTGAATACAGAGCTATATGAGCAAGCGTGGCAGAACAACGAACAAGTTCGCCCGGTTGTGCAAAACCCTGAAAACGGTAAATTGTGGACGGCTAACTCTCGCGTGGTTTCAGTTGCAGATAATCAAAGGTTTGGTGATGGCGGCTATGCGTTAGGTGCACGTGCCGTGCAGATCCGCGATGGACTTTTAGCTCAGCAGCAGTTTACGGAAGCGGATTTCTATCAGCTGCAATTGGACAATCGCGCTAAGTTTTTAGCGCCGTGGCACGAGCACTTAGTATCCCTATTGCAAAACCAACATTCCGCATCTTTTGAAAATGATATTTCGCTCCTTAATGACTGGCAGGGCTGTGCGTGTGCCGATTCAGTCGGTTACACCTTGGTGAAAGCCTACCGCAATGCACTGATCGACACTCTTTTCGCACCCTTGGAGCAGCACTTAAACACGCAAAAATTGTCGCTGAAGCCGGTTAAGCGTTATCTTGAACCCGGACTCTGGCAGCTCTTAACCGAGCAGCCAAATAGCTGGTTGGGCGAGCATGGCTCTTGGGTTGAGTTAGAGTTGGCTGCTTACAAGCTTGCCAAGCAGCAACTTAGCGAAAGATATGGCAGTAATATGGCTGCTTGGCGCTGGGGGGATGTCAATGCACTTAAGGTGCAGCATCCTTTTTCAAAACAAATGCCAATGCTGAGTGGTTTGTTAGATATGCCAACCACACAAGCTTTTGGTGATACCTTTATGCCTGCGGTGCAGGGTAAATCTTTCGGCGCATCGCAGCGCTTTATCGCACAGCCCGGCCATTTACAAAATGCAATTTTAACGGTTGCTGGTGGCCAAAGTGGACATCCGTTATCGGCGTTTTATCGTACGGGGTTTAATGACTATGCTGAAGGAGGTAACACCCCTTTGTTACCGGGAAAAATAACTCACCAGATCGTCATTTCACCTAAGTAAGGCTTTGCACTGAACGTATCGGAGGGGTTAACTTACGCCCTCCGATACACGCAAAATAGGTGCTGCGGTAACGCGGTTTCGACCTGAATGTTTGCTATCGTAAAGTGCGGCATCCGCATGTTGAATGACAACCTCAAAAGATTGACTAGGGTCCCAATTTGCAACGCCAAAACTCATGGTGACTTTAAGTATTTCGTTTTCAAAACTGGTGGCTTCGATGGCTCGTCGTAATTTTTCCATACGCTGCATTGCTTCTCCACTAGAGCAAGGCGCTAGCACGATTAAAAACTCTTCACCACCCCAACGAACGGCAATATCTGCAGGGTGAATATGTGCTTTGATTGTCTCGGCTACGCTTTTTAAGATTTGATCACCTTTGTCATGGCCAAAGGTGTCATTGATTTTTTTAAAGTGGTCGATATCCGCCATCACCAAACATAAAGGAGAGTGAGTGGAGATACAGCTTTCTTTAGCATGGGTGATTAACTCGCGCGCATAGCGACGGTTGAACATTTGTGTGAGCGGGTCGTGTGCAGCGAGCTCTTCTAGCTTGTCTCTTTGTTGCACCGTCATTTTACGTATGTGGCTGATCGTGTAGATCATCGGAATCCCACATATGAGCACATTGGCAAAATGGACATAGGGAATTAACTGTTGATAGCGATATTGATAGGCAATATCACCAAACAGTAATTCTAAGACTGCGAATAGCGTGATTAACACAACGGAATAAATTACGGCATTACGTAATCTGAGTTGGTAATCTAGCAGCATGAGGCAAGATACTGTCCAGAGATAGTACTGAAATCCAAGTGACATGCCGAGATAGGCACACACCAGCGTCGCATGTATGGCGACTTCAAGGCAGAAAACCCGCAGTGCAATCGAGGGTTTGCTCGCATCAATGAGTTTAATGCCAGCGTACCACATCAGCACACTACCCACGTTTACCAAAGCAAGCATGTTCACCTCTAAATGCCAAAAGACAACAATGAGGCCGGCGTGTAGCCACATGCAATACGCGGCCACGCGTCGTAATAATGCAAATTTTAATGCTTCTACTTGGTCTGGTTTGCTATAAGGGTGGTATTTAGTCAAACGTAAGCTCTTGTGGTATTCACAATAAAATAAGTATAGAAGCTCTATTGTGATTTGCCGCCTATTTGACCTAAGCTCTGGTTATTCGCTCAGCATCCAGCAAGGTTCGCTGTAGTAGAGTGAGAGATAGGTAGATAATAAAAGCTTTGGAGTTGATATGTCTGTAGAAAAAGCGCGGATCACGCTATGTAACCTAGAAAAGTCTGACTACGATCAGGTTAAATCATTAATGGATGAAGCCTACCCTGATCTCGGTGGTGCGTGGCCTAGTCATACGATATTTAGGTTGATTGACCAGTTTCCTGAGGGGCAGATCGGTGTCAAAGACGGTGAGCGTCTCGTCGGTATCGCGCTGAGTGTTCAAGTTGACTATCAAACCTTTTCTAACCCGCATACCTATGAAGACATTGTTGACGCGCATAGCCGAATTTTTAGTGATAGTAATGCTGATGCGCTGTACGGGTTGGACGTAGTGATAGCCAAAAGCCATCGTGGTCTACGTCTAGGTCGACGACTGTATGATGCCCGTAAAGAGCTTTGTCGTCAGTACAACTTACGCGCGATTTTAGCGGGTGGTCGTATTCCGCTTTACAAGCAATTCCGTGGCAGTATGTCGCCAATGGAGTATATAAACAAAGTCGATCATAAAGAATTACACGACCCCATTCTAAGCTTCCAACTTGCCAACGACTTCCAAGTAAAGCGACTACTTAAGCAATATCTGCCGGAAGATCAGGACTCCGAAGGCTATGCGACCCTACTTGAGTGGAATAACATTCTCTTCGAGCCTACCGATACCGTGATCGAAAGTAAGAAAACCATCGTCAGAGTGGGGGCCGTGCAGTGGCAGATGCGCCGGGTGGAATCGGTAGAGGAGTTAATGAAGCAGGTTGAGTATTTCGTGGATACGGTCTCGGATTACCAAAGTGACTTTATCCTGTTCCCTGAATTCTTCAACGCGCCACTAATGGGACTCGGAAGCTATAGAAATCAGACCGAAGCTATTCGTGCATTGGCGACGTATACCGAGCAGTTTAGAGCCGCGATGTCGCAAATGGCGATTGAGTACAATGCCAATATTATCACGGGCTCTATGCCGCTACTTGAGGGCGACAAGCTCTATAACGTCAGTTACTTATGTCACCGCTCTGGCAAAGTGGATGAACAACGTAAAATTCATATCACCCCTCACGAAGACTACGATTGGGTTATCAAAGGCGGTGATAAAATAGAGGTGTTCGATACGGACGCGGGCCGAGTAGGGATCCAAGTATGCTACGACGTGGAGTTTCCAGAGCTATCACGGATCATGGCTGAAAAAGGGCTAGATATTTTGTTTGTACCATTTTGGACTGATACGAAAAACAGCTACTTAAGGGTAAGGCACTGTGCACAGGCCCGTGCGGTTGAAAACGAATGCTATGTGGTTATTGCTGGAAGCGTTGGTAACTTACCTCAGGTAGAAAGCCTAGATGTGCAGTACGCGCAGTCAGCGGTGTTGACGCCATCGGACTTTGCTTTTCCTCATGATGCCGCGCTCAACGAAGCAACGCCAAATACGGAAATGCTGTTATTTAGTGACTTAGACTTAGATAAACTCAAAATATTGCATAGTGAAGGGACGGTGCGTAATTTACGAGACCGAAGAAAAGACCTGTATTCCGTGGAGTTGAAACAAAAATAGTATGGCGTGGGTTTATTTAATTATGGCTGGCCTGTTTGAAATAGGTTGGCCCGTTGGTCTGAAAATGGCGCAACAAGCCGATACTCGTTGGTTAGGCATAGTGATAGCCGTTGGTTTTATGGCCATGAGCGGCTGGATGTTATGGCTGGCGCAAAAGCAAATTCCATTGGGTACCTCGTATGCCGTGTGGACGGGTATTGGCGCGGCAGGCACATTCTTAGTGGGTATCTTCTTTTACGGTGACCCAAGTAGTTTTATGCGCTACTTGGGCGTATTACTTATCATCAGTGGGGTTGTGGTACTTAAGTTAGCATAACCAAAATCGCCGCGATGGCGATGAGTAAGAGTCCCATTGAGTCGCGCTTCTTCACCGGCGCTTTGAGCCATAAGAATGAGATAAGCAAAGTAAAAAACACTTCGATTTGGCCGAGTGTTTTCACGTAAGCTACATGCTCAAGGCTCATTGCGCTAAACCAACCTATAGAACCTATGCAACTGCTAACACTAATTGCCAGCGTCAGTTTGCGACGTTGCCAAAGCACCCGCCAAGAGTGTGGTTCGCGTATCGTCATATACATACTCAGCATCACAGTTTGGCAAACCAGCACTAACAATAACACCCAAGCTGCACTGTGAGGAAAAGGTAGGCCCGATGCGATACTGGCTTCGCGAACCCAAAGAGAAGTGAGCGCGAAGCTTGTTCCACAGGCAAGTCCCACTAATGCAGTTTTACCATTGAAAGCGCGCAGACTAAAACCGCTCAATAACAACACCGCGATAGCACCGATAAAGACACCAAACCAACCAAGTAAAGTTAAGCTTGAGCCAAAAAAGAGTACGCCCAAAATCGCCGCCACGAGTGCCTCGCTCTTCGCAAGTCCAGCGCCTATGGCGTAATTATTTTGCTTAAACAGCACCACCATTAGACCCGTCGCGATGATTTGCATGACACTGGCACCCAGCACAAAGGCTAAAAAGTCATCGTTAATGGCGAGCGGCTCTGCGGGAGCAATCTGGTAAAGGCTCCAAAGATATAACCCCGCAAGCGGGCTGGCTAAAATAAATCTTGCGAGGGTGACGCTGGCTGTGGAGGCGCTTTCACTCAGTTTGCTTTGAAAGGCATTTCGCCAAGCCTGAGAAAAAGCAGCTAGTAAGGTGAACAAAATCCACATGAGAGGTGACTCTACAATGCTCGAATATGTATCAGCATACCGGATAGGAGCGAGTCTGAATAAATGAATTATCGTGATAGTGAAAATAATTCAATGTGTATTCAAGGTGCTAGGGAAGCAACTCTTGTGGTTGGCGCACTGCGACAATTTGCCACATGTTCAATTTTCAGTATCACGATATGATTAAAGTCGATGCTACAAGATTGGGCCATAAGTTAGGGTATTACGTATTCACTTATGGCTTTTCTTTTTAACGCTATTCTGCTCTACTGAGTTGAATAATCAAAAGGTTGAAGGAGTATCTTGTGGGTATACTAATCATCTGTGCAATTATTGCCATCTTACTACCTTATTTTGCCAAAATTCCTGTGGCAGTGGCGATGAACAAAGAAGGGGGCTATGACAACAAGCACCCGCGTGAACAGCAAAAGAAACTAACTGGGCTAGGGTCAAGAGCACTGGCCGCGCATCAAAACTGTTTTGAGTCATTATCTGTTTTTGCTGTCGCCTTAGCCGTTGCGTTTGGCACCCAAACCTACACTTCTCTAGTCGAATGGCTAGCCATAGGCCATATTGTCGCTCGAGCATTATATTGTGTGTTGTATTGGGCGAATATTGATGTGCTGCGCTCCATCGTATGGGCGCTAGGGCTCGGCTGTGCTATCGCCATTATTGTGGTGTGTGGTTTATAGTCGCCCTTTGCGTGACTCTACACTTAGGTTAACTGAATTAACTCTGCTGAAATCTCTTTCACTTCAGCGGAGTTAACCTCCAACGTTGTCAATGCTAAGTTTGCGATACGCACTCGGTATAAGTCGATAACCCGATAACCACAGTGATGTGCCATTCTTCTTATCTGGCGATTGAGGCCTTGTCGTAACACTATTCTAAAGCGGTCATGTGCGATTTGTTCAACGATACAGGGGAGTGTCATTTGGCCCTTCACTGGCACACCGGCTGCCATTTTAAGGCAAAAACTTGGATCCAGAGGCTTGTCGACTTGCACCTCATATTCTTTCTCTTGATGATGGTCAGGGTGGATTAACTGCTGACACAGTTCCCCATCATTGGTGAGTAGTAGTAACCCCCGGCTGTCTTTGTCTAACCGACCTATCGGATAAACACGACACGATTTAGGTAGTACATGGTAGATACTAGCAGGGTCATCTGGATTCACTTTGCAGTCTATACCAACAGGTTTATGGTAAACAAAGAGTCTTCTCGCTTGCGGCGGCGCGACCAGTTCACCATCGACCATAATGCAATCGGTCAAATTGATGTGATCTATGTGGTTGGCCAAGCGGCCATTTACGGTCACTCTTGCGCTATCAATTAAGCGAGACGCTTGTCGCCTAGAGCAAACACCGCAGTGGCTGAGATATTTGGCCAAACGCATCGGATAGGACATAGACATTCACTGATCAAAAAGAGATAACAGCGCGTATTGTAGGGCAACAGACTGTTTGGATCTATGCATGGGGAATATCAATGGCCATTGCGTTTTCAAAGTTAAAACAACATCAACCGCTGCAAAAGGTAATAGTGCATTCCATTGATTTAGCGCTTTATCAAGTCAGTGTGCTTATTAATAACGTGGAATATTATGTCACGGAAGAAAATGGCGAGTTTTTAAAAGCACATAACCCGCTGCAAATTCAAAAACGCCTGCTTGATATTCGCTACATGGAAATGGTGATTAGGCATCAAAGCGCTTATGACGAGATGGTAGGGCACCCAGTTTCAGCCAATGACAATACATTAGAAGTGCCCTTTGGTCGTAATAACCTGTTTTAAGCGTTATCTGTGTTTAGTAAGTACTTCACTCACCGCGGTTGCAAAATCGCGTTGGTGAGCGATCCCCATGTTAATCAATCTGGTGTCTTTTAGAGCACAATTTTGTGGTCTTGTGGCATCGTCGCTCGGTTGGCTCAGCGGCACGAGATCTTGCGTCGGTAGCTGCAAAGCCTGCGCCATGGCCAGCGCCATTTCATACTTAGTTAATGCTTGATTGCCACTGATATGAATAATCCCACTAAGACTAGGCTGTGCGATAACATCTTTGAGCGTTAGCGCAATATCATTGACGTGGGTGGGGTAGCGAATGGCCCAATGATCGTGACTGGAAGCTGGGTTGGCTAACAGCTGTTTTGCAATAACGGTTACCGCAGATTCTTCCAGCGTTTTTACCTCGCCGTATAATACTGGCACTCGTACTATGGTGTGTAATGCGCTATCCGCCAGTATGGCACGTTCCGCAGCTTGCTTGGTTTGGCCGTAGAAGTTCACAGGATTAGTGATATCCGTTTCAACATAAGGTGCTGAGGTGCCGTCAAACACATAGTCAGTACTAATAAAGAAAAATCGAATATCTCTTTCGCGGCAGGCTTGGGCTAAGAACTCGGTTGCCGCAACATTGAGCGCAAGCGTGGCCGCTTGATCTCGCTCACATTGCTCTGGCCTACGCTCTGCTGCTGCATGAATAAGTACCTCTGGGTTGTGATTATCTAAGAAATCTAAAACCGAATTGTGGTCAGCCAAGTCAAGTTTGTGAAGTGGCGCGGCTGCTCGGCTAAAGCCACATCCTAAAATCTCGTGGGTACTACTTAGCTCTTGGCAAAGTGCGCGGCCAAGTAAGCCCGTTGCACCAGTGATCATGACTTTAGACATATAAAACAGCATCCTTTTTTAAAAGAGCCAGTACAGTAGCAAAGTCGGAAGAAAAACTACAGATTTGTATCAGATTACGCTAAGGTTAAGATAAGGCTAAAAAAGGGACAAAAAATGAAAAAAAATATTTTGCTAGCTGGTTTGTTTACGGTGAGTGTGCAAGTGAGTGCGACCCAAATATTTGCGAAAAACAGTGATTGTGTCATTGATGACAGTAAAGCGCCCATTGAAATATACAAGCAAAGCTCAAAGTCAATGCGTTTGTTGGGAGGGCAAGAGGCGAGTAATGGTGAGCTATCGGATGTTGTCACTGTGCTGTTTGACGATGTTAGATTGTCACTATTTGACGCATTATCCGAAGAAGCTAAAGCGTTTGAGAAAGGTATAATTATTAAAAATGCTTCATTTAAAAGAACGGCTGATGGGTGGTCGAAAAGAGCTGTTGTATCCGGGAAAGTTGTAGCTCAGCCCGTTTTATCTTGTCATTATACTGAAGTACTTACAGCAAAAAACACTGAGCTGATATCTGGTGCTGTTTTTTCATCCAAACCAACGACCCATTCAATTACTTATAACACAACGATTGATCCGAACAAAAGTCGACTCAAGCCAAAGCTAACAGAGGTACTTGATACATCTGTTACTACCGACCAAGTATTTGGTATTAAGCTCGGAGACTCTTTTTCACAAGCGGAAGAAAAAATAGGCCGTTTTACGATGCAATGGCCTATTAATGCTTATCAAAAGTTTGCATTTATTGGTCGCAATAACGTGTTTTTATTTGAACATGATAAGCTCGTCGGGTACCAATATGCATTCAATCTTCTTCCTATCAGTCTTGCAAATCTAATTGATATTTATGATGTTTCTCTTGCGACACCACTAAGTCACCAGCAAACTCAAATTGCAAACCGTGACTTGGACGAGATGACGGTTTCTGCACTTAAGGAAAAGTTTCCTGACATTAAGTTTTTTGTCGAGGGTAGATATACTACCGATCCGAAGACCAAATTATCTGCCCTAACCATAGGCAAAACAGAGATTGCGAAACCAATCGCTCCTGCATGCTGGAGTGGTCAAGAAGACATCAAAGCTTTTATTACAAAGCATCAGGGCGACTTAATGCAATGGCGTGGCATAGATAAAAAAACGCTATTTTACACCGGGTGTAATCAGTTAATTGAACAAAGCCAATTTGGCCGAGTGATAGGAGTTAAGCTGTTAGAGAGTTGGTCATTAAGCAATGCTAATTTATCTGGATTGAGCGTGATATCGAATGTACTTACTCCTTGGCAATTCTATGGGGTGAATTATCTTGACCCTGAAAGTCGAGCGTCTCAAATAGGTTCGATTGAACATCTATATGGCACGATAGAAGTAGTAAACTCTGATTGGGTTGGCCATTTCAAATCTTATGACGGCCAGCTTGTTTCTGCTGAGTTTGAGAAGATGTAGAAGTCATCACTCCTACATCTCCAATTCGTTTAAGCCGTTTGCTCTGTCAGCGGCTTTTCAGATTGCTTTTCCCAATGCTTGGTTTTTAGACCAAGTACACCGACAAATACACCAATACCGATAGTAAATAGCGCAATTTGTAGGTATAGATTTGGTAAGTCTTCGATATTATTAGGATCAAAGCTACCAGCGAGCAGACCCGAGAAGATATTACCAATTGAGTAAGTGAGTACAAAAACTCCCATCATTTGCCCAGCAAAACGTTTGGGGGATAACTTACTTACTGCGCTCAACGCTACTGGGCTTAAACAAAGCTCACCCACGGTGTGCAGAAAGTAAGTGGTGATCAACCACATTGGTGCTACTTGTAGGCCTTGGGCTGCATATTGAGAAGCGAAAAACATTACAATAAATCCGCTCGCCATGATGATAAGGCCAATCGCACATTTCACGCTATAGGTTGGCGTGATCATGCGCTTAGCCAAGTTAATCCAAAGCGCAGCAAAGAAAGGGGATAACACGATAATGAAGAAAGCGTTGGCTGATTGGAACCAAGCGGTTGGAATGCTAAAACTGCCGATTAATCTGTCGGTGTAATCGCGGGCAAATAGATTAAGCGACGAGCCTGCTTGTTCAAAACCAGACCAAAAACAGGTGGATGCAACACAAACCAAAAACAGTGCCCACATCCGGCGCTTTTCATCGGCATCAAGATTACCGCCAAAGTAGATATAACCGTAATACAAAAAGAATGTGATAGTAAAAGCAATCGCAACATATTTTGCGAGCTCTACAGGATTAATCACAAAAACACCTGCAAATGCCGTTGCCGTTATTGCTGCAACAACCGCAATAACTAAAGCTATCGCCCCCCAAGCTTTAGCACTTTGACTTCCCGTCATTGGATTGGTTGGCGCATTGCCAACGGTAGCGATGTGTTTGTCTGTTAGGCGATAATTGACTAGACCGATTGCCATGCCTACCGCGGCTGCACCAAAGGCCCAGTGCCAACCAACGTTTTCCATAAAGTAGCCACATACCGCATAGCCGATCACAGACCCTAGGTTGATCCCCATATAGTAAATAGCGTAGCCACTATCGCGGCGGTTATCTTCATCGTTATAAAGCTGGCCAACCATAGCGCTAATATTTGGTTTTAATAAACCTGTCCCACTGGCAACAAAGATAAGGCCAACAAAAAAGGAAAATTGACTTGGGATGGCAAGAATGATGTGGCCGCACATGATGATAATGCCGCCGTACCAAACTGCACGTTGGCCACCCAATAAACGGTCTGCTATCCAGCCTCCCGGTAGACCTAAGAAATAAACCGAGCCAGTATAGAGGCCATACACTGCGGCAGCGGAGGCGACGGTGAAGCCAAGACCTTCTTGCTGTAAGGTGGCCGTCATGAAAAGTACTAACATGGCACGCATGCCATAATAACTCATTCGTTCCCACATCTCGGTGAGAAACAGAGTCTGCAGGCCTTTTGGATGACCAAAAAAGCCTGTATCACTTGTTGTGTCCTGTGATGACATATTTCACTTCCATTATTATCGTTTTTTGGAAGTCAATATTAGTACGTTATTCAAGCACCGAATGCAACCGCATGAAAGGAAACATTACATCATCTTTTTTAACATTTGTATGTCATCGATTTCCACATTGGCCAATCCTTTGTACTGGTATGGCGCAAATTGATTGCGAAGCCAAACACTCGGGCAGCCGGCACGGTGTGCTCCTTGCACATCGGTATCTAAGCTATCGCCAACATGCAAAAGTTGATGTGGTGCAAGGTTAAAATGCTGGCAGGCAAGCTGGTAAAGCTCAGGGTGAGGTTTTGCGCGGCCATCAATTCCGGCGCGAAGCACTAAGTCAAAACTATCGCGAAGATTAAATTTATCTATCTCGACATTACCATTAGTGATAGCAATGATGTGATATTGACTGCGTAACTGAGCAAGCAGGTTGATGACGGCGCCGCTGACCGTGATATTACTGCGGGCATCGGCAAATGCTTGATAGGCCTGTAGCGCGCGCTGTTTACTTGTTGCGGTATCAAACCCCAATGCTGTGAAGCCCCACTCAAGTGCCACTTGACGCCACTTTGTCACATCTTCTGCAAGCGCACTGTTTTGTTTGAGCGCTTCGTTTCGACACAGAGACCAGAATGATCTCCCTTTCGCTTGCCACTCGGGAATAGTATTCAGGTGCGCTGTCATGGCGTTAACGGCCGCAATGATAACAGGCCTGTTGTCGTATAGCGTATCGTCTAAATCAAAACTGATGGCGGCAATGTCTGAAATGGGCTTATTGAATCGCATTGTTACTCGTCTTTTTGCTTTTTCGCTCTTGGGTGAGCGCTATCATACACTTTTGCTAAATGTTGAAAATCTAAATGGGTGTAGACCTGAGTGGCTGATAAGCTGGCATGGCCAAGCATCTCTTGTACCGCGCGCAAGTCACCGCTGGATTCTAGCATGTGGCTGGCGAACGAGTGCCTCAGTTTATGGGGGTGAATAGGTGTACTAACCCCTTGTTTCAGACCCCATTCTTTCATTCTTGCGCGGACATGGCGAGGACTGATCCGGCGCTTTAATTTGCTCACAAAAAGCGCTGGTTCTTCCAACGTTGCAAATTGCGACCTTATTTTGAGCCAATCAGCTAGTGCGTTTAGCGCTTTACCACCGACAGGCACAACACGCTCCTTGCCGCCTTTACCAAGCACGCGTATTTCACCGTCTTTGACATCCAATAGGTTTGCGCCAACCAACTCGCTTAATCGCAAACCACTAGAGTACATTAATTCCATCATGGCTTTGTCACGAATGGCAAGCGCATCATCGGCCTGAATTTCCAGAAGTTGTCCCATTTGGTCAACATCAAGGTTCTTTGGGAGTGGCTTTTGAAACTTAGGCCCTCGGATCCCTTGTGCGGGATTGACGACAGCCTGTTGCGATTGTGACTTGAGCTTGAGAAATTTATATAAGCTCCGAATACAACTGAGTTTAAGGTTGATGGTTCTTGGGCTGTAATTTTGACCGCGAAGCTTCATGCTGTAGCGGCGGATTTGCTCGCCACTGACTTCAAGCCAAGAGGAGGCGTGTTCACAAAAGTACTGCGCTGCTTGGATAAGCTGAGTGTTGTATTGGGTTAGCGTATGTTCTGAGTAGTGCTTTTCGTGGCGCAAGTGTGCCATAAAGGCGGTTACTGGTTGCGTCCAATCTTCCGATAGTGGTGTTAGGCTCATGCCAGCGCTTCGAGCTTAAGCGATAATGTTTGAATAAAAGCCGTGATCAACATATTGTCATGTTGTGGCGAAAAGTGTTCTGGTGAGCGGCTGGCAAAGGCCAGAATAAAGCGACCTTTGTCTGACGCATCAACGCGGTAAAGTGCTACCGATCCTACTTCAATATCGGCAAACAAGAGTTCAGCTTGTGACTGACTGAGTCGTCCTAAGTAGCAGTTGTTACTGCTCAGTTTAGCTGACACTAGTTCCAAAAGCGTGTCATCGATGTTGATGAGTTTACATGCTTGGATGTCCGGGTGGTCCTCAAAGCGCTGTGTTAACGTATGATTGATAGCACTCAACTCAGTACAACGCATGATAGCCAATTGGCATTCACTCAATTGCTTGAAAACCAGCTCGTTGGCTTTTGCATAATGGACCATGTCTTCGATCTGTTGCTGTAGTGAGTTGACTTTGTCGCGGAGCATCCGCTGTTGGTGCAAAGCAAGGTTTGGGAGCCCTTGCTGCTGGTGGTGTAGCTGCAAATCCAATAGCACATAAGGGTGCCTGAGCAAAAAATCAGGATGCTTGCGCAGGTACTCAATGACTAATTGTTCAGTTGAATTCGCTTCTTTTATGGTCATATTGCGATTTGCCCATCAAAAACATGCTCCGCCGGTCCGGTCATTTTCACTACTTGACCTTGACCACCCCAACGCACCTGAAGACTACCTCCTGGTAGGTCGACCCTAACGGTTTCTTCTAACTTACCTTGCATTATGCCTGCAACTACGGCGGCACATGCCCCTGTGCCACAGGCAAGCGTTTCGCCAGCGCCGCGCTCCCAAACACGTAGCTTAACGTATTCACGAGACACTACTTCCATAAAGCCAATATTGGCCTTTTGTGGGAAACGTTCATGGTGTTCAAGGAGTGGTCCGAGTGTAGCTACCTCAGCGGTTTCTACACTATCGACAATAATCACGCCATGAGGATTGCCCATAGAAACCGTGCTACAAAACACCGTATGTTCGTCGGCTCTTAAAATATAGGTGTTTTCTTGTTTGTTTGCACGAAACGGAATGGCTTGTGGGTTAAAGTTCGGTTTGCCCATATTCACGGTAACTTGGCCGTCTTTTTCGGTATAAAGGGTGATATTGCCGCCCTTTGTAGAGACACAAACCTTGTGTTTGTTCGTTAAGCCCTTCATGCGCACAAAACGAGCAAAACAGCGAGCACCGTTACCACATTGCTCAACTTCGTTACCATCGGCATTGAAAATACGATAATGAAAATCTAAGTCCGGGGAATAAGGCGCTTCAACCATCAACAGCTGATCAAAGCCAATTCCAAAGTGGCGATCGGCTAACTTCTTAATTTGGTCTCGAGACAAAAACACATTTTGGGTGACATTATCTATCACCACAAAGTCGTTGCCTAAACCATGCATTTTTGAAAAGTTTATAAACATAGAGTGGTTATCTTTTGGTATAAAACCATGGCCTCACTTTGCTAATACTTTGCCATGGATACCTCGGCTAGGGAAGCTGCTTGGCATTAAGCCTTGTTTTGCATCCCTAGGACGTATCCAAGTCGGATTATTGTGGCAGTAGTTGCTCAAATTGCCACAGAGATTCTAACGGCTCTCTTTGGCGGATTAGATGGTGTTGGTTGTTATCAACCATGACTTCTGCACAGCGGGGGCGTGAGTTGTAATTTGAACTCATGGTAAAGCCATAAGCGCCTGCACTACGCTGTACTAATAAGTCGCCCGCCTTAATTTTAAGTACTCGGTCTTTACCTAGAAAATCACCCGTTTCACATACTGGACCAACCACGTCGTAATTTATCGCGTCAACGTCGTCTCGCGGTGTGACTGGTACGATATTTTGCCAAGCCTGATAAAGCGATGGTCGTAACATGTCGTTCATGCCGGCATCAACAATGGCAAAATGCTTATGCTCGGTTGGCTTAATAAATTCGACTTTAGTCACCAGCACACCGGCATTGGCGGCAATCGCTCTACCAGGCTCAAAAATGAGTTCTAGATCATTGAACTGCGCCAATCGTGCTTTAATCTCTGCAGCGTAAGCACTCGGATGCGGCGGTTTTTCACCGTCATAAGGCACGCCAAGACCGCCACCGATATCGAGGTGATGCAAGTAAATTCCCGCTTTTTCAAGTTGAGAAATTAGAGCCAGCACTTTATCTAACGCAGCTAAAAATGGATTAACCTCAACCAACTGAGAGCCGATGTGGAAGTCGATCCCAACCACTTTTAAACCCGGTAGGGCATAAGCGAGTTGGTAAACATCAAATGCGGCTTTGATATCAATACCAAATTTGTTCTCTTTTAACCCAGTTGAAATATAAGGGTGAGTTTTTGCATCGATATCTGGGTTTACACGCAATGAAATTGGCGCAATCTTATCTAGTCTGGTTGCCACTTCACTGATCCGATGAAGCTCTGCAATCGACTCAACATTAAAGCATTTAATACCAGTCTCAAGCGCAAACGCGATTTCATCTTCCGTTTTCGCAACACCGGAAAAAACGACTTTTTGGGGATCTCCCCCAGCTTTTAGCACTCGCGCAAGTTCGCCCTTCGACACGATATCAAAGCCAGAGCCAAGCTGAGCCAAGACGTTCAACACGGCAATATTTGAATTCGCCTTTACTGCGTAGCACACCAAGTGGGGATGACCGGCTGCGGCATCCGTAAAAGCGTGATAATGCCGCGCTAAAGTCTTCTTCGAGTAGACATAGCAGGGAGTGCCATATTGCTCGGCGACTGTGGTTATGGCGACATCTTCAGCGAATAGCTCGCCGTTTTGATAATTGAAATAATCCATTTTAACGCTCCTGTTGTTCTGCTTCAGGCTGCTTTGCTTGTGCTGCTTTCGGTTGGTTTGATTTTTTAGCCTGTTGTTCAGGCAAATAAAGCGGACCGCTTTGACCGCAACCCGATAATCCGATTAAAGTAGTAAAAACAAGTGCCGCTACGCTAAATTTATAAGGTGTCGCTTTCATTAGATAATTCGTGTCAGTGCCTTTATAATCGCAGAGTAACAGAATTGATAAAAAAAGCAGCTTTTCGCTATTGAAATTTCGTCTTCATCAAATTGCTCAAATAGCGAGTTAAGCTTAGGCACCATGCTGCAGTGCGTCAGTAAGAGGAAATCACGATGACAGAAAGTGAATATCATGAGTTAGCCGATGCGCTAATGTTGACTATTGAAGAGCAGATCGATGATTGTGACGCTGATTTAGATTACGAATCAGCATCGGGAATTCTAGAGATTATTTTCCCTGACAAGAGCAAAATTGTTATCAACAAACAAGCACCATTGCACCAAGTCTGGGTGGCGACTAAGTTTAATGGTCATCACTTCGAGTTGCGTGGCGATCAGTGGATTGATAATCGCTCCGGTGCTGAGTTTTGGCAATTTATGAGCGACGCGGCGACTAAGCAGGCAAATATCGCAATAGAGTGGCAGCACGATTAATGTTGGAATTTGTAGATTATCCTGCCAAAGGACAACATAAAGCGAGTATTATTTGGCTCCATGGTTTAGGCGATTCAGGTAACGGCTTTTTACCGATTGCATCTGAGTTAAACCTGCCTGACGAATTGGGTGCACACTTTATTTTCCCACATGCACCAGAACAACCGGTCACCATAAATGGTGGCATGGTGATGCGTGCTTGGTATGACATTAAATCATTTGATCTGGATAAAAGAGCGGATGAGCAAGGTGTGCGAGACTCATCAGCTCAGGTCGAAGCGTTAATTCAGGCACAGTTAGATAAAGGTATTCCAGCTAACCGTATTATCCTAGCTGGTTTTTCTCAAGGGGGAGTGATTGCGCTCCATCTTGCACCGCGTTTAACTGTTAAATTGGCCGGTGTCATGGCACTATCAACTTATATGTGTGTGCCTGAAAAGCTCAGCGCAGAAGCACAGCAAAGCGAGCTCACTATTTTTATGGCGCATGGCAGTGCTGATCCTGTCGTGCCGATGTTTGCAGGTGAGCACGCATTTAACACGTTACAACAGCAAGGCTATGAAGTGAGCTGGCAAGACTACCCAATGGAGCATCAGGTCTGTCTTGAAGAGTTAAAAGCCATTCGCGCTTGGTTAATAACGAGACTGAGCGATTAATATTAAGTGGTATAAGGTACTGGTGACAGATACAGGAGCAAAGCAATGTCACAAAAGATTGTCATAAAAACGTCGGTGAGTAAGCAACCCTCAGAGCCCTCAGCGGTGACCTATCAATGGCACTGGAAACGCATTTTTATGGCAACGGCAGCATTTGCTGGCATTGCAACCGCGGGTGTTTATGGTGTCGTGGATAACGTCAACGCAGATGAAGATGATGTCCAAGTGGCAGTACCTATACATGCCACCATAGCGCAAACCGATACATCGCTGAGTGATTCTCCTGCATCGGTAGTCTCTAATGAGGAGCATGAGGGCGAGCAGCTAAGTGCTGATACCTCAGCCGATAGCGTGTTAACGACACCTGAACTCACTCCTGCTGGTGCCGCGACGACCTCAATAGAGGTCGCTCAAGTCATTGCGTTAGACCAGGAACAGCAACAAGCTTCTGAAGAAACAGAAACAGAAACAGAAACAGAAACAGAAACAGAAACAGAAACAGAAACAAAAAATCAATTTGATGCTGAAGCGCGTATAGCCAGTGTCGCGCTAGGGGCAAAAATCGACACGCAATTTATCAGCCGCGCTGTACTCACTACTCTGATTGATGACCGCGAACCAACGAACGTGTTGAAAGACGTGATTGCGACCACTCAGTTTAGTGACAAGCTTTACTTTTTCACTGAAGTACACGCGCTTAAAGATCAAGTGGTGTCGCACCTGTGGTTTCATCAAGACGAGCTGATGGCAGAAGTGGAGCTGCCGATCCAAGCCGCGCGCTATCGTACTTATTCAAGTAAGAACGTCATGCCGAGTCAAACCGGGGATTGGCGTGTTGAGGTGGTGACGCAGTCTGGACAACTGCTTGCCCAAAAGACGTTCCGTATTGTGGATAATAGTCAGCAATAATCTTACTCGCAGTATCGTGTATGGCAGCACGCGACTGACTGCCATCACCACACAGTTAACTCTTTGCAGTGGCAATAAAGCTGCAATAAATGAAAGGCAAATCATGACAGAACAAGTTTCCATATTACGTATTGCAACGCGCAAAAGTGCTTTGGCGCTATGGCAAGCCGAATTTGTGAAGGCAGAGCTTGAAAAACACCATGCTAATCTGAAAGTAGAGCTCGTGCCGATGTCGACTAAAGGCGATAAGATCTTAGATACGCCACTGGCAAAAATTGGCGGTAAAGGGTTGTTCGTCAAAGAGCTTGAGCAGGCCATGTTAGAAGGGCGCGCAGATATTGCAGTGCATTCAATGAAAGATGTACCAGTTGATTTCCCTGAAGGGCTAGAGCTGCACACTATTTGCGAACGCGAAGACCCAAGAGACGCGTTTGTGTCTAATACTTATACCTCACTTGCAGAGTTGCCTGAGGGCGCAGTGGTTGGCACATCAAGCCTGCGTCGCCAATGTCAAATTCGAGCAGCGCGCCCAGACTTAGTCATTAAGGATTTACGTGGCAATGTGAATACTCGCCTAGCTAAGCTAGATGCGGGTGAGTTTGATGCCATTATTTTGGCCGCCGCGGGACTTATCCGCTTAGAAATGGTGGATAGAATCGCAAGTTATATTGAACCAGAAGATTCATTACCGGCCAATGGTCAAGGCGCTGTCGGCATCGAATGTCGTAGCGATGATGCTCAAACCAAAGCATTCCTCGCACCACTGGAACACACTGATACACGTATTCGTGTACTTGCCGAGCGTGCAATGAACCGCCGTTTGGAAGGGGGGTGTCAGGTTCCAATCGGCGCTTACGCAGAAGTCTCGGGCGATCAGGTGCACTTGCGCGGCTTAGTGGGTGCTGTCGATGGCAGCGAAATCTTGCGCGGCGAATGCTCAGGTACGGTTGCAGAGGCTGAGCAACTTGGAATTCAATTGGCAGAATCTTTACTTGCGCAAGGTGCAGATAAAATTCTTGCTGAGGTTTATAGGGACGCTTAAATGAAAGTTGTGCTAACTCGACCCGTTGGCAAATCAGAGTCTTTATCTGAGTTACTGACACAGCAGCAAATTAGCTCAGTGATTTGCCCAGTATTACAGCTTAACGAAGTGGCAGTGAGTGACACCGCCAAAGCAATGATAAGCGAAGCCGAGTTAGCTATTTTTGTCTCGCCCGATGCGGTGCGATACTTTCACCAATTAGAAGTTCCATTAGCCGGACATTGCGCAGCTTTTGCTGTTGGCGAAGGCACGGCCGATGCTATCCAGCAGACCCTAAATATCAAGGCTAAATACCCTAAACAACCTGATTCCGAAGGTTTGCTTGCACTCCCGCAGCTGTCCTCTGTTGAGGGCAGGCGTGTATTGTTGGTCAAAGGGAAGGGCGGGCGTCCCGTCATTGCGCAAACTTTAAAAGCGCGGGGAGCCATCCTTGACAGTTTGGTGGTTTATGAACGCGTTGCCGTAAAAGACAATGCTGATGTCTGGTTAGACCACTGGCGAAGCCAGCAGATTGAAGGTATAGTCATTACCAGTAATAGTGCAGCGGATGCGATTTTTAATACGCAGTCGTCAGCAAGTAAAGATTGGTTGGCTCAGCGCACTTTCTTTGTTGTGAGCCAACGTATTGCTGAGCATGTACAGCAATCCTATAACATCGAACAGTCTCAAATTGTGGTATGTCATGGCCCTGATAATCGTGCCATCGCAGGGAGTATCATCGACTATACCAAGCAGCAAGGGCGCAAAATGACTCAGTCTGAATCGCAAACAAAGAATACAAATACCCAGCAAGCAGCAAAAGCAGCAGAGCAAACCGTAACGCCACATCACGCGAAGCCTGGTGTGAGTAAGGTTGCACTCCTTGCATTATTAGTGGCACTGGGTAGTGGCGCTGGTGCTGGCTATGTTTATTTGCAACAGCAACAACAGTTGCAACAAGCGTTACTGGCTAACCAAGCGATTAACGCTGAAAATCAGTTATTAAACACGCAGCTGAGTGGCGCTAAATCGCAACTTCAGCGAGTAGAAAATGTGCTTGATTCGCTACAAGACAATGTCGCAAAGCGATTGGCTGAGCAGCAGCAACATGTAGAAACTCAGTTAACGCAGACGCTTGCCAAGGCGCAGCAGCAAGTAAGCGGTGCAGTGGCCTCTGAGGTATTGTATTTACAGCGCCTTGCTGCATTTAAGGTGGCGGCAGAGCAAGATTATCTTGGCGCAATCGCCATTCTGCAGCGCTTGCAAGAGAGTCTAGAGTCTGAGTCAAACACGGCCGCTGTTAAGCAGGCGATTGCTACCGACATTGCGGCTTTGAAGGCCTTGCCTAAGCCACAAACGGAGTCACTCTATTTTGAACTTCATGGTTTATTGTCTCAAGTTGATACGCTAACGATCAAAACCAAGCAAATTCCGCAAAAGACAGCGAGTGAAGATGCTGCGCTATCGCAACAGGTAGATGATTGGCAAGCGAACTTAAAGCGCTCCTGGCAGGGATTGGTTGATGACTTTATTACCATACGTCACCATGATGAAGTGGTGATAGATCCACTGCTAGATAAAAACGAGCAGCTGCTTATACGCACGCAGCTGCGTGCTTATTTAACCCAAGCACAAACCGCATTAATGGATCAACAAGCGAGCATTTACTTCAGTGCGCTTGATAGTGCAGCCGACACGTTGGCGCGTTATTTTGATACGCAACAAGCGCCTGTTAGCGCGATGCAGCAGGCTTTAAACAAGCTGAGCCGCAGTGAAGTGCAGCGCCAAGAGTCGATTGAGCTTGCCACCCCAGCAGCAGTAAAAGGGTGGCTAAAATGATGGCAAAAATCATCACCTTCGCGCTTATCTTTATCGCGCTAGCCGCTAGTCATTTACTCATTGATGAGAAAGGCTATGTGTTGATCTCTTTCAATCAAACCACGATTGAAGGCAGCATAGTGTCTTTCACTATCTTGCTGTTGCTTGCCATCACAGCTTTAGTGCTGTTGGGTAAGGTAGTGCGTTGGTCGTGGCATCGCCTAGTCAATACGAAAGGTCATTTTTCCAGAAAGCGTAAGTTAAAAGCGCTGCAAGTATGGAACGAAAGTTTGTGGCTATTTATTAACGGCGAAGTGGAACAAGCCGCAACCTTGTTGACGAAAACGCCGCAGCCGGATGAGCGCCAAGACTATGTGCGTGCTATCGCAGCCAAAGCGGCGTTAAAGCAAGGAGATGTTGTCAAAGCGAATACAGAGCTAGAAGCAATATCGGATGACAACCAAGGGCAGCTTGCTGCATTGTGGCTAGAAGCAAATAATAGTGAACAGGCGTTGGCTTTACTTGATGACAAAATGTCTGCGGCTAAACCAACTTCAGCGGTGCTTAGTGGTTACATTTTAGCATGTCTACAGGCTAAGCAACCTGAGCTGGCAGCTGCACAAATCGCAAAATGGCATAAAAAGCTTAACTGGAGTGATACACAGTGGCAGAGTGTGTTCGAGCGCATGTTTGTGATAGCCCCTGAGCAAGCAGATACTTTGTTTAATACGCTACCTAAGGCAGTAAAAGCGCATGCAATACCAGCCCTTAATAAGGTGAAGCTGCAACAGGGGCGCATAGCGGAAGTGTTGGGGGAGCTCAAGAAGCTGCTCAAACAAGGTCAATATCACCAGCTGGCCGACTATCTGCAACACAGCACGCAAAGTAGTAATGAACTCAAGTTAGCACTACAGCAGCAATTGAAAAAACATCCAGATGACAAGGAGTTGCTGTTCTCATTGGCTTGCCTTTGCAATGCTGAGGGGGATTATGAACTTGCTGCGAAGATCTTTGATTCCTTAAGCGCAAACCCTTGGGAAGCGCGCTGGAGTAAGCAAGCTCAGCTCGCCTACGAAAAAATGCATACCTACGAGAAAGCGTATTTAATCGCAAAATCGTAACGAAAAGCCTGCGCAGCAATGTGCAGGCTTTTTTGTATTAAAGTTAGCTATACTCAATTCTGACATATGTCCTTGCTATCTCAGTTTAGGTGCGTATGATCCCAAAAATTTTAACTGCAAATCGAGTCTCTTATGATCAATAACACACTTCCACTATTAGATTTACATCGCCACTTAGATGGTAACGTTCGTGCTACAACGATTTTAGAACTTGGCCAGCAGTTTAATATGGATTTACCGGCAACGGATCTCGAAGGTCTACGCCCGCATGTTCAAGTGTTGGATAATGCACCCAATCTAATAGCGTTTCTTGAAAAACTAGATTGGGGTGTAAAGGTACTAGGTGACTATGATGCTTGTCGCCGTATTGCGATTGAAAATGTTGCTGACGCAGTTGCACAAGGTATTGATTACACTGAGCTAAGGTTCAGTCCTTACTACATGGCAAAAACCCATAATCTACACCCGCAGGGCGTTGTTGAAGCCGTAGTCGACGGTGTACAAAGTGCAGTCAAGGGTCAAGACATCAAGGTTAACCTGATCGGGATTATGTCACGCACATTTGGTGTGGAGAAATGCCAATATGAACTAGACGCGCTACTTGCCTTTAAAGAGCAGTTGGTTGCGATTGACCTCGCGGGTGACGAACTGGGCTTCCCGGGCGAGCTGTTTATTGAACATTATAAGCAGGTTCGCGATGCTTACCTTGGTGTGACGGTACATGCTGGCGAAGCTGAGGGCGCGGTAAGTATCTGGCAAGCCATTAAAGAACTAGGTGCAACACGTATCGGTCACGGAGTTAAAGCAATCCATGACCCAGCTCTAATGGATTATTTACGTGATAATCGTATTGGGATCGAGTCTTGCCTAACCAGTAACATCCAAACAAGCACTGTCGAAAGTTTAACCACGCATCCATTGAAAGCATTTTTAGATCATGGTGTATTGGCAACCATCAATACCGATGACCCTGCGGTTCAAGGTATCGAGTTGGATAACGAGTATAGCCATGCAGCTGCGGCGGCAGGTTTAGATTTGAGTGATATCCATCAAGCGCAGCGCAATGCGGTTGAGATTGCCTTTTTAAGCGAAGCTGATAAAAAAGCGTTGCTTGCTAAGAAAGCGTAGGCTGAAGTTGCTGTGTGGGATCATCCCGCACAGTTAAGATAACTCTCTTTTAGCGCCGCAACGACTTGGCTGCGTGTCACAATACCAATCACTTTGCCTTCATTGAGTACGGGATAAACCTTAGGGCTATTTTGCTGCATGCGTTGTGCAAGGTCGACAACGGTTGTTGCAGCTTCAATGCTGAGGGCAGGCGTAGCCAGTAAGTCTCTCAGATGTACTTTACCATCACAAAAGTAGCTGGAATTAAGCAAAGGCTTGAGCAGCTGCTGCTCTGAAATAAATCCAACAAGATGACGCTGTGCATCAATCACTGGCGCACCAATTAAATGATGCTTTTGTAGCAAACTAATTGCGTCGGTTAGTTCAGTCTCGGCGGTTAACAGTGGGAAATCAGGTGACATGATGTCACGAACATAGAGTTTACTCATCATACTTCTCGCGGTGTTTGTGTGTAGTGTGAGAGTAGCGGCTGAGATTGCTTTGGTAAAATGGATTATTTTGATTGGTTTGTTCTGTTTTTTCAATGTGTGACTAAAGACCAGCCACACATTGGATAAATTGCTATTAAATAACTTGTCTTAAGTTACTTAACCTGAGGTTTGGATAAGGAATGTTCCAACTCATTGTTTCTAAAGCACAACTTAGTTTTTTCCTTGTCTAGCCAGAGAGTTTTAGGGAAAACAAGGCGAATTTACGCACCAATAGCTGGCTATTGGAAGTGAATTCAACGCAGTTAGCGCTAAAACTGGCTGCTAGAAAGGCATTAATTATCCGCAGCTCAGGTTACTTAATAAACGCAAAAGCGTCGGCGTACATAAAGTCGCGCTCAGCACCATGATTGATAAAGTCATCACGCACGATACCTATCATGTCAAAGCGGCCAGCCATATAAATGCTGTACGGCTCTAAAGAAACGATATCTTTCATCACAGCCTGATGAACGAAACCGCGATGACCTTGCCATGCTTCACTGGCATTTTCTACCACAGGAATAAACTGAAAGTGTTTATTTGAGGCGGCCCAAGCTTCCATCTCCGCTTTTGCATACAACGCTGCTTCTTCTTTTACACCCCAGTAAAATAATACTGGTTGGTCGTAACCCGTTTCAGCCAAGTGATCGGCCATAGATTTGACATAAGAAAACCCTGTGCCGCCGGCAAGTAGTACTAGTGGACGCGCTTGATCAACACGGATCTGAGATACGCCAAGACCAACTTCTAATGCAACGGTTTGCTTTGTATCAAAAGCGTTACGTAGGTGATCTAGTGACTGCATGGCATAAGAGTCAGCGCCAGAAGCACCGATATGTAACTCTAACTGCTCTGTTTTTGAAGGACTGCTGGCAATCGAGAAAGCACGTTTGTCTTTTTCACCAAGTACCAATTGCAGATACTGGCCGGCTTCAAATTGCACCGCTTCTTCAGGTTTTAATATAACTTTGTGAACAAATTCCGTAAGAGGTGTAATTGAGACAACCTCTGCTGCTAATACTTGCATGTGTTACCTTTATTAAGCACGTGGCTAAAGTCTGTGCACTCTAGCATAGCTGAGTGCACAATGTTAGATGATATATGTCATTTGATGGTGATCCCTAGGGTATCCCAAATTTCGTCAACGCGTTGTTTAACCTCGGGATCCATAACGATAGGCTCGCCCCATTCACGGTCGGTCTCACCCGGCCATTTGTTGGTTGCGTCCATACCCATTTTAGAACCAAGTCCGGACACAGGGGAAGCAAAATCGAGATAATCGATAGGCGTGCTTTCAACTAAGGTGGTGTCTCTTGCGGGATCCATACGTGTGGTTATCGCCCAAATTACATCATTCCAGTCGCGAGCATTTACATCATCATCGCAAACAATGACAAACTTGGTGTACATAAATTGTCTAAGGAAAGACCATACACCCATCATCACGCGTTTAGCATGCCCCGGATACTGCTTTTTCATGGTGACGACCGCCATGCGGTATGAGCAGCCTTCTGGTGGAAGGTAAAAATCGACGATTTCCGGAAATTGCTTTTGTAAAATCGGCACGAATACTTCGTTGAGGGCAACACCAAGAATGGCTGGCTCATCAGGCGGGCGGCCTGTATAAGTGCTGTGATAAATAGGTTCTTTGCGATGCGTCATATGGGTGACAGTCATTACAGGGAAGTCGTCAACTTCATTGTAGTAGCCGGTATGATCGCCATAAGGGCCTTCTGGCGCGAGTTCGCCCGGTTGAATATATCCTTCTAAGACGATTTCGGCACTCGCTGGTACTTGCAGCTCGTTAGAAATAGATTTAACGACCTGCGTTTTACTACCACGCAGTAGACCTGCAAATGCATATTCGCTCAAGGTATCTGGAACCGGGGTCACCGCACCTAAAATCGTCGCCGGATCAGCGCCAAGTGCAACTGATACCGGATACGGTTCGCCCGGATGCTCTTTGCACCACTCTTGAAAATCAAGCGCGCCACCGCGATGTGATAGCCAGCGCATAATAATTTTGTTTTTACCCAATAACTGCTGACGATAAATCCCTAGGTTCTGACGCTTTTTATAAGGACCTTTGGTTACCGTTAACCCCCATGTGATTAAAGGTGCGGCATCACCAGGCCAGCAATGTTGAATAGGTAGTTTAGTGAGATCGACCTCATCACCGCTCAATACGACTTCTTGGCATGGGGCTTTTTTCACTTCTTTGGCAGGCATATTCAACACTTGTTTGAATACCGGTAGCTGGCCAATGGCTTCTTTAATTCCCTTCGGTGGATCGGGTTCTTTTAAAAAAGCGAGTAACTTGCCTACTTCTCTAAGTTCACTGACATCGCTTTGTCCCATCCCCATTGCAACGCGCTTTGGTGTGCCAAATAGGTTAGCCAGTACCGGAATGTCATAACCAACAGGGTTTTCAAATAGGATAGCGGGTCCACCTGCTCGCAGCGTTCGGTCTGCAATTTCAGTCATTTCTAGTTTGGTGGAAATGGGCTGCTTGACGCGAACAAGTTCTCCTTGTTTTTCAAGCTGGGCTATAAAATCTCGTAAGTCTTGGTATTTCATCGGCGCACTATGAGTTGAGTTTGGCCTAGTATATCAACTAGGCATATTTTTCCTAGCTGTACGGATGGGGTGGTGAAAAGGTTTAGTTACTCACTTTTGCGTCTACACTATTGCGAAATAGACTACACTTTCAGAACTTATCGGCTTGTCAGTACGCCGGAGCAAGTGTATAAATTGTTATAAAAAGATGTGTGTGTTGAGTTGTTTTGATATGAAACAAGCAAGAATCGACTTTCGATGTAGCTCACATACCCTTTGCGCTATAGTCGCCGCGGTTGCATAAAACGATATCCTGAGGGGTCTGAGTTTGAAGTTGATGTCAAAATTGCTCGGGGGGCTGCTGTTGCTGTTTTGTATTTCAGCACCAGCTAACGAGTTACCATATTATACTTTTTCTAATCATAGCGCGGTGATGTTGATCATCGAGCCTACGTCTGGAAAAATTTTGGATGCCAATAAAGCTGCCGCCGCATTCTATGGTTATAGCGAGGCGGTACTAGAATCAAAAGTCATTCAAGATATCAACTTATTTACCGCCGAGCAGGTTGCCAATGAGCGTCAAGCAGCTTTAAATGAAGGCCGCAACTATTTTATCTTCCAACATCAAACTGCAGACGGTAGTGTGAAAACAGTAAGTGTTCACTCAACGCCGTTTGAAAATAGTGATGGCAAACCTAGATTACTTTCTATCATTCAAGATATGAGTGAAAAGCGTAAGCTACAGCAAGATCTCTGGCACTACCAAGCTAACCTTGAGCAGCAGGTCTTGTTACAGACTGAAAAAATCAAGCAAGCCAATATGGTACAGGTCATTTTGTTAACTGCGGTAATTGCTGTGCTTATTCTATCGATGGCGGTATTGATGACCGTTTTGGTCAGGCTAAGGCGCTCCAATCAGCGAGCACAAGATCAAGGCGCAAAACTCAGTGCCATTTTTGATGGTATTAAAGCATACTTGGTGTTTACGGATGAAACTCATCACATAGAAGCCGCTAATGGTTCAGTATTAAAGGATTTTGATAGTTTAGAAGCGTTAAAATCAAAATCTATTTATACCTTATTTGATGTGCTTGATAGTGAAAAGCTGCTAACGGAAGGTACGCTGGAGTGCCAACTCGATGCGCGTTTTGACTATCGTAATGTTCGGGTTTCTTGTGCCCCTGTGGTGAGTGAAACACAAGCAAAACTTGGTTTTATCTATGTTATTCAGGATATTACGGAAGAACTTGAGAATGAGCGAGAGCAGCGTTTAGCAAGTACGGTATTTGCGACAACCACGGAAGGCGTGTTGGTCTCCGATAAACATAATCAAATCCAAATGGTAAATCGCGCATTTAGCGAAATTACAGGCTTTGGCATGGATGAAGTGATAGGGGAGACTCCATCAATCCTAAACTCTGGGCGTCACGATGAGCGCTTTTTCAATGCGTTATATGATGACTTGGTTAATAAAGGCCATTGGGAAGGAGAGATTTGGAACAAGCGCAAAAATGGTGAAATTTATCCGAGTTGGCTGCAGGTATCCGCAGTATTTAATGAAGCTCGGGAAATTGATATGTATGTAGCTCTATTCAGCGATATTACCTCGAGAAAACGTAATGAACAGTTGATGTGGCAGCAAGCCAACTTTGATAGTTTGACGGGCCTTGCAAATCGCCATCATTATCACGTTAAATTTGATTTAGCGTTAAAACGAGCAGCTCAGCTAGAAGAGCGCTTTGCTATTTGTTTTATCGATCTTGACCGCTTTAAAGCAGTGAATGACACGCTTGGGCACCATATTGGTGATCTATTACTCAAAGAAGCAGCAAACCGTATTAATGAGTGCGTGCGCAGCTCTGATACCGTTGCAAGGTTAGGTGGGGATGAGTTTGCTTTATTGTTACAAGATATAAGTTCTATCAGTGATTTAGAGCTGGTTGCGACGAAGATTTTACGTGCGTTAGCCAACCCTTTTCATTTGGAAGGGCACGAAGCTTATGTCTCCGGTAGTATGGGGATCACGCTTTACCCAGATGACGGCACCGACCGAAAAATTTTGCTCCGTAATGCCGACAGTGCAATGTATAAAGCCAAGGAACATGGTCGCGACTGTTTTCAATTCTATACTTCAGCGATGCATCAACATGCCAAAGCGCGTAGCGTGTTAGAAAGCGCTTTGCATAAAGCACTGTCTAATCGAGAATTATCACTGGTGTACCAGCCCATTTTTTCACAGCTTGGCAGCGGCGACCTCGTTGGCTGCGAGGTGTTGTTAAGATGGAAAAGTGAGTTGCTGGGCCATGTTTCACCCGATCAGTTTATTCCCGTTTGCGAAGAACTAGGCCTTATCTTACCCATTGGGGAGTGGGTGTTATATCACGCTTGTTCTCAAGTTAAAGCCTGGCAAGACAACTACGGTAGACCCTTATTTATTGCAGTTAACGTTTCTAGTATTCAGTTTAAACGCCAAGATATGGTTGAGCTAGTAAGAAAAGTACTTAGAGATACCAAACTGGAAGCAAAGTATCTGACATTGGAAATCACAGAGTCGGTACTGGTTGAAAACTCAGACAAAATATTGTCACAATTAAAAGCATTAAGAGAAATGGGCGTAGAACTGGCGATTGACGACTTCGGTACTGGATATTCGTCGTTGAGTTATCTCAAGCGCTTCCCGCTTTCTAAATTGAAAATTGATAGAACCTTTATTCGTGATTTACCTGAAGATGAAGAAGATAAGGCGCTCGTCAGTGCGATTATCTTGATGGCGCACAAATTGAACCTAAAGGTCATTGCAGAAGGGGTTGAAACCCCTGCACAATGCATGTTTTTAAAGAATTTACTGTGTGATATGACACAAGGCTATTTTCATTCTAAGCCTGTGGCACAACAAGAGTTTGAAGCAAACGTTTTGACTATGCAGTATCACAAGCAAAGTCACAGTTAACAGGGGTAGTCTTGGCATAACTTAGCTAGGGCCGTTTGTGCTTTATGATTACCTTGCTCGGCGGCAAGTTTAAGCCAGTGGATCGCTTTTTTAATGTCTTTTGCACCACCTTCACCGTCGCGAAGCATTGTTCCATAGTTATATTGTGCCCAAGGGTTGCCAGTTTTAGCCGCTGCTGCAAATCCCGTTTTTGCTTCTTCAAAGTTTCCTTGGCTGTAAGCGTGAATTGCTTCTTGATTCTGTGCAGAGATCTTAGGTCCGTTATATAGTGGCTTCGGCTTTTTAAATCGTTGTCTAACAACACCGCCAAGTACATGGATCCCGACGGGTCTGTAGACTGAGACTATGGTGTCATCGTCAAGTAAGTCTAATAGGTTATCTTTTTCTAGCGTCAGCCTTTGTGGTTTAAAATAATGATCGGTCATTAGCATGCTGACACGGATATCTCGGGTGATGTTACGCATCGTACGGTAAGTGTAGGCGCTTTCCTTTACTTCAATGTTGTCATCTGTCAGCTCAGTAATTTGTAAGACCTGAAAAGCCGGATCATAAACTTGCCCAGTGTTTTTACCAGCATCAAAAATAATCAAGTCATCGATTTGTGGGGATGCTAAGTATGTTTGATAACTAGCGATTTGTTGTTGATGCTGGTTATAAAAGTAAAGTGCAATAGTGACCACAATCAGTGCCGACACGGGAACTTTATATTTACTGATAAAGTTGAATATTGTGTCGTAAAAGGAAAAAAATACGCTTTTGATTTCCATATTCTATTAGTTAGTTGTGTGTGGATATGTCTAAGGTAGGCAACTTGAGTGTAGGGGACAAGTGTACTTGTCCCCATAAGTGTAAGATTTTATTTCCCTGCCATTTTCGTTTTGGCGTCGGCTGCCATTAAGGCAAATACGGCGTATGCCGCGGTATTTTGCTTTAATTTTGCCGGATCGACTTTATCAAGCGTGTCATCAGCTGTGTGGTGATAATCAAAATAATCCGTGCCATCTTGGTGTAAAGCGAAGATTGGCGCCGATGTGGCATTTTTCAGCGGAATTAAGTCAGGACCACCATGTGCGCTATTCTTGCCAATATAAGTAACGCCGAGCGGCGCCAATTGCTTTGCAATCTCACGTACAACTGGTAAGGAAGCGGCATTTACGTTTGATTCAAACGCATACACTACATCTGCACCAAAATCGGACTCGGATGCGGCTACGATGCGGTCTAATTCTGCCTGATGCTTTTTAAAATAAGCTTTTGCTCCCCAGAGACCGAGTTCTTCTGCTGCAAATAGGACTACGCGGACACTACGTTTAGGGCGTTTTACATCGGCAATGTGCTTTGCTGCTGCCATCGTCAATGCAACACCAGCGCCATCATCGAGTGCACCAGTACCCAGATCCCAAGAGTCTAAGTGACCACCAATTAAGACATATTGCTCTGGAAATTCGGTGCCCGTGAATTCACCGATGACGTTGTAACTGGTTCCTTCACCTAAGTCCTCGGTTTGAATATTTAGCGCGACTTTAACGGCATGACCTGAGTTGATAAGGCGTGCTAGCTGATCTGCATCTGGGTTCGCAACTGCAGTGGACGGGATCTTTGTCACTCCCGCTTTATAGTGACTGCCGCCAGTATGCGCGAAGCGGTGGTGGCTGGTGCTGACTGAGCGCATCATATAGGCGATAGCGCCTTTTTTAGCGGCTTCTACGGCACCGCTATTACGAGCTCTTACCGCAGGTCCATAGCCATTACCATCAATGTCGCGGTTCATGCGGTAATTAATAAAGGCTATTTTACCTTTTAAGCTATTGTCTGGCGCAGCAATCAGCTCATCGAGGGTTTCAAATAAAACTACCTCACCACTTAGTCCATCTTTTGGTGTGCTGACGCTGTTACCGAGTGCGGTAAGGTGTAGCGGTTGTTCGCTCGGTATCAGGATTTTTGCAGATTCATGGTAGCGGCGCCATTCAGGAAAGGTCGCTTCCTCAAGCCAGACTTTGTCAAAGCCCAATTGCTCAAGTTGTTTCTTTGCCCAAGCTACCGCTTTTTTATCATTTTCGGTACCCGGTAAGCGTGGGCCTACTTCTGTGGTGAGGGATTCTAGTAGTTGCCAGCTTAGGTTGCTGTGGCTTGCGGCTTCTCTAACTTGTTTAACTTGTTCTAATTGTTGTGTAGTAAATTCTTCGGCTTGCAGTGCTGTGCTCAAACCTGCGCTTAATAAACCAAATGCCAATAGTGATTTAAACTTCATGATAATCCTTGGTAAAAATGGAGTTACCGAGAGATTAAAGCATAAATTGTGATGTAAGTCCGTGTATTGCGATGAGGGAAATTCATCCACAATCTAGGGGGGCTTTATCTTGGAATAATAGAGTAAAGCGGTTAGCGAATTTACACATTTGGTATAAAATACGCGATTAAGATAGCGAATAGGAAAGCACTGTGTCGATCACTTCATTTTCTCAATTACCTCTAAACCAAGCGCTTGCTCAGCGCCTTGTAGATCTTAACTACATGGTGCCAACGGCAGTACAGTCTGTGAGTTTAGCGCCGGCGCTGACTGGACGAGATTTAGTCGTGAAAGGGAAAACCGGATCTGGTAAAACACTGGTGTTTTCACTTGCGCTGCTGAATAAGTTGCAGCCTGACAGCAATGAGGTTCAGGCTTTGGTGTTATGTCCAACGAGAGAGTTGGCTGATCAAGTCGCACAAGAAATCAGAAAAGTTGCGGCTTTAATTGGTAACGTCAAAGTGCAAACACTCTGCGGAGGAACGCCAATTGAACCTCAAACTCGGGCGTTACAACATGGCGCGCATATTGTTGTTGGTACACCCGGTCGGGTTGAAGAGCATGTTTTTAATGGCTCACTCATGCTAACTGAAACGCAGACTGTGGTATTCGACGAAGCCGATCAGATGCTGGATATGGGCTTTACTGAAACGCTAGAAAGCATTCTAGTGTATGTGCCTGAAGTTCGACAAACACTAATGTTTAGTGCGACTTACCCAGACAAGATCATGAAACTGGCGAAGCAATATATGCGTGAGCCAGAGTTTGTTGAAGCGAAAGAAGAACAAGCACACCACAGCATTAAGCAAACCTTTTATAAATTAGACAACAATAAAATGCGCTTTAACGCACTGAGAGTGCTGTTAATGCAACACCAGCCGCAAAGCTGTATCGTTTTTTGTAATACCAAAGCTGAGACTAAGCGACTATTCGAAGAATTACGTCAAACTGGACTAGCTTGCGTCGAGTTACATGGCGATTTAGATCAAGGTGAACGTGAATGGTCATTGCTCACTTTTGCTAACAAGAGTGCCAATATTCTAGTTGCCACTGACGTTGCCGCTCGAGGGCTTGACGTTGAGGAAGTTGAGCTTGTGGTTAATTATCATTTGGCGCTTGAGCCGCAGACGCATATTCACCGTGTTGGTCGTACGGGTCGGGGTGAGCACAAAGGTATCGCAGTATCTCTTTATGGAGAAAAAGAAGCCTTCAAAATAAAACAGTTGGCGGAAATATATGGTCAAGAGCTAAAACATGGCACGTTGCCGAGTCATTCGCTGCTCGAAAAACCAGCCTATAAGTCGAATATGGTGACCCTCATGATTGAAGGCGGAAAGCAGCAAAAGCTTCGCAAAGGAGATATCGTGGGCAGTTTGACTGGTGAAGAAGGCATAAGCTTCAAGCAAATTGGTAAAATCAATATTTATGATGTGCAAACATTCGTGGCTGTAAAACGCGAGGCAGTGAAGCCTGCACTACGTAAGCTTAACAATAGTAAGATTAAAAATAAGCGCTATAAAGCCTTACGTGCTTAAGGCCTGCTTGAGTATTTCATACTCATTCATTAAGCGTTTGAATGTTTCCTCATCACCTGATTTATCCGGGTGATGAGTCAAGGCCAGTTTTCTCCAACATTGGCTTAACATCCTGCGATCATAACCTTTAGGAAGTCTCCAGCGCGTTTTAATCGCGTTTAATTCGTCAGGTTTGATGGCAAGTCGCTGGCGAGCGCCGCTAAATGTAAACTGTTGCCAAAAATTATCTAACAGAGCACTCACTTCTTCACTACTGGTTTCGTAATGCTGCCAGTCTAAATAATAACTTCTGAGCGGGTCATCTAACGCTAATGAATGTTCACCTAGTTGTGGAGCTAGATAAATATTGAGTGCTTCTACATGTAGATACAGGCCCTCAGCGAATACTTCTTGCTGGAGTTGATACAGGGCATTCATGATCAGGAAGTTACGTTTAAATAGATTTTTATTTTCATCTTCATCAAGGCGAGGTAGTTGCTGTTGTTCCATCAGAGCGGCGGCAATAGTGTGCACTTTTAAAGATTGATTTTGACAAATTAGTCTAAAAATAACATCTGTTAGCGGATTGAACATTGTCGCCTCTTTAGTCTTGGTGTATCTTCACACTACCACGCAGACTAAATGATAAGCAATGGAGAGCAACAATGAATTTATCGAGGCTACTAAAGCCCTGGTCTGTGTTTGCCTGTAGCCTGTGTTTCTCCAGTTGTTTTCAAGTTAACGCCACACTAAATGATAGCACCCTTGCTGAGCGGATCTCAGAGGTGGAGCAAACCACCAATTGGCAACAACAAAAAATGCTGGGCACTGAGTTGCTCACGGAGCAAAACCTAGGAAAGACAAGAAAAATAGAGCTTTTGCTTAGTCTAGGTAAGTCTGCTTACAAACAGAATCAATTCAAAGATGCACTCGTTTTTCTCAATCAGTTAGAGTTGATAACGCAATCAGATAGGCTGAGTGACAACCATTTTTCAGCGGTAAAGGTTCAAGGGATCTGCTACTTTTACCTTGGTCATTATCAACAGGCAATTGAGTTTTACTCACGGGCATTAGCGTTAGCTGAGCAACGTAATGTCCCCATCGAAATGGCTAATTTACATAGTAATTTGGGGTTAGCGTATTTTAATAGCTTCACACTTGACTTGGCACTGCATAATTATTTAAAAGCAGATGAGCTTTACCAAGAGTTTGGTAATGCTCAAGATCATGCCGATATTTTACTGAATATATCGGGTGTTTATATTCGCCAAGGAGCCTATGACAAAGCGGAAGAAATGCTCCATGAAGCCCTAAACGCATTCGTCGAGCTAAACGATGAATATGGTGTTGCACTAGCTCAAGCAGATCTTGGCGTGCTATACACTGAGACTAAACGTCCCGCGCTTGCCAAAGCGTCGTACCAAGCAGCAATTGCTTATTATGAAGCGCAGAATGACGTCCGCCACTTGTCATTTGAATATGGCAATCTTGCTTTATTGAGCTATTCACAAAACCAATTAGAATTAGCCGAAAAAGAAGCAAACTTTGCGCTCTATTATGCCGAAAAGGCTCAGAATCCTGCCAACCTCATGGAAGCTCAGTTCACCTTAGCACAAATCTTCTTCGCTCAAGGGCGGCTAACAGAAGCGCTGACTAATGCAGAGCAAAGTTTAGCGGCGAGTCGAGTTATGCATGAACAGAAAAGAGAGCGAATGGCACTTCGTTTGTTAGCGCTGATTGAGGCTGCACAAGGAAATATTAAGCGCGCTAGAGATTATGACTCACAAAATTTGGAAGCGCAAAATCGCTTGATGAATGATGACATGCTGAAACGGATTAATGACTATCGTGCTAAGTATGAGGCTAGTGAACTTTCTCGAGAAGTCGAAGTGCTCAAGCAAGAACAAAAATTACAGCTACTGAAAGAGGAGCAGCGCAGCCAATTACAATTGTTGGGTGTTATCATCGCGCTATTAACCTTACTGACCACTTTCGCACTCTATCGACGTAAGGTTGAGCAAAGAGCAAAACTGGAGTTAAGCCAAAAAGTAGCGTTGAGAACATCTGAGCTCCAGCAAAAAGCGGATGAATTAAAAGCGGCCAATCAAGTGAAAAGTCAATTTCTGGCAAACATGAGCCATGAAATCAGAACGCCACTTACTACGGTGCTGGGACATGCAGAAGACTTGTTGGTCGAACAAGATTTAAATGCTCAGGCACAAGCATCGGTCAGAACTATTTATAATCAAGGATTACATTTACGCGATCTCGTCAATGATATTTTGGATTTAAGTCGAATCGAAGCCGAGCGATTAGAGCTAGAAGCAACTGAATTTTCGGTAGGCAGCTTACTTGCTGACTTATGTGATATGTTTCAACAAAATATACAGAGTAAGCAATTAGAGTTTATTGTTTGTGATCAGGTAAGGGCTAACGCTTATGTACGTTTGGATTACATTCGAGTAAAACAAATACTAATAAACTTGCTAAGTAATGCCCTAAAGTTTACCGAAAAAGGCCGTATCGAATTGGAGGTATCTGAAACGCACCATGGTTTACAGTTTGTGGTGAAGGACACCGGTATTGGTATGACTGAGCAGCAGATAGGTCGAATTTTTGATAATTTCCAACAAGCTGACAACAGTATAACAAGGCGCTTTGGGGGGTCTGGGCTGGGGTTAAGTTTGTCGAGCCAGCTTGCCCACATGATGAATGGTGAAATCAAAGTACAAAGTGTTGTTGATCATGGCAGTGTTTTCTCTTTCTGTGTCCCTTGTACAGTTTACCTCAATACGGCTATTACCGAAATTCAAGAACCGCAGTCCAAGCAACCTTTGCTCTCAGGTACGGTGCTGGTTGTGGAAGATCACCCCGAGAATCGGCAACTATTCTCTCGCATGATAGAGAGAACTGGTGCAACGGTTATTGTAGCCGAAAATGGTGCTCGAGCAGTTGAACAGTGTCTTAGCGACTTTCCTGATTTGGTGCTTATGGATATTCAAATGCCAAGAATGGACGGGGTGGAGGCACTTCGGATCATTCGCTCAGCGGGCTACTCTGGTCCAATATACGCGTTAACCGCTAATGTGCTGATGGAAGAGGTAAAATCATATATTGACTCAGGATTCAATGGTCACATTGGCAAGCCGATTAATAAAAGTGAATTATTAGCGGTATTGAATACGCATTTAAACTTCGAGTCTGACGGCAAAGCGTATGAACTTAATATTGATTTATCAGATTTGCGAGATAGTTTCGCAAGCACTTTTGAGCAAGAGCGCTACTTGTTGATTGATGCGTGGCAAAACAAAGATCTGAGCACTCTTCAGACTATTTGTCATAAGTTGGCGGGGGCGGCATCCATGTTTGAATTTCCAGAGCTTGCAAGTATCGCTATAGAATTTGAGAAGGTATTAAAGCAAGGAAGTGAAGATCAATTTCAATCTCTGTTTCTTGCAATGTGTGATCAGCTAAAATCTCAAGAATCTCTAGCCTCCTAAAATAATTCTATATCATTTGAATCTTCCACCTTTAAATTGTCAGGTTGCTCAATATCACTGGTTGAAACTCTAGAGCTATCTTTTCTAGTCGCTAATTCCGGCGTGTAGTCAGCAATTTTAAAAATAGACAGCTTTTCATGAATGCTTTGTGATAAGGCTATCAGATCGCGATTGGAGACGGCCTGTATTTTTGTACTTGAAAGAGCATCGGAATTTAGATGTACCATTGACTCTATACTTTCTTGAGCTGCGTCAGAGGCTTGTTTCTGCTCTCCAACTTGTTGATGAATGTCATGGGACATTTGATTGATAGAAAGCATTGCGTTTTCTATTTCATCAACTTCTTTCGTCGACGCTTCGCTTAATTTCACGGTATTGGCGGTTTCTTGCAGCGCCGCTTGCATCAGCGCATGAACGGATTCTGTGCCGGATTGTATTTTCCTAATTACCAGGCTTACTTCCTTAGTTGATTGGCTTGTTCTTGCTGCAAGATTACGCACTTCGTCAGCGACGACAGCAAAGCCTCGGCCAAGCTCGCCTGCTCGTGCGGCCTCAATTGCAGCATTTAGCGCAAGTAAATTGGTTTGCTCTGCAATACCGTTAATGACTTCAAGCACAGAACTAATTTCATTGCTATCTGTTTTGAGCAGTTCTATTTGTTCACTGGTTTTTTTGATGTTATCTGCAAGTGTTAGCAGACTTTTTTGGCTTTTATCGGTATCTAATCGGGTCTGTTTCACTGCAGTCGTCGCGTTTTCTACGGATGCGTAGATTTGCTCTAAACTCGTATCTAAACGCGCTGAAATCTCTAACATAGACTGTATAGAGGTAGCTAAGTATTCACCATGCGTATGTTGTAGTGTTGCCTTTTGTGTCATGGATGCATAGGTATCTCTTAAGCTATCCGCCATAGGGTGAAGTCGAGAAGAAGATGCGTATACTTCACTAATAATATGTTCTATAACGGCGAAACAATCATTCATTAGTAGGCAGGACTTAGAAATATTTTTATCTTTTTCGTTAAAGCGATACGTGAGGTCGACGCCATTGTCAGTGATAAAATTACGAACTAGGTGCTCCATATGTTTTTCAGCGGAAGTGGTTTTTTTAAAATATAATAATTGCAATAGTGCCCCTAGTGTTAAAGCGCCAATTGTAACGGCTACTTTAGCCTCATCAGAGGATAGTAAGGTAATTGCGAGTGTTACAGAAGCCAAGTTAAAAAGCGTGACAGCGGCAATAATACGACTCGGCTTCATTCTATATCCCTAGGCTCATTACTCAAATACGGTTTAATTTTATTAGGTAGGTATAGAACAAAAATAGGAAGTTGGCGAACCTGAAATGCAAAAAGCCAGCATAAGCTGGCTTTTCAGTAAGTAGACTCTAATTCTACTTACTTACGACGCATTGAGTCGAAAAACTCATCGTTTGTTTTGCTCATGGAAAGCTTATCAATAAGGAATTCCATCGCATCGATTTCACTCATTTCATGGACAATCTTACGCAAGATCCACATTTTCTGAAGTTCATCAGTTTTTGTCAGTAGTTCTTCACGACGAGTACCTGAGCGGTTGAAGTCGATAGCTGGGAATACACGTTTTTCCGCAATCTTACGGTTTAGGTGTAGTTCCATGTTACCCGTACCTTTAAACTCTTCGTAGATAACTTCATCCATCTTAGAGCCAGTATCGATAAGTGCCGTTGCGATGATGGTTAAGCTTCCGCCTTCCTCAACATTACGCGCAGCACCAAAGAAGCGCTTAGGCTTGTGAAGTGCATTGGCATCAACACCACCAGTTAATACTTTACCTGATGAAGGAATAACCGTGTTGTATGCTCGGGCAAGACGTGTAATTGAGTCAAGTAGAATAATAACATCCTTCTTATGCTCCACTAAGCGCTTTGCTTTTTCGATTACCATTTCAGCTACTTGAACGTGTCGGTTAGCTGGTTCATCAAACGTAGAGGCAATAACTTCACCTTGAACAAGGCGCTGCATCTCAGTTACTTCTTCCGGACGCTCATCGATAAGTAGGACCATCAAAGTTGCATCTGGGTTGTTGTATGTGATGGACTGAGCAATGTTTTGTAGCAACATTGTCTTACCAGCCTTTGGTGGTGCAACGATAAGTGCACGTTGACCTTTACCGATTGGAGAGGCAAGGTCTAATACTCGAGCGGTAATATCTTCTGTACTACCATTACCTCGTTCCATTACCATACGCTCATTAGCATGAATAGGCGTTAGGTTTTCGAATAGGATTTTGGTACGAGAGTTTTCAGGCTTATCGAAGTTAACTTCGTTAACTTTCAATAATGCAAAATATCTTTCGCCATCTTTTGGTGGTCTGATTAAACCAATGATGGTATCACCGGTACGCAGGCTGAAACGTCTAATCTGGCTCGGAGAAACATAAATATCATCAGGGCCAGCTAGGTAAGATGCTTCTGAAGAACGTAAAAAGCCGAAGCCATCTTGTAAAATTTCTAAAACACCGCCGCCGTATATATTCTCGCCGCTTTTCGCGTGCGCTTTCAAAATAGCAAAGATAATATCTTGTTTTCTTAAACGAGCTACGTTTTCAAGTCCCATGGACTCAGCCAGTTTTACAAGTTCATTGATTGACTTGTCTTTTAATTCGCGTAAATGCATATTGGTGGGTTCTTTATTACAGTTGTCATTCTCGTTAGTTTCACGAGAGAGGTTGATTTGATAAAGCTTAAAGGTTTGTGGCTTTATAAGTTAGCAGCTAGGCGTCGGGTCGTCCAGTGTTTATACAAATTTTATTCTATTAAAAATGATATAGATCAGCTTTACAACTGCGGCAGTTATGCCGCAGAGTGTGTAACAACCTGAATTACAGGTTGTTTTCTAGGAACTCAACGAGTTGAGTCTTAGATAGAGCACCAACTTTAGTTGCTGCTACTGCACCATCTTTAAACAGTAATAGTGTTGGAATACCACGGATACCGTACTTAGGTGGAGTACCTGCGTTTTGGTCGATATTTAGTTTGCCGATCGCTACGCGGTCACCGTGTGATTCTGCAACTTCATCAAGGATAGGCGCAATCATCTTACAAGGGCCACACCATTCTGCCCAGAAATCTACTAGTACAGGCTTGTCAGATTTGATTACGTCAGCTTCAAAGCTGTCATCAGTTAGTTGGATAATTTTGTCGCTCATTACGCTCTCCGTTAGAATTAGGCGAAATATTTAATGCGTATTTAAACACTCTTGTTTCTTATTGCAAGTTTAAACGTTATGCTTTATTGCTATGACTAAGACACATTTGACCAATAAAAAATTCAACGACTTTGCTTTAGCACCGGAAGTGGTCGCCGGTTTACAGGAAAATGGCTTCGAATTTTGTACGCCAATCCAAGCAAAGTGTATACCTTACATCTGTGAAGGCCGCGATATCGCGGGCCAGGCACAAACTGGTACGGGCAAAACTCTTGCGTTTTTGACCGCGACCTGTCATCGCCTATTGCAGACTAAAAAGGATAAAAAAACGCAACCTCGTGCAATTATTATGGCACCGACTCGAGAGTTGGCTATCCAAATACATAAGGACGCGCAAGTCATTGCGCCACGTTGTGATCTTAAGCTTGCCCTTGTATATGGTGGCGAAGATTACGAAAAACAACGGGCTCAACTGGAAAAAGGCGCGGATATACTAATCGGAACGACTGGGCGTTTAATCGATTTTTATAAGCAGGGTGCTTATAACCTCAATGATATCGAAGTGGTTGTGCTAGATGAAGCAGACCGAATGTTTGATTTAGGTTTTATCAAAGACATTCGTTATTTGTTCAATCGCATGCCAGGTCGTGAAGAGCGATTAAATCTATTATTCTCTGCAACACTGTCATACAGAGTGCAAGAGTTAGCATTCGAACACATGACCAATCCTATTCATGTGCAAATTGAGCCAGATGTTAAAACGGGCAAACGTATTCAAGAAGAGCTATTTCACCCGTCAACAGATGACAAAATACCTTTACTGCTGACTTTGATTGAGGAAGAGTGGCCAGAGAAGGCAATCATTTTTGCTAATACTAAGCACAGCTGCGAAAACGTATACGCATGGCTGAAAGCAGATGGCCACCGTGCAGGCTTGCTTACTGGAGACGTGAATCAAAAGAAGCGCCAGTCAATTTTAGCGCAGTTTACGCGTGGCGATGTTGATTTATTGGTGGCGACTGATGTTGCTGCACGTGGTTTACATATTCCTGAAGTAAGTCATGTGTTCAACTTCGACTTGCCGGATGACAGAGAAGACTACGTTCACCGCATTGGTCGTACGGGTCGAGCTGGTGCATCTGGACATGCGATTAGTTTTGCGTGCGAGCAATACGCCTATAATTTACATGAGATAGAGGAATACATAGAGCATGCAATTCCTGTTTCTCATTATGATAAAACAGCACTATTAACTGACTTGCGTGCGCCTCAAGTAAATAAACGTCGTCATTCAGGCCATGGTAATAGTGGTAACAAACAACGTGGTGGTGGTCGCCGAACAGGTGGCTACAGAAAACCACAATCCAAGTAAACTTGGATAGTAAAGTAGTAAGCGCTTAAAGCGATTTGTTGAGGTTTAAAAAGTGGCAAAGACTGCTTCGAAGGAAGATATTTACGCTGTAATAGACTTAGGGTCTAACAGCTTTCATATGTTGATAGCGAAACATATGGCAGGCGGTATTCACACAATTGGCCGTGTGAAAAGGAAGGTGCGGCTGGCATCTGGGCTTAATGACCAAAATGAATTGTCGCTTGAGGCGATGCAAAGAGGATGGGAATGCCTTGCTTTGTTTGCTGAGCGCTTACAGGATATCCCCAAGCAAAACGTTAGTATTGTCGCGACAGCGACATTGCGTTTGGCTACTAATGCTCACACATTTATCGAAAAAGCGGAGCAGATCCTTAATCATCAGGTAAATGTGATCAGTGGAGAAGTGGAAGCGAAAACCATTTATAAAGGTGTCGCTCACACATCCGCCTGTCAAGGTAAGCAACTTGTTATTGATATCGGTGGCGCGAGTACCGAAGTTGTGATCGGAAAAGGCTTTGATGCCTTACTGTATAAAAGCTTAAATATGGGCTGTGTGACTTATCTTGATAGGTATTTCAGCGATGGCCTATTAAGTCTCGAAAACTTTGACGCTGCTGAACAGGCTGCAAAGCAGGTAATACAGCCTATCCAGGCTAAATATATAAAGCTTAGCTGGGAGTTAGCCATTGGTGCGTCAGGTACTGTTCAAGCCATTCAGGAAATTTTCGCTGCGATGGGCGAGAATGAACAACTGACGCTAAGCAAGTTAGAAGAAGTAAAGCTTAAAGCAATTGAATGTGAAACGGTGGCTGCGCTAACTTTACCTGGGCTAATTGAAGAACGCCGCTTAGTCTTTGTATCGGGCCTTGCAATTTTGATTGCACTATTCAAGTCATTGGATATTCAATCTATGGGTCTTGCCGGTGGCGCACTTCGTGAGGGTGTACTCTATAGTATGATCCCTGATTTTCAGGCTGTTGATATCTGTCAGCGCACATTGGATGGTTTCACTCAGCGTTATCACGTTGATACCGAGCAGGCGCTACGAGTATACGAAGTGGTGTCTGATATTATTGCCCAAGTGTCATCAAGCTGGAGTCTGGATGAACAAGCGAGTCTGCACTTGGCAAAGGCAATCGCATCTCTTCATGAAATAGGCTTGCTGATCGACTATAAACAGTACCATAGACACAGCGGCTATATATTGGCGAATACTTCGATGCCTGGATATAGCAAAGCGCAAAAAGATATTATCGTTGCTATCGTTAAAAATCACAGAGCCGATCTTGTTGCCAACGATTTTGATCGATTAGGTTGTCACTTTAAGTACGCTAAGCTGTTGTGCGTCGTAGTTCGACTTGGTGTTTTGCTATCTATGCGTAGAAAAGACGATGTTCTACCTAAAGTAACAGTTCAAGCCAACAATGAAGAGAAAAAGTCCCTGACAATGCAAATGCCCGATCCTTGGTTATCTCTTCATCCGTTGATGTTAGCGGAGCTCGTTCAAGAAGCGGCTTACCTATCAAAATTCGGTTGGGAATTAAAAATAGAGCGCGTTTAGCGCTCTTTTTGTTTGTAAAACATGCAAAAACAACCGCCTTAGAGTGATTTCTATCCAAACGATCTGTTTTTCGCAATTTTCTTTTAAAAAAGGGTTGCACTAAAATCGGATCGCCCTATAATGCGACCCCACTGACA
>NZ_AKXJ01000022.1:0-61074 GCF_000276645.1 Pseudoalteromonas sp. NJ631
AAGAACATTTCGAAACATTTCGTTGTTTCGAGGGATGTGCATTCTAAGCATTCCCGTTTTTTTGTCAACACTTAATTTTAAATTTCTTGAGAAGAAGTTTCGAACTTAAGTTTTACTTGACGCTAACTCGTTGCTGCTTTGCTTTTCAGCGTAGCGCCCCGTGTCAGTGGGGTCGCATTATAGGGCGATCCAATTTTAGTGCAACCCTTTTTTTCGATCTTTTTGATCGTTCGAACAAACATTAACCAAAACCCTATTTTTAGTATAAAAACCATGCAAAAAAGGACAAATCTTACTATCAGAACTATATTAATTATTGCGAAGTTTAATTAACTCGTTAAGATAGCTAACTCATTTGTTAAATTAATGTTTAACCTTCTTTTAATTGGTATATTTATATGAAGTCTTTTGATCATAAAGTAATTTTGATCACTTTGGTTATTGCAGTAGCGAGCTTTTTCATTGTTGATCTTGCATTAAGCTCTACACAGCTCGACGCTGCTCTTATGCTTGCCGTAGGTATTATCATCGGTAGTGTAGTAAGCCAGTTTTTAAAAAGTGATACACAACAAGAAAAACAATCAAACTTATCAACTACTACATTATATGTAGGTAATCTACCATATCGAGCCAACGAACATGTTGTCCGCGAACTTTTCGAAGAGCAAGGGCAAGTATTTTCAGTTCGTCTACTTAAGGATAAAAACACAGGCAAACGACGTGGTTTTGGTTTTGTTGAGATGTCTAAGCAAGATGCAGAAAAGGCGATTACTCAACTCAATGAACGTGAATTTCAACAGCGTACATTAAAAGTAAGAGAAGCAAAGCAAAAGCCTGAAAGTGAGATGGATCACTCACCCGCTTAATTAATCTTTATTTAAATTAATAATAGAGATTGCTTCTTTATTACCTATTACTGGTGCCGTTGCATAGAAACGTACTTCCGATGCACTCGGCACCTTTTCCCCTACTACTATTTGACTTCCCAGCAATGACACTGCGCGATTGGCTATTGCTTTGCCTGAATCAACCAGCTCAACATGCTTCTGTAAGCAATTCTTGATATCGTGAGCTATCAAAGGAAAATGTGTACATCCCAACACTAGCCTATCAACAGTGGCAGGAATGTTAAGCCGAGCTATTTCCGCGCAAAGTGCCTCTTTATCCAACTCGTTATGCCAATAAAAGTACTCAGCGATCCTTACAAGCTCCGTTGAATGCAAAGTTTCAACTTTACAACCTGAGGTAAAATCCATGATGAGCTTATGCGTATAAGCATTATTTGACGTTGCAGGTGTTGCCAATAGTGCGATGTGCTTGGTCTTTGAACTAGACGCAGCAGGCTTAACAGCGGGAACAACGCCTATAATTGGAATATGGGTATGTTTTCTGGCTTCTTCTAATGCGTATGTTGAAGCGGTATTACATGCAATAACGATAAGATCAACATTGCCCAAGCATTGCTGTTGCCAACAAATAAGCCCCTTGATACGTGATTTGATTAGCTCTTGAGGCTGAAGGCCATATGGGAGAAAAGCGTTGTCCATAACATAACTAAATGAAACACCCTGCAAACATGCCTTTAAGTGCGACAGCACACTGGTGCCACCGATCCCTGAATCGAAAACCAAAATATGCGACAAACTTCATACCTCAAATCAAAGAAGTATGAAGTTTGCCATGAGTCCTCGCGAAAATAAACTGGCTTAGCTTGTTTGTTTTTGCTCTACTTGCTCTTTATTTAGTTCATTCAGTTTACTAAAAAAGCTACTAGCATAATCCAGAAACTCATTTAGTCTCGACTGACCTTCATTCATCCAAGCAAGCAGGTTTGGCAACTCATTATCGGCATTGAGTCCCTTAGCTTGCTCTTGCACATCTGCTAACTGCTTATTCAGTGGCATAAATGCCTTCTCTAACTCCTTCATTGGATTGCCTTGCTGATATTGAGCAATCGCAGCAGACGTTTTACTTTGTCTTAGATCCATCGTGAAATTAGTGATCTGATCAGAGTTTAAGCTAAGCGACTTTGCCAAATCGAAAGCTTCATCGTATTCACCACCGAAAAAAGAATCACTGACATTACGGATATCTTCCATCATATCGTTAATTGCCTGCTGCTCCTCTTCGTTCAGCTCACCATTTACCTTAATTGAGAAACTAACCTCATGAGAGGACTTAGTGCCATATGCCATGCCATAATCATTACCTTTTTGCGCGACACTCGCAGCGGCCCCCTGAGCATACGCATCGGAGAATGAAATAACGACTTCATCCCCTTCAGCTGTAGTAAATGCATATTCAGCCTGATTAGAGAGGCTCGCAAACTGTGCGGCACTGATCGCTAATGCCTTTGGCGACTTTTCTTCAAACAGCTCTTTTTCAAAATCATCTAAACCTTTAAAAATCCCTTCTCGTGACTTTTCAATACCATCTTCGATGTCGGGATTGAAAGCGCCCATGCCTTTTAACTCTTCGCTGGCTTCATCAATCCCCTGTAGCACGCCCTTACGTGCCCCATCGAGCATGGATTTCAATTCGTCATCATTTTTGCCGTCGACTTTGGCTTTCTTCACTGCACCCTGAACAAAATCGAGTACATTTTTGACAATAGATTCAAAATCAAATAGTGGCTTGTCTTTTTTATCTTGTGTCGGCTTCTCAATCCCCAACGCTTCTGCAAGCTTATCATCAAGAATTTTAGCCGCTAGCTTAGATTTATTCCCCGCATAGCTGTCTGAATTAATTTGGATATTTGGTCCTATCCCTTTGCTCTTTCCAGGCTTATGCTGCATCGCTGGATTGAGCAACTGATTTAATTGCCCGATTTTCATGGTATGCCCTCCAATATATTAGTTAGATTATCGGCATATTTGCGCAAAGCTAAAGTATAATGATTAAAAAAACAGCAAACCAGACGCATCAGTGATGCTAGACTGGACAAATTAGCAACGCTCCCTAAAATAGCGCCTCTTAATTCAACATAGATGGTTTTAGCATGGCAGTAATAAAAATTGATGATTCAGCATACGAGCAACAGTTAGCAGATAAAGCTGAGCGTATCACAACACAATTTGCACAGTTTAATGCACCAGCACTTGAAGTGTATGAGTCTGCAACTCGCCATTACCGCCAGCGCTGTGAATTTAGAGTATGGCATGAGGGTGAAGATCTGTTTCACATCATGTTTGACCAGCAAACAAAAGAAAAGATCCGTGTTGATAGCTTTGATCCTGGTGCGCTGCTTGTCAATGAAATGATGCAGGTGATGATACATCAGCTGAAAGGCAACGAAATATTGCGTCGTAAACTGTTTCAGATCGACTATCTCACTACGCTGAGCGGTGAAGTACTGATCAGCTTACTTTATCACAAGCAGTTAGATGAAGCGTGGCAAACTGCCATGCAGACATTAAGAGCCGAGTTGCAACAAACCTACAAAGTTGATTTTATAGGTCGTGCTAGAAAACAAAAGATTGTGTTTGGCAATGACTATGTAACTGAAAAGCTAAGCGTTGACGGTAAAGAATATATTTATCAGCAGGTTGAGAACAGCTTTACGCAACCGAATGCGGAAGTGAATCAGAAAATGCTAGCTTGGGCGCAGTCCATTAGTGAACCGCTAAGCAACGATCTACTTGAGCTTTATTGTGGTAACGGTAACTTTTCAATTGCACTGGCTGGTTCATTCAATAAAGTGCTGGCTACTGAGATCTCTAAATCATCAGTAAAGTCTGCACAATTTAATATTGCAGCAAACAAAGTCGATAACTTAGATATTATTCGTATGTCGAGTGAAGAGTTTACACAAGCCATGAAAGGGCAGAAGTTTTCTCGATTAGATGGTATTGATTTACAGTCCTATGATTGCCAAACGATTCTTGTCGACCCGCCTCGTGCTGGTATGGATGAATTGACCTGTCGCTTAGTTAGCAACTACGACAACATTATTTATATCTCATGCAATCCAGACACGTTAGAGCGTGATTTAGCCTTGTTATGTGAAACACATAAAATCGCACGTATGGCGATTTTCGATCAGTTCCCTTATACCCATCATATTGAATCTGGCGTTTACTTAGTGAGAAAGTGATCTCTAACGATTACGACTGGCTGCCATCGCTGTGATAAGTGCTGGCAGTTGAGTTTCGCTAAAGACTTGAATACCGGATTGCTGCAATAAAGACGCCGTCAGCCCCTGCCCTACTATTTTTATACCTTTATGACTACCATCGTAAATCAGATTGCTGCCGCAAGACGGACTGGACTCTTTTAACAACGCAAACTTTATATCGTGCTGAAGACAAGCCGCTAGCGCTTTTTTAGCACCGAGTTCAAACGCAGAGGTAAAATCATCCCCTTGTTTACTCAAAACTTTACCATCTACTATTTCAGCCGATGGACGAGGGGTTGGTAAACCACCTGATACTTCAGGGCATAGCGGTAAGACCCAATTTTTTTGCCGCCAATACTGCAAGGTATTGTCTTGAAGGCTTTGTGAAGAGGCGTCATACCTCACCGGGTAACCTAATAAACAACTAGAAACTAAAATCTTAAACATAAAAAAGCCCCGCAACAATTGCAGGGCTAGTCTAATACAAATTAGGTTTTATTTCTTTGCTAAATAATTCACCAAAGCAGCAATTTGCTCAGGCTTAGTCGTACCAGACTCTCGAAGCAATAGCTTGTATTTACCGTTTACCACGAACATTGGTACCCCTGTTAGCGCGCCTTTATCAGAAAGGGTCTTCTGCATACGCTGCATTTTTGATGTTTTGGTACGAACGGAGAAACTAGCATAAAGTTTATCAAATTTCTCTTCTTCAACACCTTGCGCAATAAAGATATCTTTTACATCAGCAAGTTCATTGATTTTTGCACGCTTGCCATGAATGTGATTAAACATGGCTGCAATTATCTTGTCTTTTTGAGGCAGCACTTCTGCAGTTGCAAGTGCTTGCGCCAACACCTGTTGGATCTCAGGCTCTCTTGGACCAACAAAATCTATGTGACTCTTTTTAAACTTAACGCCCTCATCTAGCTTTGGTTTAACGTCAACGATTAAATTTTCCATTGCGTTACAGGCTGGACAATAAAAAGAAAAATACTCCATTACCTCAGGCTTTTTCGTGCCACGCTCGGCAATAACTTCATAATGTACACCTTCTTCAAATGGCGCAGCCTGAGCAAGAAGAGGAAGCATTAGTGCAACCGCTAAGCCTTTTAATACTTTCAACATACTAACTTTCTCCAGTCCTTATTTTTTTAATAGATATGCGATCAATTCATCAAGCTGCTCTTGGCTCTTGATACCTTTCATTTCGATTCTGTATTTGTCGTTTACGATAAAAGTTGGAACGCCTGTAAGCGCACCCGCTTCAGAAAACTTTTCTTGTGCTTTAAGCATGTTATTTTCAGCACTCACTACTGGCATGCTCGTTACAGCCTGATCAAACTTTTCAGCAGAAATCCCATTTAACTCCATTAGCGTTTTCAAATCTTTAATGTCTAACAGTTTGTTTCTTTCAACATGAATAGCATTAAAAATCTTCTCAGCAATCACATCCGCTTTGCCTGCTTGATCAGCAATAATATAGGCATAGCTTAGGTTGCTCTGCGTTTCTGTAGGAACGCCTCGCAGGAAGTTCACATGGCTTTTTTCAAAGTACGCCCCCTCAGGTAAATTCTTTTCAATCGCTTTAGCAATTGGCTCAAAGCGGAAACAGTGCGGACAGTAAAAGGAGAAAAACTCGGTAACTTTCTCTGATTCACTCTGTTCGGTTGTTAAGGTTGTGTAGTGCTCACCTTCGGTAAAGTCTGAAGCCATCGCAGCAATGGGCAAAAGTAATGCAATAAGTGCGATTTTTAATTTTTTTAGCATGTTACTCTCTCTAATTTTAAGGAAATAGGCTCAAACTTGGTTCATCTAATGCAGCAAATTGCTCTTTTAACGCTAAGATCTGTTGTTCCCAGTATTTGTCTGTCGCAAACCAAGAAAAGTTCCGTTCGAATGCAGGATCCTGCCAGCGCTGTGCCAACCAAGCCATATAATTCACCATTCTCATGGCACGTAGCGGCTCAATTAACGCAAGCTCTTTTGAATCAAACGGCATAAATTCTTCGTAACCCATAAGTAGGGTATCTAACTGTACCAATTGCTCGTTGCGGTCGCCATTTAACATCATCCACAAGTCCTGTATTGCAGGGCCTTGCTGACAATCGTCAAGATCCACCAACATCAATTGATCTCTAGACCACAATAAATTTCCAGCATGACAATCCCCATGAAGCCGAAGTGTTTTGGCAACTTGATACTTTGAGGTTGCTTTGTTAATAACTTGCTCAAGAATAGTAACAAATGGAGTATGTAGATGACTAGGCACTAACTGGCTTTTTAGCAGTGTTTGTTGCGCATCAACCAAAAAACGCTGGGTATTGAGCTGTGGTCTATGCTCGAATGCTCGCTCAGCCGACAGACAATGCAAGCGCCCTAGGTAACGGCCTAAAATTTCTAAATGGTCTAGATTATCGAGCTCGAACTGGCGTCCACCAACGCTTGGAAACAACGTATAGCGATAACCTTCATAAAAATGCAGACTACGCCCAGTAATAAGTAAAGGCGCTACAACAGGCACTTCAGCTTCCTTCGCTGCCAATGCGAATTCATGCTCTTCTAAAATTTGTTCATCCGTCCAACGCGCTGGGCGGTAAAACTTCACCACATAACGCTTGCCGTCCTCAGCACCAAATTGATAAACACGGTTTTCATAGCTGTTTAAGGCCAATAATCCCGTTGTCGGATATATCTCAAGTGCCTCAATCGCATCTAAAATAAGATCCGGTGTCAACGCGTTAAAACTAAAATCGTTCATAATGTTTATAAAAAAGCGAGGTTTTATACCTCGCTTTTACCTTACTCTATTATCTTCCTTTGAAGAAATTGGTCGGCTGCGCCAGCCGCTCTTCAGGAGCGTCTTGGTTAATAAGCACAAACTCAAATTCAGTGACTGGCTTTTTCAAATCATATGGATCAATCACAACAGAGAGTGGCACATCTAATGTCGTGCCTGCAGCTAAGTGCACCTCTTGCTTACCGATCACTTGATAATTACTTAGACCTGTTATTGCAATAGAAAATTTCTGCTCAACTTGCGCTTTGTTTATCACTTTCAAGGTATAGGTATTTTCTACCAATCCCTCAATATTGACACGATAAAGCTGATTTCTATCCCGAATAATATCAAGATCCATCGGCTTACGCATCGCAATGTTCGCAACTAATGCACCCGTGATAACGACCAGAATCATTAAATAACCGATTAATTTACCACGTACTGGTTTGGTCTTTTCGCTGGATGATTCTAAATTGCGCTCTGTAGTGTAAGCAATCAATCCGCGCGGGTAGTTCATCTTATCCATAACACCATCACAGGCATCAATACACGCACCACAGTTGATGCATTCATATTGCAAGCCATTACGAATATCGATACCGGTAGGACACACCTGAACGCACAGGTTGCAATCGATACAATCTCCTAGGCCTAGCGCTTTTGGATCTTGTTTGCGTCCTCGAGGACCTCGACTTTCACCTCGTTCGCTATCATAGGCAACGGTGAACGTATCTTTATCAAACATGGCTGATTGGAAGCGAGAGTAAGGACAGATATGTAAACACATAATTTCCCTCATCCAGCCAGCATTACCATAGGTACAAATGGTAAACACAATAATGCTAATGACGGAATAAAAGCCTGCAGAAAAAGTAAGTAAATCAGGGATCAACGAGCGGATTGGGGTAAAGTAACCAACAAAAGTAATTGCGGTATACAGTGAAAAGAGTATCCAGCTACCGTGTTTTGCCGTTTTTCGCCAAAACTTGTCAAAATCCATCGGTCTCTGATCTAATTTTTTCCGTTGGTTTGCTGTTCCTTCAAATTTTTCTTCAAACCAAATAAAAATAAACGTCCAAACGGTTTGCGGGCAGGTGTAGCCGCACCATACCCGGCCATAGAAGGTGGTCACCAAGAACAGAGCAAATGCCGCTATCATCAGAATAAAAGCAAAGATAGTCAGATCTTGTGGCCATAGTGTCATGCCAAAAATATTAAACTTCTGCTCAAAAATATCGAACAACACCGCTTGATGGCCGTGAAAGTTTAACCAAGGTAAAGCCATAAATGCCAACATACCAATAAAGCCGATACGCCTTCTTAGCAGTTGATGTAGGCCAGACACCGCCCGGACATATATGCGATTACGAGGATTAAAACGATCGGGCGTAGAGCTATTGAGCGATTTCCCTTCAGTGCCACCTATTGGCTTTTGAATTTTTACTTCAGACGGTATGTTTTTAACCTTGATTCTTTCGTTCTCCATGGAAGCTCCTTAGTGCTTTGGAACGAGATGCACTTGCTACAGTGACCTTGAAAAATACAGGCTAAACTATTGCAATGTGCCCCATGACATAGTTTAGCGCTTACTATTATACGCTTTGAAACTCTATGATTAATAGTAAGTTGAGCTAAAACCCACCATAAATGATGAGAGACTTGTTGCGACCTGACAGACAAGTTTATTACACTAGGAACAAGATTTTTGTTAGCTAGATCAAATCAGCGTCAGATTATGAAAAAATTCTTAGTATTAGCCATTATAGTCGTTGCTCTGTTTACTGTGGATCATCCATTGATTAAAGAGCCAAGAGATAGATTACTCGGTCAAGGCGTTGAAGTGCTAAGCGAGTCCAGCAAAGTACAACGCAGTACGGCCGCAAGAATCGCCAGAGCCAACGTCGTAAAAGCAATTACCATGACAGATGACGAAAAGCGCTATATTGATGAAGCCCTTGCAACAGATGAAAAAGTAAGGCTTTTCCACCTCAAGTATTGTAAAGAAAACGACTATAACTTGTATTTTTACGGCCCTGATCTTGTCAAAATCTGTGAAATTGCAGAGCAAGCCATTCATGAAGCAAAGGGATTATAATGGACTTTAGTCAATTAAATAAAAAGTCGGCAAAATCCTTTAACGATCAAAAAGCACTCATCAAAAAGCTTAGTCAGGGTCGTGTTGTCAATTGCCCAAGCTGTCAGCAACCCATTGCACTCAGTTTAAGCCAATCGACATCAAATAGAGCTGTGGCACAATGCCAACAGGGTTGCACATTTATCGAGTTAGATCTCGCGTAAAGAACCTTTGATTATTCAAATAGTCCGCTATTCACTGCGGCGACTTCGACTAACTCAGCATAAGAAGCGGCAAACTCGTCAGCCAATTGCGCTTGAGTTAGTTGGAACTCGGTCAGTGACTGTCCTACTTTGTCACAGTAAATCGTTAACTGTTGCTCACCAAGTGCAAAAAGCCCCAGTTGTTCTGTGCTCACTTGCAAAGCTTGTTTAATATCGTCGGCGAGCGGACTGGACATCAATTGCTCATAAAAGGGCGTCGCCGCCATTAAAAACCCTTCGGCCCAATTAATTTTTTGCTCAAGTGGTGTTTCACCATTCCAAGGCAATTGAAATTCAGTTTCGTATACCTGCTCAGAAATCTCATGATGTAAAGCCATCAATGCAAATGCAATACTCTCATCTAGTTCGGGATCTGCGTTGGTTAAAGTCTTAAGCCACTTATCTACCTCGATACCGTTTGGGTCTATACAGGTAGCAAATAGATATCCTTGTAAAAAAGCAATATCAATAGAAAGTTTGCGCGCAGAAAAGTAGTTTTCTAAATTCAGCTGATCAGCTGCAGTAAAAGAGAAGTCGTGCATAGTGTTGCCTTGAACTTAGGCGCCGTCTCAGCGCCTACAAAAATGCTTTTATATTAATAACTAACCTGAGATTAGATTAATACCAATTAGTCTTAATACTTGCTCAATTTGAAGGAGCAAATCTTACGCTACCTGCGTTAAAAATTTCTCATTTAGAACAACTAAATAGCAAAATTTTCGCCTTGCCTACATGGATGTAGGTACCTTGGCGATAGCAGGACGCGGTAGCGGTGTTATCGACAAGATTTTCTCGCCTCAAAATAGGTCACTTTATTAAGCAAATTGGTATAACTAAAGTCTGATATGACAGAAGTATATTATAAATTTACTGGATAACGACCTTCGCCATCCGGTCTACCCAAAAACTTAACCGCATCGTGTACTTCTTTTGGTAGACTCGCATCTGGCTTGATATTACCAGACACGCGAAACTGGAAATTGGCAGCTAGTGTCGCATCAGCCTGTAAGCCCAAGCGGTTTTCAGGGTCAACAACCACGGCAATATCTCCTGATTTACAATCGAGCTGACCGCTAAGGTCGCCGATACTAAACCAACCATTCATGCCTTTAACATCAATATTTGGACTACTTATCTCACCATTTAGTCCTTCGCAGTACGGTGCACCACTTTGGTACTCCTTCACATTGACAATAACGCGCCCTTTGGCATCAACCGGCAATGGCAGAGTTACTTGGTCCATAGCCTGCTCAACACTGAAACGAAGTGAGGCATTATTTACCGTCACGGATTTACTTACTAAATTCGATGAGAAATTAGCTTTTCCTGAGATCTCATTTTTATCTCTCGCATTACCAAACTGTACATTGCCTGCCAACTCACCGAGTAGTAATGACGACGGTTCAAGCTCCCACTTAACCTGATTCAATTGAATGTTATTAAATCTCACACCGCTCACTTGACCATGCCAAACAGAACCATTTACTGCACCTAGCTGCAAATTAGCTGGCAATTGGCCTTTAAAAACTTGCAGCAACACCGCTGCAGGCATAGTAAAAGCACTAAAAATAATAAATGCGAGTAAAAATATAATGAGTAGAGATAGTGTTTTTTTCATAATTATTTCTCTAAAACCAAGCGACTAACACGCACAAAGCCAGGTAAATTCCCTTGTGTAAGGTCTAGGTTTTCTACTTTTACTCCATGCTTATTTGTCAGTTCATCTATCCAAGCAACAAGTTTATTAAATTCCACATCATCGATGGTTAAACGCAAGCTTTCGCCACTAGGTTGCATTTTGCTGATATCAATTTGAAAGCGGCCACGGGTGTTATTGACTATCTGGCTGATATTGCCGCCGCTAATCACCTGTGCGGGACTGCTAGATTTCAGCTTACTCACGCTTTGACCAACCCAATTTACGAGTTCATGGTTACGTTTTAGCTTAGCTTCGGCATCGCTGACAGCCTGATTCAAAGGTTTGAATATACCCATTACTAGAACAAAAACGACAAAAATAACGCCAGCAACAATCAACAGTTTTTGTTCTTGCTCTTTTAAACCACGCCAATAGTTCACTACTTGCTGCTTCATGCTGCACCTCGAATGCGAATTTCACCCACCACAAAGTCACCATCATTGTTCAGGGCGCCCTGTTCAACACTTACACCGCGTTGCTCTAAAATTGCTTTGACCTGACCAAATACCTGAAACTCTTTTGCGCGCGCTCTAATTCTGAGTTCATTCCTACGTTTGTCATAACGCAGCGTTTCAGGAGCGAAAGCATCGACCTCTTCATAAATCGCCACAAAGTGATTAGTTAATTCGAGCAAACCGCCCTGCTCCGTGCCAGATAACGCATCAAGCTCATTTTGGATCTGTTTTTTCAATAAGTGCGGACGTACTACTTTATTTGGAAATGCCTGTTGATACATAGCGACCGCTTGGGTTTCTAGCTGATTAGCTTGATGACTTATTACATACAGCTGAGTGCCTTTAATTGCGATAAAGCTCACTACTGCCACACTCGCCGCTATTAGTCCACTGCGCCAGTCACGCCACCACTGCGGCTGCTTTTTCTTCGCAGCGAACCGACCTTGACGCAAATTAAAATCAATGTTTGATAGCGATTTTGCGAAGATGGCTAAAGGTAAATCGTAATCTTGTTGTTGCGCTGTAAGCGTTATCGTTTCTGAGAAATCGCTTGCCGGGCTAAAATGCGCCAGCTGCTTAACACCCGCAATGGTTAGGTACTCGTTGACCCAGCTAAGTTCAGCAGTGCCAACTTGCCAAGCATTGTGTTTGAATAGCCATTGCTGACCTAACTGCACGGCACTAGTCATCTCTTCATGAAGCGGCAAACATAGAGCATCCGGTAGCGCTTTACTTACACTGATCCCTGCATCATCGAAGGCACTAAACCAGCTTTGTAGCCAACTGCTATCACAAATCGCAACATCTATAGTATGTGTGTCGGCTTTCATGCCCGGTTTACCAATCGCGATAAATAGCGCATCGATGTCGGTCGCAACATGTTCCTCAAGCATAAACGGTAAGGCTTGCTCTAGTTTCCTATTCCATTTTGCTGGTAATTCTAGCGTGCGTAACTGTACCGCAGTCGCTGGTAGTAACAATACAACCGGTCTCGTTTGCGCTTTTTCGGCAAGGCTACCAAGCTGTTCACTCCCTTCTAGTTCACCACTGGCAATAATTTGTTGTTGTTCTGTTGACCACACTAACCAGTGTATTGTCGCCTGGTGTGACTGATCCACACGGATCAATAATTGTTCTGTCACTCTACGCCTCCAAATTTACGAGCAAGCACGTACGCTTTACCATCTTTTGTTTCTATAATTGATGTGAGAGAAAAGCGTCGCTCATCAAACACAGCTGTTGCTCGCAACTGAAAATAATTGCTGTTAATCGTAAAAGTTTTGGAAGTCTTATTAGGGTCTTTGACCCCTTGATTCGCGACTTCCGTGTAAAATTCATTAATATCAGTAAAACCTTTTTTTGGTCTTGCAGAAATAATAGCTTCAGCACCTGACTTCGATAAACCAGGTATAAGCGCACTGAGTAAAAGCGCTTGTTCTGGCAATATCGTATTGACGTTTACCGCGAGCTCCTCACTTCCAGGGATCACGCAAACATAAGGCTTAATCTTTTCCATCACCAGCGGGTTAAAGCCCTTAATCACGCGTAACTCACTAACAGACGCCATCAAATTATTAGCCGTTAAATAAGGAGTCTGATTAGACATATACTCGTCTTCTTCTGCCCCTGAGCGATAAGTAATGCTATCTTCATCAAGCCAATCGTACACACTATCAGCAAGGGCTTCCTCGCTCTCGTTACTCGGCAAATCCTCAATATTCTTCAAAAGTTCCAATAGCGCTGCATGGGCTGGGTTTGTATTCTTTCCACCAATCTGCTGACCACCTTGGTTATTTCCATTTGTTTGTGACTTTGCTCTCAAGGCATTCAGGTTTAGGCATGCCTGTAAGTCTGTAACTTTGCCGCTCAACGTACCATGATCAACAGGGTAAGGCACTTCTTCACGAGCCCAAGGCTGGTCTAGATTAACGGTATCAGGATCATCTTTTTTTGCTTGTATCAACGCTCTTTTGACTAATTCCTCAGCACCATAGCTATACCACTTGGCTTGTTGCTGAGTTTGAATATTCGAGGCCTTTTGTACCTGCACCATTAAACTACTCGCCATTTCAGCGGCAATTGTCGCTGCCAATGCAACGATGAAAAGTACGATGACGAGTGCTGCACCTTGCTGCTTCATGGCTGTTGCCCCTTATCATCAGCGACACCACTGCCTGGCGTTAAAAATAAACGGCTTATTGGATCCGAGTCTTTTCTTTGCAACGTCACTTTAACCGCTTTAGGTAACGATTTAGACTTCCAATCAGCTTGCCATTTTAGTCTGTCATCCAAAAATTCAAACTTTAACTCTTCTACATCTTCCAAGATGACCTGCGCGCGGGGCTCTGTTCCATCAAGCTGGTCAACATATACTCGATAAATACGCTCAAGCTTGTCATCGATAACCCGATAGCCCACGGCCTGCAGTTCAGAACGTGGCAATAAACTAATAGGGTTAGTCCAACCATCACGAACAAAAGCGATACCATCATATTGGCTCTCAAGCTCATACCGGCCATGGATGATATAAGTTGGGCTAAAATCCCCTACTTCATTTCTGACTTCTCGCTTAGTGATCTGATTAAAATCCTGATCCATCAAGCGGAAAGTCGTTTGTAGACCTTCAATTTCGGCAATTTTTTCCGCTGAAGCCGCTTGGGCCTTCAACGTTGAATCTAAAATTTGATGAGTCGCTGTCACCACTACCGCTAAAATAGCCAGTGCTAACAATACTTCTATTAGCGTGAAACCACGCTGAGGTGTATGCATTGTCACTACTTACTCCGGTACATAAAAGTGGTGATGTCATACACTGAGTTTTTGAGTTCAGGCTCGCGGAAAACGTGCACGGTGAGCTTTACAAAGCTAGGATCTGCCGTTTGTTGGATATGCTGTTGCCAATACCAAGTGACCCCGGCCATTTCCTCTTCGCCTTTGTTACCATTCTTCCCATGCCAGTCATCGCCTTGCGCGCGCAAAAATACCAAGCGATTTTCTGCCACCCACGACGCATAGGTCTGCTCTTCAAGCGAGCTGATATGATTTATATGTTCGCTTGTTGCTTGCATTGCAGCAATACCAGCGACAGCACAAATACTTAGCGCAACCATGACTTCAAGTAAGGTAAAGCCTAAGCTTTTTTTAGCGCTCATTCTTCAGGTTCCCGCTTCAGCCCCACTGGCGCCATAAATTCGCCTTCGACAAAAAATATTGGCTCCTGCAGCTCTTTATTTTCCACACTTAATCTAAATGCGCTGACTTCACCGGAAGATAAAATAAGTACTTGCGGGATCTTGAGCTTTTTAAGCTCAAGTAAATTGTCGTCGTCACCGCCACTCATCAATTCTCGCCAATTTGCTTGCTCAAGTAAGTTATCTTGAGACCACGGCAGATCTTCTAAGATCAATTCCACTTTGTACTGCTCTGGCAGTTCAATTGGTTTGTAGATATCGTCCGCTTCGAAAGTTCGCCACTTCTCACCGTCAAAAACCAAAAACTCAATCACACCTTTATCTAGGTGAAAACCAAGCTCAACCTGATTTAGTACTGCAAATTCTGACGCAAGATTAATCGTCCCCTGCACACGCATAGCCATGGTTTCGAGCTCTTCCTCATCACTATCACTGACGGTATAAGTAATGAGATTTACTGAAAAAGCAATGATCACCAAGACAATAAGGACTTCAAGTAAACTGAAGCCCTTTACCTTAGTTAATGCCGGTTTATGCAGAGGTGCTAACATAGATTAACGTTCGTCTTCCGTATCCCAGTTACCGATATCATCATCAGTTCCAACTTCGCCATCCGGACCCATTGAAAAGATATCGATTTGGCTCATTTCACCTGGGCTGACTAATTGGTAAGGATTGCCCCATGGATCTTCTGGAAGCTTAGAAATAAAGCCACCTTCAGGGAAACGTTTTGGTACCGGGTCAATATTGGTTTGCGTTACCAACGCTTCCAAGCCTTGCTCTGTGGTTGGGTAACGTTTGTTTTTTAACTTGTACATCTTCATTGCGTCTTCAATTTGACGAATATCTAGACGTGCCTTTTCTTTTGCAGCTTCTTCTTGTTGACCCATCACGTTAGGTGCAACGATAGATAAGATCATACCGATGATAACAAGTACCACCATCACTTCTAGTAGTGAGAAACCTGATTGTTTTTTCACAATGTTTACCTCAATGCTGTTATTGATGACCATGCAAAAACATGCGATGGCCTTTCCTTTTTGACTACAATCCTACGGCTTTGTTCATCGCCATAATGGGTTGAAGAATCGCCATAACTATAAACAGTACAATAATTGCCATCGTCGCTATCATCGCAGGTTCTAGCAACTTCAGCGAGACATTTACCATACTTTCAAATTCTCTTTCTTGGTTATTCGCTGCACGCTCAAGCATCTGTTCTAATTCACCCGACTTTTCACCGCTGGCAATCATGTGCAGCATCATAGGTGGAAACATTTTGGTCTGTTGCAACGACGCTCTAAGGCTTGCACCTTCACTCACCCGAGTCGCCGCTTCTGCAACGGAGGATTTGATTTTTTCGTTCTCTAGTACTTGGCCTGAGATTTTCATACCCTCAAGTAGCGGAACAGAACTCGATGAGAGAATACTTAAGGTACGCGCAAATCGTGCAGTATTCACACTGCGAGTTACCTTTCCAAGACCCGGTAAACTCAGCAGCTTGCTATCGTACCAAAAGCGGATCTTAGGTTTTTGTAATGCTTTTTTAACCGCGTAGGTGCCAATGACAACCACTGCCAACGTGATCATCCAGTAGCTTTGTACAAAATTACTGGCAGCCATAACCCACTCAGTTGTCCAAGGCAGTGCTTGCTTAGATTTCTCAAAGGTCTTCAAGATCTTTGGTACTACCGTCCCCAATAGAATGGAAACAATTGCGATAGCAAAGATGACCAAAATAATGGGATACACCATCGCTTGCGTAATTTGGCTACGCATATGTTGACGCTGCTCAGTGTAATCGGCCAAGCGATTTAGTACTTCATCTAAGTGCCCTGACTTTTCTCCAGCGGCAACCATTGAGCGGTACAAGTGATCAAATACGTGAGGAAACTCCGACATACCATCTGCAAGTGTATAACCTTCAACGACTTTTGATCTTACCGCCATCAGCATACGCTTTAATCTTGGCTTTTCACATTGCTCAGCTACAGCCATCACCGCAGCTTCAACAGGTAAAGAAGATTGGATCAAGGTCGCCAACTGGCGCGTGATCAAGGCAAGGTCTGATACCGAGGGACGGTAGCCTTTAAAAAGCGTAAAACCACCACTACTTTGGTTTTTATCTTTCTCAGCAGCAGGCAAAACCTCAAGTGGCATCATGGCTTTTTCTCTCAGCATCTGCCTAACTTGCTTCGCGGTATCCGCCTCTAAAATTCCTTTCTTCTCTTTGCCTTTACCATCTAAGGCGCGGTATTCAAACGCTGCCATTAGCCTTCCTCACGCGTTACACGCATTACTTCTTCTAAGGTTGTTTGACCAGCAAGTACTCGCGAACAGCCATCTTGTCGGATGCTTGGCGTACGCTTACGAATATACTTCTCTACCGCTTGCTCACCTTTACCGTTATGAATAAGTTCACGGATAGGCTCATCAACGATGAGAAGCTCATGAATACCCGTACGACCTTTGTAACCATTGAAGTTACACTCTTCACAGCCGACTGCACGGAAGATTTGCGTGCCACTGTCTTTGGCCACCCCCAGCAGTTCACATTCTCGTTCATCCGCTAAATGCGCTTCTTTACAGTTAGGGCAAAGCGTTCTTACCAATCGCTGTGAAAGCACGCCTAGCAATGATGAACTCAAAAGAAACGGCTCAACACCCATGTCTTCCATACGCGTGATAGCACCGGCGGCTGTATTCGTGTGTAGTGTGGATAATACCAAGTGGCCAGTCAAAGATGCTTGAACACCAATTTGCGCGGTTTCTAAATCTCGGATCTCACCAACCATCACCACATCGGGATCTTGACGTAGGATCGCACGTAAACCTCGAGCGAATGTCATATCTACTTTTGGATTTACTTGTGTTTGGCCGATGCCTGGGATCTCATATTCAATCGGATCTTCAACCGTTAAAATATTACGGTCTCTTGAATTGATTTGTGTCATACCAGCGTACAAGGTCGTACTCTTACCTGAACCAGTTGGACCGGTAACTAGTATGATGCCGTGAGGCTTGGCAATGATCTCTGCAAACGCATCGCGGTTTGCTTGGGTCATCCCCAAATCTTCGAGATCTAATCGCGCATTATTTTTGTCTAATAGACGCAGCACCACTCGCTCACCAAAGCTTGATGGCATCGTCGATACACGCACATCCACGGCTCGCCCCGCAATCCGCAGACTAATACGGCCATCTTGCGGCACTCGCTTTTCTGCGATGTCGAGCTTAGCCATTACTTTGATACGAGACACTAATAATGAAGACAATTTACGATTTGGCTTCAATACTTCTTTCAGTACGCCATCAACCCTAAAGCGAATAACCAGTTCTTGCTCAAAGGTTTCGATATGGATATCCGATGCACCTTCTTTTATCGCTTCACTCAACATGGCGTTAATGAGCTTGATGATAGGCGCATCATCATCCGCAGCAAGCAGATCTTCTGTTTGTGGCAATTCTTCAGCAAGCGAGAACAAGTCCATCTCGTTGCCGATGTCTTCCATCATCTGTTGTGTTTCTGAGCTGTCTCTTTGATAAGACGCTTCAAGCATATGCTCAAAGCGGTCTTCATCTAACGCCTCTAGACGTAATGTTTTGCCTGCAACACGGCGTACTTCCATCAGCGTTTCAAGGTCAAGCGTGCCTTTGTGAAAAAGCTTAGCCTGATCGCCATCAGGGCTGAGTAACACCCCTTTTCGACGTGCAAATGAAAATGGTAAACGCAATGAAATCGTCGGTACGACAGGCATTTCAGCTACTTCGCCTACTATTGGCTCAGCGCTTTGTAGCTGCGCTGCCATCTCTTCAGCTTCAGCTCCTAAATCTGGCGTGACTTTTTCATCAATCATTTTCACGCTCTTTTCTGTTTTGCTCTTTCAAGAACTCTTCATACGTAGGTGGCAAAGTAAGCTTGTCGTCCCACTTAGGAAGGATCGGCGTATCTTCAAATGGCATTAACTCGATACCATCTTCTCTTTGTTTATGCTGCTCACCACGGATAAAGTTATATTTTGAATGGCTAATCTCGTTCATACTGCGGCTATCACGTACAATAGTCGGACGGATAAAGACGAGTAAGTTACGCTTTTCCTTCTTAGTCCCTGTTGATCTAAATAGGTGACCTAACACTGGAATATCACCTAATAGTGGTACTTTAGAAACACTTTCTTGAACGGTTTCGTCAATCAAACCACCTAAGATAACCATGCCGCCATCATCAGCGATAACCGTGGTATTGATAGCACGTTTAGCCACTCGAATATCCACCGACGTCGCACCTTTCACGCTTGATACTTCTTGCTCAATCGTCAGTTGAACCGCAGTGCCATCGTTAATCTGAGGGGTTACTTTTAATTTGATACCCACTTCTTGGCGGTCTACCGTTTGGAACGGGTTTGAGTTATTGTCGTTTGCAGTAGAACCAGTCACGATAGGTACTTCTTCACCGACGATCATGGACGCTTCTTCGTTATCCATAGTGGTAACAGACGGTGTAGCTAGAATATTTGAGTTGGTATCCGTGGTTACCGCTTGAATGATTGCACCCCAATCATTCTTCACAATACCAGCCGCCAGACCATTGATATTTTGCAGTAGGCCTGCCAAACCGCTATAATCTCCACGCTCGGTAGTCGTGGTATTAGATACATCATTATCATCTGTTCCAACGATAGTCCCTTTAATCTCTCTATCACGTGCTTGTTCAGCAGCAACAGCTAGTGAACCGATCGGAACGGTGTTGCCATCATTAAATTGCAGCATCCCGCCTTTTTCAGAGATCCACTGTAAGCCAAGGTTAATACCATCGGCTTCAGAAACCTCAACAACGATTGCTTCAACCAATACTTGAGCTCGACGAATATCTAACTTTTTAATCACCTGAGTTAAAGATCGCATCGTGTCTGGTTGTGCGGTAATCACCAGTGAGTTTGAGTCTTCATGCGCCTCAATACTGGTTTCATTTTTGCTACTACTGCGAGTTCTTGCTTGCTGACCTGCGGCTTGCTCTTCTTCAATCGATTTACTCACGCCTTGAAGAACCTTAACCAAGTCTTCCGCTTTTGCGTAATTCAGATAGAAAACCTGAGTATTGCCTTGAGATTGTAGTTCATCATCTAAACGCTTGATGAGTTCAGCCGCGCGGCTACGTGCCTGTGATTCGCCACTAACAATGACGCTGTTGGTACGGGTATCTGACACAATTTTCGGAATAAGGAAGTCTGGTACACCACCTTTCCCTGAGTCTTGGAAAATCTTTTCAACGACTTTAACAACATCTTCAGCAGTGGCATGCTTCAGCTTAACGATATCAACACGCTTATCGCCTGCTTGGTCAACCGTTTTGATAATATCAACAAGACGATTCACCGAGGACGCATGGCCGGTTAGCATCATCACGTTTGCTGAATTTAGATTAGTTACGTGACCACCATCTTTTTGGTCACTGAATTGACGAATAAGTGGACCAAGCTCTTGCACGCTAACGTTCTTCACGCGCACAACGCGTGTTACCATTACGTCACCATTTCCTAGTTCTTCACCAGATACCAAAGGCACGTTCGACTTTTTACCATCAGAACTACGAACCACCTTAAGCACACCGCTATCCATTTCAATAACTGAATAACCATATACTTCAAGCACGTTTAAAAAGAACTGATAATACAGCTTTTCATCCATCAGCTCATAACTGCGAACATTGATGTTACCGCGCACGTTAGGGTCTATGATGATAGTTTTATTCAGCTTATCACTAACGATATTAATGAATTCATTAATATCGGTACCTTTGAAGTTCGCGGCATATTCAACCGCAGAAACAGAAAGTGAAATACCAGCAGCAATCAAGAGCGTTGCATACTTAGCTAACCCTTTTTTGGTTTTTGTGAGGTGTAGCTTTTTACCCATTATTCTAAAACTCCAAAATTAGTAACTTTACAGGCTAAACTGCACATCCATCACCTGACCGTCTCGTTCGATCGTGATGTTCGCATCTGTGCTCGTTCTAAGTTCATTAATAGCTGACATAGCCTGTTTCATATCCGTGAGCTGAAACCCATTAATTGCGATTGCTAAATCATTCGCTTTAAGCCCCACCTGTTCGAACAATTCAGGATCCTTTCCAGGTGAGAGACGATAGCCAATAACTTCGCCATTACGCTGTTCCGGAGCAATCTTTATATAATCAAATAATTTACCGGGATCGCTGAGCAATTCCTGGCGACGATTAGCTAGTTCATTTCGAGGTGGGGTTGGTGAAGTTGTGCTGTTGACGATTTTCTTTGGCTTTGTTGGCATCGCCACAGTGCGGCTAAACTCTATGCCATCTAACATCAGCGTTTCAAAACGTCCACTAACATCTAAGATCACACGATCAGGCAATACCCGAGCAAGCTTTGCGCGAGTGCCTGTGATTGGTGCGTCAACAGAATAGGTCTCTTGACGCCCCTGAGATTCAATAATAGCAAGGCCTGCACCATCATCTTGGCTGACCGCCACGATACCAGTTAGCCTAACGTTGAGCGTTGTTTCCGGTGCATCAGAAACCACGGGCTGTGGTTTGGTATCAAGCTTAGCATTTGCCTCACCAAACAAATTTTGAGCGACAATTCCTTGACTTGTGATACCGCTACTTGATTGACTATACAGTTGTGATGCAGGGAGCAAGGGTTGAGTTTGTGGCACAGGCCATAACAACCAAAATAATTGCGAAAAGAGAAACGCAACGTAAACAACCGACAGGACAACAATGATACGACTCAATTTTGCATGAGGCAAACCAAGCCAAAACTTCTGAAGCTGTTGTAACTGTAATTCCATATAATACTTTTCTTATTCTCTTGAACGCCCCAGTGTACCGCCTCGAAATTTTTTCAACAAGCGTGCATTTGTTAAACTTTTAATTAAATAGGTACACCGTAGGCCAATTAACTGAATCTAAACTTAACCTTGGAACATAGACACACATATTAGTTCATTTTTTAGGTAAAGTGCGATTAACTCACAAGTTTAGTGCCTGTCATCTACTTTGTTTGCATAACGAAATATGCTAAATTTGTTAGGTTAAATTTCACACTAGCAAATAGTTAACGAATTGTGACAAAACTCCAACAGGAAAACAACCAATCTGAACAGAAAGTTCGTATTGATAAGTGGTTATGGGCTGCTCGCTTCTACAAAACACGAGCGCTTGCTCGCGATATGGTCCAAGGTGGCAAAGTACATTACAACGGTCAGCGCTGTAAACCAAGTAAAACGGTTGAAGTCGGCGCGGTAGTGAAGTTGGCCCAAGGATATGAAGAGAAAGAAGTAACCATACTCAAAATCATGGAAAAGCGACAAGCGGCTCCTATTGCTCAAACTCTTTATGAAGAGTCTGAGGCAAGTATTGAAAAACGAACGCAAAACGCGTTGGCGCGCCAAAACAATAGCTTGTTTGCGCCTCGTCCTGCTACTAAGCCGGACAAGAAACAACGCCGTGAATTACTTAAATTGAAATCAAACTAGGATTTTCATTGATGCAGACTGATTTACTTCATCGTTATATTTTCGACAAGCTAGACGTACGTGGTGAGCTTGTACAAATAGAACAGACTTTTACTGACATCATTAGCGGTCACAACTACCCAGAGCCTGTGCAGCAGCTATTAGGCGAGTTATTGGTTGCAACGAGTTTGCTGACCGCTACGTTAAAATTTGAAGGTGACATTGCGGTTCAGCTTCAAGGTGATGGTCCAGTAAAATATGCGGTGATCAATGGTAATCACAAACAACAGATGCGCGGCGTGGCAAGGCTGCAATCTGAAGTTTCAGGATCATCTGTACCTGAGCTCATGGGCAAAGGGTATATGGTTATCACCATTACACCGACAAAAGGCGAACGCTATCAAGGCATAGTTCCTCTTTCTAAAGCATCGCTTGCCGAATGTTTAGAAGAGTACTTCGAGCAATCTGAGCAATTGAAAACCCGTTTATGGTTCGCAACAAGCCTAGTTGGCGATAAAGTGAAAGCGGCAGGTCTGTTTTTACAAGTACTGCCTGTCAATAAAGAAAAGTCTGTTTCCGATTTCCAACATCTTGAAGCACTAAGCGACACGATTAAAGATGAAGAGCTACTAGATTTAGACGCTAATACCGTACTAACAAGACTGTATCACGAAGACAATCCTCAACTTTTTGAACCACAAGCCATCTCGTTTGTATGTGGATGTAGCCGTGAAAAAACCGAGAATGCGCTGGCCAATGTCGGACTAGAAGCCTTGATGGAAGACTTGCAAAAACACGGCGAAGTCAATATTAGCTGTCATTACTGTTTGAAAAACTACGTTTTTAACGAGCAAGATATTAAATCGTTATTTAATTAAGTTGCGCTTTAGCCCTTAATTACAAAATGAAACCGCCATTTTTGGCGGTTTTTTTATGTCTATTAGGTGATACCGGTGTCATAAAACATACAAAAGTTATGACACCGGTATCATTGAAATTATTCAAGTTTTTTGACGTTTTTATGTAATTTTAAGCACTCTAAAGGCTCGAATATCTCAATTTCATCTGTTACTATAAATTTAGCTAAGGGCAAGAGTACCCCAGAGCTATCCCGTTCAACTCTCACTTTTTAGGTATAAACATGACTTCAAGCGCTACTCGTTTTGTCGATTTAACCGCAGCTGAACTTGTCGAACACGCTATCCGTCGTGGCGAGGGCACTTTAGCCGCAAATGGAGCTTTTGTTGCAAAAACAGGTCGTCGTACTGGACGTTCACCAAACGACCGTTTCATCGTAAAAGAATCAAGCACAGAAAATGACATCCAATGGGGTAACGTAAACCGCCCATTCGAAGGTGCCAAGTTTGATGCTTTATGGGCTCGCGTAGAAGCGCACGTTCTTGAAAATGACCACTTCGTCTCTCACTTAGAAGTCGGTGCGGATCCAGAGCACTATTTACCAGTCGTTGTAACGACTGAAACTGCTTGGCATCACATTTTCGCTAAAAACATGTTTATCGAACCTAACTCTTATAACAAAACTGATTTACCTGAATGGCAGGTGATGAACGTTCCTTCTTTTGTTTGTGATCCTGAGCGTGATGGCACAAACAGCGATGGTACCGTTATCATCAACTTTGCACAGCGCAAAGTGCTAATCGCAGGTATGCATTACGCCGGTGAAATGAAGAAGTCGATGTTCTCTGTACAAAACTTCTTACTACCAGCAAAAGGTGTGCTACCTATGCACTGTAGTGCAAACGTAGGTGAAGCTGGTGACACAACGTTATTCTTTGGTCTATCAGGAACTGGTAAAACTACTCTTTCTGCGGATCCTAAGCGCTTTCTTATCGGTGATGATGAGCACGGTTGGGCGCCTGGTAGCGTATTCAACATTGAAGGCGGTTGTTATGCGAAATGTATCGACCTGTCACAAAAGAACGAGCCTGTTATTTGGGATGCAATCCGTTTTGGTACTATTTTAGAAAACGTCGTGCTAGATGAAACGCGTACTCCTGACTATACCGATTCAAGCTTAACGCAAAATACGCGTGCAGCTTATCCTCTTGAGCATGTTGAAAAGCGTAAAGTTGAAAACCGCGCGGGCGAGCCTCGTGCTGTTGTATTCTTAACTTGTGACGTGAGCGGCGTATTACCTCCAGTTTCAATCCTAAGCGAAGAAGCCGCGGCTTATCACTTCCTTAGTGGTTACACGGCGAAAGTAGGCTCAACTGAGATTGGTTCAACCTCTGATATCGAATCAACTTTCTCAACTTGTTTTGGTGCTCCTTTCTTCCCTCGTCCAGCAGGCGTGTATGCTGAGCTACTAATGAAGCGTGTGCGTGAGTTTGGCGCTAAAGTTTACCTAGTAAACACAGGTTGGACTGGTGGCCCTTATGGCATTGGTAAGCGTTTTGACATTCCAACAACTCGCGCCGTGATTGATGCAATCGTAAACGATACATTAGAGGGCGTTGAGACACAGCACATTGAGGCACTAAATTTAGATGTACCAGTGGCAGTGGAAGGTGTTGATAGCAAGCTACTTAATCCAGTAAATACATGGCAAGATCAAGCTAAGTATGCTGAATATGCAGCTAAACTTGCGGCTGACTTCAAAGAAAACTTCGCTAAATACGATGTTTCTGAAGCAATCAAAGCGGCAGGTCCTCGCGGCTAATCTAAGAAAGATTCCTTTATCAAAAGCGCCCCTTGTTTGGGCGTTTTTTTGATCCAAAAACCCACTTCAAGTGGGTTTATTGTTTTACGCTAAAGCTTTTTGATCAATTACATAGCCGTTGCTCAGAAGGAAAGCGTCCTCTTTGGCCTTTATATGTTTTATAAAGCTTAGTCTTTGAGTATGCCTCAATTCGAAACTCGACAGGGTATATATAATTAAAATCAATATCATGGTATACGTAAGTCAAGATACGACATTGTGAAGTGATATTAGCGACTTCGTCCGTGTCTATAATATATCGAAAGTACTGCTTAAACTCCGGAATAGACATAGATGCAGTGCCAATATCTCCATTAGCACTAATTTCGCCAAACTCACCAACTGTCACATTTTTTTCATTGGCATGTGCTTGATTGCTCATAGTAAAAGTTGCCACAAGTAAAGCAACTGCGGGTAATAGCTTATTCATACAATTTTCCTTTTATATTAAGTTAACTATCGCCCAAAAGACTTACATAAATAAAACATTAAATCAACACACTGAAAACAATAAAACGTTGCTAGGGAAATCTAACTTACTCTTCAGTAGTGCATAATAGGAACTGAACCCAGCTTAGCAAACATCAATAAAAATCATAAATATCAAAAAGTTAAACAAAATTAATCGGCTAAGACCTTTTGACAAACTTAGAAGCAATAACAAATATCTAGTGACGGTACTTATCCTCGCCCTAACACACCAGATACTCTACTCGATAATATTTTCTTTAGTGTTAAGATAAATTGTGTAAGCGAAATAGGAATGATAACAACGAGCGCAATCCCTTTATCAAAGTCAGGATTAACACTACAGTAAAGTGCAATCTCAGTTTTCCTGCTTTCTCTAAAGCATGTGATGTCTGCCTCGCTGTAATTGGTTTTACGCCCTACAACCTTCAAACATCTTAGACCATTATAGGAACTTACCAAGCCACACGGGTTAATGGTGTCATAGAGCGTTGCTATCGCACTATTTTGAGACAAGTTATTTGGATAAACTTCGGCGATATTTTTTGCTATGGCCCTGAACATAGCGGGGCTGAGCATAGTGTCGGCATATAACAGTTTTCTACGTGGGTTACGTATATAACGTTTTAATACTTCTATAAGAGAAAACCTAAAGGTACTGTTTTTCCCTCTAAAATCAGGTAAAAAAGCAGCTGAAGCGCCAACAATACAAACATCCTCGCTGCTATCATCAAAGGTCAATAAGCAATAGCCGACAATATCCCCGCCTGATAAAAATAACCGGAGTCTACGCTTTGTGCTTTCGCCTTTTTCAAAGTACTGAGTAAAGTAATGCTCAACCTCTACATTGGAAAAGCTCGTTGCAATGATGCACTTTAATTGAACCAACTGAGCATTTGTTAAAACATTTTGGGTATAGGTCAAATCACGATATGGCACCTTCTTCGATATGCTTCGCATCAATTATCCACACCCTGCGCAACTATCTGAATACTCGCGATATTATCTCTCGATAGGATCACTGAACGATTTTTAGATTTTTCATAGAGAAAAACATAGCGTTCAGACTCCAGTATGATTTGCATATCTTGAAAATGACGCCTTTTTTGTTGATCAAGGCTAATCGAGTTAATTAAATCGAAGTTGTATAGCTTACCATTACCTTCTTTTATACTCTCAGCGTTCCAAGAGCCCAATAGTCCAGCGTATGCATTTGGATAAATAAGCATAGCTACAACAACTAAACTATAGAAAGGATTGAGTCGATATAAAATACGGTGGCTCAAGAGCCAGCTTTTCCACCCCTTAAGCTCTTTAACCTGAGCCCGCTTTCTATCGAATTTACTCACTACATAAGCCACTCCTCCTCCCACTGCAATTGCGCAAGATGTTGCAAAAAGAATATCTGGCTCTGCCAAGAATGACATCAATAAGTCGCTAAGTTCCATATATTTGATGATCTCGATAGAAAAAGCATTGAATAAAGAAGTAAGATACACGAAGCCTGCCAAATTTAGTGTCAGATATCCCAAAGTAATAAGAACACCAGGTTGTTCATAAATAAATTTTGCGGTCTTTTTACTTACTTCATCGAACCAAGCGTAATATTCAGCGTCATTGGTAATTTTTTTCATTTCCCTCCCCCTGAAGCCGAGAGTGTAGTAATGCTACCTAAATTCGCATCGGGAATGGCCACCGCCTTTTTTGTTTCAGGGTGATATATAAAAGTATATCGTGAAGTCGACAACACAATTACAACTGAAGGAATTGTCATTACTTGTTCGCCAAACCAATCTATCGGATAACTTAAATAAATATCAGTGTTTCCACGCTGTAAAGCCTTTACGTCTCTTACAGCACTTTTTGCTGCGAAATCAGCCGCATATGTAGACAAAATAAGCGTAGTAATAATCGTTGTGGAAAGTGGAAAATTATAGAGTGGCTGGTTAACTATATAGTTCAACTTATCAACGCCAAGAAACTTAACCTGAACAAGCTTTTTATCTTGCCTGATTATCGTGAGTAAGCTGAAGACAACGAAAGTAAATGCCGGTAGAAATAAAAAATTAGTCATGATCACGGTTAAAAAGTCACTTATCCCTATGTGCTTCAGTGCAGAAAACCCAAACGAATTAAGCAAACGAGCAACATAAAACAGAGCGATACCACTGACGGCCAGATAGAGCATAAAGGGAATGAGCGTTGGGTGGAGTTTGGCAAACTTTTTGACAGCGACAATACGCCTCAAAACAGGGATCAATCGTGCGCTGGATACTTCTATAGCCACAATAGCATTCCTTACTATTACTTAACGGCCCGGAAAAACCAGTGTTATACCTCAAGCCGTTAAAGTTTATTAATTGTTATTTTCCTCAAGTTTACCACGGTAAGCTGGCAAAGAAACCTCCGCGATCAGACCACCGCCATCTCGATTTCGTAGTCTTACTTTACCGCCGTGTGTGGTCACGATACGTTTGATAATGGCAAGCCCTAAGCCACTTCCCTCACTCCCTCTAGCCTGATCTCCCTGTTTAAATGGTTCGAATACAGACTCCAACTCTGACTCAGGGATACCTGGCCCTCTGTCCATTACTTTTACGATAACGGCACGGTGCTTGGGGCTGTATTCTGTCGTCACCTCAATATCTTGTTCAGAATAACGGATCGCATTTTCAATCATATTAGTGAATACTCGCTTTAACGCGACGGCATTCATCATTACCGCAGGTAAGTATTCCTCTGCTTGCAAGTGAATTGGTCGCTGATGCTGCTGCTCTGCATGAACCACTTCTTCAATAACCGTGTTAACGTCGTCTGCCGACATTTCTGCACCGTTGTGGTGACGGAGATATTCAATGAATTGGTCGATAATTGCATTCATGTCTTCAATATCGTCGATTATCCCCTCGCGCAGGTAATCTTCCTCATCCGACATCATTTCAGTTGCTAGACGAATTCGGGTTAAGGGCGTACGTAAATCGTGCGACACACCAGCCATTAACAGTCGTCTATCACTTTCTAGGTCTGCGATCCCCTTAGACATTTTATTAAATGCCCGAGTCACCTCAATAACTTCTGTTGACCCTTCTTCGACAAGGCGTGTTGAAAAGTCTCCTACGCCTACTCGACTAGCTGCAATTTGTAGCGATTTTAGCGGTTTGTTTAGATGCCTAGCAAAAAGCCACCCCCCTAACACACTTAAAAAACCAATACTGGAGAGGTAAAAAACTAAAAACTCCATTTTTGTTTCACTGAGTCCGCTAAGCGGTACTCTTACCCAATACCCAGGCGCTTGCGGTGCTTCGACCCAATAAACAACCGGATCTCCTTGGCTTATCCTGACTCGCGCAGAACCATTAAGTTGATCCGACATGCTACGAGACAGCAATGTATATTCTTTGGCCTGCCCCAGCCCATTTACATAGGCCTCTCTTTGTGTCATCACCTCAATACCCGTTATCTCGAAGAATTTGCGAGATACACTGTTATCAACTTCAACGCCATTCTCCCAATCAATGAAAACCGTTTTAACCTGCTTAGCAAGCATCAGATTCACTTGTTCAAAAGTTGGTTTGAAAACGTATAAGGTAACGGTAATGTAAGACACGACTTGATTTATCAATAGTAACGCGCCGACAAAGAAGACGGTTTGCCCGAATGCACTACGAGGTAACATGCTGGCTACTTCACACCGTCAGGCACAAATACGTACCCAAGACCCCACACCGTTTGTATATAGCGAGGATTAGAGGCGTCATCTTCAATCATACGACGCAAGCGCGAAACCTGAACGTCAATGCTGCGCTCAAGTGCGCTATAATCACGCCCTCTAGCAAGGTTCATTAACTTATCTCGACTAAGCGGCTCTCGAGGGTGACTCACCAGTGCTTTAAGTACCGCAAACTCACCTGAGGTAAGTGAAATCGTCGCTTCCCCATGTTGCATTTCTCGCGTCGCTAAATTAAGGGTAAAGTTACCGAAGCTCACTTCATTTTCTTCTGCAGCAGGCGCACCTGGTACTTCTTTGGCACGACGACGAAGAATGGCTTTTATTCGCGCTAACAGTTCTCTTGGGTTGAAAGGTTTTGGAATGTAATCATCCGCGCCAAGCTCAAGACCAATAATACGGTCAACCTCATCACCTTTCGCCGTCAACATGACAATTGGGATCTCATTCTCTTTTTGTCTTAAACGACGACAGATGGAAAGACCATCTTCTCCAGGAAGCATCAGGTCTAACACCATCAAGTGAAAGTTTTCGCGTTCAAGTAGTCTGTCCATTTGTTCAGAATTGGCTGCACTGCGGACGATAAATCCCTGCTCTACGAGATAACGCTCTAAAAGGCTGCGCAAACGCATATCGTCGTCAACTACGAGCACTTTGGTGGTTTCATTTCCCATTTATATTTCTTCTATTTATTAATTTACTAAAGCTTGCTGATCTGCGACATTTCGTGCACAAATCATCATCCTGTTCATTTAACGCTCATGGCGATAATGGACCATGATATTATTATGCTTAAATATAATTGAATTTGGTGCTTTTCGACACCATACATTGATACTAGATTGTTACCGAACATTACAAGGGTTTAACCCAAAACACCTGAGAAACATGAAAACGAATTTGATCACGCCCGAAGGATACCGCCAACTGCAGCAAGAACATGATCACCTGTGGTTTGAAAAGCGCCCAGAGATCACCAAAATTGTGAATTGGGCAGCGAGTTTAGGCGATCGCTCCGAAAATGCCGACTACACCTTCAATAAACGTTTATTAAGGCAAATAGATAGACGGGTACGCTTTTTACGAAAGCGTATGCCCGAACTAAAAGTCGTGGAATATAGTCCCGAACAAGAAGGTAAAGTATTTTTTGGCGCTTGGGTAGAAGTGGAAAGCGAAGAAGGCGAGGTTCGTGCATTTCGAATTGTTGGACCTGATGAAATATACGAACGCAATGACTACATCTCCATCGATGCGCCAATGGCTAGGGCTTTACTAAGCAAACAAGTCGATGATGAAATTACGGTCACCACACCGCATGGCCGAAGACTTTGGTATATCAACCAAATCGAATATCGCAGAAACACCGAACAATGATAACATTGAGCTAAATTTTGTTTGCCCGAGATGAGTATTGTCTAGGCAACACAGACCGATTAAGAAGAGTATAAGGATTTTGCATGAGCAATATCACACAACGTTTAGCAACGGAGCTTAACGCCAGAGAACAGCAAGTTAATGCTGCTATTAGTTTGCTAGACGAAGGGGCAACCGTTCCATTTATTGCACGTTACCGTAAAGAGGTAACGGGTGGCTTAGATGACACTCAACTGCGTTTGCTTGAGCAAAGGTTAGGTTACTTACGAGAGCTTGATGAACGTCGCGAGTTTATTTTAAAAACCATCGATGAACAGGGTAAACTCACTGCCGAGTTAAATGCAGAAATACAAGCCGCTGACAGCAAAACCGTACTCGAAGATTTATATCTCCCATACAAACCAAAGCGCAGAACAAAAGGCCAAATCGCGATAGAAGCAGGTTTGGAACCCCTAGCAGACGCTTTATTTGCAGATCCAACGTTAGACCCAGAACAACAAGCGACTCCTTTCATTGATGAGAGCAAAGGCGTTTCAGACACCAAAGCGGCTTTAGATGGCGCTAAGTTTATTCTCATGGAGCGTTTTGCAGAAGACGCAAAGCTACTTGCTAAACTCCGTGCGCACCTTAAAGACAACGCACAAATCGAAGCAAGAGTCATTGCGGGTAAAGAAGAAGCAGGAAGCAAATACCGTGACTACTTTGAACATAATGAGCTGCTAAATAAAATTCCATCGCACCGCGCACTGGCGATGCTAAGAGCACGTAACGAAGGTTTTTTACAGTTATCTATCAACCCGGAACCAAGCGCAGAGGACCCTGCTCAATTTTGTGCACAGATCATTGCTGATCATTACCGCCTAGCCGTCTCTGGTAAAGCTGCCAGTGATTGGTTAATGGGTGTGGTCCAGTGGGCATGGAAGATTAAAATCGCCCTGCACTTGGAAAACGAATTCTTAGGGTCAATGCGTGAAAAGTCAGAGCTAGACGCTATCGAAGTTTTCGCGAAAAACCTAAAAGATCTACTGATGGCTGCGCCTGCTGGTGCAAAAGTGACAATGGGTATCGATCCGGGATTACGTACCGGGTGTAAAGTCGCCATTGTCGATGCCACAGGCAAACTGATTGCAACCAGTACTATCCACCCTCATGCCCCTCAAAACCAGTGGGATAAGTCGCTGAAGACACTAGAGCAAATGTGCCGCCAATACAAAGTTGAGCTTATTGCTATCGGTAACGGAACCGCGTCTCGCGAAACCGACAAACTGGCCGCAGAACTGCTAAAAGGCGCTACCGAATTAAAGCTCAACAAAATCATGGTGAGTGAAGCTGGCGCATCGGTGTACTCAGCCTCTGAATTTGCCGCAAACGAATTTCCAGATCTTGATGTATCTCTACGTGGTGCAGTTTCTATCGCAAGAAGATTACAAGATCCGCTAGCAGAGCTTGTGAAAATCGAACCAAAATCAATCGGTGTTGGCCAATATCAGCACGATGTTTCTCAAAGCCAGCTAGGGCAAACGCTAACTGCTGTGGTCGAAGACTGCGTAAACTCAGTAGGTGTCGATGTGAACACGGCATCGATACCATTATTAACGCGCGTCTCGGGTTTGAATAAAACATTAGCCAGCAACATCGTAAAATACCGCGACGAAAATGGCTCTTTCACGGATCGCAAAGCGCTTAAAAAAGTTGAGCGATTAGGACCTAAAGCATTTGAACAAGCAGCTGGTTTCTTACGTATCGCCAATGGCGACGATCCACTGGATGCATCGGCAGTGCACCCAGAAGCTTACCCTGTTGTCAAAGCGATTTGTAAAAAACAAAATCTAGAAGTGAATACCCTTATCGGTAATCGCGAAGTCTTGAATGGCCTTGTGGCAAACGACTATGTAGATGATAAGTTTGGGGTACCAACGGTCACTGATATTATCAAAGAGTTAGATAAGCCAGGCCGAGATCCTCGCCCAGAATTTAAAACGGCGCAGTTTAAAGCTGGTGTTGAAACAATCACAGATCTTAAAGTCGGTATGATTTTAGAAGGTGTGGTCTCTAATGTTGCCAATTTTGGGGCTTTTGTGGATGTAGGTGTGCATCAAGATGGACTTGTTCACATTTCAGCACTCACGGATAAGTTTATTTCCGATCCGCGTGAAGTCGTTAAAGCGGGAGATATCGTTAAGGTCAAAGTGATTGAGGTTGATGTGCCTCGTAAACGCATTAGCTTTACCATGCGCTTAAACGATGAAATATCTCAAGCTCCAGCGCAAAAACAAAACGCGAAGCCGCACAAAGGAAAACCTGCGCCTAAGTCTTCTAAGCCAAAGTCACGAGATGCAGGTAACGCCGCGATGGGTAATGCGTTTGCTGAAGCCTTCGCGAAGCTGAAGAAGTAATCTCAATAACCTGAACTTGGGATAAGAAGTAAGTTAATCCACTAAACTCACTAAGTTCAAAAGCGTAATATCGCTCTAGCCAGGAGTTATTTCTTAATACAAGGCAAATTTAACGCAGTAGTAAGGGATAACAGCTGCTAGAGAACAAGTTGTTATCCCGAGTTCAGGTTCAACAATGCAATGAACAAAGAAAAGCGCGGCCTTGGTCGCGCTTTTCGTTTGTCGGGGGTTTTAACTCGTTTTCACTGCAATGACCCGCGGAGGAGAAGGCCAATACCTACGGTTAAATTTGCACTGATAGCGATGCGGGTTGATTAGGCATCGCTACATGTTGATAAAAGTTTGAGATCCTGAGCGATCTTGCTTGGATTTCAGGATCAGCTTCAATTGGCATCGCGACAGCGTAAGGATCTGCATCCTGCTTCAGCTTGGCTTGCTCTTCTGCACTCTCTGCTTTTGCCTGCTCACCACTCAAACGACGAGTTTGAATATTTTGCACCCGCTTGCTATCACTTTGCTCTTCACCACTGATAGAAGCTTTTGCCAACTCAGCCTGCGCCGCCGAGAGTTTTTGAGTCGCATCTGCTGCGATGGCTCTATCAGCGCCAGAGGGTTCTGCTGGTGCTAACGCTGCCGCTCTCACCGTTTGCATTTTTTCAATCGTGCCCTGTGGATCACCTTCAAGCGGCGCAACATCGATCATCACCTCACCGCCAATAGCGTAGTTATTGCCATCAGGACCGCGCTGATATTCATAACTCGGTGATCCGGCATATTGCCCGCCTACTCTGGCATGAGCCTGCTCATGTAATCTTACCTCTCTATCTCGAGATTTTAATTCTTGAACGACCTGCTCATCTTGCTCTGTTTGTTGCTGCTCTTGTTCATTCTTTTCTTTTTCTTGGCCTTCGCCTTTTTCACCTTCCTCTTTGCCTTGAATGGTTTTGCTTTGCTCTGTTTTACCATCAGAACCGTAAATTTTTGCATCGTCTACGTTAGAAGAGCGGCCTTTTTCAGAATCGGAAAGGTTGCGGTTTTCAGTAAATGAGGGATTAGTTGGTGCAGGTTTTGGGATCGCTTCACGCAGCTGATTATCGCGTACAACCGTTTCGGTGTACACGTTGGCAGTGTTTAAATTCATCGCCGGTGGTGGCGTTACTATGTTCATTACACTTTAATATCAATCAACGTACCTAGCACTTCATCTGCAGTGCGAATAGTTTGCACATTGGCTTTCGCGTTAAACTCTTCAACTTTTAAGGCTACCACTGATTCGGTCAAGCTTGGGGTTTCGCTCACTGGAGCCGTCACAGCTTCACCGGCACTGGCACCCTGCAACTGCCGCCCAGACGCACGTTCAGAATCACTTTGTTGATCGATGGCAGCGCGGTTAATATCAGCACTTGCTTGGGCAATCCCCTGAGCAGCGCGGTTATAACCGTCAATTCCATTATTTAACACATCACCTATTGGCATATTCGCACCTAGATAAACCTTTTCTTACTGACTAATTATTGCGCAAAATATCAACAAAGAAAAGTAAAAGCGGCAATTTTTTGCCGCTTTATTATTCTAAATTTCTAAATAATTGATTTAAGGAGTGATAAAAAAGCTTCTTTATGAGAGATAAAAGGCGCATGAGAGGCCTTTGCAAGCGTATGAGCCTTAAAATTTGGATTGAGTACCTGCATTTTCTCTACAGCCGTTTGTGGAACAAGAGAATCTAAACGGCCGAATATGCCTATTGTGGGGAGTTGTAGCCGTGAAAATTCATTACGTAAGTCCTGCGATTTCAATATCTCCAGTCCACCAGCTAGTGCTTTCGCCTCCGCTTCCGGCAGTGTGCCTAGTAGCGCTTTGAGTTGTTTGATGTCTTCTCTGGCATATTCACTGCCCATCGCTTGAATAGCTAAAAATCTTTCTATCGTCTTTGCGCTATTGGTTTGCAGTTGAGTCTCAAAGTTGTTTAGCACTTTAGGGGCTATTCCGGGCCAATCAGCTTGCTCACAAAAAAATGGCGTTGAAGCGACCAAAATAACCTTGCTAACTTTGTCTGGAAAATGAGCAGCTAAATACAATGCAAATAAGCCCCCCAAAGACCAGCCTATCAATACGCTTTGTGGCATCAGCTGCTCAGCAATAAGTAAAGCGTTACGCTCAAGAGAATAATCGCCCTCCGCGCTTGGTGTACCACCAAATCCAGGAAGGTTTACCGCTTTAATTGGTGTTGTAGGTGCTAAAGTTTCCTCGCATAACTGCCACACCGCTTTGTTCATCCCCCAACCATGGAGCAGCACAACTTCATTTTGCATTTATCTGTTCTCTATACCAAACTTGACGCCATGATAGCTAACCCAGGATGGAAAGCAATGATCCAACTTAATCGGTTATTACCTAAAAAGTGGCGTCAACCCTGTGTATGCTGTGAACAAAGCACAACAGAAGCCTTGCTTTGTCCACACTGCTTACAAGCCTGTTTAGACTTTATGGATAAAGAGATAAATTTACTTAATTACCCCAATATCCAACGCATGGTTAGCCTTGAAGACTGCGATGGATTAAGCGTGGCAAGTTGGTACCGCACGCCAATAAACACATGGTTGCAAGGAGTAAAGTTTAACCATAGCAAAGCGTATCAATGTGCCTTAAACCTGCTAGCTCAGACACTATGGCAGCGTTTCAGTGAAGAAGATGCTTTCCCCGTAGACCTTGTTTGTTGTTTGCCACTACACCGAAGGCGTTTAATCCGACGAGGTTACAATCAAGTTGAGCAAATTTGGCAAGGGCTACCACTCAGCCAGACAATACTCAAAAAAGCAAAACACACCAAGCCACAATCGGAGCTGACCAAAGCTAAACGAAAACGTAACTTAAACAATGCCTTTGTGCTCAACCAATCTGTTGAAGGAAAAAATATAGTATTACTTGAGGATGTGATCACAACGGGTGCGACCATGAATGCAGCGGCAAAAGTGTGTAAACAAAATGGGGCAAAAATGGTGTGGGCGATGGCTATCAGCCTCACACCATTCGACGCTTAAAAGCGTATTATTTGATTGATATAGCTAGAACAGATATCAATCAACTTGCTAAATGTTCTGGACCTTATCTTATGCCGTGTGCAAAGAACAACGCGTTATTTAGCAGCCGGCTAGAACCGAACCAAAAGCCACGAAATACAGGATTGTCAGTCATTCCTACAGCCACCCCACGTCCAGACGTTGACGCTATCAAGACAGAGGAACCAGCGATCTGTTCAACGTTAATATTATCAGCATACCCTGCCAATAAAGGCTTTTTAGTATACGTCAACGACTCGATAAATGGCTTATTATTACGATGCATCACCCAAGTGCTATTTTTAAAGACAGGCAATTCCCGGTTTTCAAAGCCAAAAGACAAAGGATGGCTTAAATCCAAACGCGCATCAAAAATCGCGCCGGCAATCCGCTGTTTTGCCGACAGGCTATCTTGATCTGCAAAGGTGAGATTTTTGCTGTCAAACTGGGCTCGCATTTCTTTGCTTGAAACCATTTCAGCGTCTAGTAGCTGCTGTTCGATTAGCCACTGCGCACCACGCTTTTGCCCCCAAATCACACCGCCTTTAGCGACCCAGCTCAAGAGCTTAGCTTTGCTCTTGTCACTTAAATCTCCATATTTACCATCAGCCAATAAAATGTGGGTGTAGCGCGTAAGATCGAGTTTCTCGATATGCTGCTTTTCCACAATTGAAGGAGCAAGTTTTAAATGCCTATCCAAATGATACCAAAGCTCACCCGCTTCATATTGACTTACACCCGCACCACCTATGATGAGGACTTCTGGCTTTTGCAGCTGCAGCATTTGTCTTGACCCAAAATCGACGCCACTTTGTGTAAGGCCTGTAGTCACACTATATACTGGAAGTGAAAGCTCTCTGGCGATTGTTTCAAGCTGAGTAAACCAGCCTGCTTGCTGCTGAATACCACTAGCAATCACCAATGTACCGGCCTGAAAGTCATGAGAGCCTGAGGTGGTTGATGCTGCAAATGGTGACATTGCAGCTGCTACTTTCACTCCAGCCTGTAAGAGTCGATTTGCTAATTGTGGCGCCAAGTAATGGTGCCATTCTATGGTGTAGGCATAACTTCCTGCAACGGGAGCCAATATATTTGAGTCAGTGCTCGATTCACCTTGAAGCTTTAAACCCCAGCCACTTTTTACTGCGGCAAAATCTAAATCATAAGCGTACGGCATCGTCCAACCTGAAACATCGTAAAACGTGTTGTCCTTAAAATGCCTCTGTGTGCTAAATAGTGCTTTTATCAAGCGATATTGTGGCTGGGCTAGTGGAATGTATAAATCCCCTTGCTGATATTCGGTGTTCTCCACCTCTTTGATTTTTGAGAGATATTTCACCTCTATCTGATGCTGTTTCAATAAATCCACAAACGCTTGAAAGCGATAGTTATCTTTGCCGCGAGCAACAACGTAACCGTTGATTTCGTCTTTACTAGCAAGCTCATTCGCTTGTTGATAAAACTGCTGCTGATAGTCAAGTAAAGCGCGTCTATGTGTCGTGCTGGCTTGAAATGTCGAGAGACTCGTCGTAACCTGATTTTTAATCGTTTCAGGAAAGCTCAACACGCCATACTGAGTTTCTTGTGCATGCCCTCGACTACTTGCTTGTTCGAACAAAATGCCAACCGCACCATTTACGTCGGGGTACGTAGAGCCTTTGCCATAATAAAAGTCATCAAAGCTCTCTTGGGTAAAATATAACTCCCCTTGTGCATCAAGGGCTTTGGCATGAAACTTACCAATCTCGTTGGTTAGCGCTACGTTTTGTAATGGAGTAATTGGGTGAGTCCTTGATGGGATCCCAGGTTGAAAAAAATACGTACTATTTGGTCCCATTTCATGAAAATCGGTCAGTACGTTTGGTTTCCAACGATGGAACGCTTTGATCCGTGCTTTTGACTCAGGATGTTGTAGTAGTAACCAGTCACGATTGAGGTCAAACCAATAATGGTTAGTGCGACTAGAAGGCCAAGACTCATTATGCTCACGATGTGCAGGATCGGTTGATAGAGACATGCTCTTATTGGCGTTTGCCCATGTAGCAAAACGTGATAAGCCATCAGGGTTCAAAGCTGGATCTAACAATATCACCGCATTATCAAGGAGCTGCGTAACTGACTCGCCCTGCGCCGCAGCTAAATAATATGCCATGAGTACCGCGGCATTGCTTCCTGAAGACTCATTACCGTGTACGCTATAGCCCATCCACATCACAACTGGCTGGTCTGAACTGTTTTGGCTACTGCTCAATGAAGCAATATGCTCTTGCTGAATACGCGCCAGGTTTTGTTGGTTTTGTGGCGAGCTTGCTTTTAGGAGTAATAAAGGACGTCGCTCATGGCTAAACCCGATTGTTTCGACACTCAACCTTGGGCTTTCACTTGCAAGGGTGTGTAGATAATTAACGATTTGATCGTGGCGCAAATGCCACCGCCCAACTTCATATCCAAATGCTTGTTTTGGCGTAGTTATTGTGGGATCAAATTTTACTTCATCGCCAAAATAATAGGCAATGGGCTTGGCCTGCAAGCTAAAGCTCAACAGCACGATAATACAGCTTATTAACCGCATGATAATGTCCTTTAATTCCGATTACTTTTCAAGCTAACAAGCGCACCGCCGATTGCCAAATTTTTACGCCGAACACTAGCGACAACACGACGAGGAGAGTATGATACGTATTAACCGAGTAATTTAGTCAAGTATAGAGCGAATTATGATCCATATTTCAGATTCTGCCCAAAGCCATTTCGCGAAACTATTAGCCGATCAGGCTGAAGGCACTAATATTAGAGTTTTCGTGGTTAATCCAGGCACCTCTCAAGCTGAGTGTGGCGTGTCATATTGCCCAGCAGATGCCGTTGAACAAAGCGATATCCGCTTACCGTTTAATGGTTTTGAAGCCATCGTTGATGAAGAAAGCGCACCATTTTTAGAAGAAGCCGATATCGACTTCGTTACCGATAAAATGGGGAGTCAGTTGACGCTTAAGGCACCAAATGCCAAAGCTAAACGATTACGTGATGATGCGAGCCTAGCTGAGCGCGTAGAGCACATGCTAGTGACAGAAGTAAATCCACAACTGGCCAATCACGGTGGTCAAGTCAGCCTAGTAGAAATTACCGCAGATGGTATTGCTGTACTTCAATTCGGCGGTGGTTGTAACGGCTGCTCAATGATTGATGTCACGTTGAAAGAAGGCATCGAAAAAGAGATGATCGCTAAGTTTGAAGAAATCAACGGCGTACGTGACATCACGGAGCACGCGCGCGGCGAACACTCTTACTATTAATGAGCAACCCCCTCATTTATCGCTTAGGGTCTCACCCTAAGCGAAGCCTCAAATTTTTCCTTTTTGGCCTGGTTATTGTGTTACTCGCGGGTGCTTTTATCGCGCTGGGTTATTATCAAGATCATCGCTTTCAAATCGCAGGTTTAGTGCTTTTACTTCCTGGTTTGTGCTGTGCCTTTTACGGTTATATTGGCATTTTTGCTAATCGTTTTTCTCAGGTTATAGAAGCCAGAGAAAAACGCCGCCAAGCCCTAAAAGATAACGACCCATTCGCTTAACGCAACCCCCATTATTCGAGTAAAGTAGCTTCTCGAGCGAGCAGATGATATTTATATGCCAAGGTCAATCCACGCAACCCCATAAAACAACTCATCGCAAGCCAGAGCGCATGATTACCGAGTGGCAAGGCAATCAAAAAAGGCAAGAAGAAACCGAATACCGCAGAAACTAACATGCTATTTCGCATTTCTTTAGCACGAGTAAGCCCAACAAAGATGCCGTCAAACAAAAAGCAACTCATGGCAATCAAAGGTAATAGCACCAACCAAGGTAAATAAGTACCTGCCAACGTTATCACTTCGGGGATATTGGTTAATAAGCTAATGATCCAGCCACCAGCTAGATAAAAAATAGCGCTGTATAAAAGCGCAAATGCAGCCCCCCAAAACAGGCTTACTTTTACCCATAATTGCAATTGCCCCAACGAGCCTTGTCCTTTTGCTCTGCCGACCTTTGCCTCGGCAGCATAAGCGATACCGTCCATCGCAAAGCTAACTAACATCAAAAAATTCAGTAAGACAGCATTGGCCGCTAGCGTGATCTCACCAAGCCTTGCGCCATAGAAAGTCATAAAACTAAAGCAGAGTTGTAAGATCAAGGAACGAATAAAAATATCACGATTCAAGGTGAGTAAACTGAGCCACTGCGCGCGCTTTGGTAGAGTGAATTTCAACGCAATACCGTAGCGCTTTGCGACCAATGCGCTCAAAAACAAAGATAAGCCTAATGCCGAATAGTCTGCAATCAGTGAAGCCCAAGCTGCGCCTGCTACTCCCCACTCAAATCCGACAACAAATAAAATATCCAAAGCTATATTCACTATGTTCGTGAATAACACCAGATAGAATGGCCCTCGCCCGTAATGCATCCCAAGCATAAAGCCCAGCAACACAAGATTTAACATTGCTGCAGGCGCGCTAAATACACGGATTTGAAAATATAATTTTGCTTGCTCAAATACTTCACTAGAAGCATTTGAAAGTTGAGCAATAACTTGGACCAGCAGAGGAGATAATAGAATCAAACTCACGGCAAAGAGCAGCGCAATGAGCATGCTGGTAAATAGTGAACGTGTCAGCTTGTCATGGTCTTGCTGGCCGCTTGATTGAGCGATCACTCCTGTAGTACTCATTCGCAGAAAACTTGCAAGCCAAAATAGTACCGAGATAGCGCTAGAGCCTAGCGCAATCCCAGCCAAAAAATGCGCATCCCCCATATGACCAATGACTGCTGTATCGACTAATCCTAACAGTGGCACCGTAATATTTGATAGTATCATCGGACCTGCAAGTAGTAAGAGGCTCAGATGTTGCGCTTTATGGCATTTAAGAAATTGATACAACATATTATTTTTGGTTTGGCCCTATTCTCAGCAAATAGTTGGGGTGCGGTTATCTTACAGTATCATCACGTGAGTGAGAAACTCCCAGCGGTCACCAGCGTGAGTGAAGAAACCTTTAAATCTCATCTTAACCACATTAAAGAACATGGTTTTTCGGTGATACCTTTACCCCAATTGTTAGATAGTCTGAAGTCGGGTAAGTCTCTACCAGAAAAGACGTTAGCTATCACCTTTGATGATGGCTATGAAAATAATATCACTGCGGCGGCCCCGATCCTGGAATCTTTTGGCTTTCCCTATACTATTTTCGTCAACCCTCAACTTATTGACGAAAAGAAAAGCTATGTGATGACATGGGATGAGTTAAGAGCATTAGCAAAACGTGGGGCTATTATCGCAAATCATAGTGCTAAGCACGATTACCTCCACCTCAAACTAAAAAATGAAACAGCGGCGCAGTGGCGTGCACGTGTTGAGCACGATATCACATGGTCACAACAGCGTATTAAAGAAGAAATTGGCCACGATTACCCCTACCTCGCATACCCTTACGGTGAGTTTAACCATGAATTGCAAAAGCTAGTAGCAGAGCTTGGACTTATTGGTATTGGCCAACACTCTGGTGCGGTTGGTGTTTCTTCAGATTTTACACGTATCGCTCGCTTTCCCGCATCAGGAAACTACAGCAACTTAGAAACATTAAAAACTAAGCTCGAGACCAAAGCGTTCTCTCTACAAAAATTAGATTACCTTGATAGCGTTACGAACAATAAAACCCCAGCAATCACGTTGCATTTTAACAATAAGGATTTTCATCAGAGTCAATTTGCATGCTACGTTTCAGGTGTTGGACAAGCTGAGCTGACGTGGCTATCAGAAACCAGCGTACGTATCCAAACCCCGAAAGCACTATCCATAGGACGGTCTCGATATAACTGTACGGCACCTTCAATCAAAGACACAGGACGATATTATTGGTTTTCACAACCTTGGGTTATTGAAAAATAACAGCTTTGGGTAGGAGCAAATTAGCTCTTACCCCTACTTTTTAACCGCGCTCAGCATGGTTTCAGTCACTTTACTCAAAGGTACTAGGCTTTGCACTGCGCCAAGCTCGTACGCCGCTCTGGGCATTCCCCATACCACACAGCTAAGTTCATCTTGTGCAAATGTATTGGCACCAGCGGTTTTCAAAGCTAGCATTGCTTTTGCTCCATCACTACCCATTCCCGTAAGCATAGCAGCACAAACATGCTTCCCCATTGGCACAAGGGAGTTAAATAACACCTCAACTGAGGGTTTATGACGATTAACAGGCTCAGTATCATCTAATCGGCAAACATATCCGGTTGCAGTGTGTGCCACCTTAAGATGTTTGTCTCCCGGTGCTATGAAAACATGACCAGGTAATAAAACATCACCATCTTCCGCTTCTTTGACTGATACCGCACAGGTGCGATCCATTCTTTGCGCGAATGAGGTACTGAAAACTGGTGGGATATGTTGGGTGATAACAACAGGAGGGGCGTGTGTTGGTAATCGCATAAGCACCTCTCTGATAGCTTCAGTTCCTCCAGTTGAGGCGCCTATGGCTAAAATAGTATTACGAGAAAATGTATAATTACGGCCAATTTCTAATTCGCTTTCCTGTTTTGGTGCTTTAAACGCCCTCACTCTTGCACCGGCCGCTACTCTAATTTTCTTAACCAGCAAATCGGAATAAGACATTAAGGTATCAGCAACATTGCTGGTGGGCTTAGAAATAAAATCAACGGCACCTAATTCTAGTGCTTCTATCGTGGCGGGTGAGCCCTCTTGGGTCAACGTAGAGATCATCACAACAGGCATAGGCCTTAAGCGCATTAAATTTTTAAGAAAATTAATGCCATTCATTTTTGGCATTTCTATATCCAAAGTTAATACGTCAGGCGAAGTAGACTTAATGAGCTCTCTAGCTTCATAAGGGTCTTCCGCGGTGCCAACGACTTTAATACCATCCGCCTGACCTAAAATTTCTTTTAACAACCCACGAATTAACGGCGAGTCGTCAACAATCAGAACTTTGATCATATTTCACACCTAAAATAGCTCAATATCCGTTTTATTGTCTTGAGCCTCAATGTCATGTAAGTAACGCACTTCACGTTGTTCAATTGTGTTATTGTGCATGGTTCGTAACTTTTTCACTTGCGCTTTGCCACTTTGAGGATGAAAGATAACTTTTCTTGGCCAAGGGCCACCTACATCCAGTGAAATTAAATTCAAATTTTCCTCTTCCACATAGGCTCGAGCAAACCTGATGTTTCCTTCCCCAATATCAGTCATTGCGCTAATAATTTTTCCACCGCCAAAAAGTTTGATTTTTAAATTGCTTCTAGACGCCCCATTTTTGAGTACTTCATTTATCAGATACTCCATCGCCCAGTTACCGTAACGGCAATTTAGGTCATCCGCATGCACTTCTCTGAGTGCCTTTGCTCCGGGTAACATAAAGTGATTCATACCACCTATCCCCAATTTCTCATCATATACGCAAGCGGCAATGCAAGAACCTAGTACAGTCGAAATCAGTTCATCCTGCTTAGATACATAAAACTCCCCTGGAAGTACTTTTGCAACGACTTTGGCACGCCCTGAATCCCAAAAGCGCTTTACATGCTCGAAGCCTCTGAGAACAGGTCTAAACTCTCTCATTCAACTGGCCTTTTTGATAAATGGTTTTACCTAAATTTTTAAATTCCAGGTGCTCTTTTCCCATCGTTTCGGAGTGCCCAATGAGTAAATAGCCATTGGGAACTAACATGTCATGATATTGCTCAAACAATTTATCTTTGGTTTCTTTATCAAAATAAATCAAAACATTACGACAGAAAATAACATCAAAGGGTCCTTTCATTGGCCACGGCTCTAGAAGGTTAAGTCGTTTAAAATGGATGAAAGATTGCAATTTAGGCTTCACTTTATACATTGCTCCATCAGCACTTCTAAGAAACCATTTTTTGAGCTTATCTTCATCTAGCCCCGTGACGTTGTTTGCCGTATATTCTCCGAGACTCGCTTTGCCCAAGACGTTGGAATCTAGATCTGTTGCTAGCACTTTGACATCCCAACCATTCGGAAAAGCATTCGCAATGGTCATCGCAATACTATAGGGTTCTTCACCTGTAGAGCACCCGGCAGACCAGATCCGGACTCTTCTGTCGTGTTTGTGCCTAGCAATAATTTCAGGAACTATTCTTTTTGTTAAGAACTCGAAGTGATGATTTTCTCGAAAGAAAGAAGTTAAGTTAGTTGTTATTGCATTAATAAAATGACTAAACTCAACATCTTGGTTTTCTTCCAAAAAAGACAAATACGCCTCAAATGAATTTAGCCCATTGGCCCTTATGCGCCTTGCCAACCTTGAGTAGACCATTTCCCTTTTATGCGGCCCGAGTACTATGCCGCATGTGTCATAGACTCGAGCCGAAATTTCGGAAAAATCCTTATCGGTCAACAGAAACTCTCGCATCGTCGTATTCCTTCAGCCAACCCCCACTACGGAATTGATCTATTGCCTAACCCTAAAACTCTTCCCACTCTTCCGAGTCATCTGCAAACTGATTACTTCTCGTGTTTTGCTGAGGGGACTTATTGGAGTTCATTGTCCGTTTTGGTAATTGCTTTTCTGGCGCTTTATAGTTCTTCGGTGACTCAGATATTTCTAAGCTACGGTGTGAAGATTCATCAAGAGTGAAGAAGTTTAATAATCTTCTCATATCATTTGCTTGCTCAGCCATCGACTCCCCTGCGGCTGACGCTTCTTCAACTAAGGCAGCATTTTGCTGCGTCATTTCATCCATTTGTGACACTGCTTTATTGACCTGCTCAATACCTGAACTCTGCTCAATCGACGCTTCAGCAATGTCAGAAATCATGTTTGTCACCCGCTTAACAGACTCAACTATCTCTTTTAGCGTTTCACCCGACTCATTAACCAGTAACGTACCATCTTCAACCTTACTTACACTGTCTCTGATCAGATCTTTAATCTCTTTCGCCGCTGCTGCAGAACGCTGAGCTAGATTACGGACCTCACCCGCGACCACTGCAAAGCCTCGACCTTGTTCTCCGGCTCTGGCAGCTTCAACGGCTGCGTTTAATGCCAATAGGTTTGTCTGGAAAGCGATTTCATCAATAACGCCTATAATGTCGGCAATTTTCTTACTTGAATCATTAATTTCAGACATGCTTTCAACTGCGCGTGTGACTACTTCACCACCTTTAGTCGCCTTGTCACAAGTTTCTTCAGCCAATTCATTCGCTACTTTCGCGTTATCTGCATTTTGTCTAACGGTGCTCGTCATTTCTTCCATGCTAGAGGCGGTTTCCTCTAGTGAGGATGCTTGCTCTTCTGTTCGTTGACTCAAATCAGCGTTACCTTGGGATATTTCATCAGCACCACTAGCAACCAAGTTTGCAGAAGTACGGATCCGGCCTAGTACCTCAGTTAACTTCTCAGCGGTAGTATTGGCATCTTTTTTAAGTTTTTCGTATGCCCCACGGTATTCACCTTCAATACGTCTGGTCAGGTTACCTGTCGCCAATGCGTCTAACATATCTCCCATGTCTGTAACCGTCTCATCAACCGTGGAGACCAGGCTATTCAAACCTTGTGTTAATCTCAGATAGAAGCCATCTTTGCCATCTTCTGATAAACGAACGCTCAAATTACCGCCATTTGCAGACTGTACAAGGCCATTCACTTCTTTCTCAATCGTGACTTCTTTGGTTCTATCTTCCCATTCAACAACGGTGCCCACGCGTTCGTTATTACCATCAAATATCGGGTTAGCGACTAAGCCAAAAGTTCTTCCACCAACAACGATTTCCGTTTTATACTCTGTCTCAAGCCGAGAAAGCATACTACGTTGATGACTTGGGTTGCGGTGGAATACATCAATGTTTGCCCCCATAAGATGGTTACTATCAAAGTTAGGCAAATCACGTCTTAAATCGCTTTCAGCATTTCTCATCATGTCTTTCACTGCTCGATTTAAATAAACAATCTCGAACTGTTCATTTGCTATCATCGTATTCGTTGATACATTATCTAATGCTCTTCGGACGCGTAAGTTCTCAGCCGCAGTGGCTTTCTCTTCTTCTTCACGAACTAAACGCTCTGTTTTATCGTCCCACTCAACGACTGTACCAATCCGCTTTTTCTCATCATTAAATACTGGAGTCGCGATCAGGCCAAAAGTAAAACCCGCAACTTTAATATCTGTGCGATATACATCACTCAGCTTTTCGAGCAGACCTCTTTGATGACTTGGGTTAGCATGAAATACATCAATACACTGCCCAACAAGCGTATCCACATCAAAATTCGGCAGTGACTTTCTAAGCTGTGCTTGATTGTCTCTCAGCATACGAACCACGGAATCGTTAACATAGATAATGTTCAGATCCTCATCTGCCAGCATTACATTAGCCTGACAAACATCCAACGCACTGGATATACGAGCATTATGGCTTGCCAAATCCTTTTGTTTTTTCTCTAGCGCTAATTCTCTTGTAAGGTCTTTCCACTCTACTAACGTAGCGATCCTCTGCCCTTCATCGTCAAAAACAGGTGTAGCGATAAGATCAAAGGTCAACCCTGCCACTTTGATTTGCGTGACATATGGACGAGTCAAATTAGCTAAGATACCTCTCTGGTGACTAGGGTTTTTATGGAATGTGTCTATATTTGCACCAATCAAACTATCGACATTAAAACCGGGTAACTCTTCCTGTAATTTGGCCTGGTTTTTACGCAGCATACTTGTCACTGAGTCGTTTAAATACACAATGTTGAGAGATGTATCTGCAAGCATAATATTTGCCTGACAGACCTTTAAAGCTAACAATAAACTATGACTATGATCTTGACTATCTACCGCGTCACCACTTAATAAATTAGCAACTGCTTTGTATAAAGATGATTGACGTGACGCATTACTTGCATTGAGCAAGCTAGCATCTTTGCTCTCGATCGCGGGAACAATTTCCTCAACATCTTGCAACTTAGAAAGCAGAATGTTTGCGCTTTGCTTAAGTAGTAAAATTGCCAGCACCACACTAACAGCTGCTATAACCATCGCCACATAGGCTTGTGTAGACATATTAATATTCAACATTTGAACACTAATTGCCAAGCCCACAAATATTATGGCACCCGCTATCAGAACCCTATTGTTGAGTTGACTTGCTAATGCTTGATCGCTCATGTTATCCCCCGACAACCAATTGCTCATTCTGCTTTACTTCAAGATCTAATATCTTTTTCAAATTTAAAAGTACGACCATTTTTTCACCAACATTTACAAGTCCTTGTACAAATTGACTATTTTCCGAGTCTTGAAAATCTGGAACATCCTTCGCTGTTTCTTCGTTGATGCTGTATACGTCAGATACCGCATCAACAACTAACCCCATAATCTTTGTTGCCTCTTTTATTACAACGGAGACAACGATAACCACAGTTAGAGCTCCATATTCGATTTGCGGTAAGCCGAATCGAACCCTTAAATCTATGATTGGCACTATCGTGCCACGTAAATTAATCGCACCGTTCACATACTTAGGAGCATTTGGAATTGCAGTGACTTCTTCCCACCCTCTGATTTCCTGTACGGCCAGAATATCCATGCCATATTCTTCTCCCGCCATCATAAAGGTGAGAAATTGTGTATCGTCATCTCTGTCTGCAAGCATGACTTGTTCATTAATCGAGGCTTTTTCAGTGATCATGACACCACCTCATCTAACTCTTGTTCTACTAATAACTCTTGAGTTCCTGGACGCTTTAAGCCACTCAGTTTGATAAGACCACTAATATCAACAATTAAAGAGACTCTTCCATCACCTAAAATTGTCGCCCCTGAGATCCCATTTACTTTCTGATAATTCGCTTCGAGACTTTTAATAACGACCTGTTGTTGCGCTAGTAAATCATCCACCAACAATCCCACTTTGTGATTATCACTCTCTACAACTACTAACAGTGTTTTATCCAACTCTTCTATTGCACCACCATGGTTAAATAGTTGATATAGCCTTAGTATTGGTATGTATTCATCTCGTAACCGAAGCACCTCTAAACCATTACCTACTTTGCTCACTTTTTTAATATCTATTTGTAAAGACTCAACAATAGAAATAAGTGGAATGATGTAGGTATGCTTTGCAACTTTAACCAGTTGACCATCAAGAATGGCCAGCGTTAATGGCAGCCTAATCGTAAATGTCGAGCCAACCCCTTTTGCAGAGGTCACTTCGACGCTGCCGTTTAATGCTTGAATATTTCGTCGAACAACATCCATACCTACGCCGCGACCAGAGATATCACTCACTTCATCAGCTGTTGAAAACCCTGGCCTAAAAATAAGTTCATTAACCTCTTCAATAGTCAGCTCATCAGTTGCTTGAATTAGGCCATTGGCAATTGCTTTACTTTTTATTTTTTCGGTATTCAAGCCTCTGCCATCATCCATGATTTCAATCACAATATTTCCACCTTGGTGGAAAGCATTCAGTGTCACCGTACCCACGGGATCTTTTCCGGCTTTTATTCTGTCTTCTGGTGTTTCTAAGCCGTGATCCAAAGAGTTTCTTACTAAATGAACCATAGGATCGGAAATTTTTTCCATCACGGTTTTATCTAATTCTGTTTGCTCTCCTAGCAGTTTTAGCTCAACCTGTTTATTCAACTTTTGTGACGTATCTCTTACTAAACGGGGAAATCGGCTGAAGACAAAACTAATAGGTAACATCCTGATACGCATTACATTTTCTTGTAAATCGCGCGTATTATGGGCTAATTGAGCGAGGCCTTCTTGCATCGCAGCAAGCGTATTTTCGGTCGGTTCTTGCTCACCTAATTGAGTCAACATAGCTTGGGTAATAACCAACTCCCCTACCATATTGATAAGCGAATCAACTTTATCAATCCCAACACGGATCGAAGTCGATTCTGCTGATTTCTTGCTAGCCTCAGGTTTAGCCTTTGTCGCCGGGGTTATTTTTGGTACATCAGTATTTTGAGTGTCGTTGCTCGACGCTTCTTTCTTATCACTCTCTGGTTCTGGCGTTGTAGAGACACTCACATCATCTTCAAATAAACCACCACATAAGGTAATAGAAATTTCAGCATCATCCTCAACCCACTCAAATACTTCTTTAATCGCCGATTCTGGATGACTGGTTGTTAAGTATAAACGCCAACTGAGGTAACAATCCTCTGGATTGAAGTCATCAATCTCAGGTATTGCATCACAAAATGCATGAGTTTCTAAATCCCCCAATTCCGATAGCTCACTTAACATATAAAGCGGCTCATTACCGGTTTTAAACAAATGAGGGAGCGGTTTAAAGTCTATTTGATAGGTTTGAGATTCTTGCCTTTGAGGTGTGCTATCGGCAGTATCTGAGCTAGCACTCTCTTTACCACCTAAAATCTCTTCAAATTTAACTTTCAACTCATTCGCATTGGAAAGATCTGGCTCTTCTTCGGCTTGTAATGCGGTTAATAAGGCCCTTAAACAATCAACGGATTGGAGCAGCAAATTGACATGTTCAGCGGTCAACTGTCGACGCCCATCCCTGATCTGATCGAGTAAGGTTTCCAAAACATGCGTGAAGTTAGCGACAGAAGTAAAACCAAATGTTCCACTGCCACCTTTAATGCTGTGTGCTGCGCGAAATATAGTATTGATCGTTTCTGAGTCTTCATGGCCTGGCTGTAAATTCAGCAGCTCAGCTTCCATTATGTCTAGACCTTCAAAGCTCTCTTCAAAAAAGACATCAAAAAATTGGCTTAAATCAATACTCATATCGACGCCTCTCTGTATCTATCTTATGACTTTTTTCAATACCGCTAGTAGTTGTTCAGGGTTGAATGGCTTCACTATCCAACCTGTTGCTCCCGCCGCTTTACCTTCTGTTTTTTTATCTAACCCCGACTCAGTTGTCAGCATCAGTAAAGGGGTGAACTTATAGTTGGGTAAGCTGCGCAGCTCTTTAATAAGAGTGATCCCATCCATTACAGGCATGTTTACATCAGAGATCACGGCATCGAACCCTTGTTGCTTGGCAATAGATAGCGCTTCACTGCCATCTTTGGCTTCCGTGACATCAAAACCTGCTTTTTTCAAAGTAAAGCCAACCATTTGGCGCATTGACGCCGAATCATCCACAGCTAAAATCTTTTTCATATTCACCTCTTAATTTTCAATACTATGGAATAAATAATGGGTTAATCCCAACTCATCTACCGCCTGCGCTAAAGCGTCACTTTCACCATGCCATACAATTTTATGTTCTAAAGAGAGCAAGTGTTTCTGTACGGCACAGAGCAGTTGTATAGACGCTGTGTCGGCTCTTTGCACTTCACTAATATCAATCGTGATGTCTGATGTTTCCATAGAGTCTTGGAAAATCTGATGGTACAGGCTTTCCACATGGTTAATCGCCATTTCAGGTGGAAGTTTCAACATGAGCTGAAGACTATCCTTGTAAAAATGAGTAATAAAATTAGCTTAGACCGTGATGGTAAAAATGCCACAAAGATTGATTAAAAATCCGCAAATAATTAAAGCGTTAGAGGTAAGATAGTACAGCGACACTGGGGTCGACCAGTGCCGATATAAGACTAATTGATGATCTTCTCTAGGTCAGCGAGAAGTAGTTTGTCATCGATTGTAGGGACAGCTCCAGCTGTATAAGTGGGTTTGAAAATAGCCTCAAGCTGCCCTTTAGGGTTAATTAATGCTACAGACGCACTATGATCAACATAATACTCTTCTGCCTGTTCCTGATTTATTGCGTAGATTAAACCGAGATCTCTCACAAACGGAAATAAAGCCGAATGATCGGCAGATACCGCTTTAAAATTAGGATCAAAGTGCTTGATATAGGCTAAACGCCTCTCTTCAGTATCTCGGTTAGGATCGACCGATACAAACCATACTTGTAAGTCACTTTTGTTTTTTACGGATTGATATACGTGAGTCAGCTTCAACAGCGTCATAGGACACACGTCGGGACAGCTAGTGTAACCCAAAAACAGCAAGTTCCATTTATCGGTAAGGTCTTGATTTGAGACTACCTCACCGTATTGATCCCTTAATTCAAACGCTTTCACGTCCTTAGGCTTAGGGTACCAAACCACTTTTTCCGACACATCTGGCGCAGGCCCACAACCAAACAGAATTAACATAGAGATAATTAAGAAAAATTTTTTCATATAAATGCTTTATCCACAAAGAGTGCAATGAACACTATCAAAAGATGCCAGATAGAGAAATAGAATACCCTCATAGCATACTCTAAACTATTTGTTCTCATAAGCTTTGTGGCTTTGTAAATAAAAGCGACATTTGCTATGCCGGAGACCAGCAAGTAGATCCAACCAGACATTCCCACTAGGTAAGGTAGCAAACAGACTAAAGTCAAAATGATGGTATAAAATAGCACACAGAGTTTTGTAAATTCGTTTCCATGCGTTACTGGTAACATAGGGACTTCGGCTTTTTCGTAATCTCGTTTACGAGCAATAGCTAATGCCCAAAAGTGGGGAGGTGTCCAAGCAAAAATGATCATTACTAACAACCAAGGCTCTGCACCAAGCTGACCAGTCTCACTGACCCAACCTAACAGAGGTGGCATCGCTCCTGCTAACCCCCCTATTACTATGTTTTGAGGTGTTGCGCGCTTTAACAATAACGTATAAACCACGGCATAACCGAATAGCGCGGCTAAGGTAAGTAGCGCACATAACTGATTGGCAAAAATAGTTAATAGAGCATATCCTGAAATTGCGAGGCCTGTCGCGAAGATTAAAGCTGATGATACAGAAACGGAGTCTGTCGCTAACGGTCGGTTTCGTGTTCGCGCCATCTTTTTATCTATTTCTCTATCCACGATATGATTTACAGCTGCTGCACTACTTGAAAGTAAACCAATGCCAAACAAACTCATTAACTGTGCCAATAATGTTTTATCACTTTGCGGTGCTAACATCATCCCGACCCAAGCAGTAATAACTAACATACATACTACTTTGAACTTACACATGCCAAAGTAGGCTTGTAATAGCGTAGTTGCTTTTTGAAGCTCTAAAAAATTAGTTAATTGAAGCATATTTCACCCCTACTTTTTGCGCCAAGCTGATAAAAAAGCACAATCTCACCATTGCTAATAACACCATAGCTGCCATGAAGTTATGGAATAGTGTCAACAATAGAGGAAACTGAAAATGTACTATTGCAGCCCCAACCAAAACTTGTATAGAAATTAAAGCTAAAACGACAAGCGCTGAGTGTCGGAGTACTCGGTTTTGACTTGCTTTAAGCAGTGGCCAGCATGCAGCAAGTAACATTAAAACGGTAATAACTGCCCATATCCGATGGATAAAGTGAATAGATACTCTAGATTCGAATGGCAAAACACCAAACTCATAAGTCGCTGAAGCTTCAGGAAGCGTAAATAAACTCTGCCAAGAGAAAAGTTGCAGATTGTCACATAGCGGCAACCCTGTACAATGTGGAGCAGCATAATTGGCTGCAAGCCACCCACCAAGCGCAATTTGTATAATCAACACACCAAGAGCCACATAACATAAACGACAGGTAAGGCTAGTTACACTAGCAGTAATAGTGGTGTATTTCAGCCTTAAAACCAATAACACCAGCAATGCAAGAATACTAAACCCACCTAGTAAATGACCCATCACAATAACTGGCTGTAAATTCATCGTCACGGTCCACATCCCAAGTGCCCCTTGAAATAACACAAGCAATAGCAGTAAGTAGTAGTGACGATTAGGGTTTTTTGTTTTTTGCTTCTTGAATAGCCTTATGCATGCAAGTGCCAAAATAAGTAACCCGAGGAAGCTGGCAAAATAGCGATGGATCATTTCAATCCAAGCTTTTTCTGCTTCCACTTCTAAATGTGGAAAATTGTCTTTCGCCGCAGATAGTTCATGAGTCTCATTTGGTACTGTTAAAAAGCCGTAACACCCAGGCCAATCTGGACACCCAAGTCCCGCATCACTTAAACGTGTGAAGGCGCCAAGTGTCACTACCGTTATTGCGACGAAACAGGCAAATATTGCGATTTTTATTCTTACCTTGGACATATTTACCTCCTAACTTGAACGAGAGTAGTTCAATAATTTCTTCAGATCACTCAGTAGCCCTTTTTGTACACTTCGTATTTCTTCTAAGCTTGCTACTGGTGCATACTTAAGTACAAATAACCCAGTTTTATCAACTAGGTAGAGATAGTTTTCATCTAACTGGTTGAGGTATATCGGCAAAGAAGTAGCGTACTCAATACCTTTTTCATTTCGCTCTTGTAATACCACAAGCGATACTTTCTGCTGGTTTTTCCCCAGCGCTAAATACAAATTAGGTAAGCTATCTAGCAGTAAAGAACATTGCTTATTACACTGCTTTGGTCGCTGATAAACGATACTCCACTCAGTATCTAAAACCAGCTCTGATTGGCGAACCTCCTGACTTAAAAATTCACCGTGATTAGTCGTGCTATGTGGTATCCAGCCGACCTTTAAGGCAACAAATGCCAATAGTAAGGGGAATACGAACAGCCCTATAAACCATGCCGCGCTTTTAGACATCTTTATTCTCCTTTTTTGAAAGTTTCCAGCCAATTACTACCGCGGCCAAGGCAATAAGCAACCACTGTAAAGCATAAGCTTCATGTTTTTGCGGTGACATTACTACCGGTTGATAATGGGGCTCAGTTCCATCAAGTCTATTTTTAGTCATGTAGGCAATTAGAGGTAAAAGAGGTTTACCTGACTCCGCAGACAAGTAATCAACATCAATATACTGAATCACAGATTGTTTTGTTGTCTCCTCAGCCGCAGACTTAGCTAAGGTGAACCGCTTACTAGCACTAGATTTGATATAGACAGGCAGAGAAACGGTGCCACTTGGAAGAGAGAAAACGGTAGGCACGCGACTAGCCAGCTGAGGCACAAAACCTAAATTAACAGCTAGATACTCATCAGTTTCGGAAATTTTTATAATGCCAATTACATCAAAACCGACTCGGCCTTTCACGACTTGATTATCTAAATACCAAACCGCATCGCCTACAAAACTCCCTGTAATCGACACTTCAGCATTAACATATTGCGTGAGCGGCTGGGATGTTACTTGCTGCTCATTAGCCACGCCTAGCGATTTTTCAATCTCAACTTTATGCTGCAACACATGTTTTTGCTGCGCTCTTTGCCACTGCCAATAAGAGAGCGAGCCACATAAAAGAACAACGATTAATGCTGCCAATATGGGGGGTTTTGATCTACCTTTAAAAAGTGCACCTAAATCCATCGGACACCCCTTATGATTAAAATTATTATTGTTGTATTGCTACTACTCGTTTTTCTAAATCTATTTAGAGCTATGCTAGTCATGCTCAAGTCAGAGCAACAAGAGTCGATGGCGAGGCTATTGCAACAAAGAGTTTATGCATCAATAGCTGTCGTACTTCTAATCTGTCTTGCCGCTCAATTTGGCTTTATAAAGCTACACTCTTCACCCGTTGTTACAACACATAAACAAATACAAACAGGCACAACCAAACAACATCAACAAAATGCCAATACCAAGCCCCAGCTTGAAAAGCAAAGTGATTCTTAGCGGTAAAGTGACCCTTTAATACCCTTATCCATATAACGAAAAGAATGATCGCGCCAAGTGTGACGTGAAAACCATGAAATCCTGTCAGCAAAAAGAACGTATTACCGTAAACTCCCGACTGGAGAGTTAACCCCAGATCTTGGTAAGCGTGAATATACTCTTCCACTTGCAAGGTTAAGAATGCGACGCCAAGTAGTACTGTTAACCCTAAGAACGCCTTCACTTTCGCCCTTTGCTCTTTTTCTAAAGCTACGTGAGCAAAGCTAAGGGTTACTGATGATGCTAATAGAATAATCGTATTGATCAGCGGAAGTCCCTGCCAACCCATAGCTTGAGTGACAGTTCCATCTGGAGTTGTGAGCAATGGCCATACAGCTTCAAATTGAGGCCACAAAACCTCATTGGTACTGGCGTTATTACTTGCACCGCCTAACCACGGCACAGCTATCATTCGAGCATAAAAAAGTGCGCCAAAAAAAGCAGCAAAAAACATAACTTCGGAAAAGATAAACCATCCCATTCCTTGCTTGAACGAACGATCCATTTGGGCAGAATATAATCCAGTTTGAGATTCTTGGATCACATTCCTGAACCAACCAAAAATCATATAGATCAGCACAGCAATACCCACGAGCAGTAGCATTACTCCACTATTACTGGTTGATTTAAGTTGAATAATCGTTAAGCCAGCGCCAACAGCGATAAAGAAAAGTGCAAAAGCCCCGACGATTGGCCATGGACTTTGCTCAGGCACGTAATATTTTTCTTGTTCATGGTTCATATTTGAACTCCTCTCGAGCGGCCAGCATATTCAGTCCATCACTGTCTTGTTTGCTAACTCGCTCTGTAATATCAAACAACGTATATGAAAGCGTGAGTTCCTCAACATCACTTGGGAGCTCCGTATCTACATAGAACCTCAAGACAAACTCAACTTCTTCTTTGCCTTTCATTGGTTGCTGATCAAAACAAAAGCAGGCCATTTTGTGTAAATACTTTGCCGCTTTCCCTGGAGACACTGAAGGGATCGCTTGCAACACACGCTCACTATCACTCAAATTTTTTGCAATGAATTTGACATCGGTTAGCTTACCGGGTTGAATTCTAACCGAATGCTCGACTGCATCGACCTTAAATGGCGCCTGGCTTTGACTATGCGTTGTGAAGCTCACATCTACTTGTCGACTTTGCACAATTGACTCGCTCTGCTTGGCGATTTCCATGGATGGCTTACCATTTAGGCCTGTGACATCACAAAAAACGTCGTATAGAGGAACCAGTGCAAAGGCAAAAGCAAACATACCTAGCGTCAACAAAATTAGCTTCTTAAGCAGGCGTCCATGTTGCATTATTTAATCTCCGGTGGCGTTGAAAAGGTATGATAAGGAGCCGGAGATGGTACTTGCCACTCTAATCCCTCAGCCCCATCCCACACTTTCCCTGGGGCCTGCTCTCCACCTTTTATACATTTATAAACCACTGCAACAAACAACAGTTGAGAAAGACCAAAAGCAAACCCTCCGATACTAATGATCGCGTTGAAATCAGCGAACTGTAGAGCATAATCAGGGATCCGCCTTGGCATGCCAGCAAGACCAACAAAGTGCATAGGGAAGAACAATACGTTCACACTAACCAAAGAGAGCCAAAAGTGAAATTTAGCCAATTTGATATCAAACATGTGACCTGTCCACTTTGGTAACCAATAATATGCGGCGGCCATTATTGAGAATACTGCACCCGTAACCAACACGTAATGGAAATGCGCGACAACGAAGTAGGTATCGTGATATTGGAAATCTGCGGGCGTAATTGCTAACATCAAACCGGAAAATCCGCCAATTGTGAAAAGTACGATAAACGCAATGGCAAAAAGCATGGGCACCTCAAAACTAATAGCACCTCGCCACATTGTAGCTACCCAATTAAAAACCTTAACGCCAGTAGGCACAGATATGAGCATAGTTGCATACATAAAAAACAACTCACCAGCTAAAGGCATGCCCGTAGTAAACATATGATGAGCCCAAACGACGAACGACAACAGAGCAATCGACGCGGTTGCATAAACCATTGATGCATAGCCAAACAGTTTCTTTCTTGAAAATGTCGGTACTATCGTAGAGATTATGCCGAAGGCAGGTAATATCATGATGTACACTTCAGGATGACCAAAGAACCAGAATATATGCTGGAACATAACAGGATCACCACCACCTGCTGCATCAAAAAAGCTCGTTCCAAAGAACTTATCAGTCAATACCATAGTCACAGCGCCAGCGAGTACGGGCATAACTGCAATCAGAAGAAATGCAGTGATCAGCCAAGTCCAGACAAATAAAGGCAACTTCATCCATGTCATACCTGGAGCTCTAAGATTGACAATGGTCACGATAACGTTGATAGCTCCCATAATAGAGCTAATGCCCATTATATGGATCGCAAAAACAAAAAATGCTGTATTGTCATTGCTATACGTTGTAGATAGTGGCGCATAAAAAGTCCAACCGAAAGCAGGCCCGCCGCCTTCCAAAAATAACGACATCAGTAAAATTGCAAATGCAAAGGGTAGTATCCAAAAGCTCCAGTTATTCATTCTAGGTAGCGCCATATCAGGAGCACCAATCATCATTGGGATCATCCAGTTGGCAAGGCCTGTAAATGCGGGCATGACTGCGCCAAATACCATTATTAGTCCATGTACTGTCGTCATTTGATTAAAAAAATGCGGATCTACAAGCTGCAACCCTGGTTGGAATAACTCGGCTCGGATCACCATCGCCATAGCACCACCGATTAAAAACATGCTTAGTGAGAACAATAAATACAGTGTTCCAATGTCTTTATGATTGGTGGTAAACAGCCAGCGCTTTAAGCCTTTGGGAGCTGTATGGTGTGAATGTTCTTCTACGATGGCACTCATTACTTACCCTCCTCTAATGCATCTATCTCACGCTGTATTTGACTTGGCTGAATAACATCGCCGGTGTCATTACCCCAGCTATTTCTTTTATAGGTGATAACCCCCGCGATCTGTTTGATTGTTAATTGCTTTGCGAAAGATTGCATCGCAGTTCCTGGGCGGCCTAAAAGGAGAATATCTATATGAGCTTTAATATCTCCAGTGACGACTTTACTCCCTTTCATTGCAGGGAAGACACCTGGTAGCCCAAGCCCCGTTGGTTGATGGCAAGCTGCGCAATAAGCCATGTAAGTTTGTTCACCAACCTCCATTAACTCCTCTTTCGAAAGAGTTTGTTGGGCAACTGCTTGTGACTCAGCTTCTGCTTTTGCTTTTTCAGCTTTAGCATCGTTAAGCCAACTATCAAATTTATCAGGACTTACAGCCTCGACGACGACTGGCATAAAGCCATGATCTTTGCCACATAATTCAGCACATTGGCCTCTGTAAATTCCTTCATCGTTTACCTTTGTCCATGCCTCATTTATAAAGCCTGGATTGGCATCCTTCTTCACCGCAAAATCAGGCACCCACCAAGAATGGATGACATCATCTGAGGTCATCAAAAAGCGAACTTTCCTATCGGTGGGAATAACTAAATGCTTATCAACTTCAAGCAGGTAATTTTCATTTTTTTCTTTAAGATCACTAATTTCATCTTTCGAAGTAGAGAGTAAGGAATAGAACTCAACATCGTGCCCCATATACTCATAGTGCCATTTCCACTGAGAACCTGTGACTTTAATGGTCAGATCAGCTTTACTCGTGTCTTCCATAGCAATAAGCGTTTTTGTGGCTGGTATTGCCATACCAATGAGTATCAGGAAGGGAATTGCAGTCCAAAGTATTTCCACTTTGGTGCTTTCATGAAATTGCGCTGCAACAACGCCTTTTGACTTTCTGTGTTTTATAAGCGCCCAAAACATAATCCCAAACACAATCACACCTATGACACAACATATTAGAAATATGGTCATGTGAAGCTCATACACTTGATGACTAATGTCTGTAACACCTTGCCTCATATTATAAGCGCTGTTAGCAAGTGAGGGCATGGCGATTAGCACTGCGATGAATGCTACAACTAATCGACAAATTTTCATTTGACGTCTCCTTCAAGACAACTCGTGGTTGTCTTTTGTTATTATTGGATGACTGTCATATTGTCTATTTGTACATAGACTTACTGCACGACTATTAACCAATTAGTCAAAAAACAAACAAATTGCAAGATTTTTGAGAAGACCGACTTTAGAATCAAAACTGGGGACTATAGGGATTAAAACGAAGAATGATGAAAAATAGTGTATAAAGATCAGAAAACTAAAAATATTACTAAATGATTAAAGTCACTATAATCATCCTACTTTCACATAGTTAGAAAAGTTAATTATCACTTTTTAAACAAAATATAGTTAAAGCAAGCGCAACTTTATCTTTAACGCTACGCTCGCTCTCAAAAACTACATCCAGTCAGCACTTCGGATAACGCCGACGGCTAACCCTTCAATGGAGAAATTTTGATGCTCAAGATCCACTTCAATCGCATTAAACTCTTCATTCTCAGCATGCAATAAGACTTTCTTTCCTTTCTTTTCAAAACGTTTAACTGTCACGTCCTCTTCTACACGAGCCACTATCACTTGGCCATTTTCAGCCACTTGAGTACTGTGAACAGCCAGTAGATCACCATCCATAATGCCAATATCCTTCATGCTCATACCATTAACTCTCAAAAGATAATCAGCATTAGGTTTAAAAAAACTCGCATCTACATTACAGTGACTTTCTACATGTTGCTCTGCCAGAATAGGCTCACCAGCAGCAACACGACCGATAATAGGTAAACCAAGTTGTTCGGATTCATCCTCTACAAGTCGAATCCCTCGGCTTGCACCAGGGACCATTTCGATAACTCCCTTTTTCGCAAGCGCCTTAAGATGTTCTTCCGCTGCATTTGCACTCTTAAAACCCAAAGCATCAGCTATTTCTGCACGAGTTGGAGGCATGCCAGTATCTTTTATGAATACTTTTATTAATTCAAAGATTTGTTCTTGTCGTTTTGTTAGAGGACGCATTAACTGGTGTTCCATACAGTGGTTTATTTACTGTAAGTATATACAGCTCAAAAAAAATCGCAAATGTTTCTTTATTCGACATATTTTAAGTGTACTTGCTGATAGCATTAATTAGAGTAGCATTTAACAAGAAGCGAAGTCCGTGCCTCAAAGCATAACCTACGACCCTAAGCAATAAGAAATAGATTATTAAGATTTTGGGCTGATAAACTACCTCCTACCATGTTGCACTTTGCTAATACTGTGCTGGGAGCGCATTTACTTAGGTTTAGAATATTTTTTCAGAACTTCATTGCAAACCATCGGCGGATAAACCACCTCGCACCATGTTGCACTGTGCTGATACTGTGGTAGGAGCGAGTTTACCTCGCGAGGTTTTAATACCATTCCGTAATGATTTGTGATCTAATTGTATTTATTTTCCAACTGACAAATAAACTTTGAATACTCATACTTCTGCCGAACTTTTCAAGTTAGCTAAATCAGAAAAAGACGCGCGTAAAAAGATCCGCTATTTAGCGGTCGCGCACTACCGTGATAACCACAATAAAACGCAAATTGCTGCCATGCTGCATGTCAGCAGAAGAATGGTAAATGAGTGGGTAAAGCGCTACCTTAATGAGGGGCTTACTGGCCTTGACGCTAAAAAACCTATCGGTAAACGTTGTTATCTGAACGATACGCAGCAGAAACAACTTTGCCAGTATATTGAAAAATACAGTCAAAATGACAACGGTGGTAGGTTGACAGGGTATCGTATAAAGCAATACATTGAATCTGAATTTAACGTCTCTTACCACCCTAATGCGATTTATAAATTATTGGAGAAATTAGGCTTTAGCTGGATAACTAGCCGCTCTCGCCACCCGAAACAGTCCGAACAAGTTCAGCAGGACTTTAAAAAAACTGCAAACGGACTTGATCAAAACGATCCCGCTATTTATCAACCTGAATGACGTGGATATCTGGTTTCAAGACGAGGCCAGATTTGGTCAGCAAAACACCACGACACGCCTTTGGGCAAAAAAGGGAACTCGGCCTAGAGCAGTCAAACAACAACAGTTTGATTATGCTTATCTATTTGGCGCTGTTTGCCCAAGCACGGGGCAGACTGAAGCACTCATCACACCATGGGTAAATATGAGTGTTATGAAACAGCACTTGCAACAAATATCTGAGAAGACAGCACCTGAACGGCATGCTGTTGTGTTAATGGACGGCGCAGGATGGCATCAGGGATCACTGGTAACTGATATTGATAATGTCTCCATTATCAAACTCCCTCCTTATTCACCAGAGCTGAACCCAATAGAGCAAGTATGGAGTTGGCTGCGTCAACATCATTTAGCGAATCGTTGTTTCAAAGGTTATGAAGATATTGTTGAGAGGCTTGGAATGACTTTGTATCATGCACAAAACGAGTGGTTAAAATGTGTCAACGTGACTGGATAGAGGTGGGAAAAAGTTAAGATGGATTGGTATCACATGGCTGCTCCACACTATCATCGGCTGGAAACTTTCATTGCAGGTGAACCACCTCCTACGATGCAGTGTATATGGTAGTAGGAGCGAGTTTACCTCGCGAGGTTTTAATTGCTTGCGAGGTTTTCTATACCC
>NZ_AKXJ01000023.1:0-59629 GCF_000276645.1 Pseudoalteromonas sp. NJ631
CAAGCAAAGAAACCGAGCATAAAGGTTACTCGGCTTTAGTTCTTATACAGATCTCTGGTTACTTAGGTATACCAAGTTCATTCAAGCAATTAGTATACACGAACGACTAACACTGAGTTTGAGAGACGGTAATACCGCATCAAACTGAGTGATAACAAAAAGCCCAGCGACGCTGGGCTTTTATAAATACCTCAAAGGTTTTATGCTGACACCGCTTCCGTTTGGTAATCAAAGGACAACTTGTTGTCTTTCACCGTAACTTTCACTGTTCCACCATCAGACAAATGACCAAACAAAATTTCATTGGCAAGTGGCTTTTTCAGGTTGTCCTGAATAACCCTTGCCATTGGACGAGCCCCCATTGCCTTGTCGTAACCAAGATCTGCCAGCCAATCTCGTGCTTGCGCCGTAAGTTCCAGATTAACCGATTTCTTATCAAGCTGCGCTTGCAATTCAACAATGAATTTATCCACAACTTGCAAGATAACTTCTTTCTCTAGGTGGTTGAACCAAATGATGTTATCCAAGCGGTTTCTAAACTCTGGTGTGAACACCTTATTGATTTCTACCATGGCATCATGAGAGTAGTCTTGCTGCTGGAATCCAATCGATTGACGAACAGTCTCTTGTACACCCGCATTTGTTGTCATCACCAACACAATGTTTCTAAAGTCTGCCTTACGACCATTGTTGTCTGTTAGCGTACCATGATCCATAACCTGCAATAGAATGTTGTAGATGTCTGGGTGCGCTTTCTCTATTTCATCGAGCAACACCACTGCATGAGGATGCTTGATTGCAGCCTCGGTCAACAGACCCCCCTGCTCAAAGCCAACGTATCCCGGAGGCGCACCTATTAGGCGGCTAACGGCATGGCGCTCAGAGTACTCAGACATGTCGAAGCGAATAAATTCTATGCCCATACACTTAGCAAGTTGCTTGGTTACTTCGGTTTTACCGACCCCCGTAGGACCTGCAAACAAGAATGAACCTACAGGCTTGTCTTCATTAGCAAGACCGGAGCGTGATAAGCGAATTGCTGATGTTAACGCGTCAATCGACTCATCTTGGCCAAACACCAGCATCTTCAAGTTACGATCAAGATTCTTGAGCGTTTCTTTATCACTAGATGACACGCTTTGCTGTGGAATACGCGCCATTTTAGACACAATCGCTTCAATGTCCGACACATTAATCGTCTTCTTACGTCTTGAAGTTGGTTGTAGCCTTTGACTGGCGCCCGCTTCGTCAATGACATCAATTGCTTTGTCAGGCAAGTGACGCTCATTGATATATTTAGCACTGAGTTCAGCAGCCGCTTTTAACGCTTTTTGCGTGTAACGAATACCATGGTGCTCTTCATAACGCTCTTTCAATCCATGTAAGATCTTAGTGGTATCTTCAACACTTGGTTCAACCACATCAATTTTCTGGAAGCGGCGCACTAACGCTCTGTCTTTCTCAAAAATATTTTTGAATTCAGAGTATGTTGTTGAGCCCATACAGCGAAGTTGTCCACTCGATAACAGTGGCTTAATTAGATTAGACGCATCCATTACACCACCTGAAGCAGCACCAGCGCCGATAATGGTATGGATTTCGTCAATAAATAATATCGCATGAGGTTTCGATTGAAGTTCTTTTAGTAGCGCTTTAAAGCGCTTCTCAAAGTCACCGCGATATTTTGTACCCGCAAGTAATGCCCCCATATCCAGTGAGTAAACCACTGCATCGGCAATTACATCAGGTACCTGGTTATTGACTATTCGATACGCTAAACCTTCAGCAATCGCAGTTTTACCAACCCCCGCTTCACCAACGAGTAATGGGTTATTTTTCTTACGACGGCACAGTACCTGAACCGTACGCTCAACTTCCTCATCACGACCAACCAGCGGATCAATGCGGCCAGATTCCGCTTGAATATTTAGATTAGAAGTGAAATTTTCCAGCTTGGTTTTCTCTTCCTGTTGCATTTCACCGCTATCGTCTTGCATTTCTTCATGATCTTCTTGCTCGTGATCATCTTCAATCTTCGAGATACCATGACTAATGAAATTAACGATATCCAAGCGGCTCACGTCAGCCTTTTTCAGTAAATAAACAGCCTGGCTTTCTTGCTCAGAAAAAATAGCAACAAGTACATTTACTCCAGTCACTTCTGAGCGACCAGAAGATTGAACATGGAATACAGCGCGTTGTAGCACACGTTGAAAACCAAGTGTTGGTTGTGTTTCTCTGTCTTCCTCTAAATCTGGAATAACAGGTGTAGTTTCATCAATAAACTCTGATAACTCGCGCTTCAAGGTATCCATATCGACACCACAGGCATCTAGCGCCTCACTAGCAGAAGGGTTATCGATCAATGCAAGTAATAAATGCTCAACCGTCATAAATTCGTGACGGCGAGAACGAGCCTCGCGAAACGCGGCATTAAGAGTAAGTTCTAAGTCTTTGTTTAGCATTGGCAACCCCCAACAAGAAATTTATAGGTCATTCCTGCTCACAACTACAGAGCAGCGGGTGCTCGTTGTCACGAGCATATCGGTTTACCTGCTCAGCCTTAGTATGGGCTATGTCAGCAGGGTATACTCCACATACCGCTTTTCCCTTGTGATGCACTTCAAGCATCACCTCAGTTGCTCTCTCGCTATCCATATTGAAGAATGTCGTCAATACCTCGACAACAAAATCCATGGGCGTGTAATCATCATTATTCAAAATCACTTTATATTTTCGCGGCGGTTGAAGCTGCTGCTTCTGTTCCTCGCGAACGGCGTCCAATACACCAGAATCTTTTGTCCCACTCATAATAAATATAGTCTTGTCTTATATACTCAAGCAAATAGATTTGAGAAATAAATAAAATGTTAAAAAAAAGAGCAAAAAACTTGACTGCTTGCTCATATAAACTACAGTCTTACATGACTGTCTAATCTATGGGCAGTTTAGCAAAATTAAAAGAGTAGATTAACTTTAATTTAGTCAACTTATAGAAGGATGTAGAAGTATGGCTTGCGGAAAAGTCAAATGGTTCAATAACGCCAAAGGGTTTGGTTTCATCGTAGAAGACGGCAGTGACGAAGATATCTTTGCTCATTACTCAACGATTGTAATGGATGGATACAAGACGCTTAAAGCTGGTCAGGATGTATCATTCGAGCTACAACAAGGACCTAAGGGTCTACACGCAACCAACATCGCTCCAATTACGGAAGATGTTGTATAAGTGTTAAGTAGTTTTTGGCTAAAGCGGGTTACATGAGTGCTCGCTTATTCCTCTCTTTGAATAACTCCACCAAATCTAAAAGAAATTTTCAGCCTTTCCTTTATCAAGTTTGTTATAACTTTTCACTTTTGCACTTTAAATTTAATAATTAGCCCCCATATGCAAACACTGTTAGACTAAAGCACGCTTGCAAAGTCAATTTCAGGTTGGTTAGATATTGCTACTTTGATGCATTTCAATGCTGAATGAATACCAGTTATTGTGATAAGCCAAAAGTATAAATACCTAACAAACTTGCTAATGCTGCGCTACCTAGACATCGATTCTAACGAGGATTGTCGAGGTTTTTTGCATCTTTCACTAATCGCTTAGTGAACTGGTCCAGTTTAAACCGGCTACAACAACACGTTGTTGAGTGTGAAAATTGCGTTGCTTAGTCCTATTAGCAATTGTTGAACGGCGTAACAGCCCACAACTATCTAGGAATGATGATGACATCGAAAATTATCTATACCAAAACAGATGAAGCCCCGGCTCTCGCAACTTACTCGCTATTGCCAATCATCCAAGCATTCACTAAACCTGCAAATATCGAAGTTGAAACTCGCGATATTTCACTTGCAGGACGTATCATTGCGACTTTCCCTGAGTACTTAAAAGAAGAACAACGTATTGGTGATGCACTCGCTGAGCTAGGTGCACTTGCTAAAACGCCTGAAGCTAACATCATCAAGTTACCTAATATCAGTGCTTCAATTCCACAACTTCGTGCAGCGATTAAAGAATTGCAAGCTAAAGGTTACGCGCTCCCAGAGTATCCTTCTGAAGCCAAAACAGACGAAGAAGCAGGTGTTAAAGCACGTTATGACAAAATCAAAGGCAGTGCAGTAAACCCAGTACTTCGTGAAGGTAACTCAGACCGCCGTGCTCCAACTTCAGTCAAAGGCTACGCTCGTAAAAACCCGCATTCAATGGGTGCTTGGTCGAAAGACTCACAGTCTTATGTTGCATCAATGTCTGACGGTGACTTCTTCGGTTCTGAACAATCGGTAACGGTTGCTGAAGCGACTGATGTTCGTATTGAACACGTAGCGATCAATGGTGACATCACCGTACTTAAACAAAGCACGCCACTACTTGCAGGTGAAATCATTGACGCCTCTCGTATGAGTGTACAGGCACTACGTGAATTCTTAGCAGCACAAGTACAAGAAGCAAAAGATAAAGGCGTTTTATTCTCGCTACACATGAAAGCAACCATGATGAAGGTGTCAGATCCAATCATCTTTGGTCACGCTGTAAAAGTATTCTACAAAGACGTATTCGAGAAACATGCAGCGACATTTGCTGAAATCGGTGTTGATGCAAGCAACGGTGTTGGCGACGTGTACTCAAAAATTGAGTCGTTGGACGACGCGAAGCGCAAAGAAATCGAAGCTGACCTTGCAGCAGTTTACGAGACAGCACCTGATATCGCGATGGTAGACTCAGACCGTGGTATTACAAACCTGCATGTACCTAGTGACGTGATCATCGATGCATCAATGCCTGCAGCAATTCGTTCAAGCGGCCAGATGTGGAATGCTGAAGGTAAACAACAAGATACTGCTTTTGTGATCCCAGATCGTTGTTACTCAGGTGTGTACGGCGCAACTATCGATTTCTGTAAAGAAAATGGTGCATTTGACCCACGTACTATGGGTACAATTCCTAACGTCGGTCTAATGGCACAAAAAGCGGAAGAGTACGGTTCACACGACAAAACGTTTGAAGCGCCATCAGCTGGCACAATCCGCGTTGTTGATGCTGCGGGCAACACTTTACTTGAGCATACCGTTGCTGAAGGCGACATCTGGCGTATGTGTCAGGTGAAAGATGCACCGATCAAAGACTGGGTAAAACTAGCGGTTAACCGTGCTCGCGCAACGAATACACCTGCCGTTTTCTGGTTAGACGAAGCCCGTGCTCACGACGCTGAACTTATCAAAAAGGTAAACGCATATTTGCCTGAGCATGACACTGATGGCCTTGAAATCCTAATCAAAGCACCAGTAGATGCAACGCAATACTCACTAGAGCGCATGAAAAAAGGCGAAGATACTATTTCAGTAACGGGTAACGTATTACGTGACTATCTAACTGACCTATTCCCAATTTTAGAGCTCGGTACCAGTGCAAAAATGCTATCTATCGTTCCACTAATGAATGGCGGTGGCTTATTCGAAACAGGTGCGGGTGGTTCTGCGCCAAAACACGTACAACAGTTCGAAAAAGAAAACCACTTGCGTTGGGACTCGCTAGGCGAATTCCTTGCACTTGCTGCTTCTTTTGAGCATTTGAGCCAAACAACGGGTAATGCTAAGGCACAAGTACTTGCAGATACATTAGATGCAGCAACGGCTAAATTCTTAGATGAAAACAAGTCACCTTCACGTAAAGTGAAAGAGCTTGATAACCGTGGTAGCCATTTCTACCTTGCAATGTACTGGGCTCAAGAGCTTGCTGCACAAGACAAAGATGCAGAGCTTAAAGCTAAGTTTGAAAATGTTGCTGCGGAACTAACAGCAAAAGAAGCTGATATTGTTGCTGCACTGAATGAAGCACAAGGTCAAGCAATGGATGTTGGTGGTTATTACCAACCAGAAGACGACAAAGCGTTCGCAGCTATGCGTCCTTCTGCGGTATTTAACGATGTACTAGCGTCACTGTAATCTTCGGATAACAGTCAAAAAGCGGCCCAAGGGTCGCTTTTTGCTTTTAGGCGACACTCGCGAGCAATTACGCTAAAATGCCATTTTTCGTGAACCTTAGGAACGTGGCGATGAACAAAAGTAGTAGAGCCAGCACAAATAACAAAAGAAAATCACATGCTAATAAGCCCGCATTCTCTAGACACACCACAACGCGGAAAAAACCAATAACTAATCGGCAGTCAAAACCCGCCTTACCGCCAGAGCAAGTAAAAGTCGTTCTATTTAATAAACCTTTTGATGTTTTGTGTCAGTTTACTGATGATCAAAATCGTCAAACATTGGCTGACTTTATTGATATCAAAGATGTGTATGCAGCAGGTCGCTTGGATAGAGATAGTGAGGGACTATTGCTACTGACCAACTGCGGTAAATTACAAAACACCCTGACTTCTCCTAAAAAATCGACCTATAAAACCTACTGGGTTCAGGTCGAAGGAGAGCCAAGTAGCGAAAGCCTAAATGCGCTTAGAAACGGTGTAGAACTAAAAGATGGTCCAACTTTACCTGCCAAAGTAGAAGTAATAACTGAGCCCAATGTTTGGCCACGTAACCCGCCGATTAGAGAACGCAAAAATATCCCGACAACCTGGCTTTCTATTTCCATCAAAGAAGGACGTAATAGACAAGTTCGTCGTATGACGGCGCATATTGGTCATCCCACGCTTAGACTTATTCGCGCACAAATAGGCAAATATAGTCTGGGCGATCTTAAAAACGGTGAATATCGAGTGCTTTAGCATTTCCTACTAGGACTTTTCTCCTGCGCTTGAACGCCTCACGGACGTGCAATTTAAAGAGATTTGAGTATAATAAGCGCTTTCTATCTGAGCATTAAGATTAATAGCGAAATTATGAGCGATAATAGTCACATTAAAGTCATTGTCGGAATGTCCGGCGGTGTAGATTCTTCTGTATCTGCCTACCTTTTAAAACAACAAGGCTATCAAGTTGAAGGCCTGTTTATGAAGAACTGGGAAGAAGATGACAATGATGAGTATTGTGCAGCAGCTGAAGATCTAAAAGATGCTCAGGCAGTGTGTGATAAGTTAGGTATTGAGCTACACACCGTAAACTTTGCTGCCGAATACTGGGACAATGTGTTTGAACACTTCCTTGAAGAATACAAGGCTGGTCGTACACCAAACCCAGACATCATGTGCAACAAAGAAATCAAATTTAAAGCCTTTTTACAGTTTGCAGCAGAAGCATTGGGTGCGGACTATATCGCAACGGGCCACTATGTTCGTCGCGCGGAGCGTGACGGTAAATTCGTTATGCTTCGTGGAGATGACGAGAACAAAGATCAAAGCTACTTCCTTTACACATTAAGCCATGAACATATTGCGCAAACACTCTTCCCTGTTGGTGAAATTGAAAAGCCAGAAGTGCGTAAAATTGCAGAAGATCAAGGCCTAATCACGCACGATAAAAAAGATTCAACCGGGATCTGCTTTATCGGTGAGCGAAAATTTAAAGACTTCCTTGCCAAATTTTTACCCGCGCAGCCTGGTGTGATTGAAGATTGTGAAGGTAATCATGTTGGTGAACATGAAGGCCTGATGTACCACACGCTAGGTCAACGTAAGGGTCTATTAATTGGTGGTTCTAAAGAAGGCAACGGCGAACCTTGGTATGTAGTAGATAAAGATATCGAACGTAATGTACTGGTTGTTGGTCAAGGTAAAAACCACCCTCGCCTGTTCAGCAACGGTTTAAACGCAAATCAGCTACATTGGGTTGACCGCGTAGGTCCGCAAGGTACAACTCGCTGCACGGTAAAAACACGTTATCGCCAAACCGACATTCCTTGTACGTTACTAGTTGGCCAAGATGGCATGGCACGTGTGCTATTCGATGAGCCACAAAAAGCCGTAACTCCCGGACAATCTGCGGTATTCTACACAAATGACGTGTGCCTTGGCGGCGGTATTATTGAGTCGGTGATTAAATAATGCAAAACCAATACGTAATGCCTCTGGCGGCAATGTGTCAGATCAGTAAACTGGTACAAAAATGTGCGCGTTACGGCACCTTCAATGAAAACGAAGTTGAGGGCTTTTTAAAAAGCATTATTAATACTTCTCCTGAACGCCCTGAGGACGTTTACCCAGACAAATTTGCCATCAAAACAGGCTGTCGAACGCTAATCGAGCAGCTTTCGGCTGGCGGCGAAAAAGACGTTGAAATGGTTAAGTATGTTGGCGCTATGATGCAATTAGAGCGAGTGCTAAGTAACGATAGCAAATCTCTTGATTTATTAGCACAAAAAATTCAGCAAGTTGAGCGCCAGTTATTACACTTTGATATCTGTGAAAGCCAAGTTGTTGCAGCACTTGCCGACATTTACGGTCAAGTAATAAGCCCCCTTGGCCCTAAGATCCAAGTATTCGGTAAGCCTGAGTTATTAAAACAAACAGCAACACAACAAAAAATTCGGGCGCTATTACTTGCGGGGATCCGTAGTGCAGTACTGTGGCGCCAGCTCGGTGGTAAACGTCGTCATTTCTTTTTTGCAAAAAAGAAAATCATTACTGCTGCAAAGAGTTATATATAATATCAATTTGTCTTAATACTTGCTCAATTTGAAGGAGCAGATCTGACGCTAACAGCGTTAAAAATTTCTTATTTAGAACAACTAAATAGCAAAATTTTCGCCTTGCCTATATGGATGTAGGTGCCTTGGCGTGAGCAGGATGCGGAAGCGGTGTTATCGACTAGATTTTATCGCCTCAAAGTAGACCACTTAATTAATCAAGTTGGTATAAAATTCGTAGTGGTTCTAATACCACTATCTAAGTATCGTTCAAAAACAAATAGTTAGGAGTTATTATGGAGCTTTCAGCGTTAACCGCTATCTCTCCTGTGGATGGTCGCTATGGTAGCAAGACCAAAGAACTGAGAAGCATCTTCAGTGAATTTGGCTTGATCAAATACCGCGTCATCGTAGAAGTTCGTTGGCTACAAGCGCTAGCGAGCAGCGACGCCATTAAAGAAGTACCTGCTTTCAGCGATGAAGCCAACGCACTTCTTGATAGCATCGTTGAAAACTTCAGCGAAGCAGACGCAGCACGCGTAAAAGAGATTGAGCGCACCACTAACCACGACGTTAAAGCTGTAGAATACCTTCTTAAAGAAAAAGTCGCTGACAATGCCGAGCTAAATGCAGTCAATGAATTTATTCATTTCGCATGTACCTCTGAGGACATCAACAACCTTTCTCATGGCCTAATGTTAACTGAAGCGCGTGACACTGTCTTACTGCCATACTGTGATGAGCTACTGAACGCAATCAAAGACAAAGCGGTTGAGTATAAGTCAATTCCAATGATGACTCGTACACACGGCCAGCCTGCTTCACCATCAACCATGGGTAAAGAGTTTGCAAACGTGTATGTTCGTCTGCAACGTCAACGTCAGCAAATCGCTAACGTACAAATGCTTGGTAAAATCAATGGTGCCGTTGGTAACTATAATGCTCACCTCAGCGCTTACCCAGATTACGATTGGCATGCACACAGTGAACGCTTTGTATCAAGTCTTGGTTTAACTTGGAATCCGTTCACAACGCAAATCGAACCGCATGACTATATCGCTGAGCTATTCGATGCGATTGCACGCTTCAATACTATCTTAATTGACTTTGACCGTGACGTTTGGGGTTATATCGCGCTAAACCACTTCAAGCAAAAAACCATTGCTGGTGAGATTGGTTCTTCAACAATGCCTCATAAAGTTAACCCTATCGACTTTGAAAACTCTGAAGGTAACCTTGGCATTGCTAACGCTATCTTTGCGCATCTTGCACAAAAGCTACCAGTCTCACGCTGGCAACGTGACCTAACTGACTCAACGGTTCTACGTAACTTAGGTGTTGGTATGGGTTATGCGCTTATCGCGTATCAAGCAACGCTAAAAGGCGTTAGCAAGTTAGAAGTTAATGCTGAGCGTTTACTTGCTGAGCTTGATGATAACTGGGAACTACTTGCAGAGCCAATCCAAACGGTAATGCGCAAGTACGGTATAGAAAAGCCATATGAAAAGCTAAAAGATCTTACTCGTGGTAAACGCGTAAACAAAGAAATCATGGCTGACTTCATCGATAACCTAGACTTGCCAAATGAAGTAAAAGCACAAATGAAAGAAATGACGCCAGCAAACTATATCGGTCGTGCTGAAGCGTTCATTGACGAACTAAACTAAGTATAAAGCGACACTAGTTTTTTACTACTTGGTTTAGAATAAGCGAAAGAGTCCACTCTTTCGCTTTTTTATTACTGGAATTTCCCAATGTATCAACTGCAAATTAATGACCTTACCTTCGAACAATTTCTTGCCCAGTATTGGCAGAAGAAGCCACTACTCATCAAGCAAGGATTCCAAGATTTTGAAGACCCAATTGAGCCTGAAGAACTTGCCGGCCTTGCAACTGAAGACTGCATAGAGTCTCGAATTGTTACTAATCACAATGATAACTGGGAAGCCCATCACGGCCCTTTTGAACAATTTGATTTACTCACTGATAGCAACAGTACTCTATTGGTCCAAGCTGTTGATCACTGGCACCCACAAGCCGCAGAGCTAATAGAAGCATTTCGATTTATACCAAATTGGCGCATAGACGACTTGATGATTAGCTTTTCGACGCCTGGTGGTGGCGTTGGTCCGCACTTAGACCAATATGATGTTTTTATAATTCAAGGACAAGGTAAACGTCACTGGCGAGTTGGCGAACGGGACAACAGCCTAAAGCAATTTGCGCGCAACAAGAGTCTATTACAAGTAGGGCAATTCGACGCAGTCATTGATGCAGTCCTTGAACCGGGTGATATCTTATATATTCCACCAGCTTGTCCTCACGAAGGTTACGCAGTTGAGGATGCTTTAAACTACTCAGTTGGCTTTAGAGCACCTGATCAAAAAGACTTGCTTTCAAGCTTTGCTGATCACGTAATTGATATGGAAGCTGGCAAACGCCGTTTTAGCGATCCAGAATTGCAACTCAGAGCGTCTATTGGCGAAGTTACCTGCAGCGACCAACAACAGATAAAGTCTCTGCTCAATGCTTTACTTGAAGATAAGGCACTATACAGTCAATGGCTTGGAAAAACACTCAGCGAACCAAAACATGAGATGGACCTCGCGCCATTAGACCCCATAATTGATCCTCAGGAGCTTCTCGAGATCGCCAAAGATAACCCGTTGGTTTATCGCGCTGGAGGAGTACGTGCTATTTACCAAATCTGTGACGATCATATTTTGTTCAGTGTTAATGGTGAAAACTATGAATTAGACCATCATTGTTTAGATGCCGTAAAACAGCTAAGCGATCATGTTGTGTTTGAGTTTAATGCAATAATTCCTGCATTAAATAGTTTGGAATTTAAACAAACGTTAACTAAACTGATTAATGATGGGACCTACTTCGTTGAAGACAGTGATCCAGCCGATGCTGACTTCGATGAGGGCTGGGAGTAGAGCCTGTTAGAACAAGATAGCCGCGTTCACAAAAACAACAATATGCCGCGAAACCCTTGATCTTCGAGGTTTTCGCAAGCTCTAGCTTGTCGCTAAACAGGGAATGCAGGTGCAATCTGTAGATGGGGGCAGTATGAGTTATAGGATCAGTAGAGTAACTTGGCAAACCAAAAAATTGGAGCTCAAAGCGATACGCGAGCGCGTGTTTGTGTATGAACTTCACATTCCTAAAGAAGTTGAGTTTGATCAGCAGGATATCACTGCTGAGCACTTAATCATTATTGACGAACTCGATGGGCCAGTTGGCACAGGGCGACTGTGCGAAGATGGGTTATTAAGCCGCATTGCCATATTCAAATCTCATCGAAATCGAGATGCCTACGCGTCGTTGATTGGGGGGCTTGTTGACTTGGCAAAAGATAAAGGCTTTGAAGATGTTTTTATCCAATGCATTTTGGATGAAGTGCCCGAATTTTTACAATCGGGGTTTTCCACGCATGGGCACGTATTTATGGAAGCTGGCATTCCAAGACAGCGCTTGAAATGCCCTATCCAATCACTCAAGATGGAACCATTTACGATGCTTCATTAGCCCAAAGTTCATCTTTAGCGAAAAGGTCATATAGACCGTGAGCTCGGTTTACTAGTAGATTAGCAAACTGGGCTTGTGTTTTTTCTACTGGCTTTGCAGACATAATTTCTTCCGCTTTCATCTGCCAATGGAATGAAAAATAGCGCAGTGCTTCACGTGCTGTAGCGGCTGCTGATGCCTCAATATGATCCGTCGGTAGATTACCTGTGATCACCCAATACTTTTTGCCGTTTTGACCTTTGATTTTCCAAAGCGCAACCAATGGTTCAATGTAGCGACATTCTTTTTCAATAATACTCTGCGGTAACACCCCTTTATCCGCGAGATGTTTTTGTGCAGCTTGTACGCAGCTACGCTGCCATTGTATTGATCTTTGCTGCTGTTGTTCTGGTGTTAACGCCTCTTGCTGCGGTTGGTTTTGTTCTTCACTCATTGTTCGCCCTTTTATTCTTTTTAGATTACCGAATAGCATTTTACTTTATCGTTATTTACGCAGTGCGTTTCATAGCAAATTATCCAGCAAATCGGTTTTGATTCTTATACACCAAGCACTCAAACGCTTGCGAAGTTACCTGATACTAAGCTTTTGCAGTCATAACGGCAATACGAACGAAGGAATTTTGAGTTTATATGATTAATTACTGAGCTGTAAGTTTCGAGAAAGTTTCTTTTTCTATTCTAGCCACATCAACATGATTACTTAAACTCAAGGAATACTGACTATGGCTAGATTACTATTAACGATCACTACTTCTCTTTCATTCTTTTGTTGTTCGTCAGCGTTTGCTGAACAGCACCCCCAATCAGAAGCGCTAAAATGGGGGATCGGCGGCGCTATTATTGCTCAGGACCAAGGTTATATAGATATTGGAAATGAAACAGAGTTTGTACCGGCCATCGCCATACAATATGGCGACTTCAACCTACTAGGGCCAAGAGCAACCTATAAACTATATCAAGCCGAACAATTTGAAATCAGTGTGGGTGCTCAATTACGGTTAGATGGATTTGAGGCAGCTGATAGCAAGTTCTTTACTGGCATGGAAGACAGAGATATGAGTTTCGATGCTGGGTTTGAAGCGGAATATGATACTAGCTTTGGTGAATTTGGATTCGAGTTTATGCATGATGTGAGCAGTACACACAAAGGCTATGAAGCCAGCGTAAGCTATGGCGTACCATTTAGATTTGCTGACGGCAGAGTATACCCGTATATCGCTGCGAACTTTCAAAGTGAAGACCTTGTTGATTATTACTATGGTGTCAGAGTAAACGAAGCATTAAGTTCTCGACCCTATTACCTTGGTGAATCCAGCACTGCACTCGAAGTCGGTATTCAAAGCGATTGGTTTTTTGGTAAACACCATATGCTTAAAGCTGATGTTAGTTACACCAGTTACGGTGATGAAATAAAAGATTCTCCCCTTATTGATGCCTCTGGCAACGTACAAGTTTTGCTTGGGTATGTGTATGTTTTTTAGACTATTAATAGTGACGATCACCTTAACGCTTCAGGGCTGCGGTGATCCTTCAAACCTAGAGACTACTGCAGAAAAACGCTCAACGATGCTTATTTCAGTACCTGTAGAGTTAGCTACAACTATTCCGATGAAGCACTTTTATAGTCGGATCACAGGTAGTGATGTCGTCTATGTTGCTTCCCTGTCACAAGGGAGAATTGAGTCTTTATATGCCTATTCAGGTCAATTAGTTAAAAAAGGAGACGTGCTAGGCTCCCTCTATTCTCCAAGACTGAGCGCCCAGCTACGTGAAAAACAAGCGTTACTAGCCAGTTCTAAACGTACTGAGCAAAAGACACAGCTTGATTTCGACCGAGCTAAAAAGCTCTTTACGGAGAAGCTTATAGCAAATTCGGCGCTTGAGTCCGCTAGGCTTGCGTTTAATATTGCAACCCAGCAAGTCCAAGCAGCACAAGCTCAGGTTGAAGAGGCAAAAAATGCACTGAATGAGAACAAAATATTCGCTCGAAAGGAAGGTATCGTCACCAATATTTACGCTCGTTCAGGTGATGTTGTCTCAGCGGGACAGCCAATTTTCCAACTCCAGACATTATCTACGCTAAAAACTGAATTTCAGCTCCCTGAACAAGAATTTATTGCTTTACAGCTTAACCAAACCGTTCGCGTAGCCATTCCTTCGCTAAGCAAAAGCCTAAGCGGTAAAATTATAGAGAAAGGTTTACCCTCTAATGCCGTTGGTAAGCTTTTTAAGCTTATCGTCGATTTAGAAGTGAGTGACTCTGAACTAGTTGGCCTGCATAGTCGGCTTGAGCTCCCTATCACCAATACACCACTCTATAAAGTGCCAAGCAACACAATTCACTATGATGCCTTGGGGCAAGCCTATGTGCTGGTTACTGAACCCAAGGTCCATAGACGCGATGTGACTATTTTTGACAATGATGATAACCAAGTCATAGTCACAGCACCAAAATTGATGGGTAAAAACGTGCTCATCACATCGGAGGCTAAGTTGAATTTTAACTTGGCGCTATTGGAAGGTGAGTCTCATGAACAAAAGTAAAAGCTTAGTAGTCCTATTCTCGCACTTTGTAATTAAACAAACTCTGCTGCTCTTATATACAAGCGTTACTGGCAGTCCTACTAATAAGGAGGAGGTTTATGGATAAGCTTCTCCCATCTAATTATCTCACTCCACGTCTAGTACTCGGGCTAACTTTGCTGCTTGTGTTCACAGGTATTGTGGGCTGGTTTAAAGCCAAAAGTCAGGAGGACCCCAGTTTTCCCTATCGAAATGGCTTTATTCAAATTGTAAATCCAAGTGCTAGTGTCACTCAACTTAATGATGTCGTTGTTAAGCCACTTGAACGACGTTTAGCAAAAATTGATGAGATTAATACCATCCACGCGCGGATAAAAGCAGGAAGTGCCGTTATCGATATCGAGCTTAAAGAGCAAGTGTATGATACCGCTTTAGTTTGGCAACGTATCAAAGATGAAGTAGCTCCACTGGATGCAAGCTTAGCAGATAGCCAATTCTATGTAGTAGATCGAGCACAAGATACTCAAGGAATAGTCTTAACTGTACATACGGGAAAAGGATTAACAGCAGATAGAAAGCTCGCCCTCAAAGTGCGCGATGAGCTTGAGTATCTCGACGTTGTGAGAAGCGCCTCGCTAGTAGGTGATCCTGGGCTTGAATTGGCTATTTTCTATTCTCAAGAGCGGATGCTAGCTTTTGGCCTTTCGCCAGCAGAGATTGCAAAACAACTACAGGATGCCAATCAGCAAGATAACCTTGGCGTCTTGTCGCAAAACCAAAGTGCGCTATCACTATTGTCTGTCAATCACCTGCGTAACGACGCTCAGTTAAAAAACGTACAAATAACAACACCTGAAGGGTCAAAAATTCCACTCAGCGCAATAGCAGATATTGGCTACCGGACAGCCCCAACTTCAAGCGAGCAATTTTGGCAAAATGGTCAACGAGTCATCGGTATTGCATTATCTCTACCGCCCAACCAGCATAATATCGCTGACGCTGGAAATACTATAAAACAAGCTATCGCCGACATTAATGCACGATTTACAGATGCTCCCATTAAGATTGACATTTTCCAGCCCGGCTGGTCTCAAAAACGCCGTGAAGGATTAGTAAATTCTCTAATTCAAAGCTGTATCGCTATTTGCGTTGTTTTATTACTATTTCTTTCGGTGCAAAGTGCGATTGTTATCAGTTTGACCGTACCCGCTATCGTGTTTTCGTCACTTGCGTTATTTATTACTTTCGATGGCGTTATTCACCAAATGACCATTGCTGGCTTGGTACTCTCATTAGGCTTGATGGTTGATAATTGCATTATCGTAGCTGAGCGCCTGAGTTATTTATGCAGCAAAGGGTTTACGATGAGAGCTGCCTTGGCACACTCTGTGAACGAATTGAAAAAACCGCTTGCAGCGGCAACAATGACTACTATCGCAGCATTCGTTCCCATGCTGTTGGCAAAAGGCAGTGTCGCTGATTTCATTGCTACTATTCCTGTGCTTGTTATCATCTGCATCTTATTGAGTTATATTGCAGCACTACTACTGCTTCCTGTGCTGTTTGTTTATTTCCCTATTTCCATCCCTTGCCTAGAAAGGTGGCAGGAAACCATTAATCAGAAGCTTTCAACATTTGGCTATCAGCTAGCTCATAAAACATTACAACATCCCGTATACACGATTGTGGCCGCTACTGCCATGCTATGCACTTTACTTTCGCTACCCAATGCCAACGGCAAGTTCTTCCCAAATGCTAACCGCAATCAGATTTATATTGACGTCCAATTGCCGTTAGCTAGCCACATAGAAGCTACAACCAAGACAGCAAATCAAATCGCCGAGTATGCCCTTCAGTATCCTGAAGTCAGCGAAGCGATGGTATTTAGCGGCTTTTCAGGTCCAAGGTTCTACTATAACCTTGCACAAAAACCAAATGAATCCCATATTGCTCGAGTTGTATTAACGCTGCAGGATAATGTTAACCCACCTGAATTTTCACGTTTCATCGATAGCAATTTAAACAAGCAGTTCCCTGAGATCTTAATTAACGCCCGTGAGCTCGGACAAGGTCCTCCTATTGAGAGCCCGATTGAGTTGAGATTGAGTGGCAACGACCGCAATGCTCTATTCGCAAGCGCTGAAGCTATGCTTATGCACCTCAGACAGCACCCTAAAGTCACCTCCCCATATCGTAATTATAGTTTGGGCGCTCCGACCATTAACTTAGAAGCCCAACAACTTACCTTATCAGCCTTGGGTTTATCACGCAGCGATGTTGCCGAATATATCGCATGGCGTAGCTCTGGACTAAAAGTAACAGCTCTTGATTATCATTTCGAACCGATAGATTTGATGATTGTTGACACTACTTCTAATCAAAGTAGTACTGATATTTTAAATACTCAAATCATGCTACCCAACCAATTAAGCATCCCCCTATTTGCGGTCTTGAATGCCGAGGTTATTGGCACACCACCTTTTATTGAAAGGCGCGATGGCAAGTTTGTAATGTCTATAAAAGCGGATGTGGCTATGGGAAGCGACGAAGAAGAAATCCTCGAAGCGTTACAACCGACCTTGCTAACAATTGCGCAGCAACATCATGTAACGTTAAGGTTTGGCGGGGAATTGGAAGAATCAGAACAAGCTAATGGCGCTTTACTACAAACACTTCCTTTTGGAGTTGCATTGTTATTTGGGGCATTAATGTTGCAGTTTAATTCATATCGTTTAGCAATATTGGTGATGTTCACTATTCCCCTCGGCGTTGTAGGAGCGCCGGCTATGTTATCTATCGTCGGAGTACCCTTTGGCTTTATGTCAATATTAGGTGTACTCGCGCTTATGGGTATTGTGGTGAATAGCGCAATTTTGCTGATTGAGCATACACTTGAGCATTTAAATCAAGGCACAGAGCTATCGCAGGCAATTTGTTTATCGGTACAAACGCGTCTTCGTCCTGTTATAGTAACTACATTAACAACCATAGTTGGCATGTTGCCGCTAACTTCCAGTGCAAGCCCTTTGTGGCCACCATTAGCCTTTGCAGTAATTGGAGGTTTGCTGACTTCAACTTTGCTTACGATGCTGGTATTGCCGCTTATACTGAAGTTTTTACTATCAAGTAAACGTTTTCAAAAACCACAACTAGAAATAGAAAATAAGGAAATATTAATCCAATGAGAGTGCTAATCACTGAAGACAATCAGCAGCTTGCGACATTTATACAGCAAGCAATCACTCAAGATGGTCACGCCGCTGATATTGCTACAACTGCTGCGCAAAATGAACAATTAATGCAAAGCTGGCAGTATGATGCCCTCATATTAGATTTAGGCTTGCCAGATAAAGATGGTTTAGAGGTTATTCGCTCAATTCGAAAACAACAAAATGCATTACCAATTTTGATCCTCACCGCGCGTGGCAGTGTCGATGATCGCATCAAAGGACTTGATTTGGGTGCGGATGACTACCTGAATAAACCCTTCGCGATTGACGAGCTTAAGGCAAGACTTCGAGCATTGCTGCGTCGCCCGAGTACCTACACCGGAAATCTATTAACACATAACAATCTCGCTGTTGATACAAAAGCACGTCGTGTCACCGTTGGCTGTGAAAATTTAGCGATGGGGAAAACGGAAGTTGCCATTTTAGAATATATGATCCGAAATGCAGGTTTAACCGTGGGCAAAGATGCGCTTTACGATGCTATCTATGCGATGGGTTTCGAAGTAACGGATAATGCAATCCAGGTTGCAGTACACAGGATCCGCAAAAAACTAGAATCGTCCAATGCACAAACAACTATCAATACACTGCGCGGTATAGGATATATTTTGACATGAAGCAACTTTCTCTCGCGAAAAAGATATTTCTGCATTTTTTTATTATTGGGTCTGCAGTATTCAGCTTGATTGGTGTTAGTTTATATTTATTTTCCACAAATTATGCCAATCTTGCTGTTGAGCAAAGCATGGTAGGTATGAGTGAAGACATTCAAGAGCAACTCTACTTTGATAATACGAATAAGTTAATATATCAATCTGACAGCGTGGCCGAGAAATGGGGCTATGATGCTTTGTACAATAACCTCGTGTTTCGCGTCACACACGCACAAACTGGTACTGTTTTGCTGCAGTCTACGACCAATGAGAGTAGTTCCTCAGCGTTACAAGCATTGATTGATACTAAAGATATCCCCCTTGGATATTCTCACCTTAATGGCATTGATCGTTATCGCATCGAAACCAGCATTGACACTGTCCCAGTGTTCATCGATTTGGGCAGGAATGATCTTATTGGCGAGCTTGCAAATGAAGCTGTCATGCCCGTACTGAGCCAAGTCTCTATTTTTATCATCAGCGCGGCATTTTTAGTATTTATGGTTGTTGGATATCTGTCTATTCGCTCTATTGTCCGGCCCGTGAAAAGCGTTGCGGAACAACTTCAAAGAATAAGGCCTGAACAGCTCAATTTTAGGCTAAGTGAGCAAGGTCTCCCCGTTGAAATAGTTCCCATTGTGCATTCGTTGAATCAAGCGATGGTAAGAGTCGAAACAGGTTTTGATGAACAAAAGCGATTTGTTACAAACGCTGCCCATGAGTTAAAAACCCCGCTTGCAATTCTCAATACCCGTGTTGAACTCGCCCAGTTAGATAAACACACCCACTCTGGTATTTTGGCGGATGTAAGTTATATGACACGTGTTGTACAGCAATTGTTAGACCTGTCTCGTGCACAGAGCCTTAACGCTTACGAAAAGCATTCGCTCAGTATTGTACCCTTAGCAAAAGAAGCCTGTATGATGCTGGCGCCATTATCTGTCACCATGGATAAACAGCTAGAACTGGAAATTGATGATACTGGAGAAGTAATTACAGGCGATCAGTCCTCCATTCATATCATGATAAAGAATCTCATCGAAAATGCCCTACGCCACAGTACTGAGCAAGCTCAGATTAAAGTAAAGGCCTCTGGAAAATGTATCGAAGTTATGGATAGCGGCCCTGGGATCGATATCCAAAATTATGAAAAAATCTTCGAGCGTTTTTGGCGCAAAGAGCAGTCATCAATGACTGGCAGTGGTCTTGGTCTCGCTATTGTAAAAGAGGTAGTCGATTTACATCACGCCACATTAGATGTTACATGTCAAAATTATATGGGTGGTGCGACCTTTTGTGTCACATTTAAATGACCAGCTCCAAACAGCGCCGTATTTATTGTCAAAGATTTTAATCGGTAGATTGAAACCTCAAATCAATAACCAAAGAAAACCAAAGCTTTGTGGTTTTGAACTGCTGTGTCGAAAATGAAGTTTACCGTTTGTATATAGGAAGTTTCTTTACTGTATGGTTCGTCACTGCCAAGAAAAACCTGTCGTCCCTGCTCTAATTCTTCAAGAGGGACGCTGTAGAATTCAGGCCAGTCATCGTTTTTAGGAATAGGAATAAATGCTTTATGATTAGATGGCGTCACATCTTCCATTATGTCTAGAAAGTCATCATGGCGAACCATCTCACCAAATTCTTGGCACAGCATTTCATATAGATAACCGTAAATAAAGTTGTCTTCGTCGTCCTCAGCCGAACTCGTTCCATTTATAATATTCGCCATGCAAGCGGCATATCCCTTAACATCCAGCTGTTCTTCTTGCTCTGCAATTTCATCTCGATATTTGGACAAAAACCTATCCAAAAATTGCTGATCTTTACTTCCCCACACCGCTTTTACTTTCCCTGCATCAACTTGGTATGCAATGACATTATAACTCATTAAAAATCTCCTTTTTGAGTAAAATAGTTGGTTAACTTCTTTGCAGCTGCTACAAGCGCGAAGCTATACCAGAAAAAAATAACCCGCCAGCGCGATAACTATTACACCAGCAGCGAGCGCAAACACTTTGCCAGAGTTAGCCCCTCCTTCTTGACTATCTTTGCTACAATTTTCTCTTACATGGGCAATCACCGCAGACTCCGCTCGTAAAACTGTTGAAGCTGGACTAACATGGTCATTTGTTAAATCAACATAGCTATCGCCAGTTTGAGTACTAAGAGGGGGAGATTCATTTTTAATCTGTGTGTCAATAACCGTGCTATCGGTTGCTTCGACTGCCGCTATGTCTTTATGCGCTTCTAAACTATCACATGTAGCCTGATGAGAAGGCCTATTAAGCTCGACCAGCGTAGAAGGTTCATTATCCAAAGCTGGGTCTAACAATACTTGAGCTATTAAGGCATCAGTATTATCTTCTTTCGATTCAGGAAGTGCAGTCTCAGGCGCAATATACTCAGGATGATACAAAGTGACGATCGTTTCACCTGCAACGACTGCTTGCTCAAGCTTTTTGATAAAATCGCACACTACGCCATCATTGGGAGCACATACTTCGAGGATGACCTTGTCGGTATAAACATCGCAAAGCCTATCGCCACAAGCAACCATATCTCCTTCTTTAACATAGATTTCAATAACCGTTGCACTCTCGACAAAATCGGGTAATACATCGATCTGCACGTCAAGATTGCCTTTTCCTTTCAACTCATGGTCAGTAGTGATGTCTTCATTACTGAGCAGCTGATGAACTCGCTTCGATTCAAGTGCAACTAAGTGGTTTAATTCTGGATCAGGAATGATTGACATAATAAGCGCATCAGCCTTCAAAACATCTCCTTCGTTTACCACGATTTTACCGATGCGGCTGGCTTCTGGCGCTCGTAGCTCCAATACGACCTTACTCGTTTCGATATCACATAAGACTTGATCTTTTGCAACTTGATGTCCTTCGGCTACATAGAGTGTTGCAATTTTTGCAGTATCTATTAACTCAGGCAACACGGGTACTTTCATTTCAATCGTCATAATTTCCCTATTACGTTTAAGTATCCAATTAAAAGATGAGGCTCAAAACTTCAGATGAAAATCACTGGGATATATCTGATGCTAGTCGATTAACGTATTATAAAATAGGGACAGGCGCAAGTTTCTCACTGCTCCAGAGGAAAGGAAATAGTAAACTGACTACCCACTCCTTCTTGACTTTGAACATCAATTTTCCCTTTGTGCTCTTTTACAATCGCATGAGTAACAGCAAGTCCCATGCCCGTACCTTCGCCGACAGGCTTAGTCGTAAAGAAAGGATCGAACAATCTAGGAAGCACATCAGCATCTATTCCAATTCCGTTGTCGCTAACGCTTAAGATAATATCTTGATCGTTACCCGGTGCGAGTAACACTTCTATTGATTTATGCGACTTATGGCTCATGTCTACCGCATATTTAGCATTCACCAACAGATTGATGATCGCCTGTTTTAGCGCCCCCTCCTTGCAATAGATATTTGGCACATCTTCGACCGCGACGGTTAGCTCGTATCCCTTGAGCTGACCATGAAGTAAACGAAGTGTGTCTTCAACAATAGACTTTAGAGACGCCCAACCGAAACTATCGTTATTGGAGCGAGAGAAATTCATTAAATCATTTACTATGGTTTTAATTCGCTCGCAGCCGTGCAGCGTATCGTGAACGAGATCCGGCAAATCATTCGTAATTTCGTCAATACGTTGCCTTAAATATATATCAATAAGGCGAGCTTCTAATTGCTCTCCTCTCAATTCATTTTGCTCAAGTAATTTTACTGTCTCAAGCAACTGCAAGATTGGCGAGATATAGTAATTAAGTGACTCAAGGTTCCCCGCCACATACGCCAGCGGGTTATTTAATTCATGTGCAACGCCTGCAGATAGTGTCCCTAACGTCGCCATACGTTCGTTGTTTATTAATACAGCTTGTTGATTCTTAAGCTGCGCTAATTGACGTTCAAGTGTTTGGTTAGCCAAATATAACGCACGCGTTTTCTCTTCAAGTAATGACTCGACTTCATCACGTGCACGACGCTCTCTTAGATACGCCTTTTTATAGTCGTTATATTCAGACATCGAATTAATCCAAATGCAGAATGAGTACGCAATGTTTAGCGCCGCTGTGCATGCACTGTGGATGTTCAATTCTTAGTTTGCGACTGTAAAATTGGGCAGCACCATAAAGTAACCCTTCCGCACAAAAACACAATTTACGATTCGAGCAATACTCTAATACGATAGTTTTGTCATCTTTCACTATCGCCGCGATTGAGGGGAGATTCGGCTCATCGTAAAGCTTTTTTACCTCCATGTGTATCACGCTATCGATAGATAAAACCAATTCTTCAAACGACGCAAATTTTGACGAGATACCTTTGTGCTTTTCCGCCAAAAATCCAAATAACGACTGTCCGAAAATGGCCAATACATCTGTCAATGGCTTATTCAATTTGTCAGCAACGCCTTGTGCTAACGCAAATAACTCTGCATCTGGGTAGGATGTAGGGGAAACATAAACCCTTCCCTCAGGTGCATGTGCTTCGAGTAACTCATCCCAAGCTTGCATGCCAATCGCTTCTACGACTAATTCTTCTAAACCTCTAAATATCACGCCGCGCATTAAACTCTCCCTTAACAAAGTTGCTGCGTTATATAGTCAAGACTCACCTCGAAACAAGCCTTTGAATTAACTAGCTTGTTTCGTTCTTAATTAAGTGTAGAACAATATTTGGGATGTAATAGATCTTTCTCTATTCAGCTAAAGGAGTTTGTTCGTCAAGCTCAATTGTATCGAGTTCAATTCTTTCGAGCATAGACATATTGAGAAAGTTATCTAGCTCCTCATTATGCGCAAATACCTTTTCTTTTATGCCTTGATAGTAGTCATTTACAATTCCAGCTAAATTGCCCTCCATCCAAGATTCGACAGAGTCTGAGCGCTTAAACGCATCGGGGTTTTCTTCCACATCTTCTAAAATAGATAGCCACATATTGAGTTCAGCGCGCACTGGCATACCTTCTGACTGCTCCATTACATCATTCATCCAACCGAGCCCCTGATTTTCATAGGCTTTTATCAGCTGATTGTATAACCTACTTTTTTCGTTATCGTCAGCTGGTGCACCTTTATATTTAACGTATTCTCGATTGTCAGTTCTAAAGTATTCGGTGTTCTCATTTTCGTAACTGAGTTTGCTCAATCTTGCGAACAGGTTATTCGGCTCCCGCGTATCTACTTCGTTTAACATTTCTATAAAAGTAGTTCGGTCATTCGCCTTAACTAAGGTTGCCATATCTAGCATGCCACGACTTGTATCAAAATCAGAATTTGCTAAATGCGCGTTGAGATCTAAAAGATCACCGTCTGAGAATTTGTTATCAATGATAAATTTTGCATAGTCATTTAATAACTGGTTGTTCATGTCACCATACGCATTTACATCTTCAAAAAAGCCTAAATCTCTTACATTTAAATCGAAATCAGCATGGCCGTCTTTATCAAGCAGATAAGCTGGTAAATTTGGTTCAGCGAAGACTTTATTGTCAGCTTGCTCCATCAGCTTAGACATGGTCTTCACCGTATCTTGTAATACCTCATCTGACATATTGCTAAGCTTATTTATTAGCTTGGTAGAATAATCATCCTTTTTTTGATCAAGTAAGTTGATAGTCAACGACTCGACAATAAAATCGGTGAGCTGTCCAAGCTCCTCATCAGTTAATCTGTTAGCAACATCAAGAAGTGCTTCAGTTGGTTTAAAGTGGGCAAACTTTACTTTTTGCTCTTCGTCTAAGCGATCGAAAATAGCTAGAAATTCGTCAATTTTCTCTCTTCCTTCAAAATCACCATAGGTATCTTTATAAATATGGCCATTTTCTTCCGTTCCCATATGCTCTCTATGAATCCCATAGCGCTTAAGCCCAATCATGCTGAGGTCTAGGTTGAGAAAAAATTCTTTACTGTATGTGACTGGTGATTGTGTGTAGGAAAAATCAATTGTAAATTCATTGTCTGAACTAGGTAATTGATTGGGCTCATCGTCGGCCCTATTTGTCGCAACTTCTCTGACCTTTTCATGTAGTTTGTCTGACGATGTTGAGTTTACAACATTGCCGTTATTCATTTGATATGGTGGTCTTATATTCATAACCTATATCCTTGTTACAAATTCAATTTACCGTGGAGTTATTAAATGTTATCGACCCATATAGAATAAACTTTACCCAATTTTGCTCCTTGTTTTAGCCTCACCTAGTGTAGCTCGCTAAAATATCGAACCCACTGACGCTATCTTCAAAGTATCGCGCTTTTACCTCTACATATTCAGCATCACTGAAGAAGGACTCCATTGAAGCTTGATCAGGAAAATATATGGTAAAAAGTCGATTAGCTTGGCACTGTCCCTCTGTAAGCAAGGTTTTTGCAATATGAAAATCGTTACTAAATCCGCCACCATATTGTCTTAAGATTGGCTTCATCGCTTCACGATATTTGGCATATCGCTCGCTGTTATGAATTTCCATCGCCACTAACATCTCATACATAATTTAGCCCTTTTAGAGTAGTTATCATCTTAACATTGCTCATAAAGCTCCAGCGGCAAACCATCAGGATCGCTGAAAAAGGTAAAGCGTTTGCCTGTATATTCATCTATTCGAACAGGCTCTACAGCAACTTGATTCTGCACAAGGTGTGCAATATAAGCATCAATATCTGATACGCTAAATGCTAAATGTCTCAGTCCTTGCGCCTCTGGATGTGATGGTCGTTTTGGAGGATTTGGAAACGAAAACAACTCAATCTGGCTCCCATCAGGCAGCGCAAGATCTAATTTATAGGACGCTCTATCTTTTCGATAGTTCTCACGGAGTACATGCAACCCAAGTACTTCGGTATAGAACACTTTTGATCTTTGGTAGTCTGAACAAATAACAGCGACGTGATGTATCCCAGATAACTTCAAGCACTTTTCCTCAAGCATTTAGTGTCTTTTAAATAAAAAAGCGGCAATTTACATTGCCGCTTCACACACTCAAGTAGGAACTTGGACTACACGTTGTAAAACCAAGCCTATTTTTTCATTACAAGCGAATGCCGCCGTCAATCTCAACGACACGTCCCGTAAAGAAATCATTTTCAATGATATATTTTGCTGTGTGAGCAATTTCTTGCGCTTCACCCAGACGCCCTACCGGCTTCATTTTCACTAGGCGCTCTTTGGCTTCAGGCTTCATTGCATCGGTCATTTTTGTACGGATCACACCTGGTGCAATTGCGCCCACGCGAATACCAAAACGACCTAATTCTTTAGCCCAACTGGTAGTCATCGCAACGACACCTGACTTTGCCGCTGAATAATTAGTTTGTCCCATATTACCAGCGCGTGCAACGCTAGACATATTAATGATCACGCCACCATTACCCGCTTCTACCATTTTGACCGCAGCTTCGCGGCCGCACAGGAAAACACCTGTGAGGTTGACATCAATAACGGATTGAAATTGCGAAAGCGACATTTTGTCGATGACTTGCCCATCTTTTGCTTTGAGTAGCAAACCGTCACGCAAAATACCTGCATTATTTATTAATACCGAAATATCGCCGAAGTCATTTACGATGGCATTAAACACATTTTCGACGTCTGATTCTTGACTAACATTAGCGACATACGTGTTAACTTGTGTGCCGAATTGAGCAAGTTCGTGCTTCGCTTCTGCTAAAACGTCTTCTTGCATATCTATCAGGGCAAGTTTTGCCCCATGCTTTGCCATTTCAGTCGCCATGGCAAGACCCAAGCCTTGCGCACCACCAGTGATCACAACTGTTTTATTGTTAATATCCATAGTGTCCTATTTCTCTGAATAAAGCTTAAAAATCGCACTAAAGTCTTCACTGCCTTTACCTTGATTTTGCATCAAGTTATACAAATTCTTCGCCAGCGCCCCCATGGGTGTCGCAGAATTCGTTTGCTGCGCAGATTGCATCGCAAGGCCAAGATCTTTAGCCATTAAATCAACCATAAAGCCCGGCTTATAACCGTTCGAAGAAGGCACATTTTCTAGTACATCAGGACATGGGTTGTATAGCTCTAGCGTCCAGTTACGACCAGAGCTATTTAGCATAATTTCGCTCAATACTTTAGGATCTAAGCCATGATCTACACCCATTTGCAGCGCTTCACTTGTGCCCGCCATAAGTATTGATAACAGCATATTGTTACATATCTTAGCGACTTGTCCCGCACCAATATCTCCAGCATGGAAGATATTCTTACCCATATTGGTCAGTACCACATGCGCACGTTCAAAGTCTGCTTTATTACCGCCGACAATAAAAGTTAAGGTACCGGCCGCAGCACCTGCCACACCGCCAGACACTGGCGCATCGACAAATGAAATGCCCGATTCTGCCAACTTGTTGCCAACAAACTGAGCTGATTCAGCATCAATGGTCGAGCAATCAATTACTTGTGTATTTTTACTAAGGTAATTAATTAATCCGTCATCGCCTGTATACACTGCTCGAACATGTTTGCCTGCCGGCAGCATACTGATCACATAATCGGCTTCGCGACATACATCGCTCACAACCGTCGCTTTCGTCGCGCCACTTGCTTCAAGCGTCGCGACGGCCTCAGGGTTTAAATCGAATACACATACTTGGTGGCCAGCCTTTAATAGGTTAATGGCCATTGGACCACCCATATTACCTAAGCCGATAAATCCTACTTGTGCCATTTAAGTCACTCCTTATAAGTCACGCAATGGGTGATCGTTTTCATCCCAGCGAGGTGCAAAAAAGCGTTCTACCGCGTCGTCTGTAACCTCGGCGACAGATTTAAATCGCCAATTTGGCTTGCCATCTTTATCGATAAGCAACGCACGTACACCTTCTTGAAACTCACCAAACTCGCCAGCCGTTACCGACATCCCTAATTCCTGCTTAAAACAGTCTCTTAGTGTTTTGCCTGCACTTCTAGTGAGCTGCGCTTTAACCAATGCAGCACTTAATGGTGAACCATGCTTTAATGCAGCCTGTGCTTTGCTTAGCCATTTGTTGTCAGTGCTATCCAAAGCCAAAATAAACTCAACCTGGTCTGATAACTCACGTTTCTCATCAAGCGCTTCGAACACTTTGATAAGCGGTTTAATTTCGCTTTTTGGCGGCGCATGAGACGCTTCATCTAGTGACAACAGCAACTGAGTAAGCTTTTCATGATTTAATACATTGGTTTTACCCCAGTTCACTTCAACTAGGTTTTGTAGCAGTAAGCTCAGTTTTTCTGAGTCCATAAAATGATCGGCGAGCCCAACCAGTTTGGCATCCGCAGCGTTAATGTTTGCTGCGGTGAGACCCAAGAATAGTCCAACACCTTTTGGCATTTTATTGAGGAAATAGCTCCCACCAACATCAGGGTATAAGCCAATGGTGATTTCCGGCATCGCGATGCGCGACGTTTCTGTCATCACTTTATGGCTTGCGCCAGCCGTTAAGCCCAGTCCGCCACCCATGATGATGCCATTACCCCATAGTAGGATTGGCTTATCATAGTTATGGATTTGATAATCTAACCGGTACTCTTCACTGAAAAAGGTTTCGATTAATGCGTTACTCGTATCAGACGACATTTCGCGATATAAACTCACGACATCGCCGCCGGCACAAAACGCCTTCTCTCCAGCACCTTTTAGCATAACCATTGCTATTTGCGGGTCGTTTGCCCAAGCGTCTAGTTGCGGCGCGAGCAAACGGATCATATCAAGATTTAAGGCATTTAACGCTTTTGGTGCATTTAATGTCGCCAGCGCTATTTTCATCCCGTTATGGCATGTTGCCTGTTCGAATATAACCGGCGCCTCTTCGTGATTTATTAGCTCACATTCAATCATTAGCCATTTACCCAATTCGCTTTACGCTTCTCTAAAAACGCGTTTACGCCTTCTTTTTGATCCTGGGTATCGAATAGTGTTACGAAGAGTTCGCGTTCAAGTGGCAGTGCGCTATTGATTGTGCCAGAGCGGCCTTTTTGAATGAGGGCCTTACAAGCCGTCACCGCAACAGGGCTTTGGTCTTCGACTTTCTTAGCAAGTTCAAGCGCTGCTTCCAGTGCTTTACCCTGCTCGACCACTTCTTCCACTAAGCCAATTTGCTGCGCTTTATCGGCTTTTAAGCGTTCACCGCATAAAATCATACGTTTTGCCCAGCCTTCACCTACAAGCCACGACAAGTTTTGTGTGCCGCCAGCACAAGGTAACAGCCCGACTTTCGCCTCAGGGAGTGCCATTTGTGCTTGAGCTTCGGCGATACGGATATCGCATGCTAGTGCTACTTCTAAACCGCCGCCCATTGCAAAACCATTGATAGCAGCAATTGATACGCCTCTAAAGTCGCTAAGTGTTTCAAACGCTTCGCCAAATACTCGAGACATATCCGCAGCGACTCCTTTGTCACCGTCGGCAAATACGTTTAGATCTGCTCCTGCTGAAAAGAACTTTTCACCTTCGCCAGTGATCACTAAAGAATAGATTTCTTTATCTGCGTTCAATTCGATTACTAGATTTTTAAGTGCAGTAAGTGTGTCTTTTGTCCACGTATTCGCCGGTGGATTTGACATAGTAACAACGGCAGTATGGCCTTGTTTTTCGAGTTTTAATTGTGCAGTCATGATACTCTCCTTATAGGACGCTTAGGGCGCCTTCAGCTAAGATCCGACGTGCAATAATTACACGCATGATTTCGTTTGTACCTTCAAGGATTTGATGAACACGTACGTCACGTAAATGACGTTCAAGTGGATATTCTTTGATATACCCGTAACCACCATGAATTTGCAGTGCATCATCACATACCTTAGTGCCTACATCAGTGGCAAAACGCTTCGCCATTGCGCAATAAGTGGTCTTTTCTGGGTCGTTGCTATCCAATTTAAATGCCGCAAGTCGAACCATTTGGCGCGCAGCCACAAGTTCTGTATTCATATCTGCAATTTTAAATTGCAGTGCTTGGAACGCCGCTAACGGTTTACCAAACTGAGAACGCTCTTGCATATACTGCTTGGCGGTATTTAGCGCTTGCTGGGCTGTACCAATCGAGCAAGTTGCAATATTAATACGACCACCGTCAAGGCCTTGCATCGCAAATTTGAAGCCTTCGCCTTCTTGGCCTAGTAGGTTGGCAGCTGGGATACGGACATTTTCAAGCGTGATAAGGCGCGTAGGTTGAGCGTTCCAACCCATTTTTTCTTCTGCTTTGCCATAAATAACGCCATCAGCATCGGCAGGGACAACAAAGGCTGAAATACCTTTTGGACCTGCTTCACCGGTTCTTGCCATTACCACCAATACGTCAGTTTCACCCGCGCCTGAGATAAACATCTTAGAGCCAGACAAAACATACTCGTCACCTTCTCTTATTGCTTTTGTTTTCAGCGATGCAGCATCAGAGCCAGAACCAGGTTCTGTTAGACAGTAAGAAGCCAGTAGCTCACCTGTTACTAACTGATCCATATATTTTGCTTTGGTTTCTTCCGTTGCAAAGCTCGCTATCATCCACGTTGCCATGTTATGAATAGTCAACATGGCTGTTGTTGCTGTACAACCCATAGAAAGTTGTTCAAAAATAATACTTGAGTCAAGGCGAGATAAACCAAGACCACCTGCCTCTTCTGGCGTATATAGACCGCAAAAACCAAGCTCACCTGCTTTTTGAATTACGTCTTTTGGAAAAATGTGCTCTTGATCCCATTTTGCTGCATGTGGAGCAAGCTCGCTCATTGCAAATTGGTGCGCCATATCGGCAAATGCTTGTTGATCTTCGTTTAGGTTAAAGTCCACGCTAGACCTCTCTTGCTGTTCTGACACCCTGAATGTGTGTCGGTAATTCTTATCGTTTTGGTAAAAAATAGCGTGCTCCCCCTGCAGAGCACGCTATGCAATATGAGTTATCTAAGGTTGATACTCATATTTGGACCACTGACAGCCTCATCGTCAAACCAACGTGAGGTAATCGTTTTGGTTTCTGTATAGAAACGCACGCCTTGCTTACCGTAGGTGTGTTGGTCGCCGTAGAATGAATTCTTCCAACCGGTGAATGAGAAGAATGGCAATGGCACAGGAATAGGAATATTAATACCGACCTGACCCACTTCGATTTCACGCTGGAACTTACGTGCTGCGCCACCGCTTGCAGTGAATAATGAGGTGCCGTTACCGTATGGGTTGTTATTAATAAGCGTAATTGCTTCATCTAAACTATCGACAAATACACAGCAAAGGACTGGGCCAAAGATTTCTTCTTTGTAGATATCCATTTCAGTTGTGACGTTTGAAAACAGGGTTGGACCTACCCAGTTACCACTTTCATAACCCTCAACTGTAAAATCAGAGCCGTCTAGCAAACACGTTGCGCCTTGCTGCTTACCACTGTCAATCAGCGACAGAATACGCGCTTTAGCCTGCGGCGTCGTTTGCGGACCATAAGCGGCTTCAGGATCATCCCATACGCCAGGACGAACCTTCGCCATTGCGTCTTTAAGTTCCTCTACCCACTGTTGTGATTGCCCAACAAACACGGCCACTGAGATCCCCATACAGCGCTGACCCCCCGCGCCGACCGAAGAGCCAACCAGGTTATTGATCACTTGTTCTTTTTTCGCATCTGGCATAATAACCATGTGGTTTTTCGCACCAACACACGCTTGAACGCGTTTGAGATTTTGCGTACCTTTGCTGTAAATGTACTGACCAACACCACAAGAACCCACGAAAGAAATCGCGCGAATTTCCGGCGCTTCAAGGATTTGGTCGACCTGATCTTTACTACCGTGTACTACCTGAAGTACGCCTTTTGGCGCACCGGCTTCTTCAAACAATTCAACCAAGCGCATTGGTGTTAGCGGATCTTGCTCTGATGGCTTAAGTACAAAGGTGTTACCACATACAATTGCCATTGGGAACATCCACAGCGGGATCATCGCTGGGAAGTTAAATGGCGTAATACCCGCACAAACGCCTAGCGGTTGAGTGTATGAATAGGTATCGATATTTCGGGCAACGTTTTCTACCGTCTCGCCCATCATCATTGAAGGGGCATTACATGCTTGCTCAACCACTTCAATACCACGCCATACATCACCTTTCGCATCTTCAAAAGTTTTACCAAGTTCATGGCAAATGATGGTTGCGATTTCTTCTTGGTGCTCTTTAAGAAGCGCTGCATAACGCATCATAATACGCGCACGCTCAGTTACCGGAACATTACGCCATGTTTTAAATGCTTCTTGAGCTGAATGAATTGCAGCTTGTACTTCTTCGTTAGTAGCACAAGGCACTTTTGCTAATACTTCTTGATTAGCCGGATTAACAACGTCTAACCATTTGTCAGACTGAGACTGTGAAAATTCACCGTTGATGTATAAAGGTACTTGGTGCATGAAGCACTCCTCCCCATAAAACGAGTTTATGCGCTGCGTGAATGATTAGAATTATGGAAAACGCAGCGCCCCTTGAACGAAATAAATTGCAGTAACTTACACTTCTACCGCAAGCGCTACAGCTTCACCACCACCGATACATAGTGAGGCTACGCCTTTTGATAAGCCGCGGTTTTTTAGTGCATGGATAAGTGTAACTAAGATACGTGCACCGCTTGCACCGATTGGGTGACCAAGCGCACAAGCACCACCGTTTACGTTGACTTTGTTGCTATCTAACTGCATTTCGTTGATAGCCAACATAGTCACCATGGCAAATGCTTCGTTGATTTCCCAAAGATCAACGTCTGCTGTCGACCAACCTGATTTTTCAAGCAGCTTATTCATCGCACCGACCGGCGCAACGGTAAATTCAGCAGGCGCTTGTGAGTGAGTTGCATGGGCAACAATCTTACAAAGTGGCGTCAAACCGTGCTTTTTCGCTTCTGATTCACTCATTAAAATCAGCGCGGCTGCACCGTCTGAAATAGACGAAGAGTTGGCAGCAGTGATAGTGCCATCTTTTTTAAATGCTGGGCGAAGTGATGGAATTTTGTCTGGACGCGCGTTACCAGGTTGCTCGTCGGTATTTACCTCAACATCTCCCTTACGTGTACTCATTACATGAGGAGCAATCTCATTGCCAAAACTGCCATTTTCGATTGCGGCGTTTGCTTTACTTAGAGAGCCAAGTGCAAATTCATCCATGTGCTCACGGGTTATGCCATATTCATCAGCGGTAGCTTGTGCGAAACAACCCATCGCTTTATTATCATAAGCATCTTCTAAGCCATCAGCCATCATATGGTCTTTGATTTCGCCATGACCCATACGCATTCCGCCACGGGCTTTGGGAATAAAGTAAGGTGAGTTAGTCATGCTTTCCATGCCGCCAGCGATAGCAGAATTAATGCTACCTGAGCGGATGAGATCATGCGCGAACATCGCCGCTTTAAGACCCGAGCCACACACTTTATTGATTGTTGTCGCACCAGTTGAACGTGCTAACCCTGCGTGTAGCATCGCTTGACGCGCTGGCGCTTGACCGAGACCTGCGGGTAGTACGCAACCCATAATAACTTCGTCTATACTCGCGTCACTAAGACCTGTTTCATTCATTACTGCTTTAATTGCAGTCGCACCTAAGTCTGTCGCGGTTGCGTCAGATAGGCTTCCCATAAAGCCACCCATTGGTGTACGCTTAGCAGCGACGATGACAACAGCTTCGTTACTCATTGCAAAACTCCTGTTTACAAGCCAATCTTAGGCTTGTTAAAAATTAACTCTGTATTCGAGCATACATAATATTTACGTTTACGCCAACGTAAATCTAAAATCAAGCCAAACGAGATCAGTGAAAGTGTAAAGCTATCTTGCACAAATTTGTTTCCAAGGCTTATTTTCTCTGGCTGCAATGAAGATTTGATGACAATTCGAACGGACAGATTATTCCTTTTATAAGACTAAAGAAGGATCTGCTATTCTTACTTTACCTTTACGTAAACTTCACTTATATTGGTCTAATCAGTGACGTTGTAAGTGTAAATAAAAATGCAAGAAATTAATGAACCTACCTATTCAATCAGCGAGTTAGCTAAAGAATTTGATATTACTACTCGCAGTATTCGTTTTTACGAAGACCAAGGACTCCTTTCTCCTAGGCGCCAAGGACAAACGCGTATTTACTCAAAACGTGACAAAGTTCGATTAAAACTGATCCTTCGCGGCAAACGCCTTGGTTTTACACTTGCTGAAACTGGCCGATTATTTGAGCTTTACGACGCCGACAAATCGAGCGAAAAGCAACTTAAAACTATGTTGCAACTCATTGAAGAGAAAAAAGCCGACTTAAGCCAACAAATGGACGACATTAAAGTTGTCTTAATGGAACTGGTGACGGCTGAGCGCCGTTGTCGCGACACCCTACACGAGCTCGAAAAATAAACTCTCACAACAGGATGAATACCGATGAGCACAGTATCTTTATATAAAGAATTAAACTTTGGACTAGGCGAAACAGCAGACATGATCCGTGATCATGTAAATAGCTTTGCAACCAGTGAAATTGCCCCACTGGCTGAAAAAACAGATCAAGAAAATGCATTTCCAAACGAAATGTGGCCAAAGTTTGGCGAAATGGGCCTACTTGGGATCACCGTCGCTGAAGAATTTGGCGGCTCAAACATGGGTTATCTTGAACACGTTATCGCAATGGAAGAGATAAGCCGTGCGAGTGCATCAATTGGCTTAAGCTACGGCGCACATTCAAACCTATGTGTGAACCAAATTAACCGTAACGGCAACCAAGCCCAAAAAGAAAAATATCTACCAAAACTTATCAGCGGTGAACACATTGGTGCGCTAGCGATGAGTGAGCCCAATGCTGGCTCTGACGTGGTTTCAATGAAACTACGTGCTGAAAAGCAAGGTGACAAGTTCATCCTAAACGGTAATAAAATGTGGATCACCAATGGTCCAGATGCCGACGTTTTTGTGATTTACGCAAAAACGGATACCAATGCAGGCCCTCGTGGGATCACGGCCTTTATCGTCGAAAAAAGCTTCCCTGGTTTTTCAACGGCACAAAAGTTAGACAAACTTGGAATGCGTGGTTCAAACACTTGTGAGCTGGTATTCGAAAACTGCGAAGTACCTGCAGAAAACATCCTTGGCGAATACAACGAAGGCGTTAAGGTACTCATGAGTGGCCTAGACTACGAGCGTGTGGTCTTGGCAGGCGGCCCGCTTGGTATTATGCAGGCTTGTATGGATGTGGTAGTACCTTATATTCACGAGCGTAAACAATTTAACCAATCCATCGGTGAATTCCAGCTGGTGCAAGGCAAAGTTGCTGACATGTACACACAAATGAACGCAGCACGTTCATACGTTTATACCGTGGCAAAAGCCTGTGACCGTGGTGAAACCACTCGTAAAGATGCAGCTGGTGCAATTCTATATGCCGCAGAACTTGCAACCAAGCTTGCACTTGATGCCATTCAGCTACTAGGCGGAAACGGTTATATCAATGAATATCCTACAGGTCGATTACTTCGCGATGCCAAGCTGTATGAAATTGGCGCTGGTACGTCTGAGATCCGCCGTATGCTTATCGGACGTGAGCTATTCAACGAAAGTCGCTAGGAGTGCTTCATGACGGTACTAAATTCTGCGGTTAATCCGCATGATCCCCAGTTTAAGGCAAACAGCGATGCGATGGCATCGCTGGTTGCTGATCTTAAAGATAAAGTCGCAACACTGAGCCTAGGTGGTGGTGAAGCGCTTATTGCCCGTCACCAAAGTCGCGGTAAATTATTTGTACGTGACCGAATTGAAACCTTGCTGGATGAGGGCTCGCCGTTTTTAGAAATTGGCCAATTCGCCGCGTTTGGCGTTTACGAGCAAGATATTCCTTGTGCTGGTGTGGTCGCCGGGATCGGACGCGTCAAAGGCGTTGAATGCATGATTGTGGCAAATGATGCGACTGTAAAAGGGGGTACCTATTTCCCTATTACCGTAAAAAAACACCTAAGAGCGCAAGAAATTGCGGAGCGCTGCCATCTTCCTTGTATTTATTTAGTGGATTCTGGCGGTGCGAACCTGCCCGAGCAAGATGAAGTATTTCCAGACAAACTACATTTTGGTCGAATTTTCTACAACCAAGCCCGTATGTCTGCAAAGGGGATCCCACAAATCGCAGTGGTTATGGGGTTATGCACCGCCGGTGGCGCATATGTACCAGCGATGGCCGATGAAAGTATTATCGTCAAAGAACAAGGCACCATTTTCTTGGCAGGGCCACCTCTTGTTAAAGCGGCCACGGGTGAAGAAGTGAGTGCAGAAGACTTAGGCGGCGCAGATGTTCACTGTAAAGTCTCTGGTGTAGCCGATCACTATGCAGAAAATGACGAGCATGCGCTTTCTATCGCAAGACAGTGCGTGTCACGCCTTAATCATCAGCGCCCCACTCGCCCGTTCCTGCAGGATGCCAAACCACCACGTTATGACATCAGTGAGGTGTATGGCATTGTCGGTACGGATCTGAAAAAACCGTTCGATGTACGCGAAGTCATTGCCCGTATCGTGGACGATTCTCAGTTTGATGAATTTAAACGCTACTTCGGCGAAACACTCGTGACTGGTTTTGCTGAAATTTATGGTCACCCTGTGGGGATCGTAGCAAACAACGGTATTCTCTTTTCTGAATCCGCACAAAAAGGCGCACACTTTATTCAGCTCTGTGCACAGCGCAATATTCCGCTGCTATTTTTGCAGAATATTACTGGATTTATGGTTGGCCAAAAATACGAAGCGGAAGGTATCGCTAAGCACGGTGCAAAAATGGTAACAGCCGTTTCCTGTGCTGATGTGCCTAAGTTTACAGTATTGATTGGCGGCTCATATGGTGCTGGTAACTATGGCATGTGTGGTAGAGCGTACGAGCCAACCATGATGTGGATGTGGCCAAACGCACGGATCTCCGTAATGGGTGGTGAACAAGCTGCAGGCGTATTAACACAGGTTAAACAAGATGGTTTAGCGCGTAAAGGCCTTAGCATGAGCGATGCCGAAGTGAGCGAATTTAAAAAGCCAATTATCGAGCAGTACGAAAAGCAAGGACACCCATACTATGCTAGCGCAAGGCTTTGGGACGATGGCGTTATCGACCCTGCAGATACGCGCACAGTACTTGGTCTTGCCTTGGAAGCTGCGAGTAACGCACCGCAAAAAGAATCTAAATTTGGCGTCTTCAGAATGTAAGGAGCACTTATGCCTGTCACTTTAAATATAACAAAAAGCAAAGTGGCGATTTTAGAGCTAAGTCGCCCAGAAAAACATAATGCCTTCAATGCGGAGGTGATTGCCGAACTCATTAAGAATATCGAATATGCCAGCGGCCTCGATGTCAGAGCGCTGGTATTAAAAACCGAAGGTAAACACTTTTCAGCGGGGGCTGATCTGGCGTGGATGAAATCCATGGCAGACAACGACTATAACGAAAACGTCGCTGATTCTTTAGAACTTGCTAAATTAATGCAAGTGCTGGCCACTTGCCCTCACCCAACCCTGTGTTTGGTGCAAGGTGCTGCGTTTGGCGGTGCACTTGGGTTAATCGCCTGTTGTGATATCGCCATTGCAGAGCACAACTCCAAATTTTGTTTAAGTGAAGTCAAGCTTGGTCTTATTCCGGCTGTGATTAGTCCTTATGTCATTAAAGCCATTGGGGAACGTCACGCGCGACGCTATTTTTTAACAGCCGAAGTATTCGATGGTGAAAAGGCGCTAGAAATGGGTTTAATTCACGAATTGAGCGATGATTTAGCAAAAAGCGAAGCGGATTTTCTCGATACCTTGCTTAACAATGGCCCTGCTGCTGTGAAAAGTGCCAAAGCACTGATCAGCGAAGTTGCTGGTAAAGAGATAAATGAAGCGTTGATCGCCCATACCGCAAAGCGTATCGCTGAAATTAGAGTAAGTGACGAAGGCCAAGAAGGGCTTAGCGCCTTTTTCGATAAACGAGCACCACGCTGGCAAACCGCCGCAAGCGAATAGGAGTCAACATGCTAACTAAAATTCTAGTCGCGAACCGTGGTGAAATTGCCTGCCGCGTGATGCGCACCGCAAAGAAATTGGGCCTAACCACAGTGGCAGTTTATTCTGATGCAGATGCCAATGCGATGCATGTGAAAACAGCTGACGAAGCCTATCATATCGGTCCGGCACCATCTAAAGAGTCTTATTTGGTTGCAGATCGAATTCTTGAAGTCGCCAAAGCGGCGGGCGTCGATTGTATCCACCCGGGTTATGGTTTTTTATCTGAAAATGAAGTATTTGCCAAAGCGTGTGAAGCAGCAAACATTGCGTTTATTGGTCCGTTGGCAAGCTCTATTGAAGCGATGGGTTCTAAGACCCGTGCCAAGGAAATCATGCATGACGCTAATGTGCCTTTGGTCCCAGGGTATTATGGCGACAAACAAGAAGATGATTTCTTACAGGCAGAAGCTGAAAAAATCGGCTTTCCGGTACTTATCAAAGCCGCTTACGGCGGTGGTGGTAAAGGGATGCGCGTGGTACGAGAAAGCAGCGAGTTTTTATCGGCACTACATGGCGCTAAACGTGAAGCTGCAGCGAGTTTTGGCAATGACTTAGTGCTGCTTGAGCGTTTTGTTGATAAGCCTCGTCACGTTGAAGTACAAGTTTTTGCCGATAGTCACGGTAACTGTGTTTACCTCGGTGATAGAGACTGTTCACTACAGCGTCGTCACCAAAAAGTGATTGAAGAAGCGCCCGCCCCAGGTTTGAGTGATGCGATGCGCAAAGCTATGGGTGAAGCGGCAGTACGCTGTGCGCAAGCGATTAACTATCGCGGCGCAGGTACAGTAGAGTTCTTATTATGTGGCGATGAGTTCTTCTTTATGGAAATGAATACTCGCCTGCAAGTAGAGCACCCAGTGACAGAAATGGTAACTGACCTCGATTTAGTCGAGTGGCAACTGATGGTTGCTGCGGGTGAACAGTTACCGCTGACTCAGGAGCAGGTTTCGTTATCTGGTCATAGTTTTGAAGCGCGCATTTACGCAGAAGACCCTGAAGAAAACTTTATGCCATTTTCTGGTGTACTTTCACACCTTAGCTTTCCTGAAGCCAAAGATGGCGTAAGAATTGACACAGGCGTACAACAAGGTGATGAGATCAGTCCATTTTACGATCCTATGATCGCCAAGCTTATTGTTCATGGCAAAAATCGTGAACAAGCCTTATTAAAGTTAAAATCCAGTTTAGAACAAGTGCACTTGTGTGGCTTGAAATCCAACATTGCATTTTTGCATCACTTAGCAGGCCACCCTACTTTCACAGCTGGTGCGCCTGATACCCACTTTATCGACACACAAACTGACGTATTAACTCAATCGAATACGCCGCTGGATAAAATGGTGTTATTAGCAAGTGCGGCCTACCTTAGCCACCAACAACCATGTAAAAACACGGTGTGGGGAAACTTAGGCTTTAGGCTTAACCAAACCGCGAAGGTGGATTTACCATTTGCAGATCACGTCGCCTCGGCTTATCAATCTCAAGGTGGTTGGAAGGTTTCGTTTAACGAGCAAATCCACCAAGTTGAATGTGAATTAAATGGACACCAGTTAACTGTGGTGATTGATGGTGCACGATTACACGCCAGTGCCATTGTTACCGAAGCCGCGATCACTATTATGTATGGTCCGTATCAACATACCGTTGAACTTAAGTCAAAGCATTACATTAGCGATCATGAGCACGAAGCCGCACCGCTGGCTGCGCCATTGAACGGCACCGTGGTTAAGCATTTGTTAGCCGTCGGTACTCAAGTCAATAAAGGCGATGCCGTGGTGATAATCGAAGCTATGAAGATGGAATATACGCTCAATGCACCATTTGATGGCACGCTAACTTCATACTGCTTTGCAGAAGGCGAGCTCGTCAGTCATGGCGATATGCTGGCGATTGTTGAGGAGCAAGACTAATGTCTCAGTATCCGGCTAAGGTCAAAATTGTAGAAGTCGGCGCACGTGATGGCTTACAAAATGAGCTCAGTGTTGCCACAGCAGCTAAAATCTCGCTTGTTAACACATTAAAAGACGCAGGTCTCAAGCACATTGAAGCAGGCGCGTTTGTATCACCCAAATGGGTGCCACAAATGGCCGACTCTGCTGCGGTTATTCAAGGCTTTGAGCGTAGTGAAGGCGTTGAAATAAGCGCTCTAACGCCGAACCTTAAAGGCGCAGAGCTTGCACTTGAAAATCAAGTCGACGAATTTGCCATTTTCACTGCCGCCAGTGAGGCATTTACGCAAAAAAACATCAACTGCACGATTGAACAAAGTATTGAACGCTTTCGTCCCGTTGTTGAACTTGCACAAAAAAACAACATAAAAGTAAGAGGTTATGTTAGCTGCGTGGTTGGTTGCCCATATCAAGGTGAAGTACAACCAGAGCAAGTTTTAGCGGTATGTAAACAATTGTTGTCACTTGGTTGTTATGAAATCAGCCTAGGCGACACCATAGGTGTTGGTACACCTAAAAAAGTCCAGCAGCTGCTCACCTTGTTACTGCAACATATCCCTGCTGACAAGCTTGCGGTGCATTTCCATGATACCTACGGACAAGCATTAACGAATATTCACACGGCCCTGCAAATGGGGATCGCAACTGTCGATAGCGCCGTTGCAGGTCTCGGTGGTTGCCCTTACGCCAAAGGCGCGTCAGGAAATGTTGCCACTGAGGATGTAGTTTACTTACTGCAAGGGCTTGGCATTGAGTGTGGAATTGATTTAGAAAGGCTAGCAAAAGCAGGATGGACAATTTGTGATGCGCTAGGCAAGACACCAAGCAGTAAAGTGTCGTTAGCACTCAAACAAACTTGTCAATCTTAAAACAATAACATTATTAGGAGTGGGCTTATGGCCGGTTTCGATAAAGTCGTATCAAGCTACAGCGAAGCGATGGCGGGTCTTAAAGACGGCGATACCATCATCGCAGGTGGCTTTGGTTTGTGTGGTATTCCAGAAGGCTTAATTGCAGAAATTAAGCGCCTGCAAACAAAAGAACTTACCGTGGTTTCAAACAACTGTGGGGTCGACGACTTTGGTTTAGGTATTTTGCTCAAAGATCGTCAAATTAAGAAGATCATCGCCTCTTACGTTGGTGAAAATGCGCTGTTTGAACAACAACTTCTCGATGGCATTATTGACGTTGAATTAACACCACAAGGTACGCTTGCAGAGAAGATGCGCGCTGGTGGCGCTGGGATCCCAGCTTTTTACACGGCAACAGGGTACGGTACTCCCGTTGCTGAAGGTAAAGAAGTAAAAGAATTTGATGGCCGACCATATATTTTGGAAGAATCAATTACTGGTGAATTTGCCATTGTTAAGGCTTGGAAAGCAGATCGCTATGGCAACTTGGTGTTCCGCCACACAGCAATGAACTTTAACCCAATGGCAGCGACAGCCGGAAAAATCACCGTCGCGGAAGTTGAAGAAATTGTGGAACCGGGTGAGCTTGAGCCGAGTCAAATCCACACCCCAGGTATTTATGTCAATCGCGTGATCAAAGGTGACTTTGAAAAACGTATTGAACGTGTCACAACGCGCAAATAGGAGGCAATCATGGGTTTAAATCGTGAACAAATTGCGATGCGCGTGGCGCAAGAGCTTGAAGACGGTTACTACGTTAACTTAGGCATAGGTATTCCAACCTTAGTGGCTAACTACGTGCCAAAAGGCATCGAAGTGATGCTGCAATCGGAAAATGGCTTGTTAGGTATGGGTCCCTACCCAACCGAAGACCAAGTTGATGCCGATATGATCAACGCGGGTAAAGAAACCGTGACAGCAGCGACAGGTGCAGCAATTTTTAATAGTGCGGAAAGCTTTGCCATGATCCGTGGTGGTCATGTAGACTTGACGGTACTAGGTGCATTTGAAGTTGATCAACAAGGCAATATCGCGTCTTGGATGATCCCGAAAAAATTAATCAAAGGCATGGGTGGTGCAATGGACTTAGTTGCTGGTGCACGCAACATCATAGTGACCATGACCCATGCTAGCAAACACGGCGATTCTAAATTGCTTGAATCATGCACATTGCCGCTAACCGGCGTAAATTGTGTAAAGAAAATCGTAACAGATTTAGCTGTGTTAGAAGTAAAAGACGGCGCATTCCATTTGCTAGAACGCGCACCGGGTGTTAGTGTTGATGAAATAATCAGCAAAACTGCAGGCAAGCTTATCGTCGATGGTGAGATCCCTGAAATGCAGTTTGAGGCGTCGTAAGACACACCCTAACTTACAAATGTACCGACCTCATTCCCAGTGCCAAAGGCGCTGAGTTACCCAAAACCCCTCGCAAGAGGGGTTTTTTTTCACATGCCATCGAAGGAAAACTCTTTACTCTACACCACTCTCCATGTCTAGTTGATGAATGTGATGATTTTTAAATAAAAAATTCAGTAGCCATTTACTTTTCAATCTCACCCCCTAAACTAGTAGAGATAGTTTTGGTTGGCATTGAATATTCACCTGCCAGTACAGCTTAAAACTAAAGAGTTGCTGCTTTGAAGCATCGACTGAATATCAAGTTGACACAATATATTGATACCATAGCTTAGTAGCATAACGGTTCGGTTGGTTTATCTTAATTACAAGTATTGAGGCAGTATACTGTCGCTGTAACTAACATAAACCCATCATATATTTAGATAGTCATTCGGCTGATATGGTTGAAACGCATAAAACGAATGAATACGCTAAATAATCTAAACTAGACTAAGTAGTTTTTGTGGCTTATGGCTAGCATTTTTTATGGCTGATAAAGTCATTCTAAGCCGCTAATGATTAGCATTAATAGCCAGATTACATTTTGCTTTGTTGCATAGTTAGTTTATGTCGAATTGTTATCAACCATTGTCTAGCGATTAATTCAGTATATCAGCTTGGTGTCGTATCACGATGAGAACAACAAGAGGATATCATGGGCAATCACCACGATAAGTACAGCATCGATAATACAGACTACACCGTTGGACAAGACAATGTTCAAAAGTGGGGGTTTGACGTACATAACCCTGTATTTGGTGTAAGTGCAGGATTAATACTGGCGTTTTTAGTCGCCGTATTATTAGTTGATGCAAACACAGCTAAAACCACTTTAGACGGCATAAAGTGGGATATCATAGGTAACTTTGATGCCCTATTTATGTGGTCTGGTAATTTCTTTGTCCTATTTTGTTTGGTGCTCGTTTTATCGCCTTACGGTAAAATTCGTTTAGGAGGTGAAAACGCCAAACCAAGCTACACTCGGGCGTCTTGGCTGGCGATGCTATTTGCAGCAGGTATGGGTATTGGTCTGATGTTTTGGGGTGTAGCGGAGCCTGTCGCCTACTACACAGGCTGGTACAAAACACCGTTAAATGTTGCAGCAAACACTCCTGAGGCAGCAGAACTTGCGATGGGCGCGACCATGTACCATTGGGGTTTGCATCCTTGGGCCATTTACGCCGTCGTCGCGCTTTCTTTAGCATTCTTTGCCTACAATAAAGGCTTACCACTGTCGATCCGCTCAATCTTTTATCCTATTTTAGGGGACAGAGCTTGGGGTTGGCCAGGCCATATCATCGATATTCTCGCCGTTCTTGCTACCTTGTTTGGCCTTGCGACATCACTCGGTCTGGGCGCACAGCAAGCCGGTGCTGGGATCCAACATGTATTTGGTATAGAAGCAGGTCTCGGTCTAGAAATTGCCGTGATTGTGGGTGTTACTGCCCTTGCGATTATTTCGGTTGTTCGCGGTATTGATGGCGGTGTAAAGCTACTTAGTAACGTTAATATGTTAATTGCATTTGTGTTACTAGTATTCGTTGGTATTGCAGGTTTTGCGATTGCCATGGGTAATATTCCGACGACTTTAATGGCCTACGTTGAAAATATCATTCCACTGAGTAATCCGCATGGTCGTGAAGATGAAGCATGGTTCCAAGGTTGGACCGTATTTTATTGGGCATGGTGGATTTCTTGGTCACCGTTTGTCGGTATGTTTATCGCACGCGTTTCTGAGGGTCGCACCATCCGCGAGTTTATTACCGCAGTATTATTAATCCCGACATTGGTAACCGTGATCTGGATGTCAATCTACGGTGGCCTTGCTATCGATCAGGTAAAAAATGGCATTGGCGCTTTAGGTACTGATGGCTTGACTGAAGTACCACTTGCGATGTTCCAAATGTTTGAAAACCTACCTATGAGCGATTTACTCTCGTTCACGGCGATTGTACTTGTACTGGTTTTCTTCATTACCTCGTCGGACTCAGGTTCTTTGGTTATCGATAGTATTACCGCTGGAGGTAAAATAGATGCCCCAGTACCGCAACGTATATTCTGGGCAAGTATTGAGGGTGCAATTGCGGCAGCGCTACTTTGGATCGGCGGTAAAGAAGCAATCGAAGCACTACAAGCGGGTGCTATTTCAACAGGTTTACCGTTTACTTTTGTACTACTACTGATGTGTGTAAGTTTAATCCTCGGGCTTCGAACTGAGCCTAAAAGTTAATCAACTTAACTTACGCAATTAAAAAATCGGAGCAATATTTGCTTCGATTTTTTTGTTATTTGGGTTTAGCTCCACCAGCGTTTCACCATGTCTGAAGGGTCTAAACAATATTGAGCTTGAGCTTGAAATAACTCCGCCGTTGCTAATGCGTCGGACAAGGCATGATGTGGCTGATAATAGGGAAGCCCATAGCGCTTTCTGCAGTCAGCTAAGCGTACCGAAGGAATAGGTTTACGTTTGAGCTTATCAAGCCAGCTTCTGACGCTGTTTATCGCTGACTTTTCAATTTCCATCGTATCAATCACTGGAAACTCAATACCCTCACCCAATCTTGCCTTTAGCGCAGAATTGAAAAATGACTTCTCGACAAACTGATAGTGCACCACAATGACTTTACCATGCAACGAAGCAAACACTTCCTCAAGAATATCTTGCAGATCTGGCGCGCTTTCGACTTGTGAGTGTGTGATCCGGTGCAGTACCACAGACTCCTCAGCCAGCGGACTGGTTGGCTTCACTAACCAATGCTTGGCTTGAGCCAAGCGGATCCGTCGTAAGTCAAATGGCACGACGCCAACGCTCACAATGTCATCGATGTTTGGGTCGAGCCCTGTAGTTTCAAAATCAAGGGCAACAAACTCACACTGACTCAATTGCTGGTAAGGATCTACCACTCCTTGCTGATAAAATGCTTGAATTCTTGGGTCTTGCGACGTTTTTGCCAAATGCTGAAAGCGATTTGGCCATGACATAATCTCGCCTTGCATGTTACACCGCTACTTCATCATGGATTTGTTTTGATAGCGAAACTTTAAAAAGCTCTGTGCTTTGTCTAACACGCCAAAAGCTTCTTTAAGATTACGCTGTTCAAAATCAGAGAGTGTTTCTGGTGGCAAGCTGTTATCAGGCTTTTCGCCCTGCTCAATTTGCCATGCTTGGTGACGAATACGCATGATGGCGATGTATTCAAGCGCAGCTTGCAGATCTAGCACCTTGCCCTTTGGCAGTATATTTGCCTCATCAATATCTTCCAATCGCTCGAAGGAGTTTTGTTTTTTAGAGCCAACGCCAAGGGCATGCACTCGAACCAAATCTGAAAGCGGTGCTGTGCCACGGCGTTTAATATTCATCGAACGCCTGTGCTCGCCGTCTTGCTCAAGGACAAAACCATTAAAAAATCCTAAAGGCGGTGTCCTTCTTAGCGCATTATGTGCCATCGCAGCCAAAAATTTTGGGGTACTTTTGGCCTTTTTACTGATAAAAGCGGTAAGTTTCTCAGCCCATTTTGTTTCACCCCATACGCCTTCCAGATCAAAGAAAATCGAACTATTAAGCAAAGCCTCAGGACTGGGATTTTCTATCCAGTCTTCAAATTGTGCTAACCATTGACTATAAGTTAAGCGCCAAGCAGGATTGCTTGCCATGATCCCACCATCGCAATATTTGTAGCCGCAATTGGCTAGACCATCACACACAAACTTCGCCAGCTTTTCGAAGTAAGCTCCATGCTCAGCGGATCGATAACTGTCATCCAAGATCAATGCATTATCCTGATCGGTCACAATTAATTGTTCATCCCGAGCCATTGAACCAAGGGCAATAAAACAGTAAGGGATTGGTGGCGGGCCTAATTTTGCTTCCGCGAGTTCGAGTAACTTATGTTTAAACGTTTTGCCTATAATCGACATCGCAGAACCAATCATGTGTGAGTTGGCATCTTCATTCACCATCCGAGTAAAAATTGCAGGAAGCTGTTTGGCGTAACTACTCAAGTCTTCAACACTTTGCTGGTCCATTAGCCCTCTAACAAACAACAGGCTGCTTTGAGACTCATAGCGCAAAATATCGGATAGCGCGACCACTCCTATCGGTTTACGCTTATGAACAACGGGCAAATGATGCACATTGTCTCTTAGCATCAGCATCATGGCTTCGAAGACATAGGCATTGGAGTCAACGATAATAAGATCGGTCGACATAATCTCAGAGACTGGAGTTTGATAATTCAGCCCCTCTGCGACTACTTTTGTGCGAAGATCTCTGTCACTGATAAGGCCAACCACCTGACCATCATCTTCATCTGGATCTTCGACAACAGGTTTCTCGGGGTCATAGATAAGTAGTGATGACACATGCTCTTTTGCCATCACTTGAGCTGCCTGCTGTACCGTGGCGTTGCGTTCAACGTACACCACATCGCGTAGCAATAGTTTAAGCACTTTGGCCGTGGTCAAATCATTGCTGTCGGCTTGCTCAGAAACCGTGATTTTTAGTCTAGCATTATCGTCAGCTTCAAAATAATCAGCAAACGCTTCATAAACGTCACAATACTCATCAAAAATGCCAACGGGAATACAATACACCAGTGTATCTTCAAGGCTTTGAGCGCCAAAACGAACTTTACGATTCATCAATAAACCACGCTGGCCAAAGATCCCACCTGTGGAAATACGATTGTATAACTCACCTGAGCGCCGATAAAGCTCGACAGCACCAGATCGGATCACATACAGGTAAGTGATCTGCTCTCCATATTCCAAAATACCGCTGCCCTCTCGGTAGTAACCTACTTCGACTTGGCTTGCGAGTTTATGTAGTGCCTCTTGAGGCAAATCCGAAAACGGCGGGTAAGCTACTAAAAAATTGGCAATTTCCTGATGTTCAACTTCCATGGTTTTCCTTGATATAAAAAGGAATTTAACCCTATTGTGGGCAACGAGGGATAAATTTGCAATGAAAGTCGGTTTAACTAAGGCTGCAGCAATTGTTTTTTCCACTGTTCACCACTACGCTCATAAGACTCTCTAAGATGTAGCCGAGTCTCAGCAAAAGTGAGAAACTCTATGGAAATAGGGTTGATGCAATAGCCACCCCAATTTTCGGGTCTTGGAATTGGATTCGTGCTATATCTTAATTCCGCAATTCTTAATTTTTCAGTCAGATCACTTTGATCTCGCATAATTGCACTTTGGTTAAATGACGTTGTGGTTAGTTGAGCATCTCTAGAGCGCCCTTGCCAATATATATCCGCATCTCTATCTGAAATCTTCTTTGCTCTGCCAACAATACGGACCTGATACCCAACATGATCCCACCAAACTGTCATCGCGATGTTAGGAAGATTTTCTAAATGCTTGCCTTTCGCAGAATCGAAATATGAACAAAATACAAAGCCACCCTCATTAACCGCTTTCAAATCAACAAATCTACCTGTAGGAAACCCATTTTCATCAATTGTTGAGACACATACCGCATTGGGCTGATTTAATGGATTGTTTTTCAGAGCTTGCTGCCACCAAGATTCAAACTTTTCGAGTGGATTAATCATTATTATTATCCTGATTATTTTTCATCGGTTCCATAATGTCATTAATATCTACCACATTCCACGGCAAACCTTTTTGCCTGTAGATCCGCTTACCTTGCTTTGTATAATCACCAACATCATGCGGTAAGCGCTGACCAACTACAATACAACGTAATGTAACATCGCTATTGTTTACTAACTTATGAGGCTTACCACAGGCTCTGTATCCTATGAAATCGCCTTCACCAACACCAATTACCTCATCGCCAATGTACGCTTCAGCAGTGCCTTGCAATATATACACACATTCATCCTCGTGATAATGCATATGTGTTTCAGTCGAATCGAACCCCGGCTGGATTTCTATGATGTGAAAACCGAATCCTGTTATACCAGTTAAGTCTCCAAGTGATTTATTGAGCCTCTGCGCATTTGGGTTCAGAAAATGAACTCTTTTTTCCCCTTTTAATGCTTCGATTTCAGCTTTACTTACAATATATTTTTCCATTTCTTCAAACTCCTTATGTTGGGCTTAACCTAAAGGTATGTGTTTAAAGGATATTAGCTTAAATTACAGCAATTGAACTGCTTTCAATTACATCCATAATTTGACCTAGGTCACTTTAAAAACCAGCAAAACCGCCTCATACTAGTTATCTATAACTATTCGCAACAGGAACCGCACTCATGACTTATGAAGTCAATTTCGACGGCTTAGTAGGGCCAACACATAATTATGCCGGATTATCTTATGGTAATGTCGCGTCACTTTCTAACGCTACCAGTGTTTCTAATCCAAAAGAAGCGGCATTGCAAGGTCTTGAAAAGATGAAAGCAATGCATGATATCGGCCTAAAACAAGGGATATTTGCACCTCATGCACGCCCGAGTTTAGCTCCACTGCGCCGTGTTGGCTTTTCAGGCACCGATGCTCAAGTACTTGAAAAAGCGTATAAACACGATCCAATATTGCTTCGAGCTTGTTACTCTGCCTCTGCAATGTGGACGGCAAATGCGGCGACTGTGTCGCCTTCTGTTGATTCTAGCGATGGCAAAGTTCATTTCACAAGTGCCAATTTAAACTGCAAATTCCACCGTTCAATAGAGCCCGAAACCACCACGAATTTACTTCGTGCTATGTTCGCCAATGCGCAATATTTTGCACATCACCAGCATTTGCCTGAGCAGCCTTTTTTTGGCGATGAAGGTGCTGCGAACCACACTCGCCTCGCCGATAGCCATGGCAGTAAAGGTCTACAATTATTTGTGTACGGTTCAAGTGGCTTTAACAGCGATATAAAGGGTCCTACTAAATATCCTGCTCGGCAAACATTAGAAGCAAGTCAAGCGATTGCAAGGCTACATCAATTAGATGATAAGCAAGCAATTTTTATCCAGCAAAATCCAAATGTGATTGATCAAGGCGTGTTCCATAATGACGTCATTGCGGTAGGCAATGAGAATGTACTGTTTTGCCATGATCAAGCCTTTATTGATCAAACCTCCAGTCTAACTAAAATTAGACAAGCGTATATCGGCGAAAAGCCTTTGCATATTGTAGAAGTTCCGACGCATGCAGTGAGTGTTGAAGACGCAGTAAAAAGTTACCTATTTAATTCTCAATTGATCACTTTGCCATCAGGCGAGATGATGCTGGTTGCACCGGAGGAATGTGCGAAGAATGATAACGTTGCCGCGTATATCGAATATATGCTCGGTGCAAAAAATCCGATTTCGCAAGTACGCTTTTTTGACTTACGCCAAAGCATGCAAAATGGTGGTGGGCCTGCATGTTTGCGATTACGTGTAGCACTCAATGAAGCTGAGCTAAAAGCGGTAAATCCAGAAGTGATGATGAGTGAAGACAAATTTATTCAACTAAGCGCGTGGGTCAATAAACATTATCGCGATAAAGTCACAGAACAGGATTTAGCTGATCCGAGCCTTTTGCAAGAGTCCTATGCCGCATTAGATGAACTCACCCAATTACTCAATCTTGGTAGCGTATACGAATTCCAACGCGCCTAATTGCAAGTTTTGCTTGTCAAACTGCAATTAATCTGAGGTTTAAGGGGAGTGCTTTCACTCCCTTACTTTTTAGCAAGTACATTAACCGCCCACGTCTCAAGCATACCGTCGCTATTTAACGTTACTAAGGTGTCTGGGTTTGGGACATACATATCGACTACCGTTGCTCCCTCACTTTCAGTATGAATAGACCAAGTGCCTAATTCTTCCCCGCTCTCATAGCGCCAGATGGAGAGATGAGATTTTGACGATGATGTCGCGAGTAAGCCTGAGTCAGAAATAAACTTGGCCTTTCTAAACATCTTAAAACGGGCCATATACTTTAGTTCACTGAGCTGCTTTCCAGACTCAAAATCCAGGACATGTTGCGCATTCAACCCATCTGAGACAAATAAATGCTTGCCATCATGGCTCACTGTTAAACTGGTAACACGATGACTAAATTGATGCTCATACAAAGGTTCTGGTGACGCAAATTGCCAAAGGGCAACCAACCCATCTTGTGCGCCGGTAACAAAATAGTCGCCACTATTATCAAACGCCAAATGCTCTATCGGCCGAGTATGTGGCATAAAACGATTATTTAACTTAGTGAATAGATCCGCCATATTGAGTGAGCCATCATCCATCGCAACAAGCAAACGCTGATTGTTATGGGAAAGCGCTAAAGCAGAGATTGAAGCAAGTGGACTCACCCCTGCAAAAGGTACGTTCGTTATCAACTTTTGCTTTGGAACAGACCAAATTGAGATGAGGTTTTCACCTGCCACGATGAGCATTTCCTTATTATCTGACAGTAAAACTTCTTTAACTGGTGTTTTTATTTTGTCTTTGGGTACTGAGAATATGACAGACTGATTGGCATTGTCATAAATATGGATTTCAGCATTACTGTCTAATGTTACGCTCCACTTTCCATCTTTAGAAAAGTGCCCAAGTATTATGCCATTTTGCGTCAACTGGCTTGTTACCCCTTTACTAATTTCAGGCTGCGATCCACACCCTACTAAAAATAAAGCGAAACAAGCTAGTGATATTAAACGAGACATCTTAAACCCTTAGCACATAATACATTTATTTCATTTACTGGCTTTACATATCGGCCGTTAGCAGACAAACTTAACTTATTGTGAATAATTTTAGACTGCATATGATGTATTTTAGCATGACAAAGTCACTTATTAAGCAAACTTTCGTTGTCTTAGCCGCAATGATTTTACTCTCAGCGTGCGGCTCAGAGGATAATGTCAGTGGTGACAAGGACACTCCAGGATATGCCGCAACCATGTATTTTGACGCACTCTATAATCAAAAAGATTTAGACGCTGCAATGAAAATCGCCACTCCCCGTCACGCGCGTATCATGCGCTCTTACGGTACTGCGTCGCAATTCGCCAGAAATTTAGTGAATATGCAATACGATGACGTCACCATAGAAGTTGATATGACCAATCAAAGTCTGCGCGAACAGTATGGCGACAGCGCAAAAATTAATTTAATTTTTACAGGTCAGCTCCACGGTGAGCAAGTAGACGACATGCGTAGTGTTAGTATGGTACGCAAAAAAGGCAAATGGTACGTAGACAAAGTACTAGCAGACCCCTTTGCACGTTAACTCAAGAATAAGCTTGGAAAGCCCCGTTGTCGGGGCTTTTTTAACAAATTAGCCAATATCCTCTGTCACAACAAACTAGTTGGGCGCTTTTGCATCAACAGCAATCGCTTTTGCAACTAGCGTTTCAATACAAAAGATAGTTTCAGAACTCTTATCATCAATCACGTTGTCGTCCATTGCGATACTGAGTTTTTCATTCAATGTCTTACCCACCAGTTTCACGCTATTTTGTTTACACCACTTGCGATATTTTGCCATTAGTGGAGCATGCGCCTTTTCCAGTAAATAAGCATGCTCAACCGTATCTATCGCAGAGTGTTTTACCACGGCACACAGATGCGAGATACGTTCACGGGTCGAGTTGTGATCAGAAACATTGCTACATACCTGCACCGCCAATTTATCGCTTGGCGCTTTGAGCCACTTACCAACGGGAAACGCCAAACGTTTTAACAAAAATGCCAGAGGTGCTGCGGTAAAGTTATCGCAAAATGCATAAATAGCCTTACTTGCTTCGTTAAGACAGTGATCTAAGGCAAACTTTACCAGCGGTAAGTCCCCTTGTTGACGGCCATCATCTTCGTATTTTTTTAATACACACGAGGCGATATAAAGAAAGCTCAGGACATCTCCCAATTTTGCAGAGAGCATTTCTCTACGCTTTAGTGAACCGCCTAGCTTTAACATAGCAATATCACTATACACTGAGAGCGCTTGGCTCAACCATGTTAGCCGTCGGTAATACGTCGCCACATCACCACTCACTGGCGCACGTTCGAAACGTGCTAGTGTGAAGCCATTAAAAAACGCCTTGAGCCCATTCACAGAGGTATGCTGCAAGTGTTTGCAAAGCACTTCATCAAACTCTTTCAAAGCGATTAATTGATCTTCTTGCTGTACGATACTCATTTCTTTCAGTATGAAAGGATGGCAACGCGTCGCACCTTGACCAAAAATCATCAAGCTTCGAGTTAAGATATTGGCGCCCTCAACGGTAATAGAAATCGGCATGCCCATGTAATTGTGAGCAAGATAATTCATTTCCCCCATTTGAATGGCTTTGCCGCCATGAATATCCATCGCATCATTCAATGCTACTCTTGCATGCTCTGTGAGGTGATACTTGGCAATCGCTGTGACTACCGAAGGGCTTTGCTTTAAATCAATTGCCAACGCAGTGGTTTGTCTCACCGCTTCAATTAGATAGCTGTAGCCGTAAATTCTGGCTAACGCGCTTTGCACTCCTTCAAAGGCAGAGATGGGTACACCAAATTGACGACGGACACCGGCATAAGCCGAAGTCGTTCTGGCACTTAATTGAGCGGTTCCCGCGCTCAGTGCTGGCAAAGATATCCCCCGCCCAGCACTTAAACACGACACCAGCATGCGCCACCCTTTGCCGATACCCGCTTGTTCGCCTATCACCCAAGCCATTGGAATAAAAACATCTTCACCACTGGTTGTACCATTCATAAAGGCTTGCCCCAGCGGGTTATGTCGATCTCCTGTTTTTACGCCTTCATGTGTAGTCGGAATAAGTGCACAAGTGATCCCAAGCTCTACTTTATTTGAAAGCAATTGATCCGGGTCGTAAACCTTAAACGCAAGTCCTAATACATCAGCGACGGGCGCCAGCGTGATGTATCGTTTTTGCCAAGTTACCGCAAGTCCAATTTGCTTTTCTCCCTCAAATTCTCGCTCACACACAATCGCAAAGTCTTGAATGCTACCAGCATCGGATCCTGCCTCTGGCGAGGTCAATGCAAAACAAGGTAGCGCCTCACCCGAGGCAAGCTTTGGCAGCCAAGAATTCTGCTGATCATTGGTGCCGTAATGAAGCAGCAGCTCTGCAGGGCCTAAACTATTTGGCACCATCACGGTTACTGCAGTAGACAAACTACGGCTGGCTATTTTTGCAACGATGGTGGAGTTCGCCTGAGCACTAAATTCCCGACCTCCAAAAGCCTTTGGAATAATAAAAGCAAAAAAACCCTTTTCTTTTAAAAATTGCCAAACTTCTTCAGGCAGGTCTTGAGCCTCAGATATTTTTTCTTCATCAAGCATTTTTAGCAGCGTATGTAATTCGTTATCTATAAATGCCTGTTCTTCATCGCTTAGCTTTGGCTTATCATTACTCAACCACTTTCGCCAATTCGGTTTACCAGAAAACAACGCGTCATCCCACCAGATACTCCCCGCTTCCATCGCTTCTCGCTCGGTTTGGGAGAGTTCCGGTAATGATGTTTTGAAATAATTAAAGAGCGGTTTAGTGATCAACTTAACCCTGATATCACGGACACAAAATACCACCACAATTGCCAATATCACCAATAAAACTAAAGTCATATGCACTCCTTTTTGCAGGCTTCAAATACGGCCTTTTGATACAATTGACTGCCTTAATTATGGTTAATAATCACACTAACTCAACTTTTATCTGCGCTCGCATCTCATTGTTTGTCCATCGCAAAATTGTCGTTTTAAAGTCGTCCTGCTATTATTCTTGCCACCACAGCAAAAAAAGATGCTTTGCTGCGCGTAAAAGCCGCGCTCACTACGATTAGTTGTTCATATGACTAATACTAATTGGATTAATTTACTTGCTGATTTGTAGCAATTAACCCAATTAGTGTAGCTGGCTATAGATACTAAAACGCCGTCTAGTGTTAAGTCGGCTCGTGTATTAATTAAAACAACAAGTGAACCCTATGAAACCAAGATTTAAGTTAAGTGTTGGCGCACTCATCGTTGCCAGTACTTTTGCACTCTCTGCCTGCAAATCCACTGAAACTACAAATAAAGCATTATCAGAAGCCGATGCAGTTGCATTTTTAGATAAGGCGTCAGAGCAGCTGGTTGACCTTAACTTCCGCTCTAGCCGCTCAGCTTGGATTTATGCGAACTTTATTACTCACGACACAGCTTCACTTGCTGCAGACGTGAATGAGGAATACACCGCTGCGCTCGTGGAGCTTGCTAACCAAGCAGCACAATTTGATGGCTTGGCGTTAAGCGAAGATACCCGACGTAAGCTTGATAAATTGAAGCTAAACCTGACATTACCTGCACCAAAAGATGCTGACAAAACAGCGGAACTTGCAAAGCTCACTGCAGAGCTTGATGGTATGTACGGAAAGGGCAAATACTGTAAAAATGATGGCACTTGCCTAAGCCTTGGTGAAATGACGGCTAAGATGGCAAATAGTCGCGACTATGAAGAGCTTTTAGACATCTGGCAAGGTTGGCGTGAAGTGTCAAAGCCGATGCGTCCACTCTATGAAAAGCAAGTTGTACTTACCAACGAAGGTGCTAATGAGCTTGGCTACGCAGACACAGGCGCAATGTGGCGCAGTAAATACGACATGCCAGCGGACGACTTTGCAAAAGAACTTGACCGTACCTGGAACCAAGTAAAGCCGCTATACGATTCGCTTCACTGTCATGTTAGAGCCAAGCTTGGCGAGAAATACGGCGAAGATAAAGTACCTCAAGACCAGCCTATTCCAGCACACCTGCTTGGCAATATGTGGGCACAAAGCTGGGGCAATATCTATGACTTAGTCGCGCCAGAAAACGCAGATCCGGGTTATGATGTAACGGCGCTACTGGCTAAACACGATTACGACGAAATCAAAATGGTAAAAGGTGCAGAAAAGTTCTTCACCTCAATGGGTTTTGCTCCATTACCTGAGACTTTCTACGAACGTTCTTTATTTATTAAACCACAAGATCGCGACGTACAATGTCATGCATCAGCTTGGAACTTAGATGCCAAAGACGACCTACGCATCAAAATGTGTATCCAACGTACAGGTGAAGAGTTCTCAGTTATCCACCATGAACTAGGCCATAACTTCTATCAACGCGCTTACAATCAGCAGCCTGTATATTACCAAGAAAGCGCCAATGATGGCTTCCATGAAGCTATCGGCGACACCATCGCGTTATCTGTAACACCTGGCTACTTAAAGCAAATTGGCTTGTTGGATAACGTACCGGATGAGTCAAAAGATATCGGGCTATTGATGAAGATGGCACTCGATAAAGTTGCATTCATTCCATTTGGTCTACTCGTCGACCAATGGCGCTGGAAAGTATTCTCTGGTGAGATTTCTCCAGCAGAGTACAACCAAGCGTGGTGGGAATTAAGAGAGAAGTATCAAGGTGTTAAAGCACCAGTTTCACGTACCGAAAGTGACTTTGACCCAGGTGCAAAATACCACGTACCAGGTAATGTACCTTACACTCGTTACTTCTTAGCGCATATTTTACAGTTCCAGTTCCACAAATCACTTTGTGAAATTGCTGGCAGCAAAGAAGCCATTCACCGCTGTTCTGTTTACAACTCGAAAGCGGCTGGTGAGCGTTTAAATGCGATGCTTGAAATGGGTAGCAGCAAACCTTGGCAACAAGCACTTAAAACGCTAACAGGTAAAGATGAAATGGATGCAACAGCAGTACTTGACTACTTTGCACCATTGCAAAAATACCTAGATGAGCAAAATAAAGGCCGTAATTGCGGCTGGTAATTGCTAGCAAATTTAGACTAATAAACGGGCACACTCAATCGTGCCCGTTTTTTATTGGTTTAATTTTGTTACAGTTCAGTAACTTCCTTTTTTAGCGCCAATCATATACGCTCAGATCAAAGTCAGCCTACCGCTCTAGTAGTGAAAGTCTGTGTTGTCACTTGCAAGGATCCTTATGAATATAAAAAGAATTGGCCTAATTGCCATCTTTGAATTGCAACGCTTGTTTGCAACGAAACGCGGATGGATAGCCATCGCCGCATTTGTTTTAGTTTGGTATGCCATTTTGCGCTACGCCATTGCTGAAGCGGTATCCATTGTCAGCGACCCCAACTTCAAAAATATGATCCAGAGTTTTTCTGGCGTCGTTGGTATGCATCGTATTGCCCAATGGCCTGAAATGGAGCTTGCACTGTACTTAGTTTGGTCAATCTTTTTATTTCCTCTTTTTGTGATCTTTTCAAGCGCAGATCAAACTGTAGAAGATAGAACCCGCGGCACACTCAGATTTCTAACCCTGCGCACATCTCGCGCGGAAATTGTTGTTGGTCGCTTTGTTGGACAGGTATTCAATACGTTGCTGCTCATAGCGATTTCTGCTGTAGGCGCTTGGATATTAATGGTGGTGCGCGACCCAAGCTTATGGCTCACAGGGCTTACTCGGGCGACATTAATTGTCCTAGAGCTAACGCTTATTACTGCGCCATTTATTGCCCTGATGTCTGTGGCTAATCACTTTGCTAACTCTAGTAAAATGAGCATGATTTACGCGATTTTGACCTACTTAACGCTCGCCACTTTAGTCGCTTTTGCACTTGAGTACAGCGCTTACGCAGAGTACCTTTTTTATCTTTTTCCTGGGTTCCAAGGCTCAGAAACCATTGCACAGAATATCAACCTCACTCGCTTTGCCACACCGGTGCTGCATAGCTTCGTATTGATTGCAATTAGCTGTGAACTATTAAGAAGGCGCGCGCTATGACTAGCATTATTGAAGTTAATAATTTAGTGAAAAAATATGGACGAAAGCGCGCACTAGATAACGTATCTTTCACCCTAAACGCAGGTTCACCTATTGCGCTTGTCGGCCCCAATGGTGCGGGTAAAACCACCCTTTTTAGTACACTTTGCGGGTATCTAAATGCAGATGCTGGCAGTGTTAAAATTTTGGGCCATAAGCCTGGCAGCGCTGCACTTTTTGGCCGCCTTGCCGCACTTCCACAGGATGCTCAGCTTGATCCAAGGTTTTCTGTCAGTAATCAGCTACGTTTATACGGACAGCTTCAAGGTTTAGATGCGAAAGCGGCCGAGAGTGAAACGCATAGAGTGCTTGAGCTTGTCGACCTCAAAGACTGTTATCACGCTAAACCTCATGAGTTATCTCATGGCATGCGAAAACGTATCTGTATTGCCCAAACGCTACTTTCACAGCCTGAAATTGTACTGCTTGACGAAGCCACGGCTGGATTAGATCCCGTGAATGCTCGTGAGATCAGAAACCTAGTAAAAAGGCTTCAATCTGAAACGACCTTTATTTTGAGTTCACACGATTTAGTAGAACTCGATGATTTGTGCGATCAGGTATTACATTTACAGCATGGTAAATTAACCGCTGTTGACCGCATCCAAGAAGCGGAACTTGCCACGCTAACTGTAAAACTTAAAGAGTCTGGCACCAGTAGTCACATAGCGCTTTTTAGGACCTTACAAGGCGTTGAAGAGGTGACAGTAAATGCCAGTGGCGCCCTGCTTATTGAGTATCGTAGAGGCCAACAGGTTGATATTGATGTACTCAAGCTTTGCCGTGATCAGGGTTGGCGTTACAAATCGTTAGTTAACGGTAAAACACTAGAAGATGAACTGTTCGGCTAGCACACGGTTAGTTTAGTAAATTAAAAAAGCCTACATCTTACAGGCTTTCTTAAATGATTTATAACTTCGCCAGTAACAAAGAACCTGGTCGAGGTAAACGAGGTAATATTGCCGGCGTTTTCGCATAATGTGCTGGCAAACGCTGTTTCAGTTCGTTCACCTTTGTTTGGTTATTCAGTTTTTCGTATGCATAGTATCTTAGGATATCTTGATATGTTTGGTTTTCAGCACTGGTTACAACATCACTGTTTAATACAGCTAATGCTTTATCGTAGTCTGCCATTTCAATGTAGGCGCGTGCCAAATCAGTAGCGCTACCGATTTGAAAGCGACTTTGCATTTTTTCAGATAAACTCTCTAGTTGCTCTGCTGCCTGTTGATACCGCCCAAGGTGCATATAAGCTGATGCCAATCTGTTTTTTAAAAATGGCGGTTGCGTAGAGCCTTCAGGAAACCAATTAGTGTAAGCGGTCAAGATTGCTTCGTATTGACCTAGCTTATGATAGGTTTGGTCGAGCAAGGTAAAGCTTTTTACTTTTATATCCAGCTCTTCAAAATCATTTAACAGACCGCGGTTACTATGCCAATTTAAAATGTGTGAAACCGCTGCTTTAAGCTGTGTTTCATCATTCGATTTCGCGCCTTTCGCCCCAGCGAGTAACTCCCTCAATTGCTGTTGATATCGCGCTGACTTTTCACTCTTTTGTTTACTAGCTCCTTGTGTTACCTGCTTTTCAGAGACGATTTGGTTAGCAGCTAAGGCACTACAAGACAGTGCTGCCGTGATAATCATTAAATGGGATAATTTCATTTTCTTTTCCTTGTTTAGTGTTTTAACTCTTTGAATATTGAAACTTTTAGAGTGAGATACGGCTAATACTGAATGACCTAATGACGCATGTTCATACCGGTATTGATGTTCGGACAACAGTAAGCTGGCCAAATCGTATCTATATTTATCACTCAGTTTTTCCATGCAGCTTTCATCGCAGCTGAGTTCGATTTGTTGTCGCGCCAAATTTGCTAACAACAAACAGAATGGATTCCAAAAGAATAGGCTTTCAGTTGCACATATTAGCCATAACCAATATGTGTCCTTATGCTTGATATGCGTTAACTCATGCTCAATCACGGATTCGAGTTCTGGTCGACCTTTCATCTTAAAGTCTAACCAAATGGTGTGCTGTAATGGGCCTGTCGTAATTGCAGGGGTACTCAATTCTGTAAATTTTACGGTGCAAAACGTGTGTAAATATTGATGCTCTTCACTGGTGTAGGCGCTTTTTTCTATGCCACTTAGTAACCTTTTATACGACCACACTCTCGCTAGAAATAGTCCTCCACCTACCACTATCAGAAATACAAACAAATTTGAAAACACCTGGTTTATGGTATCGCCGGAAAGCCAGTTTGATTCGGTTTGCAAAGTGGTTTGCTTGATGCTGTTCGATGGAGTTGACCCTGAGTCTGAAATAGAACTCACCTCAATAGTGTAAAGATCGAGATTTATTAAAAAAGGGGGTGGGGAAAGTTGCTGCCATGGAATTAGCCAACTCAATAACCCTACTACCAACACATAAAAGCGCGTTCGTGCAGGCGCAGTTTTCAGAAAATAGCAGCTAGTCAAACTAAACATGCTGAGCAAGCTTGCGGTGAGTAAGTAATCAAACATTAGTCGCTCTCTTTCTTCTGCTTTTTGCTCTTAAGTAGGTTTTGTAAATACTCAATATCATCATCGTCTAAACTCTCTTCTTTAATGAAATGAGCTATCAGGCTACGTGAACTACCTTTAAAAAAGCGATCCATAAAGCGCGGTGTTGCCTGCTGTGAAAGCGCTTGCTGAGTCACTTTTGCTTGATAGACGATTGACCTCCCCTGCTGACCACAGCGCTCGACCGCACCTTTTTGCTCTAGTCGATCTACGATTGTTTTGACTGTGTTATAAGCCACTTTTTTTGCTCTTGTATCATCTGCAAGAAGATATTTATGAAGCTCACTGGCAGTACATGCATTTTGTTGCCAAAGTAGCTTCATCACGTCTAATTCAAATTCACTTAGTTTCACTTATCACCTCCATTACTACATTTGTAGTTTTTAACCACTACAAATGTAGTTGTTAGTACCCATGAAGTCAACTAGAAATTTTTGGTGAAAAAACAGAAAGTGAAGCTATACATGAAAGCTTCATTACCTTGAAGGAAAGTGAAGACTGTACAACAACTCTCCCCAAGAAGAGCAACCAAATCGCTGACACCCACCACTAATTTGCACCTTCCTAAGATACCGCCT
>NZ_AKXJ01000024.1:0-19071 GCF_000276645.1 Pseudoalteromonas sp. NJ631
CCCTTTCTTTTGCATACTTGTTCTTTGGGCATCAAAGAAAAGTATGTCGTAGCCCATGGATGGGCGTCGAAACCTGTCAGGATGACGGGCTGACTTTACTCGTAGCCCCAATTTATTAGTGATATTACTTTTTGGCTGATATCAAAGCCTTGCCAAATAAGAAAAAAATGACTTTAATAATTTACGTAAATACGTTGTTATTTTAGAAGGTGGTCAAGCTGTATCGTTTTGTGTCACGAACGGTTCAAAATAAAAGTCACTGCATCAAGAGTAAGCTCTCAAGGTAAACACCAGCCTAATTTGGTGTGTAGGACACGCTCTAGCTCATTAGCGATTACGCATAAATGCCAAGATGTTAACTGTCTTTCAGGCCGGGTATCAAAATAGGAATAATCCAGATATGGATAATAAGAGTGTTAAATTTTTCTCACAAACCAATATAAATTATCAACATCGTGAGCCTATAGATATTTCGACGAATAGTGATGAGAAAGCTTTGAAGCATTTGTTCAAAATTGCGCTAGAAAGTAGAAATTTTGAAATAACGCAATTAGTACAAAGAAATAATTTTTTTATGATCTTTCAAGGTGTCATTTTCATGGGTCTAATTCAATCTAGCCACTCTGTGCCTATCGTTAGTTTCATGATTTGTGTCGTTGGCTTGGTAACTTCATTTTTTCAATCTCGTATGGCTGCTGGAGCAAAGTTTTGGCAGGAGTATTGGGAAGCAACTTTAACTCGATTAGAAACGGAGATGCTGCATCATATTTATAACTCAACAGAAGAAAGAAGGTACCTATATTCACTATTTCATAATGATCAAGAGCGTTATAACACGATAGTTCGCTCCAAAATTGGAGGCCGTAGCCAATCACCAGTCAATAAAATGATTATGAATAGGTATTCGGTTAGTAGAATTCCTATTTATGTTGCTATTTCCTTAGGAACTATTTGGTTTTTACTAATGTTATGTACAATGGCGTCTTATTCTGGCTTAAAGGTACCAAGTTTTATTGTTGGCTTCTAGACAAGGGGCGAAGAAAAGTAGGCTTTCGCTGATTCGTGACCTGCAGTTTTAAGCTTGTTCAGTAAGTCTTACGTGATTTGGTTAGGTTATGTTGAAATTGAAAGAAAATTGCTCGGTTCTAAACTTCAAAAATATAATCAAAGATGACAATGCTATTGACATCTTAATGTATGGGGCTGCAAACCAAGAGCACTATGAAGGCCAGATCGAGTTACTTGAAGAATGTTGTATATCGTCGCCTGAATATGCTGATGAGTTTCGCTCACAGATACGTGGTTACAAGCAAATACTAGGTGATCCTAACTATAATAAAGGTTTGTACCCTCGCGGTATAGAGAAAATCATCCAACAAATTATCGAACCAATGTCCCTATGGGAAGCGATCATAAGTTTGACTACAGACCATTTCTTAGCCTCTGAAAACTATTTCCGAAGCTTGGTTGATGTAAGCCTAACATTTTTATTGAGCAGTGAGATTGCTAAATTGTTCAACCATAAGCCTGCAGATTTTTCGTTGTATAATATTTGGTTTATGAGCAAATCAAAAATTCAAGCTAGTGGACAAGTCTCATTAGAGGAAATTGAATTTATTGACAGTCAGTTTGAAGTCAATGGAAAAAAAAGAGACGCAAGATTAGCAAGACTACTCAACTTTAGAAATAAACAAATTGCACATAACTCGGCGTCGGATGAAACGCTGAAAGATGACTTTGTCCACGTGACTTGTTTTATTCTAAGGGTTTGGGCGATTCTGGATGCGGTATATAGCCCCAATTGTATGCCTCGACCTATACACATGGATGAGCACTTATTTGACCAGTTTTACAAAATCATGTCTAGAGCAGAACTGTCGCACGTAAAAGCGGAAAGGCTTAAATTTATCAATAAGCTGTTGAGTGCCTGTAGTAAAGATTTAATAACTGGTGAAAGCGATGGTAAGCGACCGTTTGCTGAGCTTAGGATCACCGTAAAAATCAGTTAATAAAGCGTTTTCTATAGATTCGCAACGTTTGATACTTCCGGAGAGAGTTGAGTTTAGCGCTCACGGCACAATAGATTGAATTCGGCGATAAGCTTTTCGAATGTTAATTTGGCGCTAAAGTCACTTGTCCAAACCTCAAAAAAAGCCACCTGGTTAAGGTGGCTTAGTCTAACCCCGCATCCGATTATTTATGCTTTACAGCCCACAGATGCAGTAGTTCGTGTGCAATGGTGGCGGCGGCGATTGCGGTGAGCTCGCTTTGGTCGTAGGAAGGAGAAACTTCTACTACGTCCATGCCTATCATGTTTATCCCTTGCAGTGCGCGTAAAATCTTCAGCACTTTGTCGCTGGTTAGACCGCCGCACACTGGGGTGCCGGTGCCTGGTGCGAATGCAGGGTCTAGACAGTCGATATCAAAGGTTAAGTACACCGGCAAATCGCCGACGCGTGCTTTGATTTGTGCTGCTATTTCTTCAGCGCTTAAGTCGTTTGCTGCCATAGCGTCAATCACGCCAAACTCGTGGCCTTGCTCTGTGTACTCGGTTCTAATACCAATTTGCATTGAATGCTCTGGGCTTATTAGGCCTTCAATCGGGGCATGATAGAACATAGTCCCGTGGTCATAGCGTGAACCTTGGCTGTATGTGTCTGTGTGCGCATCAAAATGTACGAGCGCCATTTTGCCGTGAATTTGCTGGTGAGCACGTAGCAATGGCAGGGTCACAAAGTGATCGCCGCCTAGGCTTAATAGCGTTTTACCTTGCTGCAAAATTTGCAGAGCAGCTAGCTCGAGCTGCGCAGTAAAATACTCAGGATCGCCAACTGGGTAAGTGAAATCGCCAGCGTCCTCTAGTTTAATTTTGTCCCACAATGCAAATGACCAAGGGTATTTTTTACTTTCCCAAGCTAAGTGCACGGATGCGCGACGGATTGCATCTGGACCCAAGCGCGCGCCTGGGCGTCCAGAGGTTGCCAAGTCAAATGGCAAGCCAAGTACCACAACGTCTGCATCAATATCTGTGATATTGCGTACCATTGGCTGACGTAAAAACGTCATGCCGTTGGAGTACAGAGAATGATCTGTGTGATCGAATAAGTGGCTCATGGGTTAAAAATCTTCCAAATAAGTATAGCCGTCAAGGCCGGTTTCAAGCTCTGCTAGACAGGTAGCTCGTTCTTCAAGCGGTAGTTTGCTTTCAACTAGGTTGGCAAAATTACGCTTAAACTGTTCAACATCAAGGTGTACATAACGCATCATATCGGCAACGGTGTCACCCGCATCGACATTACCAAGCGACAATTCGCCTTGGTCATCTAATGTGGCTACAACGGTGTGGGTGTCGCCAAATAGGTTGTGCATGTCACCTAAAATCTCTTGGTATGCACCCACCAAGAAAAATCCCAATAAATAGGGTTTATCTTTGCAAAACTCTGGTACTGGTAGCGTTGCTTCAATACCTTGACCATCCACATAATGCTCCACCGTACCGTCAGAATCACAGGTAATATCCAGCAATACCGCGCGGCGCTTTGGTGCCTCTGTTAATCCGCTGAGTGGCAGTACAGGGAATACCTGTTCAATACCCCAAGCATCTGGCAAAGATTGAAATAGCGAGAAATTCACAAAGAATTTATCCGCAAGCTTAGCACTGAGCTCGTCAATAATTGGGCGATGGAAACGGTTTTTGTTGTCCATACGCTTGTTCAGCTCATAACAGACACGCAGATTTACTTGCTCCGCCCATGCTCTTTGCTCAAGGCTTAATAGGCCCATCGCAAATTGGCTGTGTACTTCTGCCAAGTCGCCTTGCGTATCATGAAAAATTTCAATCAACGCGCGGTCATCACTCTGCTCGTTGAGTGCCTGCCAAGAAGTCCACATATTGTGTAGCAGTCTTGGGGCGTCACTTATCGGTGCAGTTATCTCTTCTACTTGATAGCTTTCAGTGCCAATCACATCGGTGATTAATACCGCGTGATGCGCCGTTAACGCACGACCCGACTCAGAGATGATCTTTGGCATTGGCTGATTGTATTGCTTACAGGTATCGCCTACTGTGTAAACGATGTTGTTTGCATATTCAGCTAAGCTGTAGTTCATCGAGTTGGACGATTGACTACGCGTACCGTCGTAATCCACTGCAAGTCCGCCACCTACGTCTAAATTCAACAGGTTTGCACCTAAACGGCGTAACTCGCAGTAGAATCTAGCGGCTTCACCCACACCAACGCGCACGTCACGAATGTTGGCCATTTGCGAGCCTAAGTGAAAGTGCACCAGTTGCAGCGCGTCTAGCATGTCAGCTTGCTTTAATTGGTTAACAACCGTAAGAACTTGCGATGCAGACAGACCAAATTTGGACTTTTCGCCGCCGCTTGCTTGCCATTTACCTTTACCTTGCGATGCCAAACGTACGCGTAACCCTAAACGTGGTTTAACGTTTAGCGCTTTGGCTTCTGCCATCACGATGTCGAGCTCAGAACGCTTTTCTAAAACGATATAAACTTGATGACCTAATTTTTCACCGATAAGCGCAAGGCGGACGTATTCTCTGTCTTTGTAGCCGTTACACACGATCACTGCGCTGGTTTTTTCACTAAGCGCCAATACAGTAAGTAATTCAGCTTTACTGCCAGCCTCTAAGCCAAGCTGTTTTTTATCGCTGGCTGCTTGGCTTGCAATAAGCCCCTCAATGACTTCTTTTTGTTGGTTTACTTTAATTGGGTAAACCAATAAATAGTCTTCAGGGTAGCTGTAATCAGTAATCGCCTGATTAAACGCACCAACAATATTATGTACACGCTGTTCTAGAATTTGTGGAAAACGCACTAGCGCAGGTAGGGTATAACCCTCAGATTTAATTTGTTGTGCAATGTTTGTCAGAGTTACGGCGTGCTGTGGCTGATGTTGGTTCGGCATCGCTGTAACCTCTCCCTGATCATTAATACCAAAGAAGCCTTGGCTCCAGTGGCGCACGTTGTAGCATTCACGTGCTTGCTCAGAAGAGGTAAATTTGGTCATTCAAGTTCCTTAACGTAAGTTAGAGTTCAGCCTGCAGTGCGCCATCAATGGCGGCTACTCACTGAGTGATAGGTCTCATTAATTTTCGCGCATTAGACACAAATAGAGAGTCTCAGTCTAATGAGTTATTTTGCTCGTCAAGAGTGACAAATCTTTCCCTTAGTTTAGTTGCGCTATAACGTGAATTAAGTGAGTGTAAACAAGGAGTAGTAAATTCTACTCTCGTGGTTTTTTAAGCTAATGTTCCATCAAAACGCAAGGTTTGCATCGATGACAATCAATATTATTTATATCGTTTTAGGTTTATCACTGTTGGTATTCGGTGCTGACCGTTTAGTCGCTGGCGCATCTAAACTGGCTGCGAGCTTCAACGTACCCAGTTTACTAATTGGTTTAACTATAGTGTCCTTTGGTACCAGTGCTCCTGAGCTTGCGGTCAGTGTACAATCTGCGGTGGCGGGGCAAGGCAGCTTAGCTGTTGCCAACGTGCTTGGCAGTAACACCTTTAATATTTTATTTATATTGGGTATATCAGCCTTGATAGCGCCGCTGGTGGTGTCACAAGCATTGGTGAAAAGAGATATTCCTATGCTCGTGATCGCCAGCTTTATCGTCGCTGCGTTGGTTCGGGATGGCGCACTAAGCCGGTTTGATGCTGGATTGCTGAGTTTGCTCTTGCTGCTTTATGTTGTGTATTTATTTGTGCAAGGTCGTGCGCTTAGTCACAAAAATGATGAACCAGCGTCATCGCAACAACCAAACCGCTGGCGTGAGCGCGCAGTTAATACAGTGCAATTTATTTTAGGGCTTGGTTTGTTGATATGTGGAGCACAGTTGATGGTTGATAACGCAGTGCAACTTGCCCGTACTTTAGCGGTGGATGAAGTGATGATTGGCTTAACCATTATTGCAATAGGTACTTCGCTACCAGAAGTGGTTACCTCAGTAATGGCGAGCATAAAAGGGCATGCTGATATTGCGGTAGGAAATGTGATTGGCAGTAACTTATTCAATTTACTCGGTGTACTAGGCATGGCTGGACTTATCAGCAATAGCCCTTTGGAAGTGACAAATCGTATGCTAAGCGCGGATATTTCAGTAATGATTGTTGCAACTTTACTTTGTACTCCACTGCTTATTTCAGGCCTGAAGCTTAGTCGTAGAGAAGGTGGGATCTTGTTTGTGGGCTATGTTGCTTATTTCATCTATACGTTAAGTTAATAAAGTTTCAGAAGTTTCTGAAACTTTATTGCGTTTCTCGAGTGAACTAATTAGTATGCTATTGGGAAAACTTAAAAAATGAGAAAGGACAATGAAAACAATAACATCAGCAGTACTAGGGCTTGTTGCGATCAGCTCAATGGCCAGTGCCAACCAAAAAGCGCACCAAGATAACTATCAATTTGTGGAGGTAAACGGTAACAAACTTGCCTACGCCTGTAAGGGAGATGGAGAGACTACCGCACTTCTACTCGCCGGGATGGGGCTGGATGCCCATGAAACCTATAAAAATACCTTCCATAATGCAGAGCCAAAAGGTTATCGCTTGTGTTTTTATGACAGAGCAGGCACCGGGAAAAGCACTTTTGCAAAGCCTCGAGTGCGCACTATGCTAGAGCTTACACAAGAGCTTGAAGCATTCACTAAGGAAACCGAAATGGATAAATTAGTGCTTGTGCCTCACTCTTTTGGTGGGTTTGTTGCAAGAGCTTATGCTAACCGAAACCCTGAAAAAGTAAAAGGTATGGTGCTTATCGATATTGCTCATGAGTCTTGGTATCAAGATATGAAGAGTAAGATGTCTAAAGCGGGTTGGAAGATCATGGATTGGATCATCAACTGGGAGCGAGATACCCATTCACTAGAAGATTTTGAAGAGGCTTCTTCTCATACAGCAATGTACAAAACCAGTCGAGAAATGCCAGTTACTATACTGTCACGTGGGATCCCTCATGTTTCTATTCGCTCAGCAGGTATGAGTTATGCCGATGTCGATATTTACACCCTAACTTGGAATGACGCACAAATAAAGCTGCAAGAAATTGGCGACAATGTTACGCCCATTACCATGAAATACGCGTCTCACCAGTTTGATGATACCGATCCATTTATTGCCATTAAATATATTGAAGAAATGGTGAAGAAGGTACAATAATATTTTTTACGTAAAGGGTTAGCGGTTATACTGCTGCTAACCCAACTAACAATAATAAAAGCAATGTTCCCTCATCACATAATTAGTTCAAAAATCACGACTTTCTTAGTAGCTGCCGCCGGCTTTGCAGGGGTGGTATTGTCAGTACTGGGTGTATTTAACCATCCGGAATTGACGTTAATCCTCGACTTTACAGCAAGCTTTTTATGCTTGGTGGTTGCGTTTAAGTTATATCAAAAGCAACTCAGGGCCTTAAGTTGGGCAGCGGTGCTCGGCGCGCTCATGTCCATTGGCGTAGTGGTCGATGATACGCTAATCCAATTTTCATCGGGACTGCTATTAACAGTTCAGTTGAATCTAGAAACCATAGCCGTAAACATCAACTTGCTTGGTTTGATTATCATTGCGACTGCGCTCACGGCAAAAATAAAGTTAACAAATGCAAAGGAATAATCAATGGAGCTACTGACCTATCTGCAGACGCATTTTATTACCAAAGAGACTTTGCTGCGCGAGTCGCAGTTATCCCATCTTGAATTGGCTACGTTAATTGAAAAACGTTTGATGCCAAAAGCCGCCTATAAGTTAGCATTAAAGCTCGAATGTGACTCATTCTTTGGCGTGCACAGCGATGAAAACAGCCTAGAATTTTATCCGCAAGGCGCTTTAGTGTGGCTTGGTGCTGTGTCGCAAGTTACGGATGAAGCACAAGCCTTTGCACTCTTTAGTAAACGTTATAAAAACCAACTGCATAGATTAAAAGCGCAAGGCTTTAATCCGCGAGATGCAAAACTGGATCAAAACATAGACGCTCACTTAGAAAGTGAATGGCAACACTTCCTTGGCGGTATTTACGGACTTTGTACTAAAACGGGTTTACCTGAAGATATTGCAAATAAAGAAGCCGCTATCGTTATCATCAATGAGTATTTGGCACGAGATGAACATTTGAGTCTGGATGAACTGACTCAGCTTCACCAAGTGGTTGATTTATTGGATGAGGCCAGTGCCTTATTCGCGCCTCATGAGCGTGAACGTAGCTCGCGCAAGCGCTTAATAGACGACGTAAGAGTAAAATTTCCAAAGCCTTTAACATCATAATTAACTGTTTTTCGCTTTTTAAATCATGTGAATTGACTTCACATCCATTTCACACCTGTCCGCATAAAGTGTCTGTAACAAAACAACACAAGGGTCAACAGGCCCGAGGACAGGATGATGAACAAATCACTATTAACCTTATCTCTCGTTGCTGCCTTATCAGCAACTTCAATCAATGCGGTTGCGCAAGATAAAAATACACCTCATGTGCTCATGGTGCTCAGTAGTTATGGCGAAATGGGGGCTGATGGCTCTTTAAGCAAACCTGGATTTGAATTTGACGAGCTCAGTAAAGCGTATGCCGTGTTCAAACAAAATGGCATAAAAGTCACGTTAGCCTCGCCAAAGGGCGGTGAACCACTGGCTGATAAGTTCGATAAGAACAAACCCTACAATCAAGCATACAGTAACGATACGACTGCGATGGCGCAGCTTAAAAACACTAAAAGACTGAGTGAGTTAGAGCCCTCACAATACGATGCTGTATTTGTGGTTGGGGGCAAAGGCCCAATGTTCGACTTGCATGACTCCAAGCCATTACAGGCAATTATTCGTGATATCTACGTTAACAACGGCGTGATTGGTGCGGTTTGCCATGGTCCTGCGGCATTGGTGGATGTAAAGCTTGAAAATGGAGAGTATTTAGTCGCTGGTAAGCGAGTAAATGGTTTTACTAACGAAGAAGAAGCAGCGTTTGGTAAAAAATGGACCAAACAGTTTCCATTCCTACTTGAAGATAAACTCATTGAACGTGGTGCATCGTTTGTGCAAGACGGGTTGATGTTGAATCAGGTAAGTATTGACGGTCAATTGATCACAGGGCAAAACCCTTTTTCTACAGTAGATACCGCTAAAGCGATGGTTGCAGCACTTGGTCTTACGGTAAGCGAGTTACCGCGTTTCAAAGACGATGAAAGTATTTTGTTGGTAGAGCAATTTTTTTCAGATAGCAGTAAAGCGAAGGCGCGTTATTTAGCGGATAAGTCATCATTTGATCCTATGTTGCTCGGGATCTCTGGTTTATATCAAGCGCAGCATGCGCAAACTGCTCATCAACTCGCAGTGGCCGTTGAGTTGATGCAATTAACCCTTGCAGATATTGAACACCCTATGCTGTACGAAGCGCTAGTAAATGCACAGCTCAAACTAAATGATATGTCTGGCGCAAAATCCACTTTAGAAACAGCGCTAAAAAAGCAAGGTACGGCTGAGAATCTGATAGCACTAAAGGAGAAAGTTTATGGTTAAGCAAAGCTGGAGAAAAACAATGTTAGTAGTTACTGGAATTATTGCAGGCGTTGCCGCTGTTTGGTACGCAGTATTTGGATTAAAGCCATATAGCGTTACTACAGAGGAATTAACGCAAATATATAGCTATGAGCAAAAAGCGGTGGAGGTAAAGCTATCGCCATTAAAAGCTAATCACTTTGCGCTTGAGTACAAAACGTTTGATGGTGATAAAGTCAATGGGCATATTCTCTATCCAAGTAATTATGACGCGACTACACCAATTCCAGTTATGGTGGGTGTCCACGGTATGGGTCGAAGTGACGTGCGCTGGATACAAGAGAGCTTTAAAGGACGCGACACATACGAGCAAACGGATGAACTTACCAAAATGGCGCTGGCAAAAGGTTATGCTGTTATCGCTATTGATTCGAGAAACCACGGTAAACGTAAAAACCCAGACTATAACCTGATTGATGTTATGCGTGATATAGATTGGTGGGGAAAACGTGAACCATACGAAAACATGGTTATTGATTCTGTAAAGGATCACAGGGTTCTGATTGATTGGATTGCAACCCAACCGCAATTTGATCAAAACCAAATCAGCGTTGCAGGATACAGCATGGGAGGCCAAATCAGTTTAATTTTAGCTGCACTGGATAAACGAGTAGATAATGTGTTATCAATTGTTCCGCCTTACCTGACTAACGCGGTGGCTCGAGTGGCGATTAAAAACTTTGCGACTGCCGTTGACTCTCCTAAGGTGTGGTTGGTCTCGGCAGATGACGATGAATACGCCAGCGAGCGTGAAAATGAAGCATTATTCGATGCCATCGCGAGTGTTAAAAAACATCACGTGGTCGTAGAAGGTGAGCATATCTTGCCTGAAGGCTACTATAAAAAACTACAAGGCTGGTATTAATGAAAACAAGCTCACAACTCAATATTTTAGTGATTGAGGACAACCCCGCGATTGCAAGTAATATAGCTGATTACTTCGATATGCAGGGACATAGTTTGGACTTTGCCTATACGGGAGAGCAGGGTTGTGAGCTTGCTTTAACGCAATATTTTGACTGTATTATTTTGGATATTATGCTGCCAGATATTGAAGGACTTGAGGTCTGTCAGCGATTAAGACTTCAAGCCGACAGGCATATTCCCATCATAATGTTAACTGCTCGAGATACTTTGGACGATAAATTAGCAGGATTTGCGCAGGGTGCGGATGATTATCTCACCAAACCTTTCTCGCTAGAGGAGCTAGCTGCTCGAGTCAGCGCATTAACTTGCCGATTAAATCCCACTCCTGCTGCAAGAACACTAAGTGTAGGGGACGCAGATAAACAGGTTACGCTCAACTATCAAAATCAAACGGTAACACGAGGTGAAATTGTACTCGTGCTACCGCCCATATTGTTCAATATTCTTAAAATTTTGATGGAAAGTTACCCTCGAGCGGTATCAAAGAGTGAGCTCGTTGAGCGTATTTGGGGCGAGGAGGGCACTGACTCGGACTCTTTACGGTCACACATCTACCAATTACGTAAAGCGGTAGATAAGCCATTTCCAACTGCCATTATTAAAACCATTCACAGCGTTGGCTTAGTGCTGGATTTATAGCTGAAATTGCAACTGAGAAAAATGAAAACAAAACAACTAAGAAACCGCATCATCACTTATTTTGTCTCTATCGTCGTGTTGCTCAGTGTATTATTTTCACTGATCACTTTGCTTTTTAGCTACATCATAGAAGACAGTTTTTTTTATCAAATTTTAGAGGATGAAAGAAAGCAGATAGCGCTTCAAATCGTCAATAACGAGACACCAAAAGCACATTTTGACTTCGTCACATTTCATCCTACAACCGACACTTTACCCGCGGTGGTAAGAACGCTACTCGCTGAGGAACCAAACCGTAAAGAGTTTAGCGCTGAGGCGGGTAAACATTATCATATCGCCTTTCTAAACAAGGATGACCGTGGACAAGGTTTATTGCTTGCTGAAGTAAGTGGCCATCTTGTGGTGCGCGAACTTCGAGGCTTGATGCTTGGTTTTTCACTGACCTTATTGGTGATTGGATTAGTAATAGCGCTATTGCTAGCGCTCGGTACGGTCAAGCTGGCAAAAAAATTACTTAAACCTTTGGATGAGCTTATGGTTATTGTAGAGGCGAGTCCCGTTGAAAACCTACCGACCAATTTTGCATCTCAGTTTTCGCAAAATGAAATTGGTAAATTCGCACAAACGCTAGAATCAGCCCTTGCTCGCATTCGAGCATTCGTTGAGCGTGAACGCCAATTTACCAGAGATATTTCCCATGAATTGAGAACACCTGTCACCATTTCCCAAGGGGCGGTCAGTTTACTCAACCACACTGAGTTAAATAGTAAACAGCAAGAGCTGGTGGCAAGAATAGTGGAGTCTGACCAGCAGATGCAGCTAACATTAGAAGCGCTACTAGCCCTTGCCCGGGAAAAAGCCGATACACCGGAGCAGACTAATCTACAATCCGTTATTGAAGCTTGCATTATCAATAACCAAGCGCTGTTTGAGCATAAAGTCCTGAGTATCGACTTACCCGGCAATGTATTTGTTCCTATGGCCGCGCAGGAGCTAAGATTGGTAGTGCAAAACCTGTTACAGAACGCAGTACATCATAGCCAAGGTGAGCAAATCCATATTCGTTATCGAGATAATACACTAACGATTGCAGATAATGGCCAAGGGTTACCACAGACCTTTACGGCAAACGAGCAAGCCTTTGAGTCTGGAATGCGGGGTCCCAATAGTTTAGGTACTGGCATTGGGCTATCGCTAGTAAAGCGTCTTTGTGAGAAGTTTTCTGTAGAGGTGATGATTGAAAGTAGCGAAACGGGTGTATCGGTTCACTTAAAGTTTGCTTAGGGTCGTTGTTGACCCGACCCAACAGAGGATGAAAAGGCACGGCGACTTCCGTTATCGTGCCTTGAGAGAGTTTAATTGAACTTAAGAAAACTCGGCGATAACCAATACTCTCTTGTGCTTAGCACTATAAAAAACAATACCTTCACCACCGCCCTCAAAATAAGTGGAGAAGCAGAAGGTGCCAAGGTAGGCAAAATCTACGTCATGCTCTTCATCAAAAAAGCCAATTTCACGAGTGGAGTAGTGGCTGTAATTCTCTCCGCTTTGCTCATCCATAGCGTCAAAATAGCGCGTTTCATCATCACCTTCTTCATCCCACAAATAGGCATCCCAATTGCAACCGAGTATGGGTTGGCCGCCGAATTCAAATAGCGGAACGCTTTCATCATTTTCGTCAAGAGTGTAGTTAAGTCGTTGATGTCTGGCGTAGAAGCTGGCTGCTTGCTGATAGTATTCGCTATAGTCTTCGAAATCCTCCTTCTCTTCACTTAGGTTGTCAACATTGTGAGCGTCAACTTGCCACCCAATGTCTGTCAGTGAGTAGGAGATATAAGGAAGGTCACCATCAAAAATCTCCATAGAAATCGGTAATGCGATAAGTACATTATCATCGCTGTTTGCGTCTAACTTTGAATAGGCAAGTAGTCCTACTGGTAATAGCTGAGAGTCATTAAACGCGACATCTTGGCTGCTTGGGAATGGCTTGTAAAAATCAGTAGCTTGTAGCACTTTTGTCGCAGGGCATGCGAGTGCAGAATCTTTAATGTAGAGGGCCATAAAACAACTCCTTTTTATGGTTTATTTTTTGCTAATTAATACGTTAGACTTGTATTTGGTGCACACCATATAGCGATACGTGTGGAAAATCAATCAGTGATAATAATTGTTCGGGTGTTAGTGTGCCTGTCCTTTATATTTGCTTTTTATGATCCATGAGCTCGACCTAAGTTCACGAAATATCTGATTGAAGATGTAAGCGAGACTGCCAGTTCTTTTTGGTGAAAATAACTAAGAAAATTAAAGATAAATTACATTTGTAACTTTATATTATCATTTAAATGCATACCCTATTCTTGGTTTTTACATAAAGAAAATTAAGGATAATGATGAAAAATATACTATTAATGCTGTTATTGAGTGCGCCATTTTTTGTATCGGCTGAAAGTCAGGCTCTCAACAACCCAGCAACTTTAGCGCAAAATAGCTTTCCCCCACTTCCCGATATAGATAGACAATGGAGAGATAAGTCAGACTCATGTCATTATGTCGCAGGCCATTCGTATGGTTTACCTCATAACGACTACATGGAGGGAGTTAATGTTCCAATGGTGATACATGAAAATGAGTGCTACGTTTATGGATTAACAACACAGAGAACTTTTCCGAATGATTTAAGAGCGCAACTGGCTGTTGAAGTCGACCAGCACTTTCAAGTTGTAGAGCATAATTTTAGCGAAATATCCACTGACGCAATAAACATGGCAGCAGCGCAGTCGGGGACTCGTGTGCGAAAAATTAAATCGAAAGTCCAAAGACCTATGCGTTTGTTTATTGATGGAGTCGTTAACGCAAACGGAGATGTTCCTGTATTTATAACCGGCTTTGATGTAGAAACGGTGGGACATTTACGCAAATATCAACTTGGTCTACCTATTAATGTTTATGTAAAACTGGGTTATAAAAATATCAGTGTTAAAGGTACGTATAATGTGTTCGACCAAAGGTTCACAGGAATGCCCAACTTCGCGCAGTATCAACCTAGCGTGGATGTTGATGTAAAACTTCCTTGGTTATTTAGGTTGATAGATGATCTAACACCAGGAATATTCGATAGCATGTATGAACGGTTTGCGCGTGTGGTGAGCGATATTTTTGAATTTATTGGCATCGAAATGAGCCAAGATATACCTACAATAATCACCCATAATGTTCAGCTTTTACCACAATCTCTCACACCAATAATAGCTTTGAGTGAATATGGTGCTGGCGATCATGTGTATTTAGATATGGAGGTTTCCAGAAACTCGGTTTATGTAAAAGATAAAAATACCACTTATGTTGTTACTGAAGCTTTCCTTGTGATGCAATAAACCTGACCTTTGACTATTTAACGCTTTTCGGGAAGTCAGCTTTAGCACTAATCGTGTTGAATTAAAGGAGTTTGACGAGGTGGAAATACTCTATAAAACAAAGGTGTAGTTATGATTTTATCGGTAAAAAGCAGAGGCTTGTAACATTTCTCTTGCAGGGTATGCGAATGCCAAATCTTTAATGTAGAGGGCCACAAAATAACTCCTGTATTGGTTTATTTTGTGGTGCACACCATATAGCGATGTGTGTGGAAAATCAATCAGTGATAATAATTGTTCGGGTGTTAGTGTAGTGTGCCTGTCCTTTATATTTGTGTCCTTTATATTTGCTCCAAATTTGAGGCTTATTATGCCTATCTCTGGGCCATTGCAGTGCAGGATTGTCCGCTATAATACAAACTACATCAGGTGAGGAAAGTAGATACGCCATGGAAAATAGAGCATTTAAAATAAAAGTAATGGACCTAACTGAATTAGAAATTGCAGCAAAGTGGGCTCTGCAAGAAGGGTGGAACCCTGGGCCTAGCGACACACAGTGCTACTACCAAGCCGATCCGAATGGCTTTTTAATTGGCTATCTAGACGATGAACCTATCGCTTCGATTTCGGTGGTTAAGTATGATGATACATTTGGTTTTTTAGGCTTTTATATTGTTAAACCAGAATATCGAGGTCAGGGTTATGGAATGCAGATTTGGCAGGCAGGACTTCAATATCTAGCAGGTTGTAACATCGCACTGGATGGGGTGGTCGCGCAGCAAGAGAATTACAAAAAATCGGGTTTTAAGCTTGCCTATCGCAATATTCGCTACGAAGGCGTAGGTGGTGGCGAAGCGCCAGATTGCTCAAACTTAGTGGCACTTGAAAAATTACCGATAGAAGAGGTCATTGCGTACGACAGTGCGTTTTTCCCAGCAAAAAGAGTAGCTTTTGTTGACGCTTGGATTAACCAGCCAAATTGCTACGCCTTAGGTATTAAGCAGGGTAATACACTCTCAGCCATAGGTGTGATCCGCCCTTGCCACGTCGGCTATAAAATAGGTCCTCTTTACGCTGATTGTGCTGAATTTGCAGAGACACTCTTCTTAGCGCTTAGGTCCAAGGTATCGGCAACTGAGGCCATTTACTTGGATGTGCCAGAAGTAAATGCAGCTGCTGTTGCGCTTGCACAAAAGTACAAGATGTCGCTTTCTTTTGAAACCGCGAGAATGTACACCGGTGAACGTCCAGATCTGCCATTAACGCGAGTGTTCGGGGTAACTTCGTTTGAAATTGGTTAATGTTTTCATTCAAAAAGCGAGTTATAAAGTAAATGTATTGCTTTGCAAATTTCTGGCTCTGAAAGTGCGCCAAAGCCAAATCTAATATGGCTGGTAGGGGACTGTGAATTTGTAAACACTGAACTTAGGGTAAAGTCTTTACTGGGGGCAAAGCTCAGTGGCTTTGTCTTTGCAACCGTGGAAATGTCCAGCCATAGTGCCAGTCCGCCTGTGGGAATATGATAGGAGATCCGTGTTCCAAATACGCGTTCGAGTTCAGCCATGGCAAAATCTCTACGCGCTTGATATTGCCTTCTGGTTTTGCGTATGTGGCGTTTGACCTCACCTAAATCCATTAACCTCGCCAGCACGATTTCCGAGACGGTATTACCTTGTCTATCAATAAGCATTATCTGTTGTGCAATACGTTCGATAAATTCAGGCGCTGCGGCAATGTACCCAAGCCTCAACCCTGGGGCAAACACTTTTGACATTGACCCGATATGAATCACGTTTTCAGAATTTGGTAGACTCGCAAGTGGAGGGATAGGCCGCGTGTTGTAGTGAAACTCATGATCATAATCGTCTTCGAGTATCGCAAAATTATACGCTTTTGACAGTGCTAATAATGCGAGTCTCCGCTCCATCGGCATGGTCACTGTGGTTGGGTATTGGTGGTGAGGTGTAACGTACACCGCTGCAATTGGATGGGTAGCTAACAGTGCTGCGAGCTGCTCAGTATCGAGACCTTTATCATCGATTGGACAAGGTAAAACGACAAAGCCGTGGGCCTCAAATGCCGCTTTTGCAGGAAGATAGCAAAGGGCTTCAACAACGATTGCACCTTTACGAGGATCGAGCACTTTTGAGGAGAGATAAATGCCCATTTGACTCCCTCGAACGATACAAATCTCCTCGATATTACAATTCATAAAGCGGTCAAAGCTTAGCATGTTTGCAATTGCGCCGCGAAGTTCTGGTGTTCCTCTTGGATCGCCATACCCAAGCTGCGCCTTGCGACTCAATTCGATGCAAACTTTACGATAGGTTCTAGCGAGCAGAGTATAAGGGATTAAGCGAGAATCGGGACTGCCATCATTTAAACTGGTGAAATCACTCAATGGTTCTATTGCGTCTTGATAGAGCATTTCAACAAGGCCAGATGTTGCTTTAGTCTTTTGGGTCATCGTGACCAGATGTTGTGTTGAGTCCGTTAACGATTGCTCGGGTAATTCATTGGCAACAAAAGTCCCTGAGCGAGGTTTTGTGAGTAGCCAGCCTTGTGCTTCTAGTTCTTCGTAAACGACTTGTACGGTTTTCCGATTGATACTTAATTGTTCAGCGAGTTTCCGAGAACTCGGCAGCAAAGTGCCTGGATTCAGCCTGCCCAAAGTGATGTCTGAGGTAATTTGATTGAGCAGTTTGGTATGTATTGTTTTCCCCTGCGCGTGGGTCAAACAAAAGTGCATTTGCCAAGATTTGGACATAACGGAGTATTTATCTGGACCAGTTAAAATTAAAAAACTGGATGTTATTTTTGGTCCAGTTTGGCGTTACTTTATCCTCGTTGTCAAGCAGTAAAGAGGAGAGTATACGTGAAGACAGCACTAATGAGTAAAGGGGAGCTGATGCAAAACGCTCAGCTTCAAATGCAAAACCAACTAACCACAAAGGCTTTTAGTCAACGTGAAAAACTCGCGCTAACCTGTCGAATACTCTTTGATAAGGGTCATGACTCGGGGCTTGCAGGCCAGATAACCTGCCGAGTAGAGAATGAGAATCACTTTCTTACTCAACAATTGGGACTTGGATTCGATGAGATCACGGCAAACAATCTGATTGAGGTGGACGCAGATCTTAATCCGATTAACGGAAAGGGGATGGCAAACCCTGCAAATCGCTTCCATACCTGGATTTATCAACATCATCCTGAAGTGAATTGCATTATTCACACCCATCCTACTCATGTGGCGGCGCTTTCAATGCTAGAAACCCCACTGGTAATCTCACAAATGGATACGTGTGCGTTATATGACGACTGCTCATTCGTGGCCAATTGGCCTGGAGTGCCTGTGGGTAATGAAGAGGGCAAACTTATTTCAGAGGCGCTTGGCAATAATCGTGCGGTGTTTTTGGCTCACCACGGCCAGCTCGTCACAGGAAAAACGATAGAAGAGGCCTGCAATTTGGCGGTGTTAATTGAACGTGCTGCTAAGTTACAACTCCTTGCCATGGCGGCAGGAGATATAAAACCTTTACCTTCAGAGCTTGCTCGAGAAGCGCATGACTGGGTGTCGACAGAGAAAAGAAATCAAGTGAACTTTGCATACTATGCACGGCAGGCACTCAAACTCCATATTGATTGTATTTAAGGAATAGCGATGAAAATTTCAGGCATTATCGGTTACACCGTGACACCGTTCGATCCCCGTACGCAAGGGGTTGATTTGGCTAAACTTGGCGAAGTGATAGATAATTTACTTGCAGGCGATGTGGATGCCATAGCTGCACTTGGCAGCGCAGGAGAGGCGGCCTATTTAACCGCGCAGGAGTGGCAGCAAGTTGCTGAATTTACTGTCAAACATGTTGCAGGACGGGTTCCTGTTATTATAGGAATTGCAGCGTTAACGACTGCACAAGCCACAACTTATGCTAAGTATGCCCACCAATTTGGTGCGGATATAATCATGCTTTCACCTTTTTCTTACTATCAATTGAGCGAGCAAGAGATATTTGAACATTATCAGCAAGTGTCGAAAGCTTCGCCGTTACCTATCATGATCTACAATAATCCGGCGGTATGTGGTGTGGACATGACACCTGAGTTAATGCTGGCAATGGTGGCAGACATTGAAAATGTTGTCGCGATTAAAGAGAGCTCGGGTGACATTCAGCGTATGCACAAAATTTATCATCTTAGTGAGGGAGCGGTACCATTCTTTAACGGTTGTAATCACATGGCGTTAGAGGCATTGACTGCCGGTGCAGCAGGGTGGTGCACTGCGGCACCGTGTTTAATTGGTGATAAGCCAAAACAGTTATTGCAGGCTGTTGTAAACAGTGAATTTGAACGTGCTCGAGGGCTATTTTATCAACAGTTTGAGTTTCTGGAATTTATTGTAAACTCTGGCCTTGCCGCCGCAGTAAAAGCTGGGTTTGCACTTAAAGGTATGGATGTCGGTGGTCCAAGAGCGCCATTACTACCACTCAATGACGCTAAGCAAAAACAGTTAGCGCAATTGCTAAGTAACCTGAGCTGCGGATAATTAATGCCTTTCTAGCAGCCAGTTTTAGCGCT
>NZ_AKXJ01000025.1:0-19070 GCF_000276645.1 Pseudoalteromonas sp. NJ631
ATAAGAGAAACCCGTTGCAGCAATGCGACGGGTTTTTTGCTGTTTGGGGTATAGAGATTTGAGATATAGAAAACCTCGCAAGCCAATCAACACATCGCGAGGTAAACTCGCTCCTACTACCATATACACTGTATCGTAGGAGGTGCTTTACCCACCGGTTTATGCATTCATAATATTTAGTGGGAAAGCATTTATTGATCCCAAATTACCATTACTTTTTAATGTACTGTCCCGGCGGTTTGCCAAAGACTTTTTTAAACGCATTGCTAAATGCGGCGGTAGATTCAAAACCCAAATATTCAGCTGCTTGTTGCTGAGAATATCCATCTTTCAAAAGCTCAATCGCTTTGATAGCTCTTAGTTTTTGGCGCCAATCACTGAACCCCATCATAAAGCATTTATGAAATAGACGGTTGAGTGTACGGGTTGATGCGCCGACCTGTTCACTCCAGGCCTCCAAGCTTATTTTGCATCCTGGGTTATTGTGCAATTCTGTCACAATGGGCAAAATTCTCGCGTCTTGGGCACTTGGAATAAAAAAATGGCAACTTGTAGCCGACGTTAGCCTATCAATAAAGACCGTAATAAATCGCTCTGTTTTTTCATCTAGGTGATAATCTTCCTGCCAAGTACAGATCTCCAGTATAAATTGCTTCAGTAGTTCATCTACCGCAATTAGCTTCGCTTTATTCCCTAGTAACTCGGTGTATTTATTGTCGATATAGACACTACGAAAATCCCCACCGTAGCGGCAATACGTCTCATGCGGAAGGCCCGGAGGTAGCCACAAAGCTTGGTCGGGAGGGATCACGAAAGTGCCTTCAGGAGTCACAATTGTGATGACTCCATTGCTTGTATATGCAAGCTGCCCCCACTCATGTTGGTGTCTTTGAACATGCTCCCACTCTGCTTTTTTTACCGCTCTTGGCAGAATTGGTCGGCCAAGGCTTGGCTTTAAGAAACGCTTATATTTGGGCTGAATACGCCAAGGAGAAGTTGTCTGTTTTGATAAAGAACTTGGCATAATTATGTATATCAGAAATTAACGTGTGGCCATATTATAGCCATAACTTTTTAATAGTTGTGCTTTATGTGGAGATAATCATGAAGAATGCTTCTCAAGGATGGCAAAGTCCTTTTAATTTCTTAGTGCTCGCTACTGTAGTTATGGCCGTTACATTCGCAGGTTGGATGGCAATGCTCAATAACTTTGCGATTGAAGCCGCAAACTTCAATGGCGCTAATATGGGAATGTTGCAATCCCTGCGTGAGATCCCCGGGTTTTTAGCGTTTACAGCGGTATTTGTTTTATTGGTGTTAAAGGAGCAAACCTTCGCACTGATCAGTTTATGTTTGTTATCGCTTGGCGTCGCGATTACGGGCTTGTTGCCTACTATTTATGGTTTGTATGCAACCACAGTGTTAATGTCGATAGGTTTTCACTACTTCGAGACGCTGAATCAATCACTCAGTTTACAATGGTTCAATAAAGATGAGGCGCCGGCCAAACTGGGTATCTTGCTCTCTATTAAATCCATCGCCTCTCTGATCACCTATGCGGTGATATGGCTGGGTTTTAGCTACTTCTCTGCAGACTATCAGTGGATGTATCTGCTTATTGGAGGGGTTGGCTTTATCATTGCGCTATTTATGTTTATCGGCTTTCCTATCTTTGAAATGCATACTACGCAGCATAAAAAGCTCATTTTGAGAAAGGAGTACAGCCTATATTACGCCTTAATTTTCTTCTCGGGTGCGAGACGACAAATATTTATGGTGTTTGCGGGTTTCTTAATGGTGGAAAAGTTTGGTTTTGATGTTGCACAGATCACCGCGCTTTATATGTTGAATCATTTGATAAACATATTTATCGCCCCCAAGATTGGTCAAATGATTGGGCATATTGGTGAGCGTAAAACACTGACAATCGAATATGTGGGACTCATTTTTGTATTTATTGGTTATGCATTAGTAGAGTCAGCAAGCTTTGCAGCAGCGCTTTATGTCATCGACCATCTGTTTTTTGCGATGGCTATTGCACTTAAAACGTATTTTCAAAAAATTGCTCGGCCAGAAGATATCGCAGCAACAGCAGGGGTTAGCTTTACTATTAACCATATTGCAGCAGTAGTGATCCCTGCAAGCTTTGGCTTAGTATGGTTATACGATCAATCCTTAGTATTTTACTTTGGTGCTGCACTTGCAGTGTGCTCATTGGTGTTGAGCCAGTTTGTGAATACAGCAAATGTGCAGGAAAAGCTGGCTAAGTCCGTGTGATGCTCCAGTATCACACGGATAGTGACGTTGTAGTTTAGATACTGCGACCACACCAAACAACACGCCCTGCAATGCCGTGACTGTCGGCATTATCAGCGGTGATCTCCCAGCTCGGGTGTTCAGGATTATTACTGATCACTTTGAGCTGATTGTAAGCGTCACCTAAACCTCATCTAGCCGCTGAAGCACCAGATTCATAAAGTAAAACTTGGAGCTTGTAATGTCTGGCTGCTTATAGAGCAACAGGTAGAAAGCGAGTTATCCGTCGCTGATTTTTGCCTGCAGGACGAAGTGAGTACCAAGAAATTTGATAATTAGCGTACTAAGTTGCGTGTAGAGCAAGCAATAGTTATCTTTTGGCTGTTGAGCACACCGAAGGCGTAAATTTAAAGAAGCCGCAGACAGGTAGGCTAAAGGTCAAACAGCAAAAAAGTAGATTAGGCGCTTAACCATCTTCAAAAACTATACCCTGTTGAAGCCACAAGAAAGGTCGCAAGCCTGTAAGAAAAGCAGATGATGAAAGTACAATACACTGGTGACTGGCACCGCCATACTGCGATATTAACAGTTTACTGCCCTGGAAAGCTAAGCTCTAGGTGACTGTTTAATAAGGCTCTTCGAATAAACAACATCATGCACTTGCCCTCCTGAGAGCTCAAAGTGAATATCTAGACCGCTACTAACAACCAGCAGATGAATTATTGTCGTATTGTCAGAGCTTCATCAGTCATGCAATTAGCACTACTGCGACCTGAATGGGCTTTGACAAGACTTCCGTCCATAAACAGCCATTGAGCATCACTAATTGACGACGGCCTTTTAAAAATATTGTCCAATATCCTTTTTCGACCAGAGGTTCAAGCGTCTGAAACCAGCGTTTTATATGCCAGATTTCTTCGGAAAATTACGCGATTGAACACCAGCTCTCATTCGATAAAGTATGTCTTCTAAGGTAGACCTATGCTCTACTTATTATAAACACGACCTATTTCACGTAGAATTTCTTTAAGAAACGCTCACATTTTATTTGTTAACATCGTTCTAGGCATAGCAACATCCATTTATGGGATATGTTTGACTTTTAGCGAAACCATTATACCTTGTTGCTGTACCATCTATTTTTCAGACAAAAATCAACAACCTCTAAGGATAAGTATTGTGAACATGAACAACTTTATTACAGAAGAAGCTGAGCGTTCCATAACTACAAGTTTTATTTCACCGGAGCAAAGCTTGCCACTTGTTATTACAGCAAAAGATACATCTATAAACTTGGTTGAATGGGCTGAGAAAAACAAAAGATATATTACTGCTAAAAAAGAACAATATGGTGCCGTGTTGTTTCGAGGTTTTGATGTTGACACGGCAGAAGCATTTGAGCGAGTTATTGAAGCCACCAGCTCTAAAGCTATTAAATATATGGAACGTTCTTCACCAAGGGACGCTGTTTCTGGAAATATTTATACATCGACTTCGCAGCCCAAGGAACATGAAATTTTCCTGCATACAGAGCAATCATTTAATCTGACTTTCCCGTTACATATCTATTTTAATTGCCACACTGCGGCAGAATCCGGAGGCTGTACTCCACTAGCGGATACTCGGAAAGTTTTCCAACGTATTCCCGAAAGCATCAGAAATAAATTTATTGAGAAAGGCTATTTATACCAGCGAAACTTCATGAAATACATGTATGTTAGCTGGCAGAATTGCTATCAAACTGAAGACAAAGAGCAAGTTGAGAACTACTGTCGCAATAATCAAATTGATTTTTTATGGGGAGAGGATGATATTGCCCTAACTACCAGGCAATTAAGGCCAATAGCTTCTAAGCACCCTGCAACCAATGAAAATTGTTGGTTTAACCATTGCACTTTTTTTAATTTGGCTACTTTAGATCCCAACATGCAACACTTCCTGCGTGATTCTTTTAGTGATCAAGAATTACCTAATCAAACCTTTTATGGTGATGGTTCGCCGATAGAGCAAGAAGTCATTGAAACCTTAATTCAGGCTTATGAAGCAGAAAAAGTCACTTTTCCATGGCAAGCTGGAGATGTGCTGATGGTGGACAATATGCTGGTTGCTCACGGTCGAGAGTCTTTTACGGGAGAGCGTTTAGTACTGACCGGTATGTCTGAGCCTTGTTTTTTAGATAAGGTTAAACTGTCAGAACCAGCATAAAGTTTTATGACCAGCATTTTTGGTCATCATGGGGACGTGTTTGATTAAATTGATAACAAGGTTCCTCAATCAGGTGGCGCGGTTAGTTTGAATGAATATTTATGAGTTAATCACTAGAACTAGAGTAAATGGGAGTACTAACCATAAATAGAAGAGGAAGGCGCTAATTTTCGTAGTGAAAGGTATTACGTTGCATCCTTAAAATGAATTTATGTAGGTAAAAGTCGAGATTGCCTATTGTCTGGATATACAAAGAGACCGCTGGGGAGTTTCTATCAACAGAAGAAGGAAATTTTACGATGCGAAAAAGTAAGTTTACTGAAACACAGATCATGGGCATGATCAAAGAAGCTGAGACTAGTGTTCCAGTGCCAGAGATGTGTCGTAAACATGGTGTTGGTCAGAGCACATTTTATAAGTGGCGCTCTAAATATGATGGGATGGAACCCATGATGTTCAACGCTTAAAAGAGCTTGAAGATGAAAACCGTAAACTCAAAGATATGTGTGCGATCCTTAGTCTAAAACACCCAATGCTTAGGAAATTATCTCAAGCCGTAAACAAGTAGACACAGCGCTTGGGTCAAGTACTTACGAGCTTGATTTGGAGTCAGCGTGGCTTTTGCTTGTGAGTTGGCATGGTTAAGTCTCAGTGTTTATACCAACATGCGCTTCAGAGCAGTTAAGTGCTCTGAACAAGCATAAAGAGTCGCAGTCGATGGGCTTTATTAGCATACGCTCAACTACGGATATCATTTTAGAACACTTAGCGTGCTTGATGACTACAACCGTCAAGTGTTAGCTATTGAGGTTGATAAAGCCTCACGGCTGAGCGTGTTATCCGAGTGTTGAAACGTGTCATTACATGACGTGGAAGCCAAGACAAGTTCGGGTGGATAATACTCCTGAATTTGAGTCGATCGCTTTGAAAAATTGGGTTACTCAAAAGTACATGAGACTTGAGTTTATTAAACTAGGAAGTCCATACCAGAATGGATATGTAGAGCGATTTAATCGCAGCTATCGAGAAGAAGTCTTGGATTTATATCTGTTTGAGTCACTTCAGTAGGTTCGTGACATTATAGATGAATGATTAGATATTTATAATTATGAATGGCCTAACGACGCACTGAGAGATTAAACCCCAATGGATTATCTTGAGGTAGCATAACTCTACTAATGAGTTGTACTAAAATTGGAGCCATAGGTATACCCTGAGAGGTCGAAAATGGACATACCAAGCCCTAGCTAGCTATACTGCCCTGCCGACAGGCTTCATCAATGTGTGCTGATGTTGTTACTGGTAGCTCCTTAATATTTGTGTTTAGCAAGAAATAAAAATAGCTTAGCTATGTTTGGCTAAATACCGGCTGAAGTTTGTTACTCCCTCATGAATTTTATCCGGATCATAATAACTAAATGAAAGCCTTACATAGCGATCCCAAATCTGAGGGGATAGAGAGAAAAAACTGACCGGCATGCAGATGACCTTATTTTGTTTGGCACAAGCTGTGACGTGCTCTTTGGTAAAATCAAATGGAACTTTAATTACATAAAAGAAACCACCGCTAGGGCTATTCCACTTAATATCTTCATAATGTAGGAAGTTTTCCGTCAGGGCAGTTTGCATGGCATGGCATTGGTTAGAATAATGTTGGTTTATAGGCTTCATCCAATTGTTGAGGGAGTATTGCTGCTCTATCAGCCAGCCGCCGATCACACTTTGTGATATCGAGCTGGTATTGACTGAGGTTAAGCTTTTTATGGTGGCCAATGCCTGGGCTATGGCTTCATTAGGAGGCACAATGTAACCTATGCGTACACCGGGACAGAAGGTTTTGGAAAAGGAGCCTATATGGTATACGAGGCCAAAATTATCCAGGTTTTTTAAAGATGGCTGCCGACTGTTGGTAAATCTGAATCTGGAATAGGGATCGTCTTCTATAATGCGCAGATTCAATTCGTGGCAGACATTGAGCAGCTCTTGGCGTTCTCGTAGCGATAATTGGTAGGCGAGGGGATTATTGAAATCAGGATTGATATAAAGAAGTTTTGCGGTAATATTTTGTTGTTTTAATTGGGCGACTTTCTCTTTCAAGTAGTCCCAGTTAAATTGAAAAGGGGTTTGCTGAATATCGGTCAGCTTATGCAATTCTAATGGTTCTACACGCTTGCCCAGGGTATTTACCATAGCGGAGAACCCCACATAACTCGGATCTATTGTTAGGGCGCAATCCGAAGGTGCTTTAAGTTCATTCAGGCAGGCCAGCAGCAGGGCTTCCTGGCAGCCATTAGTGATCACTATGTTGGCTTCATCCACCTGTATATCTTCATCGTTTGCTAGATATTTTTGTATTATCGGGTTAATGATACCTGCGCTTGGCCCATAATGGCAAATTTGATTGGCTGCTGTTGCAAAGCTAATTCCCCTTTGTTCGGCAATATAATCAGTGAAAACGGCCTGATGCCTTTCCCAGTTAGAGTGATTTAAAAACTTTGCATGGGGTCTGCCAGCGGCAAAAGATATTGCGTCTGGGAATTTCATGGCAACTTCATTCAGAAAGTTCATGACTTGAGCTTGTGACATACCATTTCCTTATTGAGAAAAATATTAGTGGATGGAGGTTGCGGTTAAAGATAATTCAATCGCCAGACCAGTAGCTATGCCCCGTGAGAGATGCAGCTTTGGCAACCTGCTCAGTAATCTGCCAGATATTGGTTAATCGTTAGCAGAAATGAACAATATGATTCCCGTACGCTTATCTTGCAGTCGAAAGCTGGGAGCCAGTCGTCCTTATTCAATCAGCGGGGTACGGCTTTGATATTTGCAATTCAAGTATTCAATGTTTTCAAGCTCGCTGTTTTCATAGGGTTCTAATTGCATAACCAGCTCTCTTGCGACCCCGTTTCTTTCATATTTGTTCGAATAGGTAAATTGTTGCCTGTTACCTTGTTGTGAAATGCTCAAAGTATCTCCATTTCTTGACCAGAGCAACGGTATTTTATTTACCCTTGCATTTCCGCCTTTGTCAAAGGTGAGTCTGTAGAGCTTGGAACAGTTCGTGCTTGTAAATTCGACCTCTGAAATATCAACTGCAAACTCAGCAGCCAACTGCTCCTGCATAGACATCAGGCCGTCGGTTTCTACCAGATAAAGACCAATGTTGTTACTGTCCCAGTATTCGTGATTTCTGACCCTGTTTTTGGCAATTAATCCTGTAGAGTATCCCTTTTCATTAATGATATTGAGAATTTTAACTAAATCGTCATTGTCGCCATTATCTTTTGGATAAATAATGAAGCTGCCCAAAGCCAGTAACGGTGGCTTGCGTTCGCTTATCAAAACCTTAAATCCTGTTGCCCTCAATGCCATTACTATTTCGTTTTTTTTGGCTTCAGACACTTTATAGCTATGAAGATGAACTGTGCTGGGGGCACAAGCAGTTAAAGTGAACATGAAAAAAATAGAATAAAGTTTGACCAACATCTTCGACATAATGGTATCTCTTCCTTCAAAAAATTGTTGGACTGGCCTGTTTAAATAAAAAAACAGATAAGGTTGTGATTTTAAAGATAAATGTTATCGAGTTTTTTTATGAAAATATAGCTTTATTTAACGCATACAAATCTGGCAAGGGGTAAAACGATAAAGGCACCGTAAACATGATATGGCACCTTTAACCTTAGGTTCGGTCTTATCCCTACTTCTATGTTGTAAGTACTGTAACCGGAGCACCCAGAAGTTCTCTGGTTACAGTTGTCAGTCTGCTATTGCGCATTTTGTAAAGAGTGAATAGCCGGCTTGCTGATTATTTTCCATACCGAAAACAAGCTGGCCAGAGCTGTTAATATTATGATCAACAGCACGGGAAATAGAGCACCCCAGACACTTAGTTCATCAACAAATGAGGTGTTTTTCAGCCACAGCCAGAGTCCGGCAAGTATTACTCCTGCCGCAGCAAGTCCTGCCAAAACCGTGATAAAACTCTCACGTATGATTTCTAGGTAAATGGTTGCTGGTGTGGCGCCAATTGCCATACGAATTCCTAACTCAGAGCGGCGTAGCTGGATGCTGTAGGTTAATATTCCGTAAACCCCTACAGAGGCTAGAAATATTGTCAACAGGGTCAATACTGCGGCAGCACTGGCAAGAAATTTATCATGATGAACTAGCCTGTCATGGGCATTTTTAATATCAATTAATTTTGATACTTTAAACTCTTTGTTTACTTTCGCCATCATTTGGTTCAGTTCGATGGCTGACAGGCTTTGCTTGGGCAAGACTTCTAGCAAGAACTCTGGGAAATCAAATGCCATATAAGGAATAAATACCCTAGGTAGCTCTTCCGTGTTGGGCAAGGTCAGATCCCTGACAACACCAATCACCTCATAGGGGGAATTTCCTGGCGCATTAAGCCAATAATAGCGTTTGCTTATCACCTCATCCTCAGGTGCTAGTTTATCTGCGAAAGCCTGATTGATTATTATGACATTCTTAACATTATCATAATCACTGGAGGTGAAATTTCTGCCTTTAATCAGCTCAAATTGTAGTATATCCAGATAGTTCTCATCAATTAATGAAACCACGCCCTGCTGCTGTTTTTGGAATTCGGCATCTTCGGATAAATAACTGAAAAAATACTCATCTGTTGATGCCGACAGTGGAAAACCCATGGCAATACTGGCACTGCTGATTTTAGGGTTCTCGGTAAACAATTTGCGAGTGGCTCTTAAATTATCTTCCAGCACTTTGGTGGAGGCAAGTCTTGTGATGCCGATATCGACTTTAACCTGATAAACGTTATCTGTGGCAAGACCTGACGGCTGGATGATATTGCTTATTGACTGATGAAAAACCTGTACGCCGACGCAAAGCATAGTGGTAGCAAGGGCAACCTGACTTAGTATTAATATGTTGCGTACCTTTTTCGATACTTGCAGCGCTGTGCCTTTACCGCCGCTTTGCATCATCTGGCTTAGCTTGCGGTAGTCAAGTTGCCTGTTAACTAGGATGGTTGTGACTAATGCGATCAGCCCGGAGACCAAGGTTGAAAAAACAATGGAGAGCCAGTTAAAACTCAATTCATTTGCTCTTGGCAGCCAATCGAGTTTCAGCTGTTTAATCAGGTCTATGCCAGCATAGGAAAAAACCAGAGAGAATACAACGGTGGCAGACATTAACAGGGACATTTCAATTAAGATGGATCGGAACAAATCGCTTTTTTGTGCACCCAAAGCTGCTTGAATGGCCATGATCCTCTGTCTGTTCGCCGCTCTCGCCAAGATCAAATTCATGGTATTGGCGACAGCGATCATCAATAACAGAAAAACACCGGTAAAGAGCAACAGGGTTTGCTGATAACTGTCGCCAATAATTTTTTCCCGAAAAGAAGTGAGCACGAAATCTATACTCGATGATTTAAAAAATGAGCGTCCAGCCAGTTCTTGACGATAGCGGTTATTTAATCGGCTCGTTAACTGGTGGGATACCTGTTCTGGATTTACCCCTGGTTTTAACAGTCCGATAAGGTGATGGTTCGATAATTGTCCCCCCCAGGAGTGGCGCCAACCCTCTTCGGTTAAGTTAAAGTCCCAGGCTAACCACACATCGGTTAACCTGCCAACGGACACAAGCTCGGGTTCAACAAAATTTTTCGCGGTGACACCGATGATTTTAAAGTTTACCTCGCCAAAACGTAACGTTTGGCCAATAGTGTCTTGGCGTTTATTAAATAGCTTATCCCAGGCTTCGTAACTGATGACGGCAACTGGTGCTTTTGCTCCTAGTCCTTCCTGGGCATTGAAATTCCGGCCAAGGGCAAAAGGGGTTTGGATCATATCCAGGTATTCCGGCGTAATATAGCTCAGGTTAACTCTGGGAGAGGCAGGGAAGTTGCGAATAACATCGACATTAAAATTAATTAAGGCTTTTTTTTCGAAATCAGTATCTTTGAAGCTATAGGCATCTATAAGCGCTGGATATGGTGAAGTGTCGCTGAGTTTTATTTCACTATCCCTAAATGAGCTGCCTTTGGAGATAAACAACCTGTCCTGATTATCATAAGGTAAGGGGGCCGAAAGTAGCTGGTAATTAACCATAAAAATAGCGACTAAAGCGCCAAGAGTAATCCCTAAAGTTAAGATAATAGCTGCACTGTAGCCTTTCACTCGGGATAAAGAGTCAAGGGCGAGTTGAAATTCCCTGATCATGCTCATACAGAAATCTGCTCTACTATCGGTGAGTTTTCAAGTTTACCGTCAAGTAAATCTAGCCTTCTTTTCGCCATATCAGCACAGTGGGTATCATGAGTAACCATACACAATGTGGTTCCTTCGTTATTTAACCGAATGAACATCTCCATAACCTGATCGCTGTTTTTAGAATCCAGATTTCCGGTAGCTTCATCAATCAATAAAAGCGTCGGCGAGCCAACAAGTGCCCGGGCAATCGCTGCCCGTTGCTGCTGTCCCCCGGACAGTTGATTTGGCTTATGTGCAGATCTGTGGGTCATATCCACTGTGCTTAAGCTATGCATTACCTTTTCTTGGATCGCTTTCTCACTCAGTTTTTCTCTTCGATAACGCAACGGCATAGCAACATTTTCAAATAAAGAGAGTTCGTCAATTAAATTGAATGACTGGAAAACAAAACCGAGTTTCTCACATCTAACATAAGCCGCTTCCGTTAATGAAAGATTGGAGACATCCTGATCACCGATGAAGTACTGACCGCTATCAGGCACATCCAGTAAGCCCAATAAGGAGAGCAAGGTTGACTTACCACAGCCGGACGGACCGCTGATTGAAATAAAATCGCCCTGGTTTATGGTTAAATTGATGTCCTTAAGTGCATAGGTATCCATTTCCCCCGTGCGATAAACCTTACTGATCCCCTTCATGGTAAGAATAGGCTTGCTCATTATCTTTCCTTTTTCTTTATAATAATTGTTATATTACATTGGCTAATCTGCTCGAGAATGTGTTGCCCTTTGATGACTTGAGCACAGAGCAGATTTTTCAGGGCCTTTTTTAACTAGTTTTAGATGCCATAGGAATTCTCCTTAAGCGGGCTAGTAGATAATCTTATTCATTGACTGTGTTAATTTAAAATGTGAATCCGATCGGCATCTTTGAAATTTGTCAAATTGGACAAAATCAACCGATCATTTTCTACCGCACCACCGTATACTTCTATTTTATTGCCAGATTCATTGCCAAAGCTGATCAACTTTTTCTCAGCCCATTCGTTTTCAGGGTCTAATTTGAATAATTCCATTTGGCTACCTTTTTGGGCATTGATGGGGCGTTCAATAAAAAGGGTATTTCTTAAAGTGGTGATAACGATTTCTGCGTCGACACTTAATTCAGGGCGAGCCGAAGGTGGCGCTGGAGCGTCAAAGGTAATTTCAACCTCGATGGTCCCCTCATTGACTTGTGGAGCGATTCGGCTTATTTTCCCGGCCATTTTGTCTTGTATTGATTTCACGCTGACTTGCTGGCCAATTTGTAGCTGGTCTGCATTTGACTGAGAGACTTTTATCATCGCTAATAAGTCATTTTTGCTGCCCACTAAGGCTAATTCCTGGCCAGCTGTGACACTTTGTCCTAATTCAACAGGCATGCGTTGTAAAATACCCGCCAGACCGGCTCTAACCGTTAACTGTTCGACTTGCTCGGCTGCGCTACGGTATAAATTGGCATATTCATTGATTGCTTCTTGCTGAATGTTTTCAACCTCTTGGTTGACTGCTTTGTATTGCTCCAAAGCTTCTTCGAGTAAATTAACCCGCAATTTCATTTGTTCTACGTTCAGCACTGTGGTTTGGTAGGTTATACTGGAGACGATACCGTTTTGCACCAGCTTCTGTTCGGCAATTTTTTTCAGTTTTGCCACCTCATATTCAGAGCTCAATTCGGCGAGCTTGGATTTCTCTGCCAATAATTTCTGACGGTTACTGAGTTTTAGCCTTCTCAGGTTCGCTTTTTCTTTTGCCAAGGCTATTCTAGCTGCTTCTAGGTTTTTAAGTGCTTCAGGATTATTAAGTTGCATAATCACACTGTCTGGCTCAACTTTTGCTCCGGGGCGCAAATATATTTCTTTCACCGTAGCCGGAGTCTGGGAAGTGATAAGGGTTTGCTTTTTAGAACGTAAGACACCATAGCCGCCAACGAGTACTTGCAAATCTCCCCGTTGAACAGTGCCCCAGATGAGTTTGTCTCGTTCAATGTTAGGTATGCTGTCAGATTGTCCTCTTGCCGATACATATAAGACCCCAAGGAAAATAAGGCTCAGCAGAAATATGATGGATTTCTTCTTGTTTTTTTTGGCGGGGGATCTAATGACGTCCATTGGCTGAAAATATTCCTAATTTTGATATTTAAACTGATTTTATAACATGAATATTACATAATTAAAAGCCATCAAATCAGGAGATAATAGATATACTGCCAGCTCCTTTGCCTCCGTGCTTTTAACTTGATTTTGGCTATAGTCGGCTAAGGGGATTTTAGCATTTTGTGAAGTTTACTATAAAAATGTTTGCATTTTCAGTTGACTAATGTGCTAGTATCTTTAACCACTATTTTACGGTATAGCAACTTAAAAGGCTTAATTCGCGCAAGCTTTATTTGGTTTTATATGCTGGGCTCAAGCCAAGTATTGGGTTTGAGTATTGGAAAATTAAGTAGGTATTAATGGGATGTTAACTAAATTTCCGATAGTTTCTCGCTTTGGTTTATTCATTATTACTCCGCTTTTTGCTGTATTTCTCACCGGTTACAATATGCTGTGCGAAAGTGTCTCTGACGCAGAGCAGCCTGTATTATTAAACGGCATTAACGATGAAGTGGTCATTGTTAGAGATGAAGCTGGTATTCCGGCGATCACAGGTAAGAGTGATAATGATGTGTTTTTTGCCATGGGCTTTATTCAAGCTCAGGATCGGCTCTGGCAGATGGAGCATAACCGAAGACTGGCCCAAGGGCGCTTAAGTGAAATCTTTGGTATTGACCAGCTAGACACGGATAAATGGATGAGAACTTTGGGGCTTTACCGTGCTTCTGAACGAGCTCAGCAAGGGTTGGGAGCCGGAGCTAAACAAGCTCTGGAATCATATTCGCAGGGAGTTAATGCGTGGATCAATCAAGCTGAGCAATTACCAGCTGAATTTGAGCTGTTTGATTACCTACCTGAACCTTGGTCGCCTGCTGATTCCATTGCTATGGGGAAATTATTTGCGTTAACCCTTGGAGGCAACGCTTTTCTCGAATCCCAGCGACAGATTTCGCAAAAAATGTTATCCGAACAGCATTATGCGAGCTTATTTCCCGATGTCGTCACCTCGAATAATAATTACGCCTTTGCATCAGCATCAATAGCGGATATCGCTGTCAATGTCAGCCAGCAACACTTGCTTGGTGGTAAAAATGTTGGTAGTAATGCTTGGGTGATTTCAGGAAAGTTTACGGCAAACGGCTCTCCGATTCTGGCCAATGATCCCCATCTGGCCCTACAAATTCCTTCTGTGTGGTATGCCGCAAAGTTAAGAGGGGACAATATAACGGCCAGTGGTATGACTTTGGTAGGTATGCCGATCATTGTGTTTGGCACAAATGAGCATATTTCCTGGGGGGGGACAAGTTTACCTGCAGATGTTCAGGATCTTGTCTCTTTGAGAATGAATCCTGATCAGGGAAGTTTCTATCAAGCTCGGGATAAATGGCTCAAATTTGAAGAGCGGCAAGAAGTGATTCATATTGCCCCGGGTTTTCCTGAGATACTAAAAAAGAAAATTAAACCAGTAAAAATGAGGGTGCTCAGCTCTGTTTACGGGCCTGTGGTCAGTGACTTTATCGGTGCCTCTGGCCAGACACTTTCGTTGCAGTGGTCTGCACTTGAAGCTGGCGATACGACTTTTGAAGCTCTATACAAGTTGAATTATGCCCAGGATTGGCAACAATTCCGACAAGCGTTAAGTCTGCATGTGGCACCTTCTTTAAATATCTTGTATGCAGATAAAAACAATAATATAGGTATCAGCGCGGCAGGGAAAATACCGGTCAGAAACAGTAGCTCTTTTGGTATGTTACCGACATCCAGTGATCATTTCTCTTGGAATGGCTATCTTGATTGGGCCGATATGCCTTATGAATATAACCCGGCTCGAGGCTTTATTGTTAATGCTAATAATAAAAGTCTCAGTGATGACTATCTTCATTTTATCTCGAATGATTGGGCGGATCCTGCAAGGGCTGAAAGAATAGCCGATCTCATTAATGAAAAGGTAGCGAAGCATGAAAAAATAGATGTCGCTTATGTTGCCAAAATGCAGAATGACCTGTTTGACTTAAGCGCTGAAAGTTTACTCCGAACACTAGCAAACATCATTCGGGAGCAAGATACTCAAGATGAATTATTAATATCCCTTTATCGCTGGAACCGGGACTTTAGCGAAAAGAGTAATGCCGCCGCGATTTACATGTCATTTTTACGCCACCTTAAATTAAGGTTGTTTAAAGATGAGTTTACTCAATATTATGGCTCGCCTGGGCTTATGGCACTGACCGAGCAAATCATCAAGGGTCTAGATGTTGATATCGTCAATAAAGCATTAACCGCTGATGCTTTTTGGTGTGATAATGCTGCTACTGCGCAAGAAGAAACTTGCAAAGATATCATATCGCTGGCGCTAAAAGATGTGAGAGACGAATTAACCAAACTGGGCGGCAGCAATATAGACGATTGGCGTTGGCAGCAATTTAGTCGGCGTACCTATAAGCACCAACCTTTTAGTCAGTTTAAGCACTTGGACCATGTTTTTGAAAGAGAAGCCGCGAGCAACGGCTCTGCCAACACTATTAATGTCGCTAGTTATGCCTTCGACGAATCGGAAGGTTATATCCAATCTCTTGGTGCAACCTTTAGGCAAGTTATTGAAATGTCATATGATACGAATCATCTAATGACAAATTCTACCGGACAGTCCGGCAATGTATTCAGCCAGTTTTATGACGACATGCTAAGTTCGTTCGACGTAAATGAGCTACACTCCATGAAAGCCTCCTTAGCCGGGAAACCCATCATCTTGCGGCCTGTTCCTCTCTCACAGTCAAGTCATGTGGAGGGGAAATAATGAAGATCATGAGTGAATTTGGTAAAAATGCCCCTAATAAGGTGTTTATTTCTCTGATGTTAGGTGTAAGTGCAGGGATTCTCTATGTCGGTTTGATCCCCTTGGTGTTGTCGAGCCTGGATGAACTACCCGGGATCATGTATACCGATTCTGCACCAGCAGAAGTATTCGGTTATCAGATTTCTAATCTGCCAATCGCATTCGCTTTTTTCTCTCTTTGTCTGCTGATCTTAATTTTCAGAACTGTCTCTCAAATTATGCTGACGGCGGTTTCCCTTAACCTGACGATGAAGGTGAGAGAGAATTTATATCAGCGTGTTAGCAGCTCGCCAATAGATGTCTTGGAAAAGATCGGTTCGCCGCGCATTATCAATACCATGACTATGGATGTCAGAAGGATTGTAGATGGGGCGAGTATGGCGCCCCCAATGCTGGTTAGCTTGGCAACCGTCGCCGGTATGATGTTTTATATCTGGATTGAAAACTCAAAAGTATTCTATTTTGTTTGTTCAGCGTTATTGGTCGGTGTTATCAGCTATCAAATTCCTATTTTTATCGGACGTAAATATATGTTGCGGGCGAGGGAATTAATGGATGAATTACAGGAAGGCTTTCGCGGCGTGATTTTAGGGGCAAAGGAATTAAAGCTGAACAGAAAAAAGAAGGAGAACTTTATCAAAGATGAGTTGTTGGCGGTGGAATCAAAAATTGAATCTACCAATATCAGGGCAGAGACCGTATTAACTTCAGCCATGAATTACGGCGACATGATCGGCTTTTTTGCAATTGGTTTGCTGGCATTTGTTTACGTTAACTATGAGCAGGTCAGCAATTCAGAGCTCATTGCTATCATCATGATCTTACTTTATATCTCCAGCCCAGTTGGTGCTATTTTGTCAGCTATCCCTGTTTTTATCAGTGCAAATGTGTCCTATAAAAGGATGGAGGAAATTTATGCTGAAATGGTGGACGAGGACAGTTTTGATGAAGAGCTTGAATTGCCTTGCTGGCAGCAGATACAGCTAAAAAATGTAACTTATACCTATAACGACGAGCATGCATTCAGAGCCGGACCTGTTGATTTAACGATTAAAAAAGGGCAGATCACCTTTATTGTCGGCGGTAACGGCTCAGGTAAGTCTACGATAAGTAAAGTCATCACCCAGCATTATTACCCGACTACGGGACATGTCTGTTTTGATGATGTACAAATCAACAGAAGTAACATCAATAGCTATCGCCAGACTATCTGTTCTATCTATAGCGATTATTATTTATTTAAAACCCTGCATGGCATAGATCTGCAATGCCCGAAAGTGAATGCAAAAATCCATCAATTAATCAAAGATCTGGCTTTAGATGGAAAGATTAAATTTGAAAATGGCAGGTTTTCTACGACTAAATTATCGGATGGCCAGCGTAGACGCCTAGCGTTATTGGTGGCGGTGATGGAAGATAAAGACTTATATGTTTTTGATGAGTGGGCCGCAGATCAGGATTCAGTGTTTAGAGAAGTCTTTTATGAACAAATATTGCCTGAGCTTAAACAGAAAGGAAAAGCAGTGGTTGCTATCAGCCATGACGATCGCTATTTCCATCTTGCCGACCAGATTATTAAATTTGAATCCGGGTTGAGGGTTTGATAAAAAACATACAATCCCACCCTTTATTCTTTTGAATGATTGGTTTATGATTGTTTCTTCTGGGTTATTTTTATGTTAAGTTTGGGTTGTATGGATGATGAACAAATTAGACGTAGTGATGGACTGTAATAAAGTTAAGTCTCTTGTGAGATTTTCTAATAAAACCCCTCGTGTGCTAGTAGCATTTTCCTTGCATAACCTCTTCGGCTCACCTGCATATCCAATTAAAAACTTATTCTCTAGGTTTTGTCTGCCAAGTTTCTTCTAACACTTTGGCGTAATTTTCAAGCTAAGCCCTTTTTGTCCCGAAAACCCAGTGCTAGCTTGGCTTAAGCACACTCTGAGCAATAATTATTAAGCATTTATCAATAACATAATTAGAAGAATAAATATGAATAAACCACGGACAAGGCTTCCTTTATCATTACCCCAGTCAGATATCTTTTGGGACCAGCTTAGAAATGAAAATTCTCCAGTTTATAATATTGGCGGCTATATAAAATGCCGTAAGCTGGATCTTGAAAAGATCAACTGGGCTCATGAAAAAGTAATTAATGGCAATGACGCTTTCGGCATTAGAGTAAATTATGACGCTGATGAGGTTTATCAATATATCAGTGACGAACGCGATACCGACTTGGTCTTTATCGATTTTTCAGTGCACACTGATGCTTTAGCGAAAGCGAAAAACTGGCTTCAACAAGTTTTTGAATCCCCTTTACCTTTTATTGATACTTCCCTGTTTAAAACTTGGTTGGTTAAAGTTGAAGAAGATCAATATTGGTATGTTGGTTTTGCACATCATCTCATCATGGATGGCTGGGGCTTCTCCAACTGGGCCAAAGAAATATCCCGTTTATACAATCAGTGTGACGGCGATGAAGATACGACTATAACGCCCCTAGCTTTAAACACTGTCCTGCTCAAAGATGCAAAGTATCTAAAAAGCCAGCGATATCTCAAAGATAGAGCTTACTGGCAGACTCGGTATCATCAGGATAATAGTAGTATAATTCGGGCCAACTACGCCAGTGAATTTGCTCATTCCCGCGCTTGTCCCAGCCGTCGTTTTGAATTACCTCTTTCCAGAGATTTTTACCGGCAAATTAAAGGTCTTTCACAAGAGTTCAAAGTAAGTATCTCTCATATTTTTTTGGGCGTTTTGAGCAAATATTTTTCTTCAGCATATTCAGCATCAAGTCTGTGTTTTGGTATTCCGGCACATAACCGGGGAAACTTTGCTGAGAAAAAAATGATAGGTGTGTTTACCGGAGTAAATCCTTTTAGCGTGGAAGTTGAACCGGGGCAAACTTTTCGTGATTTGGTCAGCAAAATTGCCAGTCAACAAAAATCTGATTTCAGGCATCAAAAGTATCCTATCAGCCATATAAGCCGTGATTTAGGAATAACGGCACATGGCAATGCCATTTATGAAATTATGTTTAATTTCTTGCAGCTGGATTACAGAGACTTATTCTTTGATTCATACCAGGGCGAATTGAATTATGTCAGCCATAACCATCACAAAACACCGTTGGCTATTACATTATGGGATGGCGGAGCGGAACAGGTTGAGCTTCAGTTCGAGTATTCATTGGCGTGTTTTGTAGAGCAGGAAATTCAGGTATTATCCGAGCGTATTTTACTTTTATTACAATCTCTCCTTAGCTGCCCAGATACCCTTTTATCAGATGTTGATATCTTGACGCCAGCAGAGAAGGCATTGCTGTTAACCGAAAACCACTACCAAACAGAAAGTTCCCTCAGTTGCTTGTGCATTCATGAGTTTTTTGAAGCCAGAGTGTCACTCCACCCCGAGCAGGAGGCTGTGC
>NZ_AKXJ01000026.1:0-11955 GCF_000276645.1 Pseudoalteromonas sp. NJ631
TCGAGCGTCGCGACCAAAACACACTCAGAAGAACAAAAATCAAACAGCAAAGGTCTACAGGCCCTGATGTAAAGCTCGAAAAAGCGAACGCAAACTTTGTACGGGAAAAAACCGGTTTTGCCATTGGCGGTGTGCCTCCTGTGGCGCACACTGACTCTGTGTTGACGATAATTGATAAAGATTTAAAGCAATACGATCGTATTTGGGCTTCTGCAGGCACGCCCAACTCGGTTTTTGAGTTAAAAGCGCATGATCTAGATACGCTTACGGGTGGCACTTGGTTAGATATTGCGAAGTAATCCTCAGTTCGTAATCGACCTTGTGTCTATGTGATCCATCTATCAGTCAACTTGGGGTGGTCATTAAGGTTTTCAACCAATAAAGTGCTTTCTAGATGAGAACAGCCCGATAGTCATTCAAAATAATCGTATTAATACCGCTCTCAAGGTAGTTGAATTTAAAAAAGTAAAGACACAGAGATACATGATAAACTTACCGCCAATAATTCAGTAGTATGACTATCTAAGATAATCGAGCTACTAGTCATAAGTGTGACCAAACGTGTGACCTTTTGATATTTGTGATTTGTATTTTAATCATAACTTTATGATATTTAGGGTTTAAGTGATTTATGTGTGAGCTTTTGGGGATGTCGGCGAACGTACCGACGGATATTTGTTTTAGCTTTTCTGGTTTGTTGGAGCGCGGTGGCAATACGGGTCCTCATAAAGATGGCTGGGGTATCACCTTTTACGAGGGGAAAGGATGTAGAACCTTTAAAGATCCAGAGCCTAGCTGTCAGTCTGAAATTGCTAAATTAGTCAAAGCATATCCGATTAAAAGCGTGTCCGTAATAAGTCATATTCGACAGGGAAATAGGGGACGAACTTGTCTTGAAAATACCCATCCATTCACTCGAGAATTATGGGGTCGGGAGATCACGTACGCCCATAATGGCCAGCTTTCGGACTATAAAGACTTAAAAACTGATTTCTACCGACCAGTTGGGAATACAGACAGTGAACTTGCTTTTTGTTGGATTTTGGACAAAGTACGAGAAAAATACCCAAGTCGTCCGTCAAACATGGTCTCAGTTTTCAGGTATATCGCAAAGCTAGCGCACACATTGAGAGACAAAGGGGTATTCAACATGTTGATAACCGATGGTATTTATGTGTTGGCGTATTGCACCAATAATCTACATTGGATAACCCGTAGAGCCCCATTTGGTAAGGCTACCTTAATTGATGCGGATATGGTGGTGGATTTTCAAAAGGAAACCACACCAGATGATGTTGTCACTGTTATTGCAACTCGACCGCTGACCAACGATGAACAGTGGCAGAAACTTGAGCCCGGCGAGTTTGCTTTATTCAAATTAGGTGAGAAGGTGTAGTTCTGAGTTTTTGTAAGCAAAGGCGGCTTAGTTGAGCCGCCTTGATGAATCAACGATGTTGCTATCAAATCTCTGATTTGGGTTGGTAGGTTTTAAGCTCTATCTGAAACTGCTCCATACCATCTTTACCTTTGTACATTTTAACCAGCATATGATCATAACTTGGTGCAAACCAAGCAATGGCTTGACGATCGCTATCATCATAAACGCGTTTAACTTTGATGGTTTTGACGTTGCCAAAAGGTAGAGTGATCATTTCCTCGCCAGCCACCTCAAAATCATAGCTTCGCTGGTCGCCTTTTTTGTCTATGATAGGATAGCTAAACTTGGTCTTTCCCGCCTTTAAATCCTCTCGCAGCTGTACTTGATAACTAATTAAATCTTGCTGATTCTCAAGCCACTTCACTTTCAGTGGATACTTTTCTTCACTGGAGGTAATTGCTTGGTTTTGATGATCAAATTTAATTTTGTAGCTTTTATCTGGACCAGTCCCTTCACGGGTCATACTGTAATGTAGTGGGCTGACGGTATGTTCAGCGACTTTAAACAATGATTCTTCAGTTCTTACGTCTGAAAAAATCATCCATTCGATATCGCTTTTGTAACGTACAGCGTATGTTGCATCGGCTATTTTTGTGAGGTCTCGCGTGGCACTACCATGAACCTTACCTTTGCGTGAAACTTGGTATTCGGCGTGATATTCAGTGAGAGAGTTCGCAAATGTCGAAGTGGAAAGTAGAGCGCTAATACCAATTAGCACAGCGCTCCATTTTTTATTTTTCTGGGTACGGCGCACCTTGAACTGGTAAGGTTTTGTTATCAAAAACAGCATAGTCTGCTTCCATTGTTAGTCTTTGTTCGCTGAACCATTTGACCACCAAAGGATAAAGAATGTGTTCTTGCTTATGCACACGTTGCGCCAGTGACTCTGCCGTATCATCTGGAAGAACAGCGACCTTGGCCTGACAGACCACAGGACCACCATCTAACTCTTCTGTGACAAAGTGAACGCTAGCACCATGTTCTGCATCGTTTGCATCGATTGCTCTTTGGTGGGTGTTCAGCCCTTGATACTTAGGCAACAAAGAAGGATGAATGTTCAACATTTTTCCTCTAAATTTTTGCACCAAGTTTGGAGTTAGAATACGCATAAATCCAGCTAATACAACCAAATCTGGTGTAAAGCTATCAATTAGTTGACCAAGCGCAACGTCATACTCTTCACGAGATGCGTATTGCTTATGGTCTAAAACAGAAGTCGCTATACCAGCCTCTTGCGCTCTGGTTAGGCCGTATGCGTCCGCTTTATTACTAACAACGGCTGCAATTTCACCTTGAATATAGCCAGATTTGCAAGCATCAATGATTGCTTGCAAATTTGAACCACTACCAGAGATCAGAACAACAAGGCGAGTGGGTGCCATTACTCGGCACCACCTAAGATCTCAACTTGCTCTTCACCAGCCTGAGCGTCTTGAATTTCACCGATGTGCCAAGCGTTTTCGCCTTGTGCTTTTAGGATTTCAAGGCTTTGCTCAAGCTTGTCAGCAGGAACAACTAAGATCATGCCAACACCACAGTTGAATGTGCGGTACATCTCGTGAGTTGCAATGTTACCGTTCTCTTGTAACCAGTTGAAGATTGCAGGCCATTGCCAGCTATCACCTTTGATTACCGCTTTTGCTGACTCAGGTAGCACGCGAGGGATGTTTTCCCAGAAGCCACCGCCAGTGATGTGAGAAAGTGCGTGAACATCAACTTCTTTTAAAAGCGCTAAGATTTGCTTTACGTAGATACGAGTTGGTTCTAGCAGGTGTTCGCCTAGAGTTTTGCCTTCGAACTCTGCGTTAGTATCTGCGCCAGATACTTCTAGTACTTTACGAATTAGAGAGTAGCCGTTTGAGTGCGGACCGCTTGAACCCAATGCAATTAGCTGATCGCCAGCCGCAACTTTAGTTCCATCAATGATTTTAGACTTTTCTACCACACCAGTACAAAAGCCGGCCATATCGTAGTCATCGCCTTCGTACATGCCTGGCATTTCAGCCGTTTCACCACCAATAAGCGCACAACCAGATAGTTCACAGCCTTTACCAATACCAGATACTACGTCCGCCGCAACATCAACGTCTAACTTGCCTGTAGCATAGTAGTCCAAGAAAAATAGGGGTTCAGCGCCTTGGACAATAAGATCGTTAACACACATAGCAACTAGGTCAATACCTACTGTGTCGTGCTTTTTTAAATCGATAGCTAAGCGTAGCTTAGTACCAACACCGTCAGTGCCAGCAACCAAAACAGGCTCTTTATATCCAGTTGGAAGTTCGCATAGTGCACCAAAACCACCAATGCCACCCATTACTTCTGGGCGACGAGTTTTTTTCACTACGCCTTTAATTCTTTCGACCAATGCGTTGCCCGCATCGATGTCAACGCCAGCGTCTTTATAACTAAGAGACTGTTTTTGTTCGCTCACAGGTTTTCCTCAAAAGTTGCTAGATAGATTTGCTTAGAAACGCCGACATTTTACAACAATTGCATCTAGGCGGCTAGCGACTTTGCGAGAAACCCTAAGAATGTGGTCAAAGGTCCTCGATTTTGTATCTCGAACAGTATAAAGAAACGACAAAAACTCTGATTGTTTATAACTGAATGTGATTTGCGTTAGATCAATACTCAAGGAAGGTAGCAGCGTACTATGGATACAGACCCAATCAGACAGTAACTTCAAAAAATGTATTCGAAATCACTGTCACTAACGGCGCATTGATTGGGTCTACCCTAAACTCAAATGCATTTTCAGCCTTAATCTGAGGTTTGTACCCAAACTCAGATTACCTAGCTAATTATGGGAATAAAACGATGAATATTGAACGCCACAGCCTAGCTAAAGAACTGCCAGAGTTTAAAGACAGAATTCATGAATTAAAACTGTCTGATGGACATTTCTCAAAACTCTTTAAAGATTACCATGAAGTAGACAATGAAGTTATTCGAATTGAAGACGGTGTAGAGCACTCAAGTGATGAGTATCTTGAATCACTGAAGAAAAAGAGACTGTGGTTAAAAGATCAACTTTACCGAATTCTAAAAAGTGCAGACTAACTGTTAATCAAGGCCAATCGGTTAATGTGAGCGGGCTGTCAAGTCCGCTACTATATTCCCCGCCAATTGTTGAATAATTTAGCCTGTCCCGAGCAAGGGCATATTTATAATCTATACTCTAACCATTGTATTCCATCCACGACGATTCCTTTGATTGCACTTATATTAGTATTAGCTGGCAGCTTTATCATGGGATTAGCTTTTTCTCCGGCCTTTAAAATATGTCGATTAACCTCGTCGGTCGGGTGGCGAGTGTTGTTAATTCTTATGGCTCTGTTTGAACTCGGATACTTGAGCTTTGCCTACTTCCTGTACGATCACAATAGCGCTAGTTTTATTGAGCAAGGCTTGAGTTTAATCCTGTTTCTTGGCTCCATTTTTGTTTTTGTGGTGAATTGTTTAAGTCTAACTAGCCTGCAAGAATTAAATGAAATTGCAACGCAGGCCAAATATAACGCTGAACATGACTTTTTAACGGATTTGGAGAATCGTCAGCGCTGCATTGATGCCATTAATGAACGTAAACATCAGCAGCTCGACTTTAGTGTTATCTTGGTTGATTTGAATAATTTTAAACAGATCAATGATGCAAAAGGGCACTTCTTTGGTGATAAATTGCTGGTGGAACTTGCCTACAAAATGCGCGCAGCACTGCTTCCTCGTAGCAAGTTATATCGCATGGGCGGCGATGAATTTATCATCCTGATGGACGTGACAGACGTAAATTGTATTTACTCTCAAAATAATGCACTGCTGAGCGAATTAAAGTCAGGTATAGAAATTGAAGAGTTGCAGCTGGACGTGACGTATAGTGCAGGAGCAAGCTTATGGACTAAATCGCGCCAACTTGATGTGTTTGACCTTTTGAAGCAAGCCGATATTGCCATGTATTCGGCCAAACATAGCCGTCAAAGCATCGTCATCTTCGATGAAGAGCTCCATGAGGGAATTGAGGCTGAATTCCAACTGTTGGCTAACCTTAAAGTTGCGCTCGCTCGAGGTGAACTGACGCTCTATTATCAACCTATAGTGTGTTCTCAAAGCGGTGATATTCATGGAGTAGAAGCGCTATTAAGGTGGCCTCAGTCCGACGGCACAATGATAATGCCAGATCAGTTTATTGAGTTAGCGGAGCGCAATAATTTGATCAGGCAATTGAGTGCGTTTGTGATTAACCGTGTATTCCAAGACCTCGCAATATTGATTGAAATAGATGACAAGTTGGTTGTGCATATCAATCTTTCCTGCCAAGATTTTGCTGAACAGAATCTAATTAATACCCTTGCCATGCTACTGGATACTCATCGAGTAGACCCAACTCATATAGTATTTGAGCTTACAGAAAGCACCGTAATGGAAGAAGTGGAAAAAGCGAGAAGCTTAATTGAAACATTAATAGATATGGGATTTGCAGTGAGTATTGATGATTTTGGGACTGGTTTTTCTTCATTTTCAATACTAAAAGAATTACCAATTTCACAGATCAAAATAGACGGCTCGTTTGTAAGACTAAGTCATGAAAGTGAAAAAGATCAAGCCATAGTAGAAACCAGTATGTTTTTAGCGCGTAAATTGAACTGCAGTATTGTTGCCGAGGGTGTTGAAAGCGATGCCTGCTTGCAGTATTTATATAGCTTAGACTGTCCTTATATTCAGGGCTTTCAGATATGTGAACCTCTCTCGCTAAGCGAATGCGTAAAGTGGATTAATTCCCAGAATATGGTGAGAGGTGCAATGAAAAGGTTAGACGGTTGAGGTCAATAATCCTTTTCTGCTAAAAGCTTGATACCCAGATATACGAATAAATTGCTGTCGACTAGAAAGTTAACATGGGTTTAGGTGGGATAAAGCCGTACATTTGTTCAAACCCTGGGATCTCAGTTTCCCATATTGGGGTCTCTTCACCGATATATGCCCTGAATGCATCTAAAAAGAGCCTTGTTCTAACAGGCAAATCGCGGTGGGGGTAGAGCGCATACATAGCAGCAAAATCGACCAGTTTTGTGTTAGTTAAAATCGGTTGTAATTTGCCTTCAGTAATTTCTTTACCGACTAGAAAGGCTGGTGCAACAATATAACAAGTACCAGATAGCACACTTTCCATCAATGTATCTCCGTCGTTGGTTCTGAAGATACTCCTTACAGGCATTTGCTGTTCGATGCCTTGCTCGTCTTGATAGGTGATACTGGTAAACCTTAATGCATCACTGGCGTAGGTTGCTGCAGGTAATTCGCTGAGTTCCTCAAGCGAATTTGGCGTGCCATGGGTTTTTAAGAACGTTGGGCTTGCTAATATGAGTAATCGATTGCGTGCAATTCTGCGGGCGATAAGCGATGAATCTTTAGGCTCGCCGACACGAAAAGCTAAATCAAAACCTTCACCCACTAAGTCCACGAGCCTGTCTTCAAGCCTAAGCTCAACCTCAACATGAGGAAAACGTTTTTGAAAGTCATTGATAACAGGTTGTACATAGCGTCGACCTACCACTGTAGAGCTGGCAATTTTAAGCAAACCTTTAGGCTCGGTGTGATAATTCTGTGCGATGCGCTGAGTGTCGTTTAGTAGCAGCCTTAGCTCTTCTGCTTTTTTTACCATTTCGGAACCTGCAGAGGTGAGCGAGAAGGAACGAGTTGTACGATTCATTAATCTTACACCGAGTTCTTCTTCCAGCTTGGTCATCTGCTTAGAAATGACAGAACGATCGATATTTCTCAGTTGTGCGGCACTGGCAAAGGAACCACGTTCCACAACGTCTAAAAAGATTAATAATCTGCTGCTAATATCCATAATGCGAGAAAGTTCACTAAGACTGATGCCATTGTGACACTAAACAATTGGAATTGCGAGGAGCATATTTACACTAATAAAGTTGTGGCAAAATGCTAACAATGGTTTAATGAATTTAGTCTCACTACTTTATTTTTAACATAACGCAAAGGCATATGATGAAAGCAGTCCGATTCAATCACACAAATGGACTTACCTTCGAGCAGGGAGAAATTAATTTACCTGAGGCAACCGATGATCAAGTCTTGGTCAAAGTTGAATACGTTGGTTTAAGCTTTATCGATACCAAAGTGGCCAATTGTCCCTGTGAAGAAACACCGAATAGAGTGTTTGGTGTTGACGCTGTGGGTGTTGTGGAAAAAGCATGTAAAACGGGATTCCCAGAGCCTGGTACACGGGTTTTTTGGCATGGTGACATTCGAGAGCAAGGCACGATGAGTGAATTTGCCTTGGTGCCAAGTCACGCACTTACTGTACTACCAGAAAATGTTGATGGAAAGTTGGCTGCCGCTTCAATTGCACCGGCAATGTGTGCATTAATAGGGCTATTCAAGCTGCAATTAAATGCAGGGGATACGATCTTAATCGAGTCGGCTCATCACCCTGTTGGTCAAATGGCAATACAATTTGCGAAACAGGTGGGGCTTGGGGTGGCGGCATGTTCCGAGTCCAAATATAAAAAGCTGCTTGAAAAGCTTGGTGCAGATCTCGTGTATACCCAGTCTGACTTTGCCGGCTTAGCCGATGCCCTGCAGCTTCATTTTGGTGCAGCAGAGGTGCAAGGCGCACTAGATTTAACAGGTACACATACCCAACAATTGATTTCGCATTTGATATTTTGTGGTCGAGTAAGTTGCTTAGCGGGATTACCTGCTATTGAGCAACACGTCTTAATGAAGAAAGCGCCAAACATAGGCATCGTTTCTTTGTGCGGCAGTTGGCTTTCCAATAGTGTTTGTGCGCAGCAAAGAATGGCATTTATTGGCAATACCCTGGCTGAAAAGCTTGAAAAAAATGAAATTACTTTGCAGCAACTTGAATCTATCTCACCACAGCATGATGTGTTAATTGAAACGCTGAAAAAGCTAGAAAGCAACGATAACATCACGTTTTTTGCGGCAGATATGAAACTGTAGTCCCCATCAGCAACGATAATTTATCCCCTTTACGCAACAATACTGAGCTTGGCTACATTCGCTAGGCTCAGCGTCCAAATAAATTGATACAATTTCTGACATTTTTCATCGTTTGAACACCGTATACTTCCCTGCAGGCCTCGCCATGAAGGGAATACGCCTTTCCTTTACGACTTCGTAAAGAGTCATTGTCATCGTAAGGCGAAATTTTACATTGCGTTAATTGATGTCAGAGGGGCATCAATTTGGTGCGAATTGATATGTTTATTTGCACTCGTCAAATTGGATAGACTAGTGTCATCAGTTTAATAAGGATTAAACAATGAAAAAGTTACTTGTTATTTTCAGTTTTCTCATCTTCTCAGGTGTCGCGTTTGCGAATGACACACCTTATGAATTAATTAACCAAGTTGGCGATAAGCTATTTGCTGATATAAAAACGGTTAATCAAGATGGCAAGGCAACTGAAACTCAGATGAAGGGCATAGTACGTAGTCGCTTGATGCCACACATCGATGTGAAGTTTGTATCTTTTAAATTGCTTGGTAAACATATTAAAGGGCTAAAAAGAGACGAAGCCATCGAGTTTATTGGTGCGGTTGATAACTATCTTGTATCTACCTACGCTAATGCACTTTTACAGTACAAAGGCCAAGACGTATTGTTTGAAGAGTTACCGGTTTCTGATGGTGCTGATTTTGCGACGGTTAAGGTGGTAATAAGAGAGCAGTCAAAACCAGATATAGACATGCATTTTAAGTTTCGTCAAAGCAAAGATGGAGACTGGAAGGTATATGATATGGTTGCTGAAGGTATTTCTTTATTGAGTGCTAAGCAAAAAGAGATCACGATGAGAATTTCAGAAGTAGGTTTAGCTCAGGTTACGGCTGAATTGAAGAGTAAAGCATAAATCAAATTACTTCCCCCGACTTTGAAGTAACCAAAAGAGCACATCATGATTGATATGCTCTTTTTTTTGGTTCTGAAATCAGACTACTTGGTTTATCAACGGCTTTTCCAGTCTTGCTGCGGCGAGGTTTTCACAGGTTATTGTTGCAATTTGTTTTAGCGCTTCTTTGGTAAAGAAGCCTTGATGCCCTGTAACTAGTACATTGGGAAAGCTAACCAAACGCGAGAAAACATCGTCTTGAATTATCTCTTCACTGTGGTTTTTAAAAAATAGCTCTGACTCTTGCTCATACACGTCTAAGCCGAGGTAACCGAGGCGTTTGGACTTGAGCGCGGCGATACAGGCTTTGCTATCTAACAGGGCACCCCTACTGGTGTTAATAAGCATCACACCCGCTTTCATTTTGGCAAACGCAGCATCATCAATAATATGATGGGTATATTCATTAAGCGGACAGTGCAGGCTAATAATATCCGATTGTGCTAGTAAGATATCTAGAGAGACCAAAGTATAGGGGCCTTCTCCAATGTTTGGGTCATAAACCAGCACATTGGCACCAAAGCCGTTTAAGATACTGACTAAGGCTTGGCCAATTTTGCCACAGCCGATGATACCAACCGTTTTATTATAAATATTAAAACCGAGTAAGCCGTTGAGATCAAAATTATCTTCTCGAACTCGATTGTAGGCCTTATGTGTCTTGCGGCTGAGCGTTAGCATCAACGCGATACAGTGCTCTGCAACCGCTTCTGGGCTGTAGGCTGGAACACGGACAACCTTTATGTCACGCTGTTTTGCCTGTTGAATATCAATGTTATTGAAACCTGCGCAGCGTAAGGCGATGGTTTTAACGCCATAGTCAGCCAGTTTATCAATCACTTGTGCATTTACAGTGTCATTTACAAATACACAAACCGCGTCATAGTGCTGGCACAGCGAAACCGTTTTTTCATTGAGTGACTCACTAATAAAACTTATTTCAAGTTCAGAATAGGAATTTACGGCTTGCTCAAAAAACGGCACTTCATAGTTTTGCGAACTGAATAGGGCGATTCTCATGATTAATGTGGCTCTCTATCACTGACTTAAGCGTTTCTGGTTTTGTTCTTGGGGCATATCTTGATACTAGCATGCCTTCAGAGTTTATTAGAAACTTGGTAAAATTCCATTTAATTGCGCGGTTTTGCGCGATACCACGGGTATGAGATTTTAAATAGCTAAATAATGGGTGTGCATCAGGTCCGTTGACTTGTGTTTTAGTACAGATCTTAAAGCTTAAATTGAAATGTGTATTGTAAAACTCTTTAAGCATTTCATCTTCAAGTGGCTCATTGCGACCGAACTGGTTACAAGGAAAGGCCAATACCTCAAATCCAAAAGGTTTGTATTTGCTGTATAGCTTTTCAAGTGCAGACAGTTGCGGAGCAAAGCTACATTTGCTCGCAATGTTAACGATCAATAGCGGTCTTCCCGCCAGAGACTGTAATGGCAAAACTTGGCCATCAATAAGTTGTGCACTAAAACGATAAATATTCTCCATCCTTTCAGGCTCCGTGTGATTTATTCATGTTATTCGGTATCAAAGCGGTTTTTTCATTTGCTATGACAGAGGTGCTCGGGTATAAAAACTCCATTCTTATTAAGATAACAACGAAATAGGACAGAAATATGTCAGTGAAAGTCGCATTTATAGGATTAGGCGTCATGGGGTATCCAATGGCTGGGCATTTGCAAAAAGCGGGTTACCAAGTCACGGTATACAATCGTACCACCAGCAAAGCCGAAAAATGGGCCGCTGAGTATGCTGGCAACTTTGCAGTGACACCTAAAGACGCAGCGACTGACTGTGATTTTGTATTTATGTGTGTTGGCAATGATGATGATTTACGCTCAGTCGTATATGGCGAAAGAGGTGTATTAGCGGGAGTAAAGCCGGGAGCTGTGATAGTTGACCATACCACAACATCTGCAAAAGTTGCCCGTGAAATAGCGCAAGAAGCCAAGAAATTACAAGCTGAATTCTTAGATGCCCCGGTATCAGGAGGTCAAGCTGGTGCAGAAAATGGCGTGTTGACGGTGATGGTTGGAGGAGACGAAAGTACGTTTGTTAAAGCGCAGCCAATCATGGCCGCTTTTGCGCGTTTTAGCCAATTAATTGGAGAAGTGGGTGCAGGGCAGCTGTGTAAAATGGTTAATCAGATTTGTATCGCTGGCGTGGTGCAGGGGCTCGCAGAAGGCTTGCACTTTGCTAAAAAAGCGGGTCTTGATGGTGAAAAAGTGATTGAAACGATTGCTAAGGGAGCTGCTGGCTCTTGGCAAATGGAAAATCGTTATAAAACCATGTTAGCAGGCGAATATGACTTTGGTTTTGCAGTCGATTGGATGAGAAAAGATTTAGGCATTGCACTAGACGAATCAAGAAGTAACGGCGCTAATTTGGCGCTTACAGCTTTAGTGGATCAATATTATGCGGATGTTCAAGCGCTTGGCGGCAACCGTTTTGATACCTCAAGTCTACTGGCTAGGCTTGACGCTATCCACGACAAAAACAAATAACCTTTCGTTTCTAGGGCCTGTTGACCTTTGCTGTTTGATTTTTGTTCTTCTGAGTGTGTTTTGG
>NZ_AKXJ01000027.1:0-11850 GCF_000276645.1 Pseudoalteromonas sp. NJ631
CAAGATTTTTTCTTAGAGATTGGTGCACATTCGCGAATAGTCACGACGTCACCTGTGAGTAGCTGTGTTGTTTTCATCGTGTGCGTGCAACTTAGTTGTACGCTTGATGCTTTCTTTCTATAAAGAGTACCGTAGATCGGGTGGTTAATCTGAGGTTTGATAGCTATTTATAAAAATTATCCAGAAATGCAAAAGCCCCAGCAGATGCCGGGGCTTTATAAAAGTCTAATTTAGTTAAAAACTAAAATTAAGCTTTCTTAGGACGTTCAATCACGTCAACTAGCGTCCAAGATTTTTTCTTAGAGATTGGTGCACATTCGCGAATAGTCACGACGTCACCTGCTAGTGCTGTGTTGTTTTCATCGTGTGCGTGCAACTTAGTTGTACGCTTGATGAACTTACCGTAGATCGGGTGTTTAACCTGACGCTCGATAGCAACAACGATTGACTTGTCCATTTTGTCGCTAACTACACGACCTTGTACAGTACGGATCTTATCGCTCATTATGCACCTGCCTTCTGGTTGATAACCGTTTTCACACGCGCAATATTGCGACGTACTTTCTTAAGCTCGTGAGTTTGAGCTAGCTGACCAGTGCTCGCTTGCATGCGCAGGTTGAACTGCTCACGAAGAAGCTCTAGAAGTTCAGCATTTAGCTCTTCTACGCTTTTGTCTTTAAGTTCGCTAGCTTTCATTACATTACCGTCCGAGTTACAAATGTTGTTTTGAAAGGTAATTTACGAGCAGCTAGGTCGAATGCTTCGCGAGCAAGCTCTTCTGAAACACCTTCCATCTCGTAAAGTACTTTACCAGGCTGAATTTCAGCAACCCAGTATTCAACAGAACCTTTACCTTTACCCATACGAACTTCAAGCGGTTTCTCTGTAATTGGCTTATCTGGGAATACACGGATCCAGATTTTACCTTGACGCTTGACGTGACGTGTCATAGCACGACGAGCTGCTTCGATTTGACGAGCAGTCATACGGCCACGGCCAGTCGCTTTCAAGCCGAAAGAACCGAAGCTAACTTTGTTACCGCTGGTAGCCAGACCACGGTTGCGGCCTTTGTGTACCTTACGGAATTTTGTACGTTTTGGCTGTAACATTAGTCGCTACCTCTTACTTAGCACTTTTTTTAGCTTTCTTCGGCGCACGTTTAGCTGGCTTCTCTTGCTCTTGAACTAGTGGAAGACCACCAATTACTTCGCCTTTGAAGATCCAAACCTTAACACCGATGATACCGTAAGTGGTCAAAGCTTCTGAAGTTGCGTAGTCGATATCAGCACGTAGAGTGTGTAGAGGTACACGACCTTCACGGTACCACTCAGAACGTGCGATTTCAGCACCGCCTAGACGGCCGCTTACTTCAACTTTGATACCCTTCGCGCCTAGACGCATTGCGTTTTGTACTGCGCGCTTCATAGCACGACGGAACATAACACGACGCTCTAGCTGAGAAGAGATACCGTCAGCAACTAACTGTGCATCTAGCTCTGGCTTACGTACTTCTGCGATGTTGATTTGCGCAGGTACACCAGCAAGCTTAGTTACAGCTTGGCGAAGCTTTTCAACATCTTCACCTTTTTTACCGATAACAACACCAGGACGAGCTGTGTGAATTGTTACACGGATTGATTTAGCTGGACGCTCGATAACGATCTTAGCTACAGAAGCACTTTTCAATTCCTTAGTAAGGTATTGACGTACTTTGTGATCGCCAAAAAGCTGTTCAGAGAAATCTTTTGTATTCGCGTACCAAGTAGATACCCAAGGCTTTGAGATACCTAGGCGAATACCAGTAGGATGAACTTTTTGTCCCATTACTTATATCTCCTAGCTATCCGATACCACAACAGTGATGTGGCTTGTACGCTTAAGGATGCGGTCTGCGCGTCCTTTAGCACGTGGCATAATACGTTTCATTGTAGGACCTTCGTCTACAAATACTTTAGCCACTTTAAGCTCATCAATGTCAGCACCTTCGTTGTGCTCCGCGTTCGCGATAGCAGACTCAAGTACTTTCTTAACTAATACAGCCGCTTTCTTCGGGCTGTACGCCAGGATTTCTAGCGCGCGATCAACCGGAAGTCCACGGATCTGATCTGCCACTAGACGTGCTTTCTGCGCCGAACCAGAGGCGAATTTGTGTTTAGCTAATGCTTCCATCATACCCTCCGATTAACGCTTCTTAGCTTTCTTATCCGCAGCGTGACCGCGGTAAGTACGTGTAGGTGCAAATTCACCCAGTTTGTGACCGATCATTTCGTCTGTGATGAACACAGGAACGTGCTGACGACCATTATGGACAGCGATGGTCAATCCGATCATGTTAGGTATGATCATTGAACGACGGCTCCAAGTTTTAATTGGCTTCTTGTCACCGCTTTCCAACGCTTTCTCTACCTTCTTCAGCAAGTGTAGGTCAATAAATGGACCTTTCTTGAGAGAACGTGGCATGGCAATTCCTCAACTATTATTTAGTACGACGACGTACGATAAACTTATCAGTACGCTTGTTCTTACGAGTCTTGTAACCTTTGGTAGGTACGCCCCATGGAGATACAGGGTGACGACCACCAGAAGTACGACCTTCACCACCACCGTGTGGGTGGTCAATCGGGTTCATGGCAACACCACGAACTGTAGGACGGATACCACGCCAACGATTTGCACCAGCTTTACCTAGTGAACGTAGCATGTGTTCTGCGTTACCTACTTCGCCAAGAGTCGCACGACAATCAGACTCAACCTTACGAACTTCGCCAGAGCGAAGACGTAGTGTTACGTATTGACCTTCACGAGCAAGGATCTGTACGTAAGCACCAGCAGAACGTGCAATTTGTGCACCTTTGCCAGGTTTAAGTTCAACGTTGTGTACAGTAGAACCTACAGGGATATTACGCATAGGTAGTGTGTTACCAACCTTGATTGGTGCATCAACACCAGATTGGATTGCATCACCTGCTTTAAGACCCTTAGGTGCAATAATGTAACGACGCTCACCGTCTGCATATAATACAAGAGCGATGTTTGCGCTACGGTTTGGATCGTACTCTAGACGCTCAACTTTAGCTGGAATGCCATCTTTTGTGCGTGTAAAGTCGATTACACGGTAGTGTTGCTTATGACCACCACCGATGTGACGAACCGTGATACGACCGTTGTTGTTACGACCACCTGATTTAGAGTTTTTCTCTAATAGCGGAGCGTAAGGCTTACCCTTGTGTAGATCAGGGTTAACCACTTTAACGACGTGACGACGACCCGCAGAAGTTGGTTTACACTTTTGAAGTGCCATAATTCTAACTCCCCTTATTACTCGGCGCCGCCGACAAAGTCTAGCTCGCTACCTTCTTTAAGAGTAACGTATGCTTTTTTCCAATCGCTACGACGGCCAAAACGCATACCAGTACGCTTTGTCTTACCCTTAACATTTAGAGTGCGAACACCAGTTACTTCTACTTCGAAAAGCTTTTCTACAGCTGCTTTAACTTCAGCTTTAGTTGCATCTTTAGCTACTTTGAAAACGATAGTGTTGTTTTCTTCAGCAGATACAGTGCTCTTCTCAGAGATGTGTGGAGCAAGGATTACTTTTAAAAGACGTTCTTCACGGATCATGCTAGCGCCTCCTCAAGTTGCTTAACAGCAGCAGCAGTAATCAGAACCTTATCGAAAGCGATTAGGCTTACTGGGTCGATGCCAGCTACGTCACGCGTGTCAACCTTGTACAGGTTACGTGCAGAAAGGAATAGATTCTCATCTACTTCTTCAGTCACGATTAGTACGTCTTTAAGCTCAAGTTCTTTAAGCTTAGCTACTAGTTCTTTAGTCTTTGGTGCTTCTAGACCAAAGTTTTCAACAACTACTAGACGATCTTGACGAACAAGCTCAGAAAGAATGCTCTTGATCGCACCGCGATACATTTTACGGTTAACTTTTTGGCTGTGATCTTGCGGCTTAGCTGCAAAGCTCACACCACCGCTGCGCCAGATTGGGCTGCGGATTGTACCAGCACGTGCACGGCCAGTACCTTTTTGGCGGAATGGTTTCTTACCACCACCGCGTACTTCAGAACGTGTCAATTGAGCACGAGTACCTTGGCGAGCACCTGCTGCATAAGCAACAACTACTTGGTGTACCAATGCTTCGTTAAACTCACGTCCAAAAGTAGCTTCGGAAACTTCAAGCGCGCCAGCGCCTTTAATTGCTAATTCCATCACTAAATCTCCAGGACTTATGCTTTAACAGCTGGTTTAACGATAACGTCACCGCCGATAGCGCCAGGTACTGCACCTTTAACTAAAAGCAAGTTACGCTCTGCGTCAACACGTACTAGTTCAAGGTTCTGTGTCGTTGAACGAACATTACCCATTTGACCGGCCATTTTCTTACCTTTGAAAACTTTACCAGGAGACTGGTTTTGACCGATTGAACCAGGAGCACGGTGAGATAGAGAGTTACCGTGAGTTGCGTCTTGCATGCTGAAGTTCCAGCGCTTAACACCACCTTGGAAACCTTTACCTTTTGAAGTACCAGTAACGTCTACTTTTTTCACTTCAGTGAAAAGTTCAACAGTTAGCTCTGAACCTACTTCAAATTCACCTTCACCGCCGTTAAGACGGAATTCCCACAGGCCGCGACCCGCTTCAACGCCAGCTTTAGCGAAGTGACCCGCTGCTGGTTTGTTTACACGGCTTGCTTTTTTCTCGCCTGCAGTAACTTGAAGCGCGTTATAACCGTCAGTTGCGTCAGATTTGATCTGCGTAACACGGTTAGGAGTCGCTTCGATAACTGTCACAGGGATAGATACACCATCTTCAGTGAAGATACGTGTCATACCCACTTTACGACCGACTAGACCTAATGCCATTTTCCTAAAACCTCTCTAATCTTCCGATTAACCCAGGCTGATTTGAACATCAACACCAGCAGCAAGGTCTAGGCGCATTAGAGCGTCTACAGTCTTGTCAGTTGGTTCTACGATGTCGATCAGACGTTTGTGGGTGCGGATTTCATACTGATCACGCGCGTCTTTGTTTACGTGCGGAGAGATCAATACTGTGAAACGTTCTTTGCGCGTAGGTAGTGGGATTGGACCACGAACCTGTGCACCAGTGCGCTTCGCTGTTTCCACGATTTCCGCCGTTGATTGGTCAATCAAACGGTGGTCAAAAGCTTTTAGGCGAATACGAATGCGTTGATTTGACATTCTTAAACCTCAAAATAAAAAGAGCATTTAAAAAGAGCATAAAAAAACGACCGAGACTAACTCAATTATTCCTGAGAAGTCGGTTGTTAATTTATTTCTACCGTTGAACTCACAATTGGAGTTCCTGTTCATAGGGCCTGAAATCCAGACCTTTCATTTACTTTCCTAGACGCTATGGTCAAGAAAGTCTGCATATTATAGTGATATTGGTGATAAATGCAACAACTAATACAAAGTAATTTTATCCCTAGGATCCGTAGGCGCTGTCACGCAGATAAAGCGCTTTGAACATACATAATATTTCACTCACACAAAGCACATAGAACAAAATTCACTCTACTCAAGCGTTCGCTTCTGTTAGTCTTCCATAGTGAAATATTGCGACAAGAAAACATGGATGACGCCTTTGTAAATGGTCAGTCCAGTTAAATCTTGGTATTCTATGGCTAATGATAATTGTTCGGTATTCCCATGCAGATTTTTTCTTATTTGCTTACAACCATCGCTCGCTGTAGCAACTGGCTTTTTGTTAAAAGTAAAGTATTGCCAGAGCATCCCATCGAGGATTACGAGCTAGATCCCAGCATTCCCACATTTTATGTAGCGAGACTCGACTCGGTATCAGACATGGTCGCGCTAGACGTTATGTGTAAAAAGCTTGGTTTACCAAGACCGTCTCAAAAAGCGCGAATAGGCAGCAAAGAGCTCAATCGCTTTGTTGGGATCCAGACTCCGCCAAGTGTCTTTGGTAATAGTCATAAACCAAGTGATGCGCTTGAACATAGCAAAGCGATTTTTGAAGCGCTAAAAGATGATAACAATACCGATGCGCAGGTTATTCCGGTCACCATATTGTGGGGTCGTAATCCAGGTAAAGAAAAGCCAGGTGTGGGAACCTTATTATCCAACTCATTAACACCGAGCTGGCTACGCAAATGCTTTGTGATCTTGTTTTCAGGCCGGGATAACTTTGTTCGATTTTCCCGCCCGATTGAACTTAATCAATTGTTAAACGATAAAGCAGACGTTGAGGAGCTGCCACATAAGCTGCTGCGCGTTGCACGTGTGCATTTCCGTCGTCAAAAATTGGCCGCTACCGGCCCCAAACTGCCATCACGTGAGCAGCTATTTAATTCTATCTTAGCGTCGCAAAGCATTAAAAAGGCTATTACTGACGAAGCAAAGGCAAAAGGTCTAAGTCAGGAAGAAGCGAGATTACAAGCACTGAAGTTATTGGACGAAATAGCCGCAAACTATTCAGACGCCATGGTGCGCGTAGCTGACAGGGCCCTCACTTGGCTGTGGAACAAGCTTTATAATGGTATTGAAGTTAATAACTCAGACAAAGTACAAGCACTCGCAGACAAAGGACATGAGATCATTTACGTGCCATGTCATCGTAGCCATATGGATTACTTACTGCTCACTTATGTGATTTACCATCAGGGTTTAGTACCACCGCATATCGCAGCTGGCGTTAATCTCAACTTTTTCCCTGCGGGCCCGATTTTCCGTCGTAGTGGCGCCTTCTTTATTCGCCGCTCCTTCTCTGGTAACAAACTCTATTCCGCGGTATTCAAGGAATATTTAAGTCAGTTATTTATCAAAGGGTATTCCGTTAAGTTTTATACCGAAGGCGGCCGCAGTCGTACCGGTCGTCTACTACCACCAAAAACGGGGATGCTGGCAATGACACTGCAATCTATGCTTCGCGGCATTGATAGACCTATCTCCCTCGTACCCGTGTATCTCGGCTATGAACATGTTATGGAGATCAACACCTACCTCAAGGAGCTGGCTGGCAACAGTAAGAAAAATGAGTCTATTTTTGGTATTTTTAAGGCGATTAAGAACCTTAAAAACTATGGTAGAGGGTATTTAAATTTTGGCGATCCTATATCAGTCAACCAATTTTTAAATGAGCATCAACCAGATTGGCGTGATTCTATCCACCCCACCGAAACTCAAAAGCCAGCTTGGCTGAACAAGCAAGTTGCTGATCTCGCTGATGTCATCATGACTGAGATCAATAACTCAGCAGCACTGAATTCAGTTAATTTACTTGCGACAATTTTGCTGAGTAATGAGCAGTTTGCACTGCCTAAATCACAACTGCTACAACAGCTTGATTTATATCTTGGACTACACAGAAATGCACCTTATCACGACAATGCGACGGTGCCAGATTCGAGCTCTGAGGGCTTACTCGATCATGCACTTAAGCTTGATAAGTTCGATATTATTGAAGACAGTTTTGGCAGCATCATTAGTGTTAAGGAAAAAGAACGCGCTCTGCTTAATTATTACCGTAACAATATTCTGCACCTGTTTGCCGTACCAAGCTTAATCGCTCAGCAGCTCTTCAATCGCTACAGCTTGACTGTTGATGAGTGCTGTAAAGAGGTAGCGCTGTTGTATCCCTTGTTTGCAAAAGAGTGGTTCTTAACAGACCTTAAGACAGGATATATAGAGTCTATTTTTGAATACTTTGCGGCTAAGGGTCTAATCACCTTTGATGGTCACCTAGCCTCAGTTAACAAAGATGGTAGCGCATTGGCACAATTAGAAATGCTAGGTAAAGTGATCCACTTAACACTTGAACGCTATGCAATCACGATTAACCTCGTTAAGCGTCATCAAGGATTAAGTCGTAGCGAGCTTGAAAAAGAAAGTGCACTTCTTGCCGACCGACTAGGAACTTTGCATGGTATCAAAAGCCCAGAGTTTTTTGACAAAAAAGTGCTCAGTGCATTTGTCACTAGTCTAAAAGAGCAAGGCTTTATAGAACAAGATGAAGCCGCTGGCATTCGCGGCACAGAATCACTACATACTTTAGAGCAATACTTAAAAGCCCTGCTACCTGCTCGAATACATCAGTCTATTCAGCATATCGTCTAATATCATAAGGCCCCAATTTAGGGGCCTACTTTATGGTGCATAGCTAAGCTTAAGTTAGGCGATTATCTATTACTTGCTTTATAACAACAGCAATAACACATAGCGCCGCCGCTATATCTACAGAGATTATTTGGTGCGGCCAAACTAAAGCGATACCTAAAAGCGCTAACACCATCCTGATTGGTTTATTGAGCTTCGCCTCGGCATAACCGTATATCGCTGCGACCAAAGCGTAAATCCCTACAAGCGCGGTGAAAAAAACCTGCATGATCTCAAAGTTACTCCCTCCAATAAACGGCGTATAAGCAAACAGTAATGGAACGATGTATAGTGCTTTAGCCGTTTTCCATGCTTCTATACCTGTAGCCATCGGCGGTGTTTTGGCAATTCCCGCAGCGGTAAAAGCGACCAAACATACTGGCGGTGTCACATTGCTATCTTGCGATAACCAAAAAATAATCATATGAGCAGAAAGTAGCATCATGGCTAAATGCGTGGCATCAAATTGACTACTGCGAATAATATCAATAGCCTCTGGCGGCAAGCTTGCCAAAATAGTAAACACTTGAGCCGCGGTAATATTTGGCTGGTTGTATATTTCTCCTAGCGCTGGCGCCATCATACTCATCATCATCGCCGCAGTTTCATTGAGTTGACCATTTACTATGATCTCTACCAGTGCTGACTGGCTGATCAAGCCATATAAAGCTGGTGCAGAAAGCGTTGCCAATACAATATATGATGCCGTCACAGGCAGTCCCATACCGATAATTAACGAGGCCAATGCAATCAATACCAACAACAATATCAAGCTTGCTCCCGCCCATTCATTTATCATTAGAGAAAAAGTAACCCCTAAGGAACTGATTGTAATACAATTCACCAGCATGCCAATGGCAACCAATAATATTGCTGTCTTAGCGCTGTTTTCAGTTGCATTTGCAAGCGCAGCCAAAATCTTTGACCACCTCATCGGTGAATGTGAAAACAAAGAAAATAGACACACACTGAGCGTCGCAATGCTGACTGCATAAGTTGGCGTAAAGCCATAAATCATCAATGTTACGAGCAACATGATAGGTAATAAATGATGCCAACCGGATTTCAGTTCTTGCCAAGCACTTAATTGCTCTGGCTCTAAGGCTGGCTGGATATTCAAACGTTTAGCTTGAATACGTACAAAGATGGCAATAGATGCGAAATAAAGCAGAGCAGGAACAAAGGCCGCCGCAATTATCGTAAGATAAGGAATTTGAGTATAAGAGGCCATCACAAATACACCTGCCCCCATAATCGGCGGGATCAGCTGACCTCCCGTCGATGCTCCGGCTTCAACTGCTGCTGCAAACTTTGCAGGAAAGCCAGCTTTCTTCATTAATGGAATGGTGATCACCCCAGTTGCCGCTGTATTCGCGATAGCAGAGCCCGATACGGAGCCCATCATACCCGAGCTCACGACAGCAACAAGTCCTTGCCCACCAACCATGCGGCCAACAAGTGCATTGGCAAAGCGAATGATAAAATTCCCAGTTCCTGCTTGGACTAGAAATGCGCCAAACAAGATAAACATAAAGACAAACGTCCAAGAAATTTTAGCAATAGGTCCAAACAAGCCGTCATCAAAGTAATTGCGAAACAAAATAGTTTCAGCGCTTAAACCAGCAAAATGAAACACACCATCAATATACTGTCCCAAAAACAGCACATAACTCATCGCCAGTAGGATCATCACCGGGATAAACCAGCCCATACAGCGCCGCACCAACTCAAGCGCGAGGAGTACAGCGGTCGAAGATGCTATCCAGTCAGCCGTAGCAAATTCATAATTACGCGCAGCCAACGCATCACTGTATAGAACAATATAGCCGCAGCTCACGATTAAACCGATAAATAGCCCGATATCAATAACGCTAGAAAGCACTGCCAATTTGCCAACTCTAAGTGGCAAGGTGAGTAAGATAATGCTACCAAATAGCATGAAATGGATGGCTGAAATATAATTATCCGGCCAAGTGGCGACCAAGTTAAAATAGAGGTGCAACAAACTCGTGAATATCGCTAAATAAAAAGCGATCCGCTCACGAGCCGCTGTTGGTACTGCTAATGTGCTTTGCTCATTGCTACTATTACTCATTGATAGATACTATCCCGTTTTACTTAGTTGGCGGCGTTACTGCAGATGAGCAGGTACGGTAATACCTATTTCTTTATAATACTTCAGCGCGCCGGGATGTAGCTTAGCAGGTAGTCCCATGAGTGCCTTTTCTATCGCCATGGCTTTAGTCGCTTTATGGATGGTTTGAAGAAAGACTAAATTTTCATAAATTGCCTTGGTGAGTAGATATACATCTTCCTCACTCATGTCTTTATGTGCTGCAAGAAAGTTTGGCTGCGCAATCGTTTTGATTGCGTTAGTTTGGCCGGGGTAAGTGTTCGCTGGGATCTCGAAGCGTGACCATAACTCTACCTCAGCGTTGACTTTATTTAGCTGCTCATCAGTGAAATCCAGCACAGTGATACCATTGGCATCGGCTGCATAAGCACTCGTAATAGCGCTGACCGGTACGCCTGCCGGAATATTCATTCCCGCAATCTGGCCATTTTGTAGGGCGCTAGAAGATCCCGCGTAACCTTTATGCACCAAAGTGAATTTGTCACTATCAACGCCCAGTGCAGCCATGATGTGCTTCCCAGATCCTTCCGTTCCAGAGTTACGCTTACCAATACCAAACCCTTGTGAATATAGGTTTTTTAAATCTGAGACGTTGCCCGTTTTGGCATACTTCTTAGCAATGACAAAGTGCTCTACGTTTTGCCACAACATAGTCACAGAACGCAGATAATCTTGTTTGCCAACGGATGCCATTGCCCCCGTCCCCTGCGTCGCCCACGCACCATAAAGACCCTGTAAAATAGCCAGTTCAGCTTCTTTATTACGCATGAGTTTGAGGTTATCACCAGAACCGGCAGAGGTAATGGCCGACACACTCATACCGTGCTGCGGCGTGACTTTTAGCTTAGTTAATGTCGCAATTGCGACGCCTACTGGGTAAAAAGTGCCACCAGATGAGGCTGTCGCCAAAATATAGGATCTGTCCTTATCTACATTGGCAAAGCTTGCAAAAGTACATAGTGACATTGTGATACTGAGCACAGCAGAAATTGTTCGAGCCGAAAGACCTAACATCTTTACACTCCCTAATTTTAGGTTTTATATGGGCTTATTGTGCACACCTTTACGCAATTAACCAAATTTTTACGTGACTGGTGGCAGGATATCAGCATATAGAATAGGGAGATTAAATGGTGAGAATATGGATTTTAAGCTGTCGAAAGTAAATATAAGAACATTATGGAATTGTTCGTTATAACCATCACAACGACAAAAATGATGCTTTAATAGGAGAATGACCCTTTTCGTTGGTCGCGATATAAAATCGCTGCTACGACAAAGAGTTTATCGCGAGGTAAACTCGCCCCCACCACAAAAATTCTATCTTTAAAATCGCGATGTAAAGTCACTGCTTCGACAAAGAGTTCATCTTTTAAAGCGTAATAATAAAAAGGTCTGTACTTCTTATTGGAGAACGACCCTTTTCGATAGTCGCGATATAAAATCGTATCAACAAAGGCATTAAAAAAGGCCGCCAAAGCGACCTTTTTTATGTGTGTTACGACAATCTACAGATTACTCTTCGATTGTTGCTACAACACCAGCACCTACTGTACGGCCACCTTCA
>NZ_AKXJ01000028.1:0-8600 GCF_000276645.1 Pseudoalteromonas sp. NJ631
GATCAGCCTGCTCAGCAAAGAGTTCATGGAGACAGTACTCCAATGGTACTTCTGCTGCGGTATCATTCCAGGTATGGAGTAATTGCTGACGTTCACTTTCCGGTAACAGCTCACGACTGTCGAGTATAGCGCTGGAGCTTTCTCTGAGCGCTTCAACCAGACCTTTCATTGCCCCCTGCATATACTCTATCACCCGCTCCGTCGCTATATCGGCAATACCTTTTACCGTGATGTGAAAAGCATCACCGAAGTCATCCACCGATAAACTTAACGGGTAGTTGGTTCTTTCCTGTCTTTTCAAAAACTCTACCGTAAAAGATTGCGCCGGTAAGTCCGTTTTCCCCATTTCTATTCCGCCTGAGCCTGAATGTCGGTAGTTGAAAACCGAGCTAAACAAAGGCATGCCATTACTCAGACTTGAACAACGTTGCGCCATAGATAAACTTGCTTGTTCATAGGGTAAAGAGTCCAGCAAACTGGTTTGCACTTGTTGCACCAGGCTCTGGGCGTTTGTACAGGCAAGTTTTACTCTTATTGGCAAAGTATTAATGAACACGCCAAGCGCCTGCTCTGCCCCTGAGGTTCCCTGCAAGCGACCCGACATTACTGTACCAAAGACAACATCATCTTTACCGCTGCAAGCCGCCATAACCCTCGCCCAGCCAGCATGAAAAATTGCTGCAGGGCTGATCTGTATGTTTTTAGCTATTGCCCTGAGTTCTTCTCCTAGAAGCGTAGGAAAAGCTTGCGAGAACTCGGTAATATCATTGCCTTTACCTTGCACATTTATCAAATTAAACGGCAAGCTTGGTTCGCTGACATCCGACAGCATATTAGTGAAATATTGCTCGGCATCATTTTCCTTTTCCTGATGCAGACTATGGGCAATAAATTCTCGGTACGGTACCGGAGTCAGAAGTTGCTGTTGTAAACCCTGACTATATAATTTCAGCTCTTTTTGAATCACTTCAAAGGCAACATGATCGGAAATAATATGATGCCATTGCAATAATATATAACGCTCATCACTATCGCCCTGACTAGCAACGATAACACGCAATAATGGACCACTCTTGAGATCCATTTGACGCCCTTGTGACTCGCTGTACTCCTGAAGATAAACCAATGGGTTCTGCTGCTCTATTGTGGTTGTCAAAACAGCTAATTCGACCTGCTTCCTTACCACTTGTACCGGCTTTCTTACCCCTTCCCAGTGAATAGAAGTACGCAATACGTCATGGCGCTTAATTAAGAAGTCTAATCCGTCAATAAAAGCCTGTACCTGATGTAAATCCGGAATCTTCAAAAATGCAGATAAGACATAAGGATCATTTTCCGGATCCAAGGTATGGTGAAACAATATGCCTTGTTGCAAGGGACCTAAGGGGTAAATGTCCTGTATGTTCCCAACGCCACCCGGAATTTGTGCAACCAACTGTTCTATTTCTCCCTCATTTAAGTCCACTAATGGCAGCATTTGAGGAGTTAATGCTACACAGTCCGCAGGTATCAGGTTAGGCGGAGCCTTAAATAAACGGGTATCACCTACAGATTCCTCCTCAATTAACTTTGCCAACGCTGCCAGAGAAGGGGTCGAAAAGAGTTGACTCGCACTCATCACCAGGTTTTGTTGCTGCAACCGGGAAATCACCCGCATAACGAGTAACGAATGTCCCCCCAGTTCAAAAAAGTTGTCCAGAATACCAACCTGCTCAACTCCTAGCACCTCCTGCCAGATCTCGCATAAGATTTTTTCCATCTCGGTTTGCGGTGCGATATAGTCGCCTGAAAATTCCCCTTCCGGCTCAGGTAGGGCATGGCGATCAACTTTACCGTTGGCAGTTAGCGGCAAAGAGTCCAGCACCATCAAGGTCGAAGGTACCATGTATTCAGGCAAAGCCTGGAGCAAATGATGACGGACCTTATCGAGAAATTCGACTTCATCCTCTATCTCCTGATCTGTCACCAAATAGCCTGTCAGGTGTTTGTTGCTTTTACCTGTTTCTCGAGCGATCACCACGGCTTCCCTAACTCCGCTGCACTCTGCCAAGGCATGTTCTATCTCACCTGGTTCAATACGAAATCCCCGAATCTTCACTTGGTGATCTATGCGGCCGATAAATTCCAGCCGCCCGTCTTCTAAGCGACGCACCAAGTCCCCTGTACGGTACAAACGCCGATAGCCGTTGCTGTCCTGCTTATTAAAATAAGGATTGGCAACAAATTTTTCTGCCGTCAATTGCTCATGGTTAAGGTAGCCTCGGGCCAGACCCGCACCGCCGATGCACAACTCCCCCGGCACACCGACTGGCGCCAAGGTATTTTTATTCAGTACCAGCCCGTGGACATTGCCCAGCGGCAGCCCTATATTGGGTAAGTCTCCAGATATTCGGGTCCAGTGGGTGTTTACAGTACATTCCGTCGGGCCGTAAACATTCACCGCTTTACGCTGATATTGCTGCTGCCAGTCACATAACCTGCTCCACAAACCCGGGGAAATAGCCTCACCGCCAATAATCAAGTTAGGTAAACAGCTTTGCAGGCCTGAGTCAAACCAGGCTTCTACCATTAACGGGGTACAGTCAATCACGCCGCACTCAGCAAAGCTTTGTCCAATGATTTGCGGATCGAGGTTGGCATATTTAGGTAAAATGCGAAGTGGTATGCCAGACATCAGCTGGGATAAGCCCTTAACCGAAGAGTCAAAGGCATAGGAAGCATTTAAGCCCCAGCAAGTACCGGTCGGCACGATCTCCATGTCTTGTATTTCAGCTGCGAGATTAACCACTCCCTGGTGCTGCACCAGCACCCCTTTAGCCTGGCCAGTTGACCCTGAAGTATATATCACATAGGCCAGATGATGAGGAGCTAAACCCAATGAAGAGACCGGTAGATTATCCGATGACATGCTTGAGAGTCCGGCTCGTAGCGTTTCATCATCCAGGCACAGAGAGTGAGGCTCTAAAAAGGGTAACTCTGCCACTATTTTACTTTGAGTGACGACTATTGCCACAGCACTGTCTTTGATTATATAGGCCAAACGAGACTCAGGGTAAGTCGGATCCAGTGGCACATAAGCTCCGCCAGCTTTAAGGATCGCCAGTAAGCCTATAACCATGTCCATTGAACGATCCACACAGAGACCAACAAGGGTATCCGGCTTCACACCTTGCTGTTTCAGGTATCGGGCCAATTGATTGGCACGGCTGTTTAGCTGGTCATAACTAAGCTTGCCCGTTTCGGTGATCAGGGCCGTTTCCTGAGGGTGCGCTTTGGCATATCTTTCAAATAACTCATGAATACATGCCTCCTGCACACCACCTATGCGGGTTCTTTTTGTTGTATCAAGCAATGCCTTACACTCTTCGTCCGGTAACAAAGACAGAGTCTCAAGGATTACAGCGCTATCAGTTGACAGAGCTTGAACCAAGATCTCTATGGCTTTGTGCATATAGGCCATGACTTGCTGCGCAGAAATCTCAGCAACAACCTTTATATTGAGGGTAAAACTCTCACCGAGATCATCAACGGATAAACTGACAGGATAGTTGGTTCTTTCCTGGCCGGAGATTTCTTCAATACCAACAGATGATTCGTGTCCTTCTTTTGCCAAGGTTTCATCATCAGCATCAGTACGTACCTGATGACGGTAGTTAAGGATTGAAGAAAACAAAGGGACATTGCTCTTAAGTCCAGAGCAAGCTTGCGCCATGGACAAACTCGCCTGTTCATACGGTAACAAATCCAACAGAGATGCTTGCACCTGTTGCACGAGAGTGACGGCATCGGCTCCGGCGGATTTGACTCGCACCGGTAAGGTATTAATGAAGACGCCGAGCATTTCCTCAGCCCCGAAAGTCCCTTGCAATCGTCCCGACATTACCGTACCAAAGACCACGTCATCTTTACCACTACAAGTGGCAATTACCCTAGCCCAGCCAGCATGGAACAGTGCCGCCGGCGTGACTTGTATCTTTTTCGCAACCTCCCTTAGTTGGATAGACAAGTTTTGTGGCAGTGCCTGAGCCAGCTCAGTAACATTACTGCCTTTCCCTTGTATATTATGTAAGTTAAAGGGTAAGGTCGGCTCAGTGATATCACCTAAAGTCTGTGAAAAGTAAGCTTGGGCATCATTAACCTGCGCCAGGTGCAGAGCATGGGCGATGAACTCCCGATAAGGAACGGGCGGCTGTAACTGATCACTAATGCCGCCAAGGAAATAGGCCAATTCCTTTTCACAAATTTGCAGGGAAGTGGCATCTTCAATAATATGGTGAATTTGCAACAACACATGCCGCTCTGCCTCACCTTCGGCTGTAGCCACGGTGACATTTAATAATGGCGCCCGGCGAAGATCGACTTTTATCCTTTGGCTCGCACTGTATTCCTCTAGCGCATTTAACGGTGACTGGTCTTTACCCACGCGAATTCTGCCAACCGATAATTTTGCCTCACGCTGTACAATTTGTATAGGTTCACCTACGCCCTGCCACTGCATAGACGAGCGGAAAACATCATGGCGGGCGATCAAAAACTCTAAGCCTTCAATAAAAGAATTAACCGCCGCCTCATCGTCTAGTTTAAACAATATCGGGGTTACATAGGGATCATTTTCAGGGTCTAGGGTATGGTGGAATAAAATCCCCTGCTGTAATGGCCCCAGTGGGTAAATATCCTGGATATTTTCCGCCCCGCCCGTGACCTGGGCCGTTAAATGCTCAATCTCCACTGGAGTTAAGTCCACTAATGGCAACATCTCGGGAGTTAACTGCTGGCATTGGGCTGGGATTAGATTCTTCGGCGCCCTGAATACGGCAACTTCTTTTTCCTGGTGCTCGCTCATCGCCACCGCCAGTTCTTCCAGAGAGCGGGCCGCAAAAAGTTGCCGTGCCGCCATCGCCTTACCTTGTTGCTGCAGCCGTGAAATCACCTGCATCACAAGTAAAGAGTGACCGCCTAATTCAAAAAAGTTATCCCGAATGCCAACTTGTTCAACACCCAATACTTCCTGCCAGACAGTACACAAGATCTTTTCCATCTCGGTACGGGGAGCAAGATATTCTTTTCTCGAGAACAGCATATCCGGTTCAGGCATAGCATTGCGGTCGAGTTTGCCATTTGCGGTTAACGGCAGACTATCGAGTAACACAAAAAATGAGGGCAGCATATATTCAGGCAACTGGCGGCCCAAGTAATGGCGGATATCTTCGATAAAGGCGGCATCATCACTCCCTGCTTCGGGGGCAACGAGGTAACCAATCAAGCGGCTATCTCCTTGCACTAACTCTCGGGCCAGAACGACGGCTTCCTTAACGCCAGGATATGCCGCCAGCGCATGCTCTATTTCTCCCAATTCGATCCTAAAGCCACGTACTTTCACTTGATGGTCTATGCGCCCCAGGTATTCAAGCGTACCGTCCGCCAACCAACGCACCAGATCCCCGGTACGGTACAATTTTGGGCTGCTGCTCGGTTTGTGCTTATCGTAGAAAGGGTTCTCGACAAACTTTTCTGCCGTCAATTGCTCACGCTTGATATAACCCCGGGCCAAGCCAACTCCCCCGATATACAATTCCCCGGCAACACCCACTGGGGCAAGATGTTGTTGCTGATCCATCACATACAGCTGGGTGTTGGCAATAGGTCGGCCGATAGGGATGCTCGCTGATAACGCTGTTTCCCTGCAATTCCAGAAGCTCACGTCTATGCTCGCTTCCGTCGGTCCATATAAATTATGTAACTCAACATTTGGACACTGCACCAAGACATCGTCGACATGATGTCTACTAAGGGCTTCTCCACTACAAAAGATTTGCTTTAACGAACGGCAATCCCCCAGCAGGCCAAAAGCCAGCATGCTTCCCAACATAGAGGGAACAAAATGCACTTTGGTGATGTTTTCTTGTGCCATCAGCGAAGACAAATAGGCTGGATCTTTGTGTCCTTCAGGTTTAGCCAAAACCAAGCTTGCGCCTGTGGTAAGCGGCCAGATGAATTCCCAGACTGAGACATCAAAGCTAAAAGGCGTTTTTTGTAAAAATCTGTCCTGGGGAGTTGATGTATATTCCTGATCCATCCAGTGAATACGGTTCGACAAGGCTTGGTGTTCAACCATAACCCCTTTCGGCTTCCCGGTAGAACCCGAGGTATAGATCACATAGGCTAGGTGGTGAGGACATAAACCAAGTGACGAAACTGCCAGGTTATTCTGCGGCATGCTGGCTAACTCATCACGAACTTTGTCATCATCCAAACATAATGCCAGCGGCGCCAGTAAAGGTAATTCAGATAAAAACCTCTGCTGGGTGATCACGATTGCCATATCACCATCATCCAGCATATAGGCGATTCTGGCCTCAGGGTATGACGGCTCCAAAGGGACAAAGGCGGCTCCAGCTTTAAGAATCCCTAACAGGCCGATCACCATATCAAATGAACGTTCGATGCACAGACCAACTAGAGTATCTGGCTTGACACCTTGCGCCTTGAGGTAATGGGCTAGCTGATTAGCCCTGAGGTTTAACTCATCATAACTAAAAGCAACCCCTTGATACACTAGGGCTTCTTTTTGTGGGTTTTGCTCTGCCTGATGTTCGAATAGTTCGTGGATACAGGTTTGCGACGGAAAATCTGCCTGTGTATCATTCCAATCGCATAGGATCTGGCGGCGCTCCTCATCGCTAACTAGCTCTAGGGCAAAAACACTTTCTTCCGGCAAGCGCAATAACTCTGCCAGTAACAGTTTAAAGTGTTGGCTCATTCCCTCAATGCTTTCCCGCTTAAAGAGATCGGTATTATAGTGCCAGCCTAGGTGAAGACCGTCCTGTCCTTCAAAAATATTCAAGGTTAGATCAAACTTGGCGACATTCATGCCTCCCTGGTGATCCAGATACTGCGCCGTTAACCCCGGCAGAGATAAATTGCCCTCATCATTATTTTGAAATTCTATCATCACCTGGAATAACGGGCTGTGACTCAAGCTGCGTTGGGGCTGCAGCCGTTCTACGATTTGTTCAAAAGGCACCTGTTGGTGGGCATAACCTTCCAGCAACATAGTTTTACTTTGCCTGAGCAGTTCATTGAAGCTCGGATTGCCGGACAGATTGCTGCGCAAGACTAAAGTATTAACAAAAAAGCCTATCAGCTCGGCAATTTCTGACTGCTCACGGTTGGCCACAGGGGTGCCCAATACTATGTCCTTTTCATTGCTGTAGCGGGATAATAATACCGAAAACGCCGCATGCAGGCCCATAAATAACGTGGCTCCCTGCCTCTGGCACACGTCCTTTAACCCGTCTAAAGTGTCCTTAGCTATAGTTGAGACATAGACATCACCGGCAAAACTCTGGATCGAAGGTCTGGGGTAATCCAGCGGCAATCCGTGTACATCAGGCAAGTCTGCCAGCTGCTTTTCCCAATACCCCATCTGAGCGTCCAGCACCTCTCCCTGCAGCCATTGTCGCTGCCAGTTAGCATAGTCTGCATATTGGATAGCCAGGGGAGGTAAAGGATTCTCCTGCCCTTGGACATATGCACTATATAAATGGCTAAACTCATTCACCAATATACCCATAGACCAGCCATCCGAAGCAATATGATGCATGGTTACCAGCAGAACGTGCTCCTGAGATGAAACTTTAATTAACTTGGCCCGCAGCATTAGATCCCGGCTAAGATCAAATTCCAGCGCAGCTTCTTTGGTGACTAGAATACGAATCTGGGTTTCTCTTTCCCCCTCAGCTACCCCAGATAAATCGGTTACTGGCACATCAAAAGGTTCAGCCGCCTTAATCACCTGTATCGGCTCGCCATCTTCACCGGCGGCAAAGCAGGTACGCAGACTTTCATGGCGTGCCACTACACTGGTAAATGCCTGCTGAATGGCAATCAGGTTTAAGTTGCCGGTAAGCTTTAAGGCCGCGGGCATATTATAAACTTCAGTGCCGCTATCTATCTGTTCTAACAGCCACAAACTTTGTTGGGAATAAGAGGCTTTTAACACTTGCTCACGAGATACCCGGACAATGTCCATCCCAGGTTTAGTCGAATCAAGATATTCTATGATTTGCCCTTTTTTTTCTTTTAATTGTGCGAGCAGGGTCTGAGTCATAGCCCCTTTAGCGGCATTGATTTGCAGTTTACCGTTCTGTACTTTTAAATATATCTTTTTTTCGTGTAGAAAATTAATAAAATCAATAACGTTCATATTTCAAAAAAATCCAATTCTTCACTGTTATTATCAGGATCATGTTTACCAGTTAATGCATCAATATGCTGGGCCAAGGCGCTTAAATTACCCATAGTAAAGGTATAAGTAACAGATAGTTTCACATGTAAGCGCTTTTCTATTTTTGCCAGCAGCTTCATCACCAATAAGGAATGCCCCCCGAGTTGGAAAAAGTCATCCAGCACACCCACTCTGTCTATCTCCAACACCTCTTGCCAGATACCAGACAAACCTTTTTCTGTTTCCGTCTGCGGGGCCACATATTCCGGCCTCAATGCCTCTATATTGGGTTCAGGCAAGGCATTGCGGTCGATCTTGCCATTAGCGGTTAACGGCAAATGCTCTAGCAACACAAAGGCGCTGGGCACCATAT
>NZ_AKXJ01000029.1:0-6806 GCF_000276645.1 Pseudoalteromonas sp. NJ631
ACCGGCTACTTCCACCTGCTCCCGGTTTGCCACTGGCGTGCCGACAACGATATCCTGCTCATTGCTGTAGCGGGCTAATAACACAGAAAAAACGGCATGCAATCCCATAAACAACGTGGCGCCTCGTTCTTGGCACATGGCCATCAAGCGCTGGTATGTCGCTTGTTCTATCCTTGAGACATGGAGATTACCAGCAAAGCTTTGCACTGCCGGTCTGGGGTTATCTAGCGGCAGGCTGTGCAGCACCGGCAAGTCGGCAAGCTGCTTTTCCCAGTAAGCCAGCTGTTCATTCAGCACAGCTCCCTGCAAGTAGTTGCGCTGCCAGTGGGCATAATCGCCGTACTGGATCGCCAGCGGCGGCAAAGGGTTGTCCTGCCCCTGAACATAAGCCGTATATAAACGGCTGAATTCATTCACCAGTATGCCCATAGACCAGCCATCGGAGGCGATATGATGCATGGTCGCCAACAAGATATGCTCCTGAGGGGCTAATTTAAGTAACTGCACTCGCAACATTACATCCCGGCCTAGATCAAAAGGCATGACTGCTTCTGTTGAAACGATTTCAGCTATACGCTCGTTCCGCCGATCTTGTGAAAGCTCGGATAGATCCGTTAAAGACACTTGAAAGTCAACACCTTCCCGGACCTGTTGGACCGGCTCGCCGTCGTCGCCGGCAACAAAACAGGTGCGCAGGCTTTCATGGCGTAACAGGATAGTGGCAAAAGCCCGTTGCAAGGCGTCATTATCAAGGATGCCACTAAGCTTTATAGCGCTGGGAATATTGTAGTGGGCACTGCCACCGTCTATCTGATCTTGTAACCACAAGCTTCGCTGTGAAAAAGAAAGTTCAAGAACCTGCTCATCATTAATTTTCTTTATCTCAGGTACAGCACTCGCGCTTGTAGTTTTCGCCTGAATTAAATCAACAAGCGATGCTTTATGTTTTTTTAATAAGGTGATGAGTTCAGTGGAAAGCAATTCCTTCCTTCCTTTAACGCTTAACTCCCCGGAAACATCAAGAGATAAATAAATCTCTTGAGATTTTAATTCTTTTAATAATTCTTTTAGGGATCCCATTAAAACGAGTCCAATTCATCCATAATTAATACTAAGTATCACAGATGATACTTCCATGAATTTACAACAAATAAACACCCGATAAACAATATAACAAGATTAAACATCAATCAAAAAAAATTTGCAAAAACTTTAATATTAATAAGCAAAAGCACTTTCAAGTTGATTGAAAAGCTCTTGAATATTCCCTTCCTCGAACCCTGTTTCTGTCTCTTCCCGCTGGATAAATTCGTACATCATGCCCGAATTTTTCTCTCGCTTGGTAAATATTTGCAACAAGCCTTTTCCTTTAATGATATTGGTCGAAAACTCTAACCCCTTTTTGGTTAATGCCCTAGCAACTTCTTCTATATCTTCAACCGTTATAGCGACATGCTGAACTCCCGGACCATATTCATCTATATATTTACAAACTTGAGATTCCGGCCCTGTTCCCTGAACCAAAACCACAGAAAAGTTTCCCACGGTCAATTCAGCAGATTTCATTCCAGAGAAAGCACCTTTAATTTCTCTTCTTTCCAGAAGCTTAAAGTTTAATATTCCTTGATAAAAAAATAATGCTTCATCCATATTTTTTACCGCTATTGCAATGTGGTCTATTCTAGCCGCACATCCAAAAAGATCTTTCATTCAAACTCCCCTTCTTACATCTATTAAAAATTTAAAACACATATTCATCATTCAGGGCGTCGATTGCACTCGCCCCCAACAAGCGCATATTTACACTTAATTGTTCAAAAATCATTTCTTGCAGCTGCGCTAAGCCTCTTTCTCCATAAGCTGCCAAGGCATATAAAAACGGTCGCCCCAAAAAAGTAAAGCAAGCACCACAACTAATTGTTTTTATTATATCTTCACCACTTCTTAATCCGGAATCCAACATAAGAAATTCTCGGTCAAACTCTTTGCTAAATACCTGGTTTAATAAAGTAATAGGAGCCGGTACTGAGTCCAATTGCCTACCACCATGATTGGAAATAATGATCGCATCCACTCCCATTTTTTTTGCGGTATGGGCATCACTCACCGACATAACTCCCTTTAAAATTAACTTTCCCTGCCATTTATCTCGGATCTCATCAATAACCGCCCAGTTCAACTCCCCCCCTGTTTGTATGGACATTAATTCAGAGAAGCTTAAATTGGGTTGGTCTTCAATTAGGTTTTGGTAAAGAGGGAAAGTCAGTTTCCCCGAGACCAGATGCCTAAACAGCCATGCAGGATGCGTGACTGAGTCAATAACATTTGAAACCTTGAGCTGGTAGGGGATCCTCAGTCCATTATACCTATCCCTTCGTCTTATACCCGGAACTGGCGCGTCGACTGTCACCACTAACACCGGACATTGATGCTTTTGCGCATGGCTGATCAGTACATCCGTCTGTGACTTTATTTTCGAAAGGTACAACTGAAACCAAGGTGAAACCCCAGACTCCTTTACTAGCACATCAAGAAAACTATTCGAAGCCGAGCTAACAATATAGGGAATATTGTATTTAGCCGCCGACTTCGCCAGCATCATTTCCGCTTTAGGATGAATCAGGCCACACAACCCCAATGAAGCAATTCCGTATGGTGCCGCATACGATAACCCCAAAATATCAGCATTTAACAACCCCGGTCCTGTTTGACTTCCCATACGGGGAATCAGCTGAATATTTTTAAACCCCGCAGTATTCCCTTGAAGGGTTTTCTCATCTCCCGCGCCACCATCAATAAAGTCCATAACAAATTTTGGCAGCTTCCTTCTGGCAGCCTTCCTGAAATCGGAGTCACAAGTATACTGATCCAGTTTCATATCATCTCAGTTAGCATGTTAAATTTCCTTGTACCATAAGACTGTATCATCAAATATGCCTCTAGAGTTTAAGTTCGATTTCATCTTCATGTGTTGACTCATTCCGGGAATAAAGCAAGTCGTCAATATATTGCTGGCTGTCGAGGAAATCAGCGATAAGAGCCACGGTTTGCAGTTTAAAGATTTCTTTTAACGGCACTTCAATACCGGTTTTAGCTTTTGTTTTTGACAATACACGCATGGCCATTAAGGAATGTCCTCCTAACTCAAAAAAGTTATCCTGAATACCGACACGTTCAATTTCGAGAACATCCTGCCAGATTTCACACAGGATTTTTTCCATCTCGGTGCCGGGCGCTATATATTCAGTGCTTGATACCTCAGTGTCAGGATCTGGCAAGGCTTTGCGGTCAATCTTGCCGTTAATATTGAGCGGTAAGTTATCCAGTAACACAAATGCCGATGGCACCATGTGCTCAGGCAAGCACTCAAGCAAATGCCGACGCACGGCCGCAATAAGCTCTTCTTCCCCTTTAGATGCCACCAAATAAGCAATTAAGCACTTATCACCTTCACGTATATCCCTAGCAATCACCACAGAATCTTTAACCCCTGGACAGAGCGACAATGCATGCTCAACTTCTCCTAGCTCGATCCTAAATCCGCGGATTTTCACCTGATGATCGATGCGGCCGATAAACTCTAACTCACCATCTGGCAACCATCGAACCAGATCTCCGGTACGGTATAAACGCTCGCTCGAGTGGAGATTTTGCGCATCAAAGTAAGGGTTAGCGACAAATTTTTCTGCTGTCAGCTCTTCCCGGTTCAAGTACCCCCGAGTAACTCCGGCTCCACCAATATACAATTCTCCCGCCAGTAATGGGGGACATAGCTGCTGCGCTTCATTTAGCACATAGAGGCTGGTATTTTGCAATCCGCGACCTATAACTGCACCCGTATGATTTAAAGTTTCCGCAGACACCTCTTTATAAGTCGTTAATATGGTGGCTTCTGTTGGCCCGTAAAGTTCAATTACCTTAGCTCGGGAAAAAGACGCTTTAAGACGCTTGAGTAAACTTACTGGCACATAATCGCCACCAACAAACAATGCTCTGACATTTGCGAAGCTTTCATTGTTTTTATCTTTAAAATCAACAACCTCATTCATTAAGCTAGGTACGGCATGTAGCAAGGTACATTCTCTGGTAACCTGAGAAAATTGCTCCAGATTAAGTAAAACGTTCCTATCAACAAGAATAGTTTTTCCGCCACTTATCAGGGTCAAAAAAAGTTCAAAAAGTGAAATATCAAATGCAAAGGACGCGAAACAAGCAAAAGTATCTTCGGCTGAGACTTCAAAAGTTGAAATCAAACCAGCTAGCAGGTTAGATAAATTCCTGTGCTCGACCATAACTCCTTTTGGCTGCCCAGTTGAACCTGAGGTATATATCACATAGGCTAGGTGTTGCAACGACAAACCCAATGAGGATAACGGCAAGTTATTATCCGGCATTGTCGCTAGCGCAGCCTGCATGCTTTCATCGTCCAGGCAAATAACCCGTACAGTGTCTACCGAAGAGGTGTTAGATATCTGTAGCTGGCTCAGGACAATTTTCACACTGCTGTCATTAAGCATATAACGCACGCGTGCCTCAGGATTAGCAGGGTCGATAGGGACATAGGCCGCCCCTGCTTTCAGCACCGCCAGTATACCTACAACCATATCCAAAGAATGTTCAATACAGAGTCCGACCAGGGTGTCTGGTTTAACACCTTGTGCTACCAGATAATGCGCCAGCTGGTTGGCGCGCTGGTTTAACTCCCGGTAACTGAGGCAAGTTCCGTTATATTCCAGAGCCTCTCTTTCGGGAGCTTGTGCCGCCCGAGCTTCAAATAATTCATGCATACACATATCTGATGGACACTGTGCTGCCGTTGCATTCCAGTCAACGAGTAACTGTCTGCTTTCCTGCTCGGTTACTATGCCTAGCGAAAAAACATTTTCATGGGGTGACTGTAACACGGCGGATAATAAGCTTTCAAAATGTCCCGCCATTTGTGCTATGGTTTCACTTTTAAATAAGGCGGTATTGTAGCCCCAGCCAAGCCTTAGTCCATTAGCACTTTCCACGATATTCAGGGTTAGATCAAATTTGGCGACTCCTTTACCTGGCATTTCTATCGCGGACAAGGTTAATCTAGGCAGAGACAAATGGCCTTGTTCATTGTTTTGCAACGACAGCAAAACCTGAAATAAAGGATTATGGCTCAGGCTTCGCATCGGCTGCACTCGTTCGACGACCTGCTCAAAAGGAACTTGTTGGCGGGCATAGGCATCAAGCAGCTTGGCTTTACTGTCGGCCAGTACCTCAAGAAAACTCGGCTCGCCAGATAAGTCACTACGCAACACTAAGGTGTTAACAAAAAAACCTATCAAGTCAGATACTTCTGAAGGCTCCCGGTTTGCCACCGGAGTCCCCATCACAATATCACGTTCATTGCTGTAACGAGATAACAATACCGAGAAAACCGCATGCAGCCCCATAAATAAGCTCGCCCCTAGCGACTGGCACAGGGCTGCCAAATGCCCATAACTTACTTTATCGATTGTTGAAAAGTGCACGTCACCGTCAAAACTCTGGATGGCCGGTCTCGGATAATCCAATGGTAGACTATGCATTTCAGGCAAGTCCGACAATTGTCGCTGCCAATAATCGAGTTGCTCGTCCAGCACAGCCCCTTGCAACCAGTCCCGTTGCCAATGGGCGTAATCGGCATACTGAATGGCAAGCGGTGCTAGAGGATCCGCTTCTCCGTTCACAAAAGCGCTGTATAGGCGGCTAAATTCCTTAACCAGTATTCCGGTTGACCAGCCGTCAGAAGCGATATGGTGCATAGTGAGCAGTAGAGCATGTTCTTGATCACTCAGTTTAAGTAATTGTACTCTCAACATTAGATCTCGGCTCAGATCAAAAGCCAGCCCCGCCTCTTTCGAAGCCTCTTCAGTAATTTTTCGCTCGCGCTCCTGTACTGACAGCTTGGATAAGTCGGTTATGGGAATAGTAAAGCTGACCTTTTGCTGGATCACTTGCAGAGGTTCGCCTTCATCTCCGGAGCAAAAGCAGGTACGTAAGCTTTCATGGCGCTCAACTATGCAGCTAAAGGACTGTTGCAGAGCCACCAGATCTATAGTGCCTGTCAGTTTTAAAGCCGCAAAAATATTGTAATGGCTACTGCCTTGTTCAAGTTGATCCAAAAGCCATAAACGCTGCTGCGAAAAAGACATTGGATTTTCAATACCCTCAGCCCGAGGACTTATCTTGGGCAACTTAGTCTCTTTTACCTCTGGCTGGGACGCGACTTGTTTAAGGTAATCGATTATCGCTTGCTTCTGAACAATAATTGCAGATTTTAGCTCGTCAGGAAATTCACCCTTTTTAACTTTATATTTTAGGTTTTCCCCGTCCAGATAAAGGAAAACTCCACTATCTAGCGCTTGCTTAAAAATATTTTCAGCTAACAACTTATAAAACCCCTTCTTCTAATTCTTCTTCCTTATACGAGTCGATAAGGTTTTCATTTTCTTGTAGTTTCTGCTTTGAAAGCAAGATATCTATACTAGCTGCCAGCTCAGCGACAGAAGATAATTCAAATACTTCTCTGATGGAGAACCCTGAATATTCGATGGCGAAGGCTTCTTTGATTTGTGTTACCAAACTAATAGCCATTAGTGAATGCCCACCTAATGCAAAGAAATTGTCCATAACACCAACTCTATCGACTTCCAATACATGCTGCCAAATAGAACACAACATGGCTTCAGTGTCTGTCCTAGGAGCAACATATTGTGCGCTTGATACTGCGCTCTCGGGCTCAGGCAAAGCATGGCGGTTGAGCTTACCGTTGACCGTTAACGGCAAAGCCT
>NZ_AKXJ01000030.1:0-4239 GCF_000276645.1 Pseudoalteromonas sp. NJ631
AGTGGGCATAATCGCCGTACTGGATCGCCAGCGGCGGCAAAGGGTTGTCCTGCCCTTGGGCATAGGCCGTATATAAACGGCTGAATTCATTGACCAAGATCTCCTGGGACCAGCCATCGGAAGCGATATGATGCATGGTCACTAACAAGATATGCTCTTTAGCTGAGATTTTCAGCAGCTGCGCCCGCAACATCAAATCCCGTGTCAGATCAAACCGTTTCCCTGCTTCCGTTGAAACGGCTTCGGCTATTCGGGTCTGTAGCGCTTGCTGCGAAAGGGCGGACAGATCCGTCAGCGCCAGCTCAAAACTGTCTAACTCACGGATCAGTTGTATCGGTTCACCATCGTCGCCGGCAACAAAATAGGTGCGCAGGCTTTCATGGCGTAACAGGATAGTGGTAATCGCCTGTTGTAGAGCGTCCTCATTGAGGGTACCGGTCAGTTTTAACGCCGCCGGCATATTATAATGGGCACTGCCACCGTCGATTTGATCTAACAACCATAGCCTTTGTTGGGCAAAAGACAGAGGTAAACTTTCGTTTCTCGACACCGGCTTTAACTGAGCATACTCAAAAGAGGTTTCTAGCTCCTGTAACTTCAAGGAGGCAATGATCTGCGCTTTATTCTCGACGATAAGCTCTTTAAATTCTTTGGTAAGCGCCCCTTCTGGAGCCTTATAGGCTAAATTTCCATCCTTCAGGTAGAGGTGAATGCCTTTAGTGGCTGCCTTTAATATGATATTACTTACCATTAGAATAATCCCTCTTCTACATTTTCATTTTCAGCCAGCGTATCGAGGTTGGCATCATTTAAACTTACGGCATCTATGTATTGTGCAATACTTTGGACATTGGCTTCTGATAACAGTATGGCAAAAGGCACAGTCACACCGAATCCGGCATTCATTTTTGCTATTAATTTTGTTGCCAATAAAGAATGTCCACCAAGCAAGAAGAAATTATCCTTGATACCGACTCGCTCAACTTGCAGTGTTTCCTGCCACAGGTCACACAGGCTTTTTTCTGTCTCGGTTTCGGGAGCGAGATATCCTTCATCGATCATCCCTAGGTCAGGAACGGGTAGTGCCCTACGATCGACTTTCCCGTTTACAGATAACGGCAGTTGCTCCAGATCGACAAACACTTTAGGTACCATATACTCAGGCAGATATTGAGATAAATAAGACATGAGCACCTCTGTCTCAAGGTTGTTATTGTTTTTAGAAACAATATAACCGACGAGGTATTGGTTCTTTTTACCGTTAATCTCTAGTTCAACTACATTTACTAGCGCTTCTTTTATGCCAGTATGAAGGTTTAACACCGACTCTATTTCATTCAGCTCGATTCTATAACCCCTTAACTTGATCTGATGATCAGTACGGCCATGCAATTCCATATTGCCGTCGGGAAGAATTCGTCCTAAGTCGCCGGTTTTATACATGCGAGCCCTTTCACCATTGATATTAGTTTCAATAAAGGGATCATCAAAAAAGGCCTGTTCAGTTTTCACGGGATCATTCTGGTAACCATAGGCAACCCCAACTCCGCCAATATAAAGCTCGCCAACAACACCTTCAACAACGGGTTGCTGTTGTGCATCCAGAATATAGAACCTGTTATTGTCAATAGGAACGCCGTACGGAATGCTGCTTAAATGCTCTACCTTACCCGACACACGATAAAAATTAGACCAGACGGTTCCTTCTGTCGCTCCCCCTAAACTGATAAATTCGGAATTGGGGAACCAGTGTTTTGCAGCGGAAGGCAGCATAGTCGGGATCCAATCACCGCTTAAGAAAATCAAGCGTAAATGGTGCCCAAAGAGCCCCGCTTGTCTTTCATCCAGGTCGCTGACCAGATGGTTTAACGTACTGGGTACCGAATCCCAGAAAGTGATTTTTTCAGTAATTATTATTTCATAAAGAGCTTCAAAATTATGCAACTGTGATTGTTCCACAATCACAATGCGCCCTCCGGCCGCTAGGATGCCAAAGATGTCATAAACGGAAAGGTCAAAGGTCACTGAGGTAATAAAAAGCATCACATCAGACGAGGTGACAGTGAATTCTGTATTCACCCAGCTAATGAGATTTACCGCCTGATGATGCGCAATCCTGACCCCTTTAGGTTTACCTGTGGAACCGGAAGTATAAATAATATATGCCAGCTCGCCGGCATCTTTTTTCAGACCCGGGTTTTCTATTGAAAATGTCGCGTAATCTTCTTCTTGCAGATAGAGATGATGCGCATTGGCGGCTTGCGTTGGTCTGTCAAATATAACCAGTTTCAGCTGTGCACTTTCCTCTATTGCTTGGATTCTTGCCTCGGGATAATCCGGCTCCATAGGCACATAAACCGCTCCAGCTTTTAATATCGCTAACAGGGTAGCAATCATGTCAAAGGATCTTGACATCACCAGACCCACATGATCGCCTGATTGTATGCCTTTGCCGATCAGCATCCAGGAAATCCGGTTCGCTTTAGCGTTCAACTCCTGATAGCTATAACTCTTACCATTGTACCTTAAAGCTATTGCATCAGGCGCTTTAACCACCTGCTCTTCAAACAAGGCATGCATTGTTTTTGTATAAGCATAGGCTTTATCGGTATCGTTAAACTGAGTGTTTTTTGTACCTATAGATTCCACTAAAGCCGTTGAGCACAGCTGTGTTTCATTGCTCGCCATCAACTCCAGTATCTGTAGGTAGAGATTTAGGGCAAGTTCTACTTCTTTGGCATCAAAATATTCTTCACTATACTTTATCTGTATCGCCATGCCATGCTGACCATTTTTATGCACTTCCAGATCGAACTTGGTATTGGTCATCTCAGAGCCATTGATGGCAAACAATTCCTTCTCAGAATTAATTAACATATTGCTTTCTGCGGCCGGCATCAGCTCAGGAAAGTCGGTGAAATTGAAAATGACATCAAACAAGGGGTTGCCGTTTGCATCATTTTCCCCAGCTAGCCTGGCGATATCTGCCAGGAAAATCTCATGCGCTTTGACCCGGCGAAGAAAATCCCGAACTTCGGTAATTAATACATGTTTATTAATTGAAGTATGCGCATTTAAACGCAGTGGAATAGTATTAAGAAAGCAGCCAAGAACTCTGTCGGTATCCTTGATCTCGGGCCGGTTATGGGTCACAACACCAGTCAGGATTTCCGCGTCTCCGGTAATCAGGGACAATAGATACACATGTGCGGCCAAACAGATTTCTTTTATCGTATAACCTTTACTCTGCGTCAGCTGCTGCAATTTACGTAGCAATGAGGCATCGACCTCACCTTTGACCGCCGTCATCATTTTAGAGCTTGAAATCGGCTTACCGGCATAATTAAAAGGTAACTTCATGCGGTTATAATTTTGCAAGTAGTCTTTCCAGAAGATCTGTGTCTCATCTGAGCCGCTACGGTGCAAGTTAATCGCGACATAATCCCGATAAGTGGACTCTGGCGCCGGGATCAAGTCCCGGTGACCATCTTTCAAGCGGGCATAATTCGCCAGAAGTTCAGACACCATGAGGTTTAAACTCCACCCGTCCAAAATAGCATGCTGTACCGTCAGGATAATGCATACCCGGCCTGAGCTGAGGGAGAAAAGCTTCACCCTCCATAACAACTCGTTGACTTTGAAAGTAAACTTATTATTTAGATCTTTCCGACAATAGTCCTCTATCTGTTGCTTTTGAATGTCTGGCGCCACATCGGATAAGTCCTCGATACCGATATTTAACTGTGATTTCCTATGTACAAATTGCACCGGCTCATCAAAACCATTAACAGCAAAGCTCGTTCTTAAAATAGAGTGTGCCTGACATATATATTCGAACGCCTGATTAAAGAGCGCTAAATCAAAGTCCACCCATTCCAGTACAAAAGGAAATTGATCATGATAGATAGGCACTTCAGGTTGGGTCTGGGCGAAATAGACCATACTTTGCTGAATAGCACTTAGCGGAAATAAGGTTTCACAATCGTCTGGCAGCTGCTGCTTCAAAACAGCATGGTTTTCAATATTATGTCTGAATTTATCTATCTCTTGTAATCCCTGCTCCAACTGCTGCTGAACAATGCCAGGCTGACCGATTGCTAGGGATCGGGATAATTCCCGCACCGTGCTTAAGGCAAATATATCTTTTACCTGTATGTTTGCATTTAACTCACTGTTGATCCGAACCACCAACTTAGTCGCTAATAAGGAATGGCCGCCTAGCTGGAAAAAGTTATCCAT
>NZ_AKXJ01000031.1:0-3922 GCF_000276645.1 Pseudoalteromonas sp. NJ631
GGGCATAATCGCCGTACTGGATCGCCAGCGGCGGCAAAGGGTTGTCCTGCCCCTGGGCATAGGCCGTATATAAACGGCTAAATTCATTGACCAAGATCTCCCGGGACCAGCCATCGGAAGCGATATGATGTATGGTCACTAGCAAGATATGCTCTTTAGCTGAGATTTTCAGCAGCTGCGCCCGCAACATCAAATCCCGTGTCAGATCAAACCGTTTCCCTGCTTCCGTTGAAACGGCTTCGGCTATTCGGGTCTGTAGCGCTTGCTGCGAAAGGGCGGACAGATCCGTCAGCGCCACATCAAAACTGACTAACTCACGGATCAGTTGTATCGGTTCATTATTGTCGCCTGCAACAAAATAGGTGCGCAGGCTTTCATGGCGTAACAGGATAGTGGTAATCGCTTGTTGCAGAGCGTCCTCATTGAGGGTACCGGTCAGTTTTAACGCCGCCGGCATATTATAATGGGCACTGCCGCCGTCGATTTGATCTAACAACCATAGCCTTTGTTGGGCAAAAGACAGGGGCAAGGCCTGAGTCCGGGAAACCTGTATCAAAGGCGGGTGATTCTTACCCTGCTTTTGAGCCGATATAAATTCTGCCAGGCTCGCCAGAACAGGCTGTTTAAAAATATCCCGCAATTTAATTTTCACATCGAATGACTCGCTAACCCGAGCCACCAACTTAGTGGCCAGCAGTGAGTGCCCTCCCAATTCAAAAAAGTTATCCGTAAGGGCAATCCGTTCAAGCCCCAGCAGCTCTTGCCAGATAACGCTTAAGGTTTTTTCTCCTTCGGTTTGCGGGGCGCTGAAGCCGTCGTCTGATATTTCATTGCTCGGCTCAGGTAAAGCATTGCGATCAAACTTGCCGTTGGCGGTCAAGGGGAAAGACTCCAGTACCACAAAATCCGAAGGCACCATATATTCAGGTAAAAGTTTACCTACATGCTGGCGCACTGCTTCAATCAGGCCACTCTTATCGCTTTCGGCATCTTCGGCAAGCAGGTAGCCCACTAGGTGCTTCCCCTTTTCCCCTGCGTCACGGGCAAGTACGACGGCTTCCTTGACACGGCTAAAATCTGCCAAGACATGTTCTATTTCAGCCGGCTCGATGCGAAAGCCCCGGATTTTCACCTGATGATCAGTACGGCCGATAAATTCAAGACGGCCATCTGCCAAGCGACGCACCAAATCTCCGGTGCGGTACAGACGCTGGCAACTATTGTTGTCTTGCTCATTAAAATAAGGGTTGGTGATAAATTTTTCAGACGTCAGCTTATCCTGGTTCAGATAACCCCGAGCCAACCCGATACCACCAATACATAGTTCACCCGGCACGCCACCTGGCGCTAAGGTATTTTCATTCAGGATCAATGCCCGAACATTACCCAGCGGATATCCAATATGGGGCAAGTCGCCGGATATCGGCGTCCAATGGGTGTTAACGCTACATTCTGTTGGACCGTATACATTCACCGCCTTGCGTTGATACTGCTGTTGCCAGTCACATAATCTGGCCCACAACTGGGGAGAAATAGCTTCGCCGCCAATGATTAAGTTAGGTAAAGCACTCTCAAGACCCAAATCAAACCAGCCTTCCACCATTAACGGAGTACAGTCGAGAACACCGCACTGTCCAAAGGTTATCCCTATAGTTTGTGACTCCTGATCGGCATATCTGGGTAAAATACGCAACGGTACACCCGACATCAACTGGGATAGACCCTTAACCGAAGAATCAAAGGCATAAGAAGCGTTTAACCCCCAACAAGCACCTTCCGGCACTATATCCATCCTCTGTATTTCTGCGGCAAGATTGACAATTCCCTGATGCTCGATCAAGACCCCTTTAGCTTGTCCGGTCGAGCCTGAAGTATAAATGACATAGGCTAGATGAGAAGCAGCTAGTCCCAGCGAAGATACAGGCAGGTTATCTTTCGACATATTTACAAGCTCGGCTTGCACTGACTCTTTATCCAGACATAGGGCGTGCGCAGCCAATGAAGGCAAGTCAGCCAAGACCCGCTCTTGGGTCAATACGGTATCCACACCGCTATCCTTAAGCATATAAAGTAGGCGTGATTCAGGATAGCTCGGATCAAACGGCACATAAGCACCGCCAGCTTTGAGGATCGCCAATATACCGATAACCATATCCATAGAGCGATCGACGCAAAGACCCACTAAGGTATCCGGTTTCACCCCTTGCAGCTTAAGGTGATGGGCGAGTTGGTTGGCTCGGCGGTTAAGCTCGCCATAATTCAGACTACCCTCTTGCGTTATCAGGGCGATTTTATTTGGCTGCGACGCAGCTTGTACTTCAAATAACTCATGAATGCACAGCTGTGGAGCAACACTCGATACCCTGTCTTTGCCAACATTGAGGAGCAGACGACGCTCTTGTTCGGTGACCAGTTCATGGGCGAAAACGTCCTTCTCCGGCGACTGCACCATGGCGAGCAATAAAGTTTCAAAATGACCGGCCATCTGCTTTATAGTCTCTATATCAAAGAGATCGATATTAAAGCCCCATTTAAGTTGCAGCCCCTGCTCACTTTCAATCACATTTAAAGTTAAATCAAACTTGGCGGTACCTACCCCTTGATCTTCCATAGCCGATAAGGTTAATCCGGGTAGGGACAGACTGCCTCCATCATTGTTTTGTAAGGCCAGCATTACCTGGAATAAAGGCATATGACTCAGATTACGCTCCGGCTGCAGTCTCTCAACCAAAAGCTCAAAAGGCACTTGTTGGTGAGCATAAGCATCCAGCAACATCTGTTTACTTTGTGCCAGCAGCTCCCGAAAACTCGGATTGCCAGAGGTGTCACTGCGCAGTACCAGGGTATTAACAAAGAAGCCGATCAAATCTGCTACTTCCAACTGCTCCCGATTGGCTACTGGCGTGCCTACCACTATGTCATTTTCATTGCTGTACCGTGACAAAAGCACGGAAAATGAGGCATGCAGTCCCATAAATAAGGTTGCGCCCTGGGCCTGGCATAATTGCATTAATTTTCTCAGGCAGGCTTTATCTACACTAGAGTAATGTACATTGCCGGCAAAACTCTGCCTCGCAGCTCTGGGGCGATCAAGCGGCAAATTATGGACCACAGGCAAGCCCGCTAACCGGTCTTGCCAAAAAGCCAACTGGTCATCCAGTCTAGGCCCCTGCAGATAGTTACGTTGCCAGTGGGCGTAATCGCCATACTGGATGGCAAGTGGTATTAGGGGATTATCTTCTCCCTGTACATAAGCACGATATAAACGGCTAAATTCATTCACTAATATGCCCATAGACCAGCCGTCTGAGGCAATATGATGCATAGTTACCAGCACAATATGTTCCCGAGAAGAGAGCTTAAGCAACTGCGCTCGCAGCATAAGTTCCCGGCTTAGATCAAAAGTTCGTGAAGCTTCAGCAGAAACCGCAACAGCAAGTTGTACTTGCTGCTCCCCTGCCGTAAAAGTGGATAAATCGGTTACCGGTACATGGAAAGTGAAATCTTCCTGAATCTCTTGCCGCGGATCGCCATCCCCCACTGAGATAAAACGAGTGCGCAAACTTTCATGGCGCTGGATCACAGTGAAAAAAGCCCGCTCCAGCGCCTGAACATTTAATTTACCTTCCAGCCTCAGAGCCCCCGACATGTTATAATGGGCACTTCCGCCGTCGATCCGGTCCAGTAACCATAACCTTTGTTGTGCATAAGAAAGGGGTAAATCAAGCTCTCGGCAAACAGGTGTTAGTTGCAGCCGATTGGGATCGCGCTCATAACCGGATAAAACAGCTGCAAGCTCAGCCAATATCGGTCGGCTGATAACCTCACGCAACGGCAATGAGATATCAAAAGTTTCATTAATTCTGGCCACCAACTTAGTCGCTAATAAGGAATGGCCGCCTAGCTGGAAAAAGTTATCCAT
>NZ_AKXJ01000032.1:0-2748 GCF_000276645.1 Pseudoalteromonas sp. NJ631
TGATAGATAACGTAAAGTTATTTATCGAGTTTTCGAAAGAAAATGCCGATTAATCGTTTTAATGATTAATTAGCGTCTACTTTAGTATTCAATATTAACTTCTGGCGAAGTTAAACTGTCTTTGACGATACAAACCATTTTGGGTTGTATGGTTAAGTGACTAAGCGTACACGGTGGATGCCTTGGCAGTTGGAGGCGATGAAGGACGTACTAACTTGCGATAAGCCTAGTCAAGCCAGGAAGAGGCGCTTGAGACTACGTTTTCCGAATGGGGAAACCCACCTGCTTGCAGGTATCGTTAACTGAATACATAGGTTAACGAGGCGAACGCGGAGAACTGAAACATCTAAGTACCCGTAGGAAAAGAAATCAACCGAGATTCCGAAAGTAGCGGCGAGCGAAATCGGACCAGCCCTTAAGCTTTAGTGTAGTTAGTGGAACATGCTGGAAAGCATGACGAAACAGGGTGATAGTCCCGTACACAAAAACTTATCTAAAGTGAAATCGAGTAGGTCGGAGCACGTGAAACTTTGACTGAATATGGGGGGACCATCCTCCAAGGCTAAATACTCCCAACTGACCGATAGTGAACCAGTACCGTGAGGGAAAGGCGAAAAGAACCCCTGTGAGGGGAGTGAAATAGAACCTGAAACCGTGTACGTACAAGCAGTAGGAGCCTACTTGTTGGGTGACTGCGTACCTTTTGTATAATGGGTCAGCGACTTATATTCTGTAGCGAGGTTAACCATTTAGGGGAGCCGTAGCGAAAGCGAGTCTTAACTGGGCGCTTAAGTTGCAGGGTATAGACCCGAAACCCGGTGATCTAGCCATGGGCAGGTTGAAGGTTGAGTAACATCAACTGGAGGACCGAACCCACTAACGTTGAAAAGTTAGGGGATGACCTGTGGCTAGGAGTGAAAGGCTAATCAAACCGGGAGATAGCTGGTTCTCCCCGAAATCTATTTAGGTAGAGCCTCGGACGAATACTTACGGGGGTAGAGCACTGTTAAGGCTAGGGGGTCATCCCGACTTACCAACCCTTTGCAAACTCCGAATACCGTAAAGTAATATCCGGGAGACACACGGCGGGTGCTAACGTCCGTCGTGGAGAGGGAAACAACCCAGACCGTCAGCTAAGGTCCCAAAGTGTATGTTAAGTGGGAAACGATGTGGGAAGGCTAAAACAGCTAGGAGGTTGGCTTAGAAGCAGCCACCCTTTAAAGAAAGCGTAATAGCTCACTAGTCGAGTCGGCCTGCGCGGAAGATGTAACGGGGCTAAACATACCACCGAAGCTACGGCTGCAGACTTTGTCTGCGGGGTAGGGGAGCGTTCTGTAAGTGGCTGAAGGTGTGCCGGGAGGCATGCTGGAACTTTGTTCGCGGGGTAGGGGAGCGTTCTGTAAGTGGCTGAAGGTGTGCCGGGAGGCATGCTGGACATATCAGAAGTGCGAATGCTGACATGAGTAACGACAAGAGGAGTGAAAAACTCCTCCGCCGGAAGACCAAGGGTTCCTATCCCATGTTAATCAGGGTAGGGTGAGTCGACCCCTAAGGCGAGGCTGAAGAGCGTAGTCGATGGGAAACGGGTTAATATTCCCGTACTCGGTATGAATGCGATGGGGGGACGGAGCAGGCTAGGCAAGCATGGCGTTGGTTGTCCATGTGAAAGGCTGTAGGCTGGTGACTTAGGAAAATCCGGGTTGCTAAGGCTGAGAGTCGAGACGAGCCACTAAGGTGGTGAAGTTGTTGATGCCCTACTTCCAGGAAAAGCCTCTAAGCTTCAGTTCATACTGAATCGTACCCTAAACCGACACAGGTGGTCAGGTAGAGAATACTAAGGCGCTTGAGAGAACTCGGGTGAAGGAACTAGGCAAAATTGTACCGTAACTTCGGGAGAAGGTACGCTCTTGTTTGTGAAGGACTTGCTCTGTAAGCAAACGAGAGCCGCAGTGACCAGGTGGCTGGGACTGTTTATTAAAAACACAGCACTGTGCAAAATCGTAAGATGACGTATACGGTGTGACACCTGCCCGGTGCCGGAAGGTTAATTGATGGGGTTAGCTTAGGCGAAGCTCTTGATCGAAGCCCCGGTAAACGGCGGCCGTAACTATAACGGTCCTAAGGTAGCGAAATTCCTTGTCGGGTAAGTTCCGACCTGCACGAATGGTGTAACCATGGCCACGCTGTCTCCACCCGAGACTCAGTGAAATTGAAATCGCAGTGAAGATGCTGTGTACCCGCGGCTAGACGGAAAGACCCCGTGAACCTTTACTACAGCTTGGCACTGAACATTGACCCTACATGTGTAGGATAGGTGGGAGGCTTTGAAGCAGAGACGCTAGTTTCTGTGGAGCCGACCTTGAAATACCACCCTTGTAGTGTTGATGTTCTAACTTAGGCCCCTGAATCGGGGTTGAGGACAGTGCCTGGTGGGTAGTTTGACTGGGGCGGTCTCCTCCCAAAGAGTAACGGAGGAGCACGAAGGTTTGCTAAGTACGGTCGGACATCGTACGGTTAGTGTAATGGTAGAAGCAAGCTTAACTGCGAGACAGACACGTCGAGCAGGTACGAAAGTAGGTCATAGTGATCCGGTGGTTCTGAATGGAAGGGCCATCGCTCAACGGATAAAAGGTACTCCGGGGATAACAGGCTGATACCGCCCAAGAGTTCATATCGACGGCGGTGTTTGGCACCTCGATGTCGGCTCATCACATCCTGGGGCTGAAGTCGGTCCCAAGGGTATGGCTG
>NZ_AKXJ01000033.1:0-2324 GCF_000276645.1 Pseudoalteromonas sp. NJ631
TGGGCATTTACGCCAGGTATTACCAGATTATATGGTGCCGGCGGCTTTTGTTGTCCTAGATGCTTTACCGCTAAGTGCTAACGGCAAAGTAAACCGTCATGCGTTGCCAGAGCCGGATATGGAGGCTTTAAGGGCAGAGTATATCGCTCCGCAGACGGAGACGGAAATACGCCTGAGTGAAATTTGGCAGCAGGTGTTGGGTTTAGAAAAAGTAGGTATCACCGATAGCTTCTTTGAGCTTGGCGGCCATTCACTGTTGGCAACTAAGCTGGTGGCCAGAATTAATGAAACTTTTGCAATTAACTTCCCTATCAAGGCTTTTTTCGAGCACAACACCATAGAAAAGCAGGCAAAACTTATAGGAAACAACTTATTTGATGAAGCGCAAATCGTCATACCACAAAGAAATAAGATGATTTCAAATCAGGATGAATTAGAAGAAATAGAACTATGACACTGTTAACCGAATTAAAAGAATTATTAAAAAACGGCATAGAAGTAAAACTGGTTGGCGAGAAACTAAAAGTTGAGGCCATGCCAGGTGCGTTGAAGGCAGAACAAATCGCTCTTCTCAAACAGCAAAAAGAAAATATTCTTCGACTGTTTCATTCCCTGACGATTAAGTCTAACCGAGATTATGAGTTTCTATCTTTTGCCCAGCAAAGGTTATGGTTGTTAGATCAAATCGACGGTGGTAGCCACCAATATAATATGCCGATGGCCTTGAAGCTCAGTGGTGTTTTTGATGAAAGAGCAATGCAACGGGCATTTGCGGACATAATGGAGCGCCATGAAAGCTTGCGTACCTGTTTTGTTGCTGCAGATGATGGTGAGCCTGTACAAATTATCAAGGAGAAAAGCGGTTTTGACGTGCCACTGACGGACTTGTCGGCACTGCCAAAAGAGGAGCAACAAACACAGATTGATCAAGTCGCTTCCGCCGAAGCCGAAGCCATCTTTGATCTAAGCTGGGATTTTATGGTGAGAGCACGGGTACTTAAATTATCCTCCCAGGAACATATTTTGCTGGTCACCATGCATCATATTGCTTCAGACGGCTGGTCAATGGGGATACTGGTAAACGAGTTCAGTCGTTTGTATAGCGCCTATGTGCAGGGAGAAGAGAGTCCCCTGACACCACTTGCTATCCAGTATGCCGATTATGCCAACTGGCAGCGGGAATGGCTGCAGTCTAACAAGCTGGACGAGCAACTGGCTTATTGGCAAGATAAACTTTCGGATTTGCCTGCATTGCATAACCTGCCGCTGGATAAGCCTAGGCCTTTAGCTCAAGGTTTTAGTGGTGAAACCTATGTGTCCTGTATTGCTAAAACCGAGTTAGCAAGTTTAAAAAAACTTTGCCAAACCCGAGAGGCAACCTTATTTATGGGGCTACACGCCGCATTTTCTGTGTTGCTGTCTCGCTACAGCAATGAAAAGGATATCGTGGTTGGGACGCCAGTAGCCAACCGTGAACAGATGGAAGTGGCGGATTTGATCGGCTTTTTCGTCAATACCTTAGTACTGCGCTGTGATTTATCCGGTGAGCCCGGATTTTTTGATGTTCTGGCACAAAGCAAACAAATGTTGCTGGATGCCTATGCCCATCAACAGGTCCCTTTTGAGCAAGTAGTCGAACGGCTGCAGCCTGAGCGTAACCTGAGCCACAGCCCGTTATTCCAGGTGATGCTGGCGCTGCAAAATAATGAACAAGGCAATTTGTCATTACCGGGAATAAGTTTATCTCAGTTAAACTTAAACCAGGGGGACGTGTCACAATTTGATTTAACCTTAAATGTTGCTGAAAAACCGGATGGGTTGACCTTGAGCTGGGTGTTTAATACCGATTTGTTTGAGCGCGACACAATAGCGCGTATGGCGGAGCATTTTGAGGTCTTGTTATCCGCTCTGGTACAGGCGCCTGAGCAGGATGTCTTTAGCCATGAGCTGGCGACGGTGCAGGAGCGGGAGCAGTTACTTGGGCGCTGGAATAATACCGAGGCAGAAGTACCATTGGAGTACTGTCTCCATGAACTCTTTGCGGAGCAGGCTGATCGTTGTTCGAAAAAAACCGCTCTAGTCTGTGATGGTATGAGCCTTAGTTACGGTGAGTTAAACCGCCGCGCGAATCAGCTGGCCCATTACCTGAAAGCGCAAGGTGTGAAGCCAGATACCCTTGTCGGGCTTTGTGTTGAACGCTCGGTGGATATGGTGGTAGGTATTCTGGGGATCCTCAAAGCTGGTGGAGCCTATGTGCCACTTGACCCGACTTATCCGCAGGCACGACTGGCCTATATGCTTAGCGACACGAACGTCGCTCTGGT
>NZ_AKXJ01000034.1:0-1797 GCF_000276645.1 Pseudoalteromonas sp. NJ631
GCACAGCCTCCTGCTCGGGGTGGAGTGACACTCTGGCTTCAAAAAACTCATGAATACACCTATTTGATGGCCAATCAGTCGCGGTATTATTCCAGCCGAGCAGCAGTTGCTGCCTTTCTTGCTCGGTCACCAGCTCATGGCCAAAAACATGCCTATTCGGCGATTGCGACAGGGCAGATAACAGGACTTCAAAATGCCTCGCCATCTGCTGTATGGTTTCCTGATTGAATAAGTCGGTATTAAACTCCCAGGCCAGTTCGAGCCCTTGCGCTTTTTCAAGAATATTTAAGCTCAGATCAAATTGTGTGCTACCGACACCTTTAAGTTTTAACTCTGAAACCTCAATCCCCGGCAGCACCAAGCAGCTTTCATCCTCTTGCTGTAACGTCATCACCACCTGAAACAAAGGGCTGTGGCTCAGACCTGATTTAAGCTGCTGCTGTTTGATAACACACTCGAAAGGGAGCTGTTGATGCTCATACGCTTGTTGGATGGTTTCGCGGCTCAGGGCCAATACCTCAAGAAAATCAGGATCGCCAGCCAAATTGCTGCGCAGCACCAAAAAATTCATCAAACTGCCTATAAGACCCGCAGCGCCTGAGTGCTGTCGGTTATCGGCCTGAGTACCTATCACTATGTCATCGATATTGCTGTAGCGGGACATTAATATCGAAAAAACGGCATGCAGTCCGGCAAAGAGACTTGCCCCCTGCTCCCGGCACAAGGCTGCCAACAGCTCATGACTGGCTTGATCTAAGGTAGAGACATGGACATCCCCGTTAAAAGTCTGTATCGCTGGCCTGGGATGATCCAGTGGTAAACCATGAACAAGAGGTAACCCCTTAAGCTGCTGTTCCCAGTAAGCAAGCTGCTGGTCAAAAACACCTGTTTGCAAACCATACCGCTGCCAGTGGGCATAGTCTGAGTACTTCAGAGTGATCGGCATCAAAGGCTTCTCTTTTCCCTGCTCACTGGCCGAGTACATAACACCCAACTCATTGAGTAGTACTTTCATGGAGCTGGGATCGCAGACCATAGCATGGGAGATCACCAGTAAAATATGCTCATCGGCGGCTACTTTAAGCAAGTGCGCCCGCAGCATCAGATCCCGGGCCAGATCAAAAGGCCTCCCTACTTCGGCGGATAGCAAAGTGGCAATTTCGGCCTCCCGTGCTCCTGCAGCCATATCGGATAAATCTGTCACTGGCATTTCCAGAGAAAGTGCCTGTAGGAACACAGGTATAACCGAATCATTTTCTCCAACTTGAAAACATGTGTGCAGGCTTTGATGCCGTGCCAGCAGAAGGTCAAATGCCCGTTGTAAGCTAGCTTGGTTCAAGCTGCCGCTAAGTTTTAAGGCCACGGCAAGGTTAAGATGATGACTGCCGCCGCTAAGCTGATCCTGAAGCCAGACCCTTGACTGGCTAAAAGACAGTTCATTGTCGCCCCCTATCATCTCTCCATAAGCCTGTCCGATAAAAGAGCTAAGAGCGGTTGATCCCATTTTATTGTTATTATTTATATTCATATTTCAAAAAAGTCCAAGTCCTGCTCTTGTTCATCGCAATTGGCATTACCAGCTACAGCATCAAGATGTAATGCTAATGATTTCAAGTTATCCAGCATAAAAACATGTGATACAGCCAGTTTTATTTCGAACTCTTGCTCAATGGCAGTCAATAACTTAACAAACAATAAGGAGTTTCCGCCAAGTTCAAAGAAATTATCCATAATTCCGACTTGTTCCACCTCCAGCACTTGCTGCCAAATACTACATAACGCCCGTTCCGTATCCGA
>NZ_AKXJ01000035.1:0-1493 GCF_000276645.1 Pseudoalteromonas sp. NJ631
GATACGGGGGTGATGGTATTGAACATGCACCATATCGCCTCAGATGGCTGGTCGATGCAGGTGCTCAGTCAAGAATTCTTCACCTTGTATGAAGCGTACAGCCAGGGGCAGGCGAACCCACTTCCTCCGCTGGCCATTCAATATGCTGATTATGCGCATTGGCAACGGAGCTACTTATCTGGTGAAGTGCTAGAGTCACAGCTGGGGTATTGGACGAAGCAGTTAGATGAACTACCAGCCCTACACAGTTTACCACTGGATACTCCGCGCCCGGAGACAAAACAACATCAAGGTGCGGTGGTAAGAGGTCATCTGTCAGCGAGTGTGGCACAACAACTTCAGGCGGTGGCGAAACAACATCAGCTGACGCCGTTTATGTTATTGCATGGCGCATTGGCGCTGTTACTATCGAGACACAGTAACAGCAATGACATCGTGATTGGGACCCCGGTGGCGAACCGATTACAAACGGAATTAACACCACTGATAGGTTTCTTTGTCAATACGTTGGTACTGCGTGCCAATACACAGCATGCCAGTTTATCAGACTATTTTTCACACATAAGAGCAGTGCATTTAGATGCACAAGCGAATCAAGATGTGCCTTTTGAACAACTGGTAGAGCGACTGAAGGTTGCCAGAAGTAAAGCACACAGCCCGCTGTTCCAGATAATGTTGACCACGAACACGGATTACGGGGTGAAGGGGGATAGTCAGCCGATGACTTTGTCAGAGGTAGATATTCAGGCATATCACTCAGATTTTATTCAAGCGAAGTTTGACCTCAATGTAGGGTTAAACATCAGCGAGGAAGGGCTGGACTTACATTGGACCTATGATGTGAGTTTGTTTAGTGAGGCGCACATTAACCAATTGAACGCACATTTATGTCGTTTACTTGAGGGGATGTGTGAGGCGACGTCAAACACAGCGCCGCAGGCCTTGCCGTTGTTATCGGCGGCGGAAACCACGCATTTGGTGAGCGAGTTAAATGACACTTCAGTGACCTATCCAAAGGATATGTGCTTACACACGTTGTTTGAGCAACAAGTGGCTGCATATCCGGATAAGGTTGCGGTGGTGTTTGAAGCAGCGTCGCTGACTTATCAGCAGTTGAATGACAAAGCCAATCAGCTTGCACACTATTTAATAGCGCGCCATGGGGTGAGCCCAGATACGTTGGTGGGACTGTGTGTTCCGCGTTCACTGGAGATGGTGATAGGGATATTGGGGATATTAAAAGCTGGGGGTGCGTATGTGCCACTGGACCCGAGTTATCCACCGGAGCGCTTAAGTTACATGCTGGACGATGCTGGGCTGGAAGTGGTGCTCAGCCACAGTGATGTGGCAGAGGTGTTGTGCGAATTTGAAGGGGATGTGATAGCCCTGGACGGGATGGCGCAGGGAGAGGAGCACTGTTGTGCATCGTATCCGACAGCGGGGTTATGCCCAGCAGAGCAGGGGTTAACGGCATCGCACTTGGCCTATGTAAT
>NZ_AKXJ01000036.1:0-1467 GCF_000276645.1 Pseudoalteromonas sp. NJ631
CCGCTTCCAGTGCCAGCAACCTGCCTTCGACTTCTTTTACCTCAACCCTGAAGCCACGGATTTTTACCTGCTCATCATCCCTGCCGACAAAATGTAGACTGCCGTCCGCCCGCCGCACCGCCTGATCGCCGGTGCGATATAAACCTTGCCCCACTTCCTCAGTAAAAGGATGTGCCAAAAACTTCTCTGCCGTTAACCCCGTCCGTCCTGCATAACCTAATGCCAGTCCTTTACCGCCAACGCACAACTCCCCCGCAACACCATAAGGCTGCAATTGTTGTTGCTCGTTAAGCACATACAACCCAGTATTGGCCAACGGCTGCCCCACAGGCACCGTGTCCGCATCCGCTAACACCAGCTCCGTGGCTCGGCAGTAACTGGCATCTATCACCGATTCTGTCTGCCCGTAAAGGTTAAAACATTCGGTATTTTCCCCGATAACCCTTTTTAAACGCCGCAGATCCCGTCCGTACCAGGCCTCACAGCCCACTGAAATATACGCCATAGCATCCAGCTTTTGCCCGCTTTCAAGCAAATGATCCGTCAAAGCGCGGATCACCGCCGGAACAAAGTCACCATAGGTGATCTGCCGACTTTGGATCATCTGATACAGCTTATCCGGCGAAAGCAGTACCTCTTTCGGGCAAATCTCCAGCCGTCCGCCGCAGCCGAGGGCTTTCATCATATCGCCAAGCAGGATATCGACTGACAGTCCCGCCATTTGTAATACCACAGGCGGGCGCTTTTCCAAGTCAAACACCCGGTTCCAGCCATCCTGGCGCACAAGCATCGCCTGATGCTGCACCATGATCCCCTTAGGTTGCCCGGTAGAGCCCGAGGTATAGATGACATACGCCAGGTGACGGGGCGCCAGTCCCAGCGAAGATACTGGCAGGTTATCCGCTGCCATCTTCGTCAGCGCCTCCTGCAGTGCACCATCGTCCAGGCACAATACTTGTCCGCAACAGTCCGGTAGTTGCTCCCGAACACTGTGCTGCGTCAGTACTAAAGTGACGCCGCTGTCGCTGAGCATATGCCTCAGCCGCGTTTGCGGGTAGTTGGGATCTAAAGGCACATAAGCGCCGCCAGCCTTGAGGATTGCCAAAATGGCAATCACCATGTCCACTGAACGTTCGACGCTAAGCCCCACTAAGGTATCCGGCTTCACCCCCTGTGCTTTCAGGTAATGGGCCAGCTGGTTGGCGCGGCGGTTTAACGTCTCATAACTGAGGCTTGTCTCTTCACAGACCAGGGCGGTTTTCTTTGGATGGGTATCGACCTGACGTTCAAATAATTCATGCAGACACAGCTCCGAGCGGTACTTAGCTGCGGTATCATTCCAGGTATTCAGTAACAGCTCACGCTCCTGTGGCGTCACCAATTCATGGGCATAGACATCCAATTCAGGGGACGTTAAAAGGGAGGACAACAAAACCTCAAAATGTCCCGCCATACGTTCGATGGTTT
>NZ_AKXJ01000037.1:0-1463 GCF_000276645.1 Pseudoalteromonas sp. NJ631
CCATTAGCGGTTAACGGCAAATGCTCTAGCAACACAAAGGCGCTGGGCACCATATAGTCAGGTAAGGTTTTACGCGCATGCTGACGCGCTTCTTCGATTAACCGCGCTTCATGACTATCTGCACCCGTGGCAACCAGATAGCCTACCAAGCGTTTGTCATTTCCTCCCGCTTCGCGAGCCAGCACCACGGCTTCTTTAATCCCATCGCACTCTTCTAGGACATGTTCAATTTCCCCCAGCTCAATGCGATATCCTCTCACCTTCACCTGATGGTCAATACGACCCAAGTACTCCAGCTCACCGCTGGGCAGCCAACGCACAAGATCCCCTGTTCGATACAAACGTTTACTGCTGTTACTGCCCAAACCGTCATAAAATGGATTGGTAACAAACTTTTCATCATTCAGTTCTGGCCGGTTCAGATAACCCCGAGTTAATCCCGCTCCGCCTATGTATAGTTCCCCACTCACCCCCTTTGGGGCTAGCTGGCCTGATTGCGTTAACACATAAAGCTGGGTATTGGCTATCCCGATACCTATGCTCGCCCGCCCCTTGGCTGTTCGCAATTTATAGGTGGAATAGGTGGTATCTTCTGATGGCCCATATAGGTCATACACAGAGCTAAAACCTGCCTGATATAGGCTATCAACCAAATCTTGCTTTAATGCTTCTCCCGCCAGATTTATCGTTTTTAATTTTACTGGCAGCTTTTTACCAGAAAGTAAAATCTTAGCCGCCGAAGGCACCGTGTTGACTAAAGTAACTTTGTCTAGGGCATCAGTCTCAAAGAAATTAAGAATATTCTTAACTATCAAAACCGAACCTCCGGCGGCCAGAGGTGCAAATATTTCAAAAATCGACAGATCGAAGCACATCGAAGTTGAAGCCAGCACGCACCCTAAGGTTTCCCGGCTATAAAAATCCAACGCCCAGGCCAACAGGGCTGCAGTGTTTCTGTGCTCGACCATAACCCCCTTAGGTTGCCCGGTAGAGCCTGAGGTATATATCACATACGCCAGATGCTCAGCGCATAATCCCACAGATGATACCGACAGATTATCCGACGGCATGGCCGTTAATCTTATTGCTAGCTGTGCATCATCCAGACACAGGGCCCAACTCTCAAGAAACGGTAAGCTGTCCAGCACCTGGCTTTGTGTCAACACAATATCTACGCCGCTGTCACTGAGCATATAGGCCAACCGGGATTCAGGATAGTCAGGATCTAAAGGTAGATAAGCACCGCCAGCCTTGAGGATGGCCAGAATAGCGACCACCATATCCAAAGAGCGCTCGACACACACCCCGACTAAGGTCTCGGGCTTCACCCCCTGTGCTTTCAGATAATGGGCCAGCTGGTTAGCACGGCGGTTTAAATCCTCATAAGTTAAAGAAGCGCCATTGCAAAGCACAGCCTCCTGCTCGGGGTGGAGTGACACTCTGGCTTCAAAAAACTCATGAAT
>NZ_AKXJ01000038.1:0-1385 GCF_000276645.1 Pseudoalteromonas sp. NJ631
GGACGCAAGGCCTAGCGAAGATACCGCCAGGTTCTGCACCGACATGTCCGACAACTGTGCCTGTACGGTTTCGTCATCCAGACACAGGGCCTTATCCGCCAACACCGGTAATTGCGCCAGCACCGCTTGTGAAGTCAGCACGGTTTGCACACCACTGTCTTCAAGCATATACGTCAAGCGGGACTGCGGATTGGCCGGGTCAAGCGGTACATAGGCCCCGCCTGCCTTGAGAATAGCCAACATACCGACCACCGTCTCCAGCGAGCGCTCAACGCAAAGTCCCACTAAAGTATCCGGCTTCACTCCCTGTGCTGTCAGGTAGCGAGCCAATTGGTTGGCGCGGCGGTTTAACTCGCCATAACTAAGACGGCTTGCTTCATATACTAGGGCAATTTTCTCTGGGTGGCGCGCAGCCTGCTCTTCAAATAGTTCATGCAGGCAGCGCCTTGACGGGGTGAAGCACTCAATATCCTGACGGCTTTCAAGCAGCTGTTCACGCTCCCGGCTGGTCACCAGTTCATGACTGAACACATCTCGCTCAGGTGACTGCAACAGGGCGCTCAGCAACACCTCAAAGTGCTCCGCCATACGCACTATTGTCTCATCTTTAAAGACAGCCGTATTAAACTCCCAATAGAGACCGAGGCCACCGGCCTCCTCTGCCATATTCAGGGTTAGGTCGAACTTCGCGGTTTGTCCACCGCCTTCCACCATCGACAACTCTAATCCCGGCAACGATAAGCTGCCCTGGTCATTGTTTTGCAGCGATAGCATCACCTGAAACAGCGGGCTGTGACTCAGGCTGCGCTCAGGCTGCAAACGGTCGACGATTTGTTCAAACGGCACCTGCTGATGGTCATAAGCATCGAGCAAACAGCGCTTGCTCTGCCCCAGTAAATCATGAAAACTTGGGCTGCCCGATAAATCGCTACGCAGCACCAGCGTATTGACAAAAAAGCCTATTAGCTCGGCAATTTCTGACTGCTCCCGATTCGCTACCGGCGTGCCGACCACGATATCCTGCTCGTTACTATAGCGGGATAATAAAACCGAAAACGCAGCATGCAGTCCCATAAACAAGGTGGCGCCATGGGATTGGCACAAGGCCGTCAAACGCGCGACATCGTTTTTATCAAGACTGCTGGCATGAACATCACCGGTAAAGCTTTGCACCATAGGTCTGGCATAATCCAACGGCAGGCTATGCACCACAGGCAAGTACGACAGCTGATTTTGCCAGTAGTCCAACTGCTGCTCTAGCACGTCGCCTTGCAGCCATTGGCGCTGCCAGTAAGCATAGTCGCCATACTGAATGGCCAAGGGAGCCAGGGACGCTTCTTCTCCCTGAACATAAGCACGATACAGCTGGCTAAACTCATTCACCA
>NZ_AKXJ01000039.1:0-1369 GCF_000276645.1 Pseudoalteromonas sp. NJ631
GGCTCAGGCAAAGCATGGCGGTTGAGCTTACCGTTGACCGTTAACGGCAAAGCCTCAAGAACAACAAAAGCCGCCGGCACCATATAATCAGGCAGCGCCTTACGCAGCTGTTCACGCACCGCCTCGATAAAGGCTGCTTCATCCTTCAGGCTCTCACCTGGGACCAGGTAGGCCACCAAGCGGTTGTCATTATTTCCTGCTTTGCGGGCAAGCACCGCAGCTTCCCTGACTCCTGCATCTCCCACCAGGCACTGTTCTATTTCACCCAGCTCGATACGTAAACCGCGCACCTTCACCTGATGGTCGATACGGCCAATAAATTCCAACTCCCCATCTGCCCGCCAGCGCACTAAGTCGCCACTACGGTATAAACGCCGGCAGCTGTTACTGTCCTTAGCGTCAAAATAAGGGTTGGCCACAAATTTCTCCGCTGTCAGCTCATCTCTGTTCAGGTAGCCGCGGGCAACACCCGCACCCCCGATATAAAGCTCACCCACCACCCCTGTCGGCACCAGCTGCTGGCGACTGTCCATCACATAAAACTGGGTATTGGCCACAGGCTTGCCGATATGAGGCATCACTTCCCCGTCAATTACAGCATAAGAGGCATTAATGGTCGTTTCAGTCGGGCCGTATAGATTCAGCGCTTGGCGGTCATGACGAGCCCCGTAGCCCGCTACCCTGTCCCATAACGCTTTACCTAACGCTTCCCCGCCTATCATCAGGTGCAAATGGCCCCTATCTCCCTGCTCCAAGCAATCCAGCATCACCGGAACCAGTGCCGGGGTCAGATTCAATACTTGAATATCATGTTGCGCCGTCAAGGCTAGCAGCTGCGACGGCTCCAAGGCTTCACGCTCACTTGCAACCACTAGGGTATTGCCTGAGCACAGGGCTAGAATCCCTTTAACCGAGGCATCAAAAGCAAAGCTGCCGTGCCACAACCAGTTGCTCTTTTGCGCATCCAGCTGTTCAAGCTGATGTTCAAAAACCTGGCGGAAGTTCAACAAATTCCTTTGCTCGATAACTACCCCTTTAGGCCGCCCAGTTGAACCTGAGGTATAAATCATATAGACAGCGCTCTTAGGCCCCAAATCACCAATAATCTCTGGATTGTCTTGTGCCTGCTCGGCAAAGATATCCTCTTTATCCAGATAAAGGGTCTCTACAGCCTGCTCCTGAGGCAGTGTCAGCCATGATTGGCTTAGAACCAATTTGACGCCACTATCGCTAAGCATATAGGCCAGTCGTGCCTGCGGATAAGCCGGGTCAAGTGGCACATAGGCTCCACCAGCTTTGAGGATCCCCAGAATGCCTACCACCATATCCACCGAGCGTTCAACACAAAGCCCGACAAGGGTATCTGGCT
>NZ_AKXJ01000041.1:0-1208 GCF_000276645.1 Pseudoalteromonas sp. NJ631
GACAACAAAAGCCGCCGGCACCATATAATCTGGTAATACCTGGCGTAAATGCCCACGTACTTGCTCAATCAATTCCGCATCCTGCTGCCCTGCTTCACTACTCACCAGGTAGGCCACCAGCTGTGTATTGTTGTCACCGATTTCACGAGCAAGCACCACGGCTTCTTTGATCTCACTATGCCCTGTCAGTGCATGCTCAATTTCCCCCAATTCAATCCGAAATCCCCGCACCTTCACTTGGTGATCCGCTCGCGCTATAAAGACCAAAGAGCCATTCGCCAGCCAGCGCACCAAATCCCCTGTGCGATAGAGCTGTTTACTGCTGCGGCTGTTCTTTTCATCATAAAAAGGATTGATAACAAACTTCTCTGCCGTCAATGCCGGACGGTTCAGGTAACCTCGGGCTAATCCAAGTCCCCCTATATATAGCTCTCCGACTACGCCCACCGGCACAGGGGTCAAGGCAGCATCGAGCACATAACATTGCTTGTTGTGCAAAGGCTTTCCTATCGGGATCGCCGGGTCCACTTCATCGCCAAAATGATGGGCTGAGGCAAAAACCGTGGTTTCCGTCGGCCCGTACACATGAGTAAAGGCAATGCCCGGATAGCGCTGAACTGCCTTTTCAACCAATCCGGGATCCGCCTTTTCACCACCAAACAAGACGTTTTTCACCCCGGTATCCCCTAAGGTGTCATTGAGGATCATTTGGTTAAATAATGCGGTTGTGGTGAAAAAGGTATCTATACCATTGGCCGTTAATACCGATTTAAATGACCCGCTATCTAAAATATGATTCTTTCCAAGCAGGCTCACGGTCTTACCATTTAACAGCGAAAAGAATAAATCAAACACAAAACCGTCAAAGGCATAAGACGATAGGCTGGCAACATGCTCAACCTCAGACACCGCCACATAGCGGTTATTCACAGCAAAAGCAGTCACCGACTCATGCGCTACCATTACCCCTTTGGGCTGCCCAGTAGAGCCTGAAGTATAAATCACATAAGCTAGATGAGAGGGCGTTAATCCCGAGACTATTAGACTCTGTACTGGCATAGTCATCAGTTCGGCCTGTAATGTTTCATCGTCTAGGCATATCACTTGGCCATCAAATACAGATAATTGCTTCAGCACACTTTGCTGGGCCAGTACCAGAGCGACGTTCGTGTCGCTAAGCATATAGGCCAGTCGTGCCTGCGGATAAG
>NZ_AKXJ01000042.1:0-1142 GCF_000276645.1 Pseudoalteromonas sp. NJ631
ATCATCTGGCTTATGTTATTTATACCTCTGGCTCTACCGGGCAACCTAAAGGAGTGCTGGTACAGCATAACAATGTGACCCGCCTACTAGGCACCTCACAAGCGCATTTTGACTTTAGTGAAGCTGATGTCTGGACCCTGTTCCATTCCTACGCCTTTGACTTCTCGGTGTGGGAGGTTTGGGGAGCGTTGGCCTATGGCGGACGTTTAGTGGTAGTACCTTACTGGGTATCGCGCTCGAGCGGAGATTTCTACCAGTTGTTGGTGCAGGAAAAAGTGACGGTCTTAAACCAGACCCCGAGCGCCTTTAATCTGTTGATTGCCGAAGACGGCCGTCGGGATGAATCGCTGGCGCTGCGCTATGTGGTTTTTGGCGGGGAAGCTCTGAATTTCACTCAGCTTAAACCTTGGGTGGCGCGTCATGGCGATAACGCCCCAGAGTTGGTCAATATGTATGGGATCACCGAAACCACAGTGCATGTTACCTATCGACGTATTCGGGAGCAAGATTTAACGCAAGGTCGGGGTGCGAGCCTGATAGGTAAGCCACTGGCAGATCTGGATATTCTGTTGTTGAATGAAAAACAAGTGCTGGTACCGGACGGTATTGTTGGTGAAATGTATGTCAGCGGCCACGGGGTTAGCCGGGGCTACTTAAATCGGGAAGACTTGAGTGCTGAGCGTTTTGTGTGTTTGCCGGGACAGGGTGTGAAACGCTTTTACCGCACAGGCGATCTGGCGCGCCGACAGGAGGGTGGCGAGCTTGAATATTTGGGACGAATAGATCACCAGGTGAAGGTACGGGGTTTTCGTATAGAGCTGGGTGAAATAGAGCATGCTCTAGCAACTCATAGTGACATTCAGGAAGCCCTAGTGTTGGCTCGGGACAATGGAGAAAACAACAGCCAGCTGGTCGCTTATCTAGTGGTTGGCGACAGTGAAAGGGAAACAGGGGCCTTGATAGAGGATGTTAAGGGGCATATTCGTCAGGCTTTACCGGAGTACATGGTGCCGTCGGCGTATATGATACTGGAAGCTTTGCCGTTGACAGCGAATGGTAAAGTCAATGTTAAGGCACTGCCGGAGCCGGATATTGGATTATCCAGAGCGGAGTATGTAGCCCCTAAATCGGATACGGAACGG
>NZ_AKXJ01000043.1:0-1107 GCF_000276645.1 Pseudoalteromonas sp. NJ631
AGATTACTCTTCGATTGTTGCTACAACACCAGCACCTACTGTACGGCCACCTTCACGGATAGCGAAACGTAGACCTTCGTCCATCGCGATTGGTACGATTAGCTCAACAGTCATCTTGATGTTGTCGCCTGGCATTACCATTTCTACGCCGTCTGGTAGCTGGATGTCACCAGTTACGTCTGTTGTACGGAAGTAGAACTGTGGACGGTAACCTTTGAAGAAAGGAGTGTGACGACCACCTTCATCTTTCGAAAGTACGTATACTTCTGAAGTGAATTTTGTGTGTGGCTTGATTGAACCAGGCTTACATAGTACTTGACCACGCTCTACTTCATCACGCTTAGTACCACGTAGTAGTGCACCGATGTTCTCACCCGCACGACCTTCGTCTAGAAGCTTACGGAACATCTCAACACCCGTACAAGTTGTCTTCGTAGTTTCTTTGATACCTACGATTTCTACTTCGTCGTTCACGTTGATGATACCAGCTTCTACACGGCCTGTTACTACTGTACCACGACCCTGGATTGAGAATACGTCTTCGATAGGCATGATGAATGGCTTATCGATGTCACGCTCTGGCTCTGGGATGTAAGAATCTAGTGCTTCTGCAAGCTCAATGATCTTCGCTTCCCACTGCTCTTCGCCTTCTAGTGCTTTAAGCGCTGAACCTTGGATTAGTGGTAGGTCATCACCTGGGAAGTCGTACTCTGAAAGTAGTTCACGAACTTCCATCTCTACTAGCTCTAGTAGCTCTTCGTCGTCAACCATGTCACATTTGTTCATGAATACGATGATGTAAGGTACACCAACCTGACGAGAAAGTAGGATGTGCTCACGTGTTTGAGGCATAGGACCGTCAGTAGCAGCAACTACTAGGATCGCGCCGTCCATCTGTGCAGCACCAGTGATCATGTTTTTAACATAGTCAGCGTGTCCTGGACAGTCTACGTGTGCATAGTGACGAGTTGGTGTGTCATACTCAACGTGTGAAGTTGAGATTGTGATACCACGCTCACGCTCTTCTGGAGCGTTATCGATTGATGCGAAGTCTTTTGCTGTACCACCGTATACTTTTGCAAGTACGTTAGTGATTGCTGCAGTTAG
>NZ_AKXJ01000044.1:0-1080 GCF_000276645.1 Pseudoalteromonas sp. NJ631
ACCTGTGGTGCATGCGTTGCCATTAGATCACGCCAGACCTGCGGTGCAGAGCTTTACAGGTGCTTTCCATATCTCCCATATCAATAAAAGTACTTATAAGGCTTTGACGGGCTTGTGTCAGGCGCAGGGGGCTACTTTATTTATGGGACTGCATGCTGCATTTTCGGTGTTGCTGTCCCGTTACAGCAATGAACAAGATATTGTTATTGGCACGCCGGTGGCGAACAGAGAGCAGGTAGAAGTGGCCGGTTTGATAGGTTTCTTCGTTAATACCTTGGTGCTACGGAGCGACTTATCTGGTAAGCCGAGTTTCCAGGCGCTGCTAGAGCAAAGTAAAAACATGCTGCTGGACGGTTATGCCCATCAGCAGGTGCCGTTTGAACAAATTGTTGAGCGTTTGCAGCCGGAGCGGAGCCTGAGCCACAGCCCGTTATTCCAAGTGATGCTGGCGCTGCAAAACAATGACGATGGTCAGTTGTCCTTGCCGGGCATAGAATTGACGACATTAGAGGGCGCTGGCGGTAAAAATGCCAAATTTGACTTAACGCTGAATTTGGTTGAAGAGGAAGACGGCCAGACCTTGAGCTGGGTGTTTAATACCGATTTGTTTGAGCGCGACACAATAGCGCGTATGGCGGAGCATTTTGAGGTCTTGTTATCCGCTCTGGTACAGGCACCTGAGCAGGATGTCTTTAGCCATGAGTTGGCGACGGCGCAGGAGCGGGAGCAGTTACTTGGGCGCTGGAATAATACCGAGGCAGAAGTACCATTGGAGTACTGTCTCCATGAACTCTTTGCTGAGCAGGCTGCTCGTTTTTCGAAGAAAACCGCTCTAGTCTGTGATGGTATGAGCCTTAGTTACGGTGAGTTAAACCGCCGCGCGAATCAGCTGGCCCATTATCTGAAAGCGCAAGGTGTGAAGCCAGATACCCTTGTCGGGCTTTGTGTTGAACGCTCGGTGGATATGGTGGTAGGTATTCTGGGGGTCCTCAAAGCTGGTGGAGCCTATGTGCCGCTTGACCCGGCTTATCCGCAGGCACGACTGGCCTATATGCTTAGCGACACGAACGTCGCTCTGGT
>NZ_AKXJ01000045.1:0-1020 GCF_000276645.1 Pseudoalteromonas sp. NJ631
CCATCAACACGCTGGGCACCATATAATCTGGTAACTGCTGCGCCAAGGTCGCTTTGACAGTGGCAATATATTCACTCACGTCCATATCCGATGACATCGTTGTTGGCTTGATATACCCCACAAGCTGGAGACTGCCCGCCAGCTCTTTGGCCATAACCAACGCCGAGTCGACTAGCGTTTGCAAGACCAATTGGGTTTCAATTTCCCCAATCTCAATTCTGAACCCGCGGATCTTCACCTGATCATCAGCTCGACCTAAAAAGTCAATATTACCATCCGGTAGATAACGCACTAAGTCTCCTGTGCGATATAGTCGTCGCGCACTGCACGGATTATTTTCGTCATAAAATGGGTTATTAATGAAACGCTCTGCCGTTAGAGATGGGCGATTCCAATACCCCCTAGTGACACCATCTCCCCCAAGATATAATTCGCCAACCACGCCATATGGCACGAGTTGCTGTGCTTCATTTAGTATCAATCCAATACTATTCGTAATCACTTTACCTATATGCGGCGCTCTTGCCAGAACTTTCTCAAAGCGTGCGGCTGTTGAATAGGTCGTATCCTCAGATGGACCATATAAGTTGCATACCGCAATCCCAGGGTAAAATGCCAGTAGATTATTAACCAATGACGCCTTCAAGGCCTCTCCAGCTAAGTTAATAACTTTGAGTGCTTTAAGTCCGATACCAAGCTTCAAAAGCGCATCCATCGCAGAAGGTACCGTATTGATCAGCGTAATTTCGTCAGCCTGATCCAAACTCGCTAAATCCAGAATATTTTTTACGATCCGTAGTTTGCAACCACCACTGAGCGGCGCAAACAATTCATAGATGGATAAGTCAAAATTCAATGAGGTTGACGCCAAGACAACTGAAATTTCATTTTTTGTATAACTGTTTAAAGCCCAGCTTATCATGGCGATAGCGTTACCATGCTCTACCATCACCCCTTTCGGCCGACCTGTTGAACCTGAGGTATAGATTACATAGGCCAAGTGCGATGCCGTTAACCCCT
>NZ_AKXJ01000046.1:0-1019 GCF_000276645.1 Pseudoalteromonas sp. NJ631
CTTTTCCGTTGACGGCCAACGGCACGGTTGACCGTAAGGCGCTGCCGGCGCCGGAAGGGGATGTATTAGGCGGCGAGTATATTGCGCCGCGCACTGAAACAGAAAAAACCTTATGCCAGATCTGGCAGGAGGTGCTGGGGGTTGAGCGGGTTGGTATTTCAGACAACTTCTTTGATCTGGGTGGGCACTCCCTGCTGGTTACTAAACTGGTGGCCCGTATTGGTGAAGCTTTTGAGGTCACACTGGCGCTGCGGAAGGTCTTTGAGCAGCCGAGGTTAATGGATCTGGCGGCTTTATTGTCCGGTGAGCACTCAGGTGGTATGCGTCCGCCGTTAACTGCGGTTTCCCGGGAGCAGGCTTTGCCTTTATCTTTTGCCCAGCAAAGGTTGTGGCTGCTGGATAAAATAGACGGCGGCAGTGTCCATTACAATATGCCTGCGGCGTTAAGATTAACGGGTAGTCTGAACAGTCAGGCGCTGCAGCAGGCCTTTAGTACAATTGTAGGACGTCATGAAAGCCTACGAACTTGCTTTGTTGTCGGCGATGACGGCGAGCCAGTTCAGGTGATTAATACGCCGCAGGCGTTTGAAGTGCCGCTTACGGATTTGTCTGTGCTGCCTGAAACCGTGCAACAAACACAAATTGATGAAGCTGTTGCCAAAGAGGCGGCCGCGGCCTTTGAGCTGAGCCAAGATTTAATGCTGCGGGCGCGCTTGCTTAAAGTTGCCGAGCAGGAACATATTTTGCTGGTGACCATGCACCATATCGCCTCGGATGGTTGGTCGATGGGTATACTGGTGAATGAATTTAGTAGCCTGTATACGGCTTATGCCAAAGGGCAGGAAAATCCGCTAGCACCTCTGGCGCTCCAGTACGGCGATTATGCTTACTGGCAGCGCAACTGGTTACAAGGGGCGGTGCTGGATGAACAGCTAGTGTACTGGGAAAAGCAGCTTGCCGGCTTACCTGTGGTGCATGCGTTGCCATTAGATCACGCCAGACCTGCGGTGCAGAGCTTT
>NZ_AKXJ01000047.1:0-812 GCF_000276645.1 Pseudoalteromonas sp. NJ631
ACCTGTGGTGCATGCGTTGCCATTAGATCACGCCAGACCTGCGGTGCAGAGCTTTGCAGGTGCTTTCCATATCTCCCATATCAATAAAAGTACTTATAAGGCTTTGACGAGCTTGTGTCAGGCGCAGGGGGCTACTTTATTTATGGGACTGCATGCTGCATTTTCGGTGTTGCTGTCCCGTTACAGCAATGAACAAGATATTGTTATTGGCACGCCGGTGGCGAACAGAGAGCAGGTAGAAGTGGCCGGTTTGATAGGTTTCTTCGTTAATACCTTGGTGCTACGGAGCGACTTATCTGGTAAGCCGAGTTTCCAGGCGCTGCTAGAGCAAAGTAAAAACATGCTGCTGGACGGTTATGCCCATCAGCAGGTGCCGTTTGAACAAATTGTTGAGCGTTTGCAGCCGGAGCGGAGCCTGAGCCACAGCCCGTTATTCCAAGTGATGCTGGCGCTGCAAAATAATGATGAAGGCAGTTTAACATTACCGGATCTCAACCTCTCTATAGTGGAGGCTCGGGAAGGGGAAAGTGCAAAGTATGATTTAACGTTAAATGTGGTTGAAAGTGAGGATAGCCTAGGTCTAGGGTGGGGCTATAATACCGCTTTGTTTGAGCGCGACACAATAGTGCGTATGGCGGAGCATTTTGAGGTCTTGTTATCCGCTCTGGTACAGGCTCCTGAGCAGGATGTCTTTAGCCATGAGCTGGCGACGGCGCAGGAGCGGGAGCAGTTACTTGGGCGCTGGAATAATGCCACGGCAGAAGTACCATTGGAGTACTGTCTCCATGAACTCTTTGCTGAGCAGGCTGATC
>NZ_AKXJ01000048.1:0-768 GCF_000276645.1 Pseudoalteromonas sp. NJ631
AGCGTACCAAGTCGCCAGTTTTATATAAACGCGCTGAGCTATGTGGGTGTGAAGCGTCATAAAAAGGATTTTCAATAAAGCGCTCAGCTGTCAGTTCAGGTTTATTCAAGTAACCTCTTGCCAAGCTTTCACCACCAATAAATAACTCTCCGATCGTACCAAAAGGTGCCAACATTTTGCAGTTGTCTAGTATAAACAAACTGTTATTATTTAGCGGCTTTCCTATCGGGTACTTGCCACTCAATTCGTTTAATGAACATGTTGAAGCAAAAACAATAGCCTCTGTTGGGCCATAAACATGCATCAGGCTGATATCTGGATGATACGCTTTGAAAGTCGAGATCGCACTCTCATCGCATCTCTCCCCACCAAATAGCACTTGCTGTATTTGTGTTCCTGTAAAAGCCTCATATGCAACCAATTGGTTAAACAATGCGGTTGTCGTGAAAAAGTTATCGATCTGATCTTGAATCAGCTGTGCTTTAAAGTTGTCAATTTGCAGAATTAACTCTTTTCCGTAAATATGTAGCTCTAAACCCAATGACAAGCTAAAAAAGAGATCATACACAAACCCGTCAAAAGAGAACGAAGACAGGCTAGCTACTTTACTGGCTTTGTCCGTACTCGCGTAATTAGGAGATGATACAAATGCAACGACTCCACGATGCTCAACCTCCACTCCTTTCGGCTGGCCTGTTGAACCTGAGGTATAAATTACATAGGCCAAGTGCGATGCCGTTAACCCCTGCTCTGCTGGGCATAACCCCG
>NZ_AKXJ01000049.1:0-735 GCF_000276645.1 Pseudoalteromonas sp. NJ631
AGCGTACCAAGTCGCCAGTTTTATATAAACGCGCTGAGCTATGTGGGTGTGAAGCATCATAAAAAGGATTTTCAATAAAGCGCTCAGCTGTCAGTTCAGGTCTGTTTAAATACCCTCTTGCTAACCCATCACCACCTAAGTAGAGCTCACCTTGTGTGCCAAATGGCGTCAATGTCAACCCGTCTGCACTCAGTATGTACGCTTGTGTATAGTTAAGCGGCTTACCAATATGGACCAATTCACCGCTGATCTTTGCTACTGTGCTGTTGACAGTACATTCCGTAGGGCCATATACGTTGTAGATTACCACGCCTTGTTCGACTAACCCATTGAGCCTACACCACAGTCCGTTTGAAATCGCTTCCCCCCCAACCAATAAATGAGGCGGTGTAAAACCTTGCCAATTGTCTAACCAAAACTGTAGTAGGCTGGGTGTACAATCGAGTAGGGTAATGTTCTGCTCACGAATGTAGTGTTGTAATTGTTGAGGTTGAACTTTACGCTGCTCATCAATCACCACCACGGTGTGGCCACTGATTAAATACGCTATCCCTTGTATAGAGGCGTCAAACACATAGTTAGCACACCATCCCACACGAGGAGTCCCCTCAAACCATGTCCTCATTTCTGCTGTGAGCCCTTGTACACTCTGGTGTTCAACCATCACCCCCTTCGGCTGGCCTGTTGAACCTGAGGTATAGATTACATAGGCCAAGTGCGATGCCGTTAACCCCT
>NZ_AKXJ01000050.1:0-725 GCF_000276645.1 Pseudoalteromonas sp. NJ631
TAATTTTGAATTTCTTTAGCAGAAGTTTCGAACTTAAGTTTTACTTGACGCTAACCTGTTGCTGCTTTGCTTTCCAGCGTGGCGCCCGTGTCAGTGGGGTCGCATTATAGGGCGATCCAATTTTAGTGCAACCCTTTTTTTAAAGAAAATTGCGAAAAAACGTTTGTTCGAGCAAAAATGAAGCGAAACGCTTATTTTTGACACTTAACAGTATAAAAAGAGAACAAAAAAGAGGTGTTGTATACCGTTTATGTATAGTACCGCGTGTTATCAACACTATAGAGTCGCTATTCTATAAGTGGGGATACCACTTAAGAAGGTTCGACAACAGTTATTGAATTGCTAGGAATGACTCGTTTTGTTGGTCGCGATATAAAATCGCTGCTACGAGGTATTAAAAAAGTCTGTACGCCTTATCGGAGAATGACCCTTTCACTAGTCGCGATATAAAATCGCTGCTACCAAGGTATTAAAAAAGTCTGTACGCCTTATCGGAGAATGACCCTTTTCACTGGTCGCGATATAAAATCACTGCTACGAAGTATTAAAAAAGACCGTACGTCTTTATTGGAGAATGACTCTTTTCGTTGGTCGCGATATAAAATCACAGCGACAAGGCATTAAAAAAGGCCGCCAAAGCGACCTTTTTATGTGTGTTACGACAACCTAGAGATTACTCTTCGATTGTTGCTACAACACCAGCACCTACTGTACGGCCACCTTCA
>NZ_AKXJ01000051.1:0-679 GCF_000276645.1 Pseudoalteromonas sp. NJ631
CCCAAAACGTGCTCTGCTCTCGCGGCCAAAACCTATTGATGTTTGATGACACCCCAAATACCCCGCATATTGTGTTGCAAACCCTAGCAGGCAATCAGCACTTGGTGTTACATGGGGATAAAAAGCAGCCTTACATTCACTGGCTTGCGCAACTTGGCGCGATGAATATTTTTGCAGCCAAAGACATACAACTTGGCAGTGTTAAAAGCGCAATTCGACTACTCACCAATAAAACCTTTATTGCCAGCGCCAAACAACAACTGGCACTGGAGAGTAAAAAGTCGGTGATTGCTGATGCAGCAACCAACCTAGACGTCACCGCCAATCAAATTGACGTCAGCGCCACACAAAATATCACGCTTAAGGCGGGTCGCAGTCATCGCAGTGTTATCCAAAGTGATATCAACCTCAAGGCAGACAACAACCTTACCATCACCGCCCCGGCGGGAAGTCAAATCATCCAAAGCCAAGGCAATATCACGATTAAAGGCAGTGGCTCTGGCAACCTCACTCTTGCCAATGGCGGCAGTGAAATCAGCATTGACTCAAGTGGTAACGTCAACATCTTTGCAGACAAGTTACTGACCTTAAAAGGCAAAGCCATGACTGTGTTTGACGGTAGCATGGAGCAAGATATTGGTGGTAAACAAAGCGCCACTATGCCGAGTGTACCGCAAAT
>NZ_AKXJ01000052.1:0-657 GCF_000276645.1 Pseudoalteromonas sp. NJ631
CCCTTTCTTTTGCATACTTGTTCTTTGGGCATCAAAGAAAAGTATGTCGTAGCCCGTGGATGGGCGTCGAAACCTGTCAGGAAGACATATTAGCCTTACCCTCCATGGCTCGTATCAAAGCGCGTCCATGCGCTTCTCGTTCATTCATTTTAAACGACGAAAAAGAACGAACCAAGAAAACGTCGCCCCAGCATCACACTTAATCCTCAAACCCTAAGCCGATATAGTGCAACCGTCTTGTAAGGCACGTCCTTGTGCCTGACAAGACTTAGCCGACATCCTGTCGGCACATTGCATATCGGCTTATGCTTTTCGGGTGTGATGGAGGGGGAATAAGTTGCTTGTGAGATCGTCTACGATTTTTACGATGAAGCTGTTTGCAAGGGTTACAAAAACTATCAGCGTAGCCTCCTAACTCACCGTCTGAATCGTTTTGTGGGAGGTGGTTCACCCGCCGAGAAGTTATGTTTTTCTGGTGTGGTTAAGGGGGGATTAGTTTTGGTTGCGAGGTAATTAGTGGTGGGTGTCAGCGATTTGCTAGTTTTATCTACTAAAGCAGCCGATTAGCTTACAAGCACCAAAAAAGCTCTCAGCACCGTTTTTCTCCCTCATCACACCCGAAAGTAAATTGCCAATGAGTCATTTCAACGCATGGAT
>NZ_AKXJ01000053.1:0-549 GCF_000276645.1 Pseudoalteromonas sp. NJ631
GGTTACTTAAACCGCCCTGAACTCAATGCTGAGCGCTTTATTGATAATCCATTTAGTCACGACCCCGCCCATAGCAAGCTGTACAAAACCGGTGACCTTGCCCGTTTCCTAGACAACGGCGACTTGGTGTATCTCGGTCGTAACGATGAGCAGGTGAAAATTCGTGGTTATCGCGTCGAATTAGGCGAGATTGCTGTAGCTATTGTCGACCAGCAAGGTGTACAAAACGCAGTGGTGATTGATGTGCCTGCACCGCAAGGCAAAGCGCTGGCCGCTTATCTTGTCGCAGAGCCTGATCTTGAAATTACCGAATTAAAGCTCGCCCTAAGTGCTGCTTTACCTGAGTATATGGTGCCCAGCCACTTTACCCTAATCGAGCATATTCCACTCACAGGTAACGGTAAGCTTGACCGCAAAGCACTCCCCGCACCAGAGCTTCAAGCCGACAACCTCTATGTGGCACCGCGTAATGACTTAGAGACCCAGCTTTGTGAGATTTGGCAACAGGTACTTGGCCTTGAGCAAGTGGGTATTGAAGATAATTTCTTC
>NZ_AKXJ01000054.1:0-530 GCF_000276645.1 Pseudoalteromonas sp. NJ631
GCATCAAGAATATCGCCTTCATAGACACATACCGTTTGTCCAGCAAGGAGCGGGCATAAGGTGGTGGTCACCGACAGGTCAAAACAGTAGTTAGAAGAAAAGTCGATATTACGATACTTGTCACCTAACTGGCAGGTTAAGGCGTGAAGGTAGTAAAGCACATTGTGCTGAGTGAGCATCACGCCTTTTGGTTGCCCGGTTGTTCCTGAGGTGTAGATGATATAAGCCAAATTAGCCAACGCTGTTGGGCGCACTAAGTTCTCGTGCTCCACCGCCAGTGCATGGGTATTGACACTGAGCACCGCCGCTTTTCCAAGCACAGGCTTAAGTGACGGCAAGTGGCATTCCTGTGTTAGCACTAAGTCGGTGTTGGTGTCGGTTAAAATAAACTCAACCCGAGCTTCTGGATAATCTGGTGAAACAGGCACATAGGCACCACCGGCTTTGAGCACGGCCAAAATAGCAATAAGCATCTCGCTACTGCGAGAAAAGTAGAGGGCGATAGGGGTATCGGCAGGCAATAGGCCTGC
>NZ_AKXJ01000055.1:0-510 GCF_000276645.1 Pseudoalteromonas sp. NJ631
TGTAGTGGTCAACTAATTTTGGCCACAGTTTTAGAATCTTGGTATCTAACCTCAGATTCATTTGGCGCTAAACCAGCATTATAATGATGAGGCCTAACGTTGTTATAATATCCGTTGATATAATCACTCACACCATATTTAGCATCTTTAAAGTTTTCGTATCCAACCTTTGGCATCCACTCCGTTTTAAAGCTTCTAAAAAATCGCTCCATTGGCGCATTATCCCAACAATTTCCGCGCCTGCTCATACTTTGTGTAATTTTATAGCGCCATAAACGTTGGCGGTACTTCAAGCTTGTATAATGGCTTCCTTGGTCTGAGTGAAACATCAATCCACTTGGTTTACCTCTGCTTTCATACGCGAGTTCAAGCGCTTTTAGCGTTAAGCTAGTATCTGGCGACAACGACATTGCCCAACCAACGACTTTACGTGCAAATAAATCAACAACGACCGCTAAATAGGCCCAGCGATTGCCTGTCCAAATATACGTCACATCACCGCACCACACC